>JAVBKX010000044.1:0-25217 GCA_031553835.1 Bacteroidales bacterium
GATTTTGGAAATAATTCTCTAGATAACTTTGAAGCAGAATGGAAATCCAGCAGTCAAAGGAATGCCGATTGAGGTTCCTGAAAGTGCAACAACTCTTGAACGTTTCAAAGAAATTTTGCATGAAGAGCATGGAGTAGAAAATAGCGCCAACTTCAATTTCTTCAACCAAGATGGAGTCGAAATACGCAATGACACCTTTATCCTTATCAAGGATGGCGAAATTGTCTATTACGAAAGGACTCCAGGAACTCCCTTTGATTTCAACAATATCTTGGCACAATATGAAATATTGGAAAAATTAGGGAAAGGAGGATTTGGGAGTGTTCATAGAGGAAAACATAAGGAAACAAATAAGTTGGTGGCAGTGAAATATATGGATCTAACGGAATATAGTAATTTTAATGAAAAGTTTAGTGTATCATGCAAGTAAATTGGATGAAATTTACAGAGAAGCTCAAGCATTAAAACGTTTATCTCATGGCAACATCGTCCAATTATATCATGCCTTCCTATGGAAAAATTACATTATCCTCATCATGGAACACGTCTCTGGTGGCGAACTAAGACAATATCTTAATACCAAAGGCTCAGACATAAAATGTCCGAATGCATGACATATCATAAACAAGGCATTAAAATCGGGAGGTGGAAACAAAACCAAACTTCCCGCATGCCGGCCTAATGTGCTGTGATCTTCCAGAGTTTTCTGTAAACGTTTTTCCAACACATCGACATTACGAAATTTTTCCCCTGCCAGAAAATGCGCATGATTTTCCAATGGAACGCCTTTGTAAAAAAATATAACGTGTTTATCTATATTGTATTTGTGCTTTACAGCGCCCAACCCGACAAGCAACCGGTTACCTTCTTCATGCCGGTCAAAAAGATAAAAATCAATATCTCCAAATTCACGATGCTGAGGAACAGGATAGTATTGAGCCAATCCAATGCCTTTGAAGAGTAACATACTAATGCCTTTTTCAGTAAAGTGATTCACTATATCATTGGCCACTTCCACCTTTTGCGCATACCTGCGTTCAATAGCCGCCACATTAGCAGCCCAGGCTATTTTGATAGTACGCGATGGTTGTAACTCAATCGGCAAAAGTATTACGCCGTCAAAAACAATCGCATGAATGCCCTGATCGGCCGATAGCCGGTAAACTTCATTCCAAACGGCATCATCGGCTCTGTCTAACAATGTTGTGTCGGGAGCTGTATTCCATAACGCAAGTTTTATTAAGGCAAACAGTAGTTGTTGAGGGTAAGTCAATTCATTGAAAGTATTCATATTTCCAAAGCATTGCATGTTGACATCTGATCCACCCATTTATTCGCATCCGCTCTGGCTGTTGCCATATCTATATCAAAATGACTGACAAGCAACCGGGCGACATCATCCAATGAAAATTCTTTGTCGCATAATTCACTCCAAAGCCATTTTGCAGTCGCGTTAAATGACGCTACTTTTGTCATATCCACCCCTACATGTCCTTGCATAATCAATATATTTTCATCTGCAATGGATCTGATTTTAAGCTCTCTTTTTATTCGCATGATCATTCGATATTATTAGTTTTGATGTAAAGATGGAGTGAAAAATAAAAAAATATATGTCACCCATTCCGAAATATAAGACATACATTCCGAAATGTAGAATAACAGCGTCAGATCCGCACAGGGCGCAGGGCGAAAGGCACAGGGCAAAAGGTAAAGGGCGAAAGGTACGAGGTACAGGGCGCAGGGTAAAGGATAACTGCGTGCAATTTCTTGCACCCTGCACCTTTCGCCTTGCACCCTGCACCTTTCGCCTTGCATTTAACTTTAAATAACTTAAGATATTTTGATTTTAATTAAAATATGCATTTATTTGCATTAATTATACGCATACATGGTTGTGAAACGAGTATTTAAAAATACACTGAAGAGCTGATTATTGGAAAACCATCTTGCAAATAAGCACATACATTAATTATTTTACCTTAAATTTTTCTTCATTTATATGAAGCATAAAGTTTGGAGCAAGAGGTTTTTTCTTCCTGGTTTAAATATAAAAATCGGATTGGCTTTACTGGCTATAATCCTGGTCACCGGGATATCGTCCCACGCTCAGGAACCGGTTTATACAATACAGGCCAAAACCAGTTGCTACGATATGTTTTTCACTGTTAATTTATTTGATGTAAACAGCCGGATACGGAGCAACTCTGCAGCGGCAAAAGCATTGGACAACTACATAAGCGACTATATTTGGCACAATCAGGTCGATTCGGTTTCAGTCGCTGTTTCTATTGTAGCCTACACTTCTATTGATGGAAACTGGAAATACAACGAAGATTTGTCGCAAAAACGGTTGAATGGTATCAAAGAATATCTATTCCACAATTATCCTGTATTGCAACATTGCGCCATATCTGTCCTGAGCATGGGAGAAGACTGGGAAGGATTCAAAAACCAGGTTGAAGCAGACTCGCTCATTCCATTCCGCGACGAACTGACCTGCATCATCGATAGCACGCAATTGGAATGGGATCAGAAAGAAATCGCAATCAAACAATTAGGAAAAGGTAAAACATACGCCTACTTACAAAAAACATTTTACCTGCTCAGCGAAAAGCATCTGTATGCATGGTATCTACCGCCTTATCAAAACCGATTGCAGTACAGCCAACCGAATTATCTACAGGAAAAATAGAATATACGATTCCAAAGATCGTGCTTCCTCCCCGGGAAAAGCCGGTTGAAGCAATTCAGCCGACCCAGC
Source organism: Bacteroidales bacterium (assembly GCA_031553835.1). Taxonomy (GTDB): domain Bacteria; phylum Bacteroidota; class Bacteroidia; order Bacteroidales; family Azobacteroidaceae; genus JAVBKX01. The sequence continues at coordinate 2,765 of JAVBKX010000044.1, forward strand.
ATTGGGCAGTCAAAACAAATTTATTGCAATTAGGCGTCGGAATTGCCAATGTGGGAGTAGAGCTTCCCATTGCCCGCCAATTGTCGGTTGATATCCCATTCACTTATTCGCCTTATACTGTCGCTAATTCGTGGAAAATGCGCACATTGAGTTTCCAACCCGAATTGCGCTGGTGGTTGCACGACCAAATGAACGGGCATTTTGTCGGACTGCACACACATGTTGCCTATTACAATATAGCGTCTGATGATGAAGACCGTTACCAGGACAAAGACGGCAAGACTCCATTGTGGGGAGGCGGACTAAGCTACGGTTACGCACTTACTCTCAAAGGTCGCTGGGGAATGGAATTTACCTTAGGATTGGGATACGCCCATTTAAACTACGACATTTTTTACAATGTAAACAACGGAGAAAAATATGCCACAGAAACCAAAGATTATTGGGGCCTTACGCGCGCCGGCATCACGTTAATTTACAAATTCAACAAATAAAAGAGCAAAAATGAAAGCATTAAAATACAAGCTGTTTTATCTGTTGTTGCCGGTTATCGGCCTCGTTGGCTGCGATACAGTACACGAATTTCCGGACGATAATCCGGTAGATCCATACTTGGTAGAAGTATCCATTTCGATCGATTTGAATATGTCGTTCGATACCGACACGATTTTTCAGACTTACGCCCAAATGCTCGAAGGCGACTACGACATACGTTACATCATTGATGTGTACAAAAAAGATGCTTCCCGCTCAGACAAGGTGACAGAACGGGTAACCCGGGTCATGAAAACTGAAAACGCCATTATTTCCAAAGGAATGTATCATATCACCGACACCTTGCAACTACCTGTAGATCAATACGAAATAATTGCCTGGATCGATTTTGTAAATAAAGGTACCGCCACGGACAAATATTATGAAACGACCAGCCTGCAACAAGTTTCCATTATGCCGCAAGCTGGGAAATACAGGGGATACAATACAACTAAAGATGCCTTTACGGGAAAATGCGATATGGACTTAACCCCCTATCGTCACCAACGGTTTATACATTATGATGCTCTGATAGAAACAAAACGGCCTTTTGCTGTTTATCAGATCATCACTACCGATATCAATGAGTATATGACTTATCATCAAACCCTGTCGTACTCATCCATTCGTCCCAGCACCACCAATTTGTACTACAATCTGTTTTTTCCGATGGGATACAACGCCTACCTCTTTGCCCCCGACAATTTCAAATCAGGCATTCATTATACGCACGATATTATAGAAGTCATTCCCGAAAAAGAAGCCATCATTGCCTCCGACTTTGTCTTTGTGGAAAACGATACGTTCTATTTTGTCGATTTTGAAATTATTTCGGCTGAAGGAAAACGGATCAATACAGTGAGCGGACTGAAAATCAATCTGCAACGAAATAAACTGACGATCCTCAAATCGGAATTCCTGACCAAAGATTTGAATCCGGATGGAAAAATCGGAGTGGACGACAGTTTTACGGATGAAATAATTATACACATATAAATTTTATTAATCAGAGGGAATTCCCTCACAAACAAAAATGAACAACATGAAAAGACAATTAAACTGGCTATTAGCCTTGTTGCTCGTCGCAATGTACTCCTGCTCCGACGACACTTACGATGTGGAACGCAACGATGGAATGGTGAATTTCACCGTGAAAACCTCGATTCCTTCCGGAATTAAAACCTATGCTTCCGAACATGGAGGCGCTACTAATGTGAAGGCTGCTGACTATGACCTTCGCTACATTTTGGAAGTCTGGACAAAGGAAACTCCAAGACGTTTGGCCTATCGCGGATACAAAATTGTTTCTGACAATTTTACGACTACGGATGTAACCTTTACCGCCCGTTTGCTGGCGCTTGATTATGACTTTGTTTTTTGGGCGGATTTTGTTGCAAATGGAACAACCGAAGCAACCGCACATGGGGCGGACTTACATTACAAAACAAACAACGGTATATCTGATGCCGACATCAAAGCAAATCCTGCAACAGCAGACCCGGGACTTACAGCCATAGAAATGATAGGCACTTATAAACTCTCTGATGATGCCCGTGATGCTTTCTATGCTTTAGAAACAGTTGATCTTACAACTACTGACCAAACATTAGGAACTATCAAACTGAAACGTCCATTTGGAAAGTTCCGTTTGATCGCTATCGATGCTATTGATGGCTATTTAGGAGAAGAAGTATTAAGTGCTAAAATGCAATACACTGGAGCAAATCCTACCACTTTACCCGCAGGATTTAATGCATTGACTGGAGAAGTGAACACAAGCAAAACGGTGGATGTTTCTACGGCATTAACGGCTGCTGTATCTAAAGAAATTCCCAAAAAAATCGATGGAACTGAATTAATAACAGGATTATCAAAAGAAGTGTATGTCCTTGGTTTTGATTATATTTTTGCAGCTCCCGCGCAAACAGTTTCTTTTGAGGTAGGTGCATACAAAGATGCTGGCACTACTATCCAATTGGGAAGCAACAAAACGGTTTCCAATATTCCTATTGCTGAAAATAAATTAACCACTGTAATTGGTAATTTCTTCTCTAACAAAGGAGAGTTAACTGTTATTGTGAGTGATATATTTAATGATGAGATTGTGATCGACACTCAAGCTAAAATCATCATTCAAGAAACATTGGCTGACTATCCAACCCTTGCTGATGCATTAAATGCTGTAGCAACCGGACAAACTATTTTAGTACCTGCGGGAGTATATAACATTGGAACAGGCATCACCATCCCTGCTGGCGTTACAGTTAAGGGAGAAGGAATGGACAAAACTATTTTCAAGGTTTCTACAACTGCAGGAGGTCAAACTTCAGTGAATTTAGCTGGTACATTAGATGGTGTATGGGTTATGTATAATCCTAATCGTATTCCTGGTACTGCTTGGAATGTAGAAAATCCAGCCGGTGTGTCAATGACAGCGGGAGCTTCTTTACTCAATAGCCGTGTAAGCGGACATAGAAACGGAGTTTATGCTAATAACACTACAGGAATCACTATCACAGGCAATCAAATTTTGAAAAACCGAACAGGTATTCAATTTGCAAATGCAGTGGGTGCAACTGTTTCCAATAATACCATTACCGACAATGAAACCATGGGTGTTCTGTTACTAAACTTAGGTGCTGGCGCTGCTGCAGCCTCGACTTTCTCTGGAAATACAATTACCGGTAACTGGGCTTCTGATTTTGAAAACAGGTGGGCTATTTCGAATGAAGTAACATTAGATGGTAACACATTCAGTAATGGAACAAAAACAATTGCTGTTTCCCCTACTTCCGGAGAAGGTAGTAGCACGGCTAATATCACCAAAGCAGGAACCACTTTTAAAGCAAATGTTGTAACAAATATTCCGGCCAATGTTACTCTTACCGGAAGTTCGTTTGTAAATACTTTCATGATTGGAGGAACTCCGTATGCTTCTTTAACTGATGCGGTGACTGCTGCAAATGCCGGAGATATTATTGAATTAACTGCCGGAACTTATCCTGTCAATACTACAATCACTGTCAATGAAGCGATAACAATTAAAGGAGCTCCGGGTTTTGCATCAAAAATTACCACCGATGGTGGCGCACAAGCCCTTCTATTGACTGCTGGAGCTACGATCGATGGCATATCATTTGAAAAAACGGATAAAACAACTCAAAACTTAATTGGTATTCAATCTACAGGTGTAAGTATTATAAATTCGAAATTTGTAGGAGATTATGCGAATGGAGATGGAGAGGTGTCAAGAGCAATGGTTGTATCTCCGGGAGCTTCTGGTTTTACCATTTCAAATAATTATTTTGAGAACTTGAGACAACCAGCATACATCGAGTCAAATGGTACTGTTACTAATAACACTGTCAAAGGTACCAGAGGCTTTGTAATTACAGAAGAAACTAATGTAACATTGACTGGCAATACATTCTCCGGTAATTTCGGTGGCGAAATTTCAATCATCAATAATAGTAAGTCGTTATCTCATTTTTATGATGATGTAGCTACAATTAGTGCTGCTAACAACAATGCTTTTGTAAATAATCAGGTGACTGTACAAACTTTCGGTACAATAAATCCATAAGATTCATATCGAATTATTCTTTCTTAAAAACCTCCGGGCTTCCTCGGCCCGGTGGTTTTTTATTTATTTTAACTCATGAAATATCTATCTTATTTTCTTGCCCTTTTCTTATTATTTGTTTCCTGCGAAGGCGACGAACCGGGAGCTCCCGAACCTGTTCTGCCTCAACGCACTATCATCGCCTACCTGTGCGGGGACAATAATTTATCATCGGAAATAGATACGAAGATAGAAGCATTGCAAGAAGGCATGCAACGCATGGGCGAAACCAACAATCATCTGATTGTTTATACCGACACACGCGATGAAATGCCAAAACTCTGGCAAATCACGGCTACTGAAACCAAATTACTGAAAGAATATGTTGAAATGAACTCGGCTTCGGCCACTAATTTCAACCAAATTTTCAGAGAAATTATGCAAGACTATCCCGCTCAAAGCTACGGTCTGATTTGTTTTTCCCACGCCAGCGGCTGGCTGCCCAAAGGAGCCTTAAATGATCCGGCCGGTTTCGCAACAAAATACCAGGAAAACAACTTGCGAAGTATATTTGAAGACGGTGAAAATGAAATGCCTTTAAACGAATTTGCCAACGCTATTCCTTTACCTGCAAATGAAGAAAAACTGGAATTTATTATTTTTGAAACCTGCTACATGGCAGGTATAGAAGTCGCCTGGGAATTGCGGAATAAGACGAAATACATCGTTGCTTCTTCTGCTGAAATGCTTTCTAACGGTTTGGCCGAAATATACCCAACACACCTGACCGATTTATATCTCCCAAATCCTGATCTGAAAGCATTTGCCCAGGCTTATTTCAATAATTGGAACAATAAAAAAGGGACATCGCGTTCGGCTACGATTTCAGTTATCAATCCATCTCATATCAATCCGTTGGATGAAACAATCCGGACCATTTATTCTTCCAATAAAACAGAGGTGAACACAGCTTTCATCCAGCATTTTAACCGAAATGCCTACCATCTTTTCTTTGATCTTTCCGATTATCTGCGGACCATCGCCACTCAGGAACAATTTACAGCTTACGAAAATGCATTGTCGAAAGTAGTCGAATACCAAGCTGCCACGCCTCAGTTTATGATCGGCTATCCATTTTCTTTCAATATCTATAGCCACTGCGGTCTCACGACTTACATCCGGCAGGAAGGATTTCCCGAATTAAACGAAGCGTACGAAAATCTGCGAGGGAGTTGAGATGAAGAATTTTCAACTCTCTTTCGTTAAGTCCAACTTCTCATTGTCATTTCCTTTCTCAAAATACTGTTTCCGAAGGGGATTGGTATTGATTTCCAGATCCATTTGACGATTGCGGTACACATCGATGGCTAAATACAATGCATGGCGGAAAGAAGATTCGGATGCTAAATTTTTTCCGGCAATATCGTAGGCCACGCCATGATTGGGCGCAGTACGAACGATCGGCAGGCCGGCCGTAAAATGTACTCCCGATTCCATGGCCAGGGTCTTGAACGGTATCAAACCCTGATCGTGATACATCGCCAATACTCCGTCAAATTGCTCGTATTTTCCCGAACCGAAAAAGGTATCGGCTGCATAAGGGCCAAAGCATAAAATATTTTCCTTACTTGCCATATCCATAGCGGGTACGATAATATCGCGCTCTTCCGTTCCTGCAGAAAAATCATTTTCGCCGGTATGAGGATTTAATGACAAAATCGCTATCCGGGGTTTGCGAATGCAGAAATCCGTTTTCAAACTCCGGTTGAACAGGCGTATTTTTTCTAAAATCAAATCAACAGACAACAATTTAGAAACTTCCGACAACGGGATATGAGTGGTGACCAATGCTATTCGCAACGAATCGCAGACCATTTCCATCAAGGCACGGCTACCCTGCCCCGATACGGTTTCCAAATATTCGGTATGACCTCCAAAGGCTATCGACGAATGTTGCATGACTTGTTTGTTTACCGGCGCCGTTACCAGTACATCCAACAAACCGGCGTTCAGATCCTGAACGGCGCGGTCCAGGGATTTCAACGCGGCATTGCCCGATTCTTCCGTCGGAACCGACAATTCGACTTTTACCTCTTCGCCTACACAATTAATAAGATTCATTCGATTATGTGCGGCATCCTGCACATTATGGATAATATTCAGGTTGACCGGGGGCAATTCCATCGCTTTCCGGTGATAGGCGATTACTTTCGATGAACCGTAAATTACCGGGGTGCATAATTCCAGGAGATTGGCATCAGAAAATGTTTTCAAAATAATTTCATAACCGATCCCATTGATATCGCCCTGCGTAATTCCTATTTTAATTTGTTTATTATCGCTCATATCGTTTTATCTTTTCTTTTTTTAGTGGATAACATGCCGCAAGCAGCCAAAATATCTTCGCCACGCGATGCGCGTATGGTACAAATGATTCCTTTCGAATTTAAATAATCGCGGAATGCAACCATGGAGGCCGAATCCGTCGTTTTCAGTTCTACTCCCGGAATGGCATGATAGCGGATCAGGTTGACACGACAAGGTATTCCGTTTAATAATTTTGCCAAATCGCGAGCATGCCGCAAATCATCGTTCAAGCCGGAAAACATGATGTATTCAAACGAAACCCTCCGCTGATGTGAGAAATCATATTGACGGATCAAGTCCAGGACACCGGCAATAGGATACGTTTTTTCGACAGGCATCATAGACAATCGTTCTTCATGATACGGAGAATGAATGCTTACAGCCAAATGGCACGAGCTTTCCTCCAAAAATCGCTTCAAACCCGGAACAATGCCTACGGTTGAAACTGTAATCCGTTTCGGACTCCAGGCTAAACCATAATCTGCCGTAAGGATTTCCAGCACGTTGAACAATGCGTCTGTATTATCTAAAGGTTCTCCCATTCCCATAAACACGACATTCGTCAGCATTTCATATTCCGGAATGGAAAGTATTTGATTGATAATCTCCGCGGATGTTAAATTCGCAGCAAAACCTTGTTTTCCTGTCATACAAAACAGGCAGTTCATCTTACATCCGACCTGGGTCGAAACACACAGCGTAGCACGTTCGTGATCGGGAATATATACCGACTCTACAAAATGTTCGCCCTGCACCTGAAAAAGATACTTGATGGTTCCGTCGGCTGATTGTTGGGATTGAACGGGTAAAGAGGCGCCAACTTCATATTGCGCCTGCATTTTATCGCGATTTACAATCGACAGATTGGTCATTTTGTCTATCGAATCGACCCGCTTTTTATACATCCAATCGACCATCTGTTTTGCCATAAAAGCAGGTAAACCCAGACCGGTCACGACCTGCCTGAGTTCATCCAATGTTTTACCCAACAAAATGCTTTTCATAAATTGAGAGTGGAGAATTGAGAGTGGAGAATTCTCAACTCTCCATTCTCAACTCTCAACTATTTAATAAAATCTACTACGGTTATCTTGTACGTCGGAGATTTTTTTCAATGTATTGGTAACTTGATAAAAGCGATACATATTGGTTGATCCCGACGTCCGTCTGATATTTTCCAAATTAAATTCTTTGTTGTCTTCCTGGCGATCTGTTACTTTAATAACATAAACACCCATATTGCCTTGCAGCGGAGCAGATACCTTATTTACTTCGGCGCCTGGAGCATAAGCATTCAACATCGGTTCGGCAGCATTGATCCCAGAAATACGAGGCGTTTGGAAATTTACAAACTTCACATTTTGTACCGGGCTGTTCATATATTCAGCATACTGCTCCATCGTCAGGAATCCTTTCGATTTCAAATCGGCAATAATCATTTCTGCTTTCTTTTCATTCAATAGCTCGCGTTTCAACATCTCGGATACTTCCGTTACCGGACGGTAGCCTTTTTTCAAATCTTTTTCAATGGCTGCTACAACCAAAACCTGGCTATTGCAATCATAAATTTCAGAGATGGATCCTATCTTATTTTCAAATGCCCAGCGAATTACCTGCCGGGAGTTTTTAATCATTCCCAAAGAAGGATCGTTTTTGGTAACGCGCACATCCGTATTACAAACCAATCCTTCGCGTGCGGCAGCAACTTTGAAGCTGTCCACATTATTATGCGCTACTACATATTGGGTCAGGTCGTTGTACAATTTATTATAAGTAGCTGTACTCGGGTCAACCTGTACTTGCAAATCGGCTACTTTATATTTTTTTACCGGTTTTGTTTGTTCGGTAACTTGTACCAAATGGCTTCCATAACTGGATTTTGCGACAAACAATTTATTGGCAGCAGCTCCGAATACGGCATTTTTGAAACGTTCGTCAGCATTCTGCAACAGCGCTACTTCTGTCACCCATCCCATATCTCCATCGGTTTGACCTCCGGTAAATTCAGAAACAACTTCGGTAAATTTCTTTCCTGCATTGACTACTGCCATCAAACTGTCGGTCAAATGAGTCAATGCCGCATCATCTAATGCGGGAAGTGTAACCTGTACCACACGTACCGAGTCGGGAGCCATTATTTCGTCAACCAAACGATACATATCATAATTGTTTCCGGTCAAAACGGGACCTTCCACATCGCCAACTTTAGCATTCTCAACAAACTTTTTTATGGCAGGCGTCATCGAAGATAACGACATAAATGCGTTGGTATAAGGCACATCCGATTGTTCATTTACCAAACCGGCCACATCATGTGTGGTTGTAAATTCTTCTTTTAATCCAGAAATCAGCTTTTCAGCAACGGCGTAATCTTCCTGGCTTGGAACCACATTCACAGAGATATAGCTAATGACGCGGGCTTCATCCTGATGAAAGTTTTCTTTCCGCTGATTATATAATTTTTGAATTTCGGCTTCCGACACACTCACCTGGTCATCGGGTATGGTAAGATAATTTTTTACTGCATAGTCAAAATCAACATGCACTTTGCCTGCTTCAAATTCGGCTTTTGCATCCAACGAATTCATTACTACTGCTTTGGTCAACAGATTGGTGTATTTTTCCTGCATCCGTTGTTCTTTAACAATCCGTTCAAGGAAAAGCCAATATTTTCTGGCAGGCTCCAACTGTTCCTGAACACTGGCAGGTTGTTGGCTAAAGTCTTCCGCTTCCACTGTTTTCAAAAAATTCAACAGGACAGAACGATCAAACGTATTGGTTTGAGGATTGCGAAACATCGGTTGATTTTGGATAATCGGGGAAATATTGCTTCCCATCAACAAGTCGGCCAACTCTTCTTTTCCGACTGTAAATCCGGTTTCTTCCGAAGCCTTATCAAGCAAAATCCGGTTTACCATGCCTTCATACACACTTTCCCGCATCTGATTCGTCATATCGTCCGTCAAAGAAGCTGATCCTGACTGCATCTTGTAAATTTCAGCCATTTCCTGTTCTCTGGCCTGGAACTCCTGAATACCGATTCCTTCACCGTCAACCACTGCAATTTTATTGTGCTGCTGCCTGAAATAGGTGGAGCCAGAGTTCAAAAAGTCACCGATAATAAATGCGAATAAAGCGACTCCGATTACGATTACCAGCAATCCCGCTTTACTCCTGATTTTTTCTAAAGTTGCCATTCAGTATTATAGTTTATTGATTTTTATTTAAAAATTGCGCACGAAGATACAAAGAATTGGGATAACTCGTATAATATTTGAAGAAAAATTGAAACTATCGTCGATTGACAACACTGTTTGAGCTAATTCTACTTTGATAAATTGAAATAATTCCATGAAAAAGCAGTCCTCATGAATATTTTTAACACGAAGACTGATTAAACACGAAGAGTTAACTAATCTGCATACAAAATGGGACTGTCTTCAAAAGTCGAAACAGTCCCCAGCCTGCTGTTATTTTTCACTAAACAATTTCGACGAAGAAAGCCGGATCACTTTGCCGTACTTTTCCAGGGCTTTTGTATCGACATTATTTGGATTACCTATGATTGCAATGGCGATCGGGCGGCCTTTTACATGCTGTTCATAATATTTTACAATATCATCGAAAGTCAGGTTTTCAATCTTTTCCAGGTTTTCTTTCAGCGGATCTTCGGTATAGCCACGAAGTCTATAAGTTTCGATAAATTGACTCAGAGTTCTAAAATCAGGCTTAGTAGATAACGCGACTTCCTTCAAATAATTCTTGATATTATCTATTCTGCCGGGATACAAAGGCAATTCTTTCAAAATTCCGGTATAAACGTCCAGGGCATCTGTTACTTTATCGCCTTGCGTTCCTATATAACCAATGAAGTAATCCTTCTTACCTGCAATGGGAGGAATCTCCTGATAACCGTACGTAGAATAAGCCATCGAACGATATTCCCTGATTTCCTGCATCAAAATACTTGTAAATCCTCCGGTTATGTATTGATTAAATGCATTGCGATATACATCGCTTGATTTGTCATACGGATCTCCTTCTACGAAAAAATAAATATTGCTTTGCTGTGCATCTTTATCGGACAGGAAATAAACCGTATTTTCAGAGTAGGTAACCCTTTCTTTCACTTCCGGAGAAGAGGATTCTTTTTCGCCTACTTTCAACGGCAGGTTAGCGCCTAAAATGGTATATACTTCATCAAAAGGTAAAGTGCCCACATAATGAATTTCTGCTTCATAATCAGTAGCTCGCTGAAATTCTCCGGTTAAATTTCCGGAGGTTAATCCCAAAATGCTTTCCAATGTTGGACGCTCTATATATTCCGATCCATTTTTATAAGCGAGATAATCTTTCAATGCCTGGCTCAGCGACTCGACTGTTTCAGTTTCCTGAATTCGATCCTGATATACGATTCCTTTCAGGTTGTTCAACTGTTTTTCATCCAAATCCGGGAACAAAACCTGCCGGGTTAATAATTGGCATGACTGCTGCAAGTTATTTTCAAATCCATTCATTTCAATGGTTAAATAACTTTCATCTACTTTAAATTGGCAAGTGGTACCCAACTCGCTAAAGGCCTGCTTTACTTCCTGGGCTTTCATCTGTCCCATAATACCGGCATTATTCATTAAATAAACAGCCAAATCAAGATTCGGCATTTTGTTTGTACCAATGCCATATTTCAGCCGTAATGTAAATATGTTATTTTCGGTATTTGGCGTATAAAACAATTGGGATTTTTCATTTACCAGCTTTACCTGAACTGCATTGAAATCAGTATATTGCGGTTTTGTATATTTGACTGGCATTAATTCAAATAATTTGGCATAATCCGACTTCACATTGCGCAATGGCTGAAGCGGGTCATAATGCGGCTTTTCCAATGTATTTTGTTTTGGAGATTTGCCTTTCTCTAAATAGAGAGCCAAATAATCCTTTCCAAAATATTGTTTGGCAATATCTTTGATCTGTTGAGTGGTTAATGACGCCACTATATTTTTGTAATCCAAAATAGTGGCTAAATCTTTTCCGTAAATAAAACTTTCCAACAAAGCATTGGCTTTATTTTCAGGCTTTTCCATATTTAAATCATATTCGCGAATCATATCTGATTTAACGGATTCCACTAACCAATCTTCAAATTGACCTTCCTGTAATTTTTTGATTTCTTTGAGAATCATTTTTTCCACAGATCCTAATGACTCAAACCGGCGTTGATTCACATCGTATGCCGGAATACCGCCAATAATGATTCGTCCCTGATCCCTGAAGCCGAATGCCATGGTATAAGCGGCCATTAAATCTCCATCAATAGACAGTTTATCTAACAAACCGGTACGGCTGGAATTACTCAGAATTTTAGTACAGATTTCCAGCGCTATTTTATTGGAATTTCCTTCGGGAACGCTTTTATAAACTAAATTAACTGTAGGATTTGGCGCTATTTTAGCTTTGAGTTCTTTTCGTCCACTAAAGATGGTTTCCTGATATTCTTTTCGTTGCGGAGACGGACGGTTTTCCAACCGGCCGAATTTTTCCTTAATCATTCCCACTACTTCATTGGTTTTGATATTTCCAACCAAAATCAACGCCATATTTTCGGGAACATACCAATCGTTATAAAACTTTATCAATTGACTTAGTTGCGGATTTTTCAGATGTTCGGGATAACCAAGTATGGGTCGGCCATAAGGATGATCGGGAAAAAGATTGCGCAGCATAAATTGCTGTATCTGCGCCGAGGAATTGTTTTGTGACCGATTATATTCTTCAAATACGGTTTCCAGCTCCGTTTGGAAAGCCCTGAAAACAGGATTGATCATCCGCTCCGAATACAAATCGAGCCATTTATAAATGCCGCCGGAAGGAAATGAATTGAGATAGAATGTCATATCATAGGAAGTAAAAGCATTGAGTCCTTTACCGCCCATACCTTCTACTAAAGAGGAAAATTCATTGGTAAGAGAATATTTTGTTGCTTCAACTGTCAATTTGTTGATTTCATCATTGATTTCTTTTTTGCGCACAGGATCCGACTCTTGCGCCATCTCATCGTATTTTTGTATGATTTGCTCATAAATCGGTTTTTCTTTTTCCCAATCCAATGCTCCGATTTTCTCGGTTCCCTTAAACATAACATGTTCAAGATAATGCGCTAATCCGGTCAAATTATCCGGATCATCCTTAGCGCCTACGTTACAGGCCACAATGCCATGTACATCCGATGCGGTCGGATCTTCCCAGATAAATACACTTAGTCCGTTGGGGAGCTTGAAGGCTTTGAGGCCTTGGGAATGGAGAGTAAAACTCCCAAGTAAAAACACAAGTGCAAGCAAGAACAATTTTGTGATTTTCATTATGTTAATTAAATAGTTAAATTATTTATAAATTCAACAGTGATCAGAATGGGAACACGCCTCAAGAAGCGCCACTTTCAACTAATTAGTAGCAAAAACATAAATTAAATCAACAAGAGAGCGCAAACTTTCTTCATTACTGAATTTGATTTTATGTTTTTTAATAATCTGATCTATTTCTTTCTTGTTATCAGGAAACATGAACTGGATTCCTTTTTTACTTGCATCAAATAACGATTCTTGATAAAGAAAATAATAGGAAATTTTCACACTAAAAGATTTGCCATTGTTTTTATCAAGTTTAATAGCTTGATGACTCAAATTGGTAACTCCTCCAATGCCAATTCTGAACGATGATAAATCTGTTGTAGCCGATACTGCCCCTTTAGAACCATATGCACCAGTAGATTCTATCAAATCATTTAAATTGCCTTTGATTTTTTTTAGCAAAGACAAACCATTGTCCTGTTTCAGTTGTTCATAATAATTGCCAGCCTGTTGAACAAATACAAATCCGTCCACTTCAATCCGGTCTATCTGATCAGGTTTAACAACTTTCATGATGACATCCCCTTGGACAAATTGCAGTTCACCTGTAAGCAAATGAAAATTAATAGGAGCTTGACTTTTGGTTCCATCTTTATAACAAACAGTACCTCCCTTAAAGTCATTAAACAGGTACGGCCACATAGAATTTGGGTCCGGGTTGAAGATAGAAATATCCTGTGCTTGAAATAACATTGGCATTATACACGCCACTAACAAAATCATTATTCGTTTCATTGTGGTATCGTTTAACGATTAAACATCTATTATTGAAAAATAATTTTCTTAATCACAACTAATTGACCGTCATTGCATCGCACGATACATACTCTTCGATTCATATCTCCTGGCAATGATATTTCATTGATCTTTTCATGCAGGTTTCCTCGACCCAGTATGCTGCCCGAAATATCCAGGATTTCATAACTTACTGGATTCAATGCATCTGTATTATTGATTATTTGTATAATCTGCGTACCAGGCACAAGAAAAATCTCATAATTGGAGATACCTTCTATGGATTCGACTCCTGATGTAGGTACTACAGAAATAACAAATTTTTTCTCAAAAGAAGTTTTATTGGATTTATCATTTACATTAATATACAATACATACTCATTACGAGTTTTATAGTCAAAAATTATCTTTGTTCTCAATTTTTGATTTCGATCAATCACAAAAGCGGGGTCTTCATTTCCTTCCGGAAACAAATTGTCACCTTTTAAAGTAAATACGAAATTAGGAGCCGGATTATTTGTAACTACTGTTACGTCGGCTACCTCTGTACCTATAGGCATATGTTCTTTGACAGAATTAGTCGATAATATAATATTTGTTGGAGCCATATTGGTCTTGCCACTAATTCCGACAATCATATCATGATTATTCTTATAATTATGGCTTCCATCATTCAAATTACTTAATGGAAAATAGCCATTAGATACACCTCCCCATCCCCAATTGAAATGAAACCAGTCGTTTCCATCGTATCCATCCAAATTAAAACTATGACCATAACTTCCATCATCTCCCCCATAAATTATAGGTCTTCCATTTTCCAATTCTTGCAATATCAATTTTTTCCAATCTGTATCTGAATAACTACCACGCTTATAATATTTACAATTATCATCCATGGAAAAATTTCGCCTGAAAGCGGCTGCTACCTTTGAATTATAAGTTCCGGAAGAAGCTGGGCCATACATCATATCCACAGCCACGCCACAATGATATAACAACCGGGCCAGCTCTTTTTTGCCATTACTCCCTACTATGATAGCATTCCAATCATAAGGAACTTCCTTATCGTAATCGACAGACAAGAAACCATAAGTAGGGCTTGTATAAGAATATGAACCAGATGGACGAGTTGGAGCTTGTGCCACAGATAAAGCCTGCCCCATCGCAACTGCAACGCAACCAACCAATGCATGGCCCCCTGGTCCTTTCGAATCAGCCGGACAATATTGATTATAGCCACTACCCTGATTCCAGTTGATTTTGATCAACGGTTGTACAATAAGTGCAGATGCCCGTAACATGGTGCGATCTTCAGCCTCCCATTTGGGATGGCGTTTTAATCCTGGTGTTTTTTTTAAGTATTTTATTTGTTTTTTGTATCCTTCCAACCAATCATTTAATGCCAGATTTTCAGGATTTAAAATAAATTTATTATTTGGAGAATAGCCAAGCACGGGAGAAGATAAATCATCTGCTGCAATTAATATCCATCCCTGAGGATTGAAATTGATGATGTAATAAAGAGGACTATTGTCTGATGCATTTACTGCAAGAATATCTGCATTTGCAATGCTAACCGGTTGATCGATTTGTTGAAAGAAATTTTGCGCATATAATAAGGCTTGTTCCTTGGAAACTTCTTTTGCCTCTAATGCAAAACAAAAAAATAAATAAATTAAAAATAATACTTGCCGTTTCATTGCGAATGATTAATTATTTTTCATATTAAGTATGAAACAACAAAGTTACATTTTTTTTTGAAATTTCCATTCATTATGTACTTGGAAAATTTGGCACAAAAAAAGCGGCACAATGATCGTGCCGCTTTCATACAATTATCAATTAATTCTTATTTCTTCTTCAACTTACGAACCACTTTATATTTATCTGCAAAAGGCTTGATAACTTTTAATTTCACTGGTGAAGGAACAGGATTAATGGTAAAGTCTCCATAAGCGGCTTCCAATGAGCCTAGTTCTGGTATGAAAAGTTCTACGCCTTCAGTATAAAGACTAAAATCAGCATTAACCGTTAATGTAATGACACCATCATCATCTTCAGAATCTGCTATGTGCACATCATATACTTGTCCTTTGTATTCAAATTCACCTACAACTTCAGGTTCTACTCTTATGATGCCAAAATCACCATCAAATACGCCTTTCAGCGGAGTATCATAATCATAAAGACCCGTAACTACGACTCCATCAGAATTCTCTGGATCTAATGATATTTTTACATTTGCAAAAACTATTTCACTGTCGTCAAACCAAGAAAATCCATTAAAGGTGTAATTATGGATGACCTGATTCCGGGTGTATCCTTTCGAAGCCAACCACATTCCAGGGTTATCACCTTCTGATGTATCATATTCATAAGCAGCATTCGGATTTCCTCTTTCATCCACAACAGCACGTTCTCCAATTTTTACAGAAATCCAACTACCTGCATCCGGAGCATCTTTTGGCATATCAATCACCAAGGTAGATCCATTAACGCTATAAGTTGTTTCCTGTGTAATTGTTTTTTTGTTTTTTACATAAATCATTTCAATAGTACCCACATCTTTCGTTGGAATATATAAATCCATCGCAAAAGCAAGCTCAATAGTGAAATCTGTCAGATTTGTTATAGGATCTCCAATTGCCGGAGTAAATCCGTCTTCGTCCACATCAAAGGATTCTGTAGCAGCAATCCAATACACTCCCGTAGCCTTTGCATCAACTATTCCACTTGTCAAGGCAGCCACTTTATGTCCTTGATGGTCTGCAAATGCTCCTGCTTCCCAAGATACAAACATATAATCGCCCGGTTGAGGATCAAACTTGAATATGACATCCGCTTCTACAACAACAAAATCACCATCTTCACCTTCTACAAGTACTTTTTCTGTATAAGCTCCAGAAAATGCTGCAAGATACTTGACCGTTACTTTTTTAGCATTATCATAGACTATCGGTTCTGAAAATGTCAACACATACTCTGTACTTTCTGGATCCGGCGCTTTCCAAGTAGGAGCCCAGGAATCTATGGTGGTAACCGACTGCATCGCCATGTTGGAAATCACGCCCTCTATATTGGAAGCAACAGCGTAAATAGTGTAAGTCGTAGCTTGAACCAATTTTTCTAATTGTAAACTAAACGTATTGGCTGTATCTTTCAAAATGACCCCATTCGAAACTCCTTTCACCTGGCCACTCAGCAACGCAGCAGCATCAGGAGTAGTAGCATTTTCTCCTTTAAGAACTACATAGGAATAATATTTAACATCATCTCCCGGAGTCAATGTAAAAACAAAGCTGGAATCTTTAATAGCGCTAGTCGCAATGCCAACTTCGCCAGGAGCTGGTTTTAAGTTGGAAGAATGAAATTCTTCCAAATCATTACAGCTACACAACAGACATAATAATGCTGTTATGGGCATAAAAAATCGATATATTATTTTCATAATGATCTATATTTATTAATAATTATTACTTTTTCTGCATGGTAACACCATATTCCATTATATTGAAACTTCCTGCAGATACTGTTGAACTATACCAATCCAAGATTGTTATTTTTCCATTTTCATCGATAGTCCCTGTAATAAATCCTCCATCCGGAATTTCAGGATCACCTTCTTCTCCTTCATAGCCCAATAAAGAAACTTCTCCATAGGTCGCATTTGTCCCCTGACTTTGTTTCACTGGTATTTTTATCTCTGTCTTATCCTCATTAACGACACCATAAATCGGCGGAGTTGGAGGTCCTCCCGGCACAAAGTTAGTAAACCAGACCTTAGTAACATCAATCTCATCTTTTGTCGTTGTTACTACCCAGTCAGTAGGTCCATTAAAATATGAAATTCCACTGGCTGACAATGTACCAAGAATAAATGCTAATGGATGTTCATCATCAGAAATAGTAACTTTTGTAGCTTTCATAGCTCCAAAAGGAATATTAGCTGAATTTGAAGTTAATGTAATATTAAAATAAGTATCTCCATTATAAGTAGTATTATCTATCAATTGGATCCAGATAGTATCATACCCCATACCATTTTCAAAAGTAAGAGTCTTAGACTCATTCTTCAAAGTATAGTGCACTCCTTCTACAGAGCCTTTATCGCCATAACCAATGGTATCCATGGAAAAATCAACAGTTAACGAGGTGTTGGATAAGGTCGTAAAATAAACAGGAATGCCCACTAACCCTTCATTTTCCACAAATGTATTCGACGTTGTTTCTAATGCAATAAAAGACATGCTATCATCAAATGTAGTCAGTTCATTAATGTCACAAGAAGTAGTGGCCCATGCCCCGAAAAATAATGAAAGCACCATATATAAATATAATCTCTTTTTCATATCGTTTCTTTTTATTAATGATTAAGACGGATTTTGTTCAATATTAGCATTGGCATCAATTTCTGTTTGTGGAATAGGCAATGCCCATTTATTATCAGGGAAAGGAACATTCTGATTAATCGTACCATCGTAATCTGTGCGAGCCAAACCCGTTTGTGTACGAGCCAAATCAAACGCATTATGTCCCTCAAAATTCAACTCTTTACGTCTTTCAACCATAATATCACTTAATGAAACAGTAGCTGTAGCACTCAAACCCCGATTGGTAAGAATGGTATTATAATCACCTAATGCAGTAACACCAGTGATGGTAGCTCCATGCAACAACGATTCCGCACGAATCAGATACATTTCGGAAAGACGCAATATCGGGGTATTGCTTACCTGTTTGTCTTTACTGTCACCACTACCTTTTCCCGAATATTTCAAAGTCCAAACATCATCGGCATTACCATCTTTGGTAATGAACAATTTTCCACGGATGTCATTTTCAGCAAATAAATTGATCAAGTCATGCGAAGTACTCACATCTCCATAACCATTAGGATTAGTAATCCAAGGAATAACATCCCAATTACCCCATCCTGTATTTCCTCTGGCGCCATACACTTGAAAGATAACTTCACCACCTTCTTTAGCTGCATCCAAACTCCATACTGTAAGATATTCACTCTCTTTATACATATTATATTTACCACTGTTAATTACTTTTGTTGAGTAATCAGCAGCTCCCTGCCAATTTTCCATATACAGGTAAACTCTGGCCAATAACGCTTGAATAGCCTCAATGTTGGCAAATGCCGTAACATCTTTACCTCCGGAACGAGTATAGTTTTTACCGATAATTTTTTCGGCTTCAGTCAAATCATCCACAATTTGTTGATATACTGTTGAGGTAATATCCCTGGCCGGCTTCGCATTCGCCGTTACCAATACAACGGGAACACCCAATCCATCTTTTTTATAGCTATACGGTTGAGCAAATACACGAACCAAATCAAAATGTGATAATGCCCTGATAAATAAACACTCAGCTTTGACATTATTTAGAT
This sequence comes from Bacteroidales bacterium, assembly GCA_031553835.1. Taxonomy (GTDB): domain Bacteria; phylum Bacteroidota; class Bacteroidia; order Bacteroidales; family Azobacteroidaceae; genus JAVBKX01. The sequence continues at coordinate 21,774 of JAVBKX010000044.1, forward strand.
CTTGTGTAGTTATATCCAATTCGCTAAATCCTCCGTCAATAGTATTAATCACATTATTCGCACGGGCAATAGCAGCATATGCAGAACCCCATACTGCAGCAAAAGCACCGGAAGACGAAGTATTCGCCCAAAAATAATCAGTGTGGAATCGTCCTGTATCCACCCATTTGGCATGTTTTGCATTACCTCCCCGTAAATCAGTACAAACAATAAAGTTTTGTCCATACCAATTGGATGAATAAAATGTACCATAAGCAGCCACTGTCGCTTTGTTTAACCCATCAAATGTTGAAAGAGTTATTTCATTCGTTTGCTGTAAATTTGACTCCTTTTCCAGAAAATCGCTACAGGAAGAGAAGAGGAATAAACCTGCAGCAAACAGATATATATTTAATTTTGTTTTCATAATCATAATGTATATAATATTTTACAATTAAAAGGTAAGATCAAGCCCTACTACAAAAGATTTTGTCATAGGATAAATACCATAACCCATACCATCTATTCCTCTTTCCGGATCCCAGAAATTTACATCATGGAATGTAAATGCATTCAAAGCACTTCCATATATTTTCGCATTATATAATCCTGCTTTCTTTAATACGGATGAAGGAAGTGTATAACCTAATGTAATATCTTTGATTCTAACATAATCACCTTTTTCGAGATAACGGTTAGAACCAAAAGAGTTGGAACTGGAAGCATTTCTGGCTACAGGTCTAGGGTTGACATCTACGTCCCCCTGTTTTTTCCAGTAATTCAATCCGGATTTAGCTTGATTAGTCCCCCATTGTGCACCATCTGAATTCAAATAGCGATTTTCAATAATCAACACCTTATTTCCAGCTTTATATTCTAATAACATATCCAGACTAATACCCTTCCATGATGCATTAATTGCAAATCCTCCAGTATATTTAGGCTCTGGACTTCCTGCATAAATTCTACGGGCTTTTGAAAAATCCGTAGTTAATGTACCATCTTCTGTTCTCCACAGAGCGTCCCCATTCAAAGGATTTACTCCCGCGTAGTCAAACAAGTAATAGGTCAGGAATGATTTCCCGACTTTGTGTACCAACCGATTTTCTAAGTCTCCATCAGGAGTTACATAAGTTATCTGCTCATCCGGACCTAAATTTAAAATTTCAGATTTATTATATGCTAGATTAAAAGCCACATCCACTTTCCAATCATTAGTATTTACTGCATTATAATTCAATTGCAACTCCACTCCTTTATTTTTCAAAGAACCTATATTTTGACGCAATGTACTCAGTCCTGAAGTTTGAGAAAGAGGTACATCTAAGAGCATATTTTTTGTCGTACGCTGATAAAACTCAAGACTTCCGGTTAATTTATCAAAGAAACCGAAGTCAAATCCTATATTTCCCGTATACACATCTTCCCATGCTAGTTCGGGATTTGCCAATTGATCCGGAGCCAATCCCGAAATCCCATTATATTCACGTGACCCGTATAAACCATATTGGTCATAAGCTCCAATCAGGTTATTTCCGGTAACACCATAACTAAAGCGAGGCTTGAGAACATTCAAAAATTCTACATCTTTCAGGAAAGATTCGTTATGCATATTCCAAGAAAGCCCAAATGAATAAAAAGTACCCCATTTCGTACCTGTGCCAAACACAGAACTACCATCCCTACGCAAACTCAACTGAGCATAATACTTGGAATCGTAATTATAATCAATCATTCCAAAAAACGACATCAATGTACGTTCTTCTTCATCATAATCACCTTCGTCCTGATCTGTTGTAGATGTATTCGGGTAAGGTATTTGAGGATTTACTCCCGGAGAATAAAGATAATACAGGTTCCACATCCGTTTTTGCGCTTCCTGACCAACTAATGCCCGAAAGCTATGAATATCATCAAATACCCGGGTATATTCTGCCGTATTGGAAGTACTCAATAATTGAGCTTTTGTACTAGTAGTCTGAAGTACTCCTATATTGTCAGCTTTATAGTCGACATGAGAATCCGGAGACCAATAACGACGTCCTTCGGAAGTAACAAAATCCATCGCATCAGTTGTTTTCAATACTAATCCTTTAATAGGTTCCCATGACAAATAAATATTACCACTGAAAACATAATTTTTTGACCATTGATCATCGTATTTTGCAGTAGCAACAGGGTTTGTATTAGAATTTTCAGGAATAACCAAATTATATTGGCCATCTTGATTGTATAAAGGAGTCCACGGTAAAATCAACATACTCGCAAAAGCCGGATTTCCATAATATAAATTCTGCATTGGCACATCATTTGTCGCAACATAAGCGCCATTGATCCGTGTTCCCATTTTGAATTGTTTATTGATTTCGTGATCTAAATTGGCACGAAACTGCATCCGTTCAAAATCCACCCCATAATATATACCTTCGTTATCATGATAAGATAAGGAAGTATAGAATTTTGTTTTGCCGGTTCCTCCAGAAACACTTAATTCATATTCTTGCATTGTACCATTACGTGTCGTAGCATCCACCCAGTTTGTCATCGGATTAGCCAACAAACTCATTGGAACATAATAAGAACCTCCTGTCGGATCATCCGGATTTCTGCCTGCATTCCGTACTGCATCCCGCATATATCCGACCAACTCCTGAGGATTCATAATTCCATAATCATTATCATTTGCGAGCTGAGACATTCCATATTTAGCTTTTAGGCCGACCCTGGTTGCTCCACTTTTACCCGATTTGGTAGTTACCAAAATAACACCATTTGCTGCTCGTGAACCATAGATAGAAGTAGCTGCTGCATCTTTCAATACGGTAATGGTTTCAATGTCGCCCGGATTGATATTAGCCAATGCATTACTTGAATTGGTAAATTCCCCTGGTGCAATGTCTAACGCAGGAATACCATCAATTACATATAAAGGGCGGTTACCCGCATTAATAGAACTGTTACCCCTGATTCGAATATCTGAAGCAGCACCTGGCTGCCCAGAACTGGCAGTAACTGTTACTCCTGCCATTTTCCCTGCTAACATTTTATCAAAACTGGATGCAGGTAGATCTTGTATATCTGCAGAATTAATTTGTGTTACAGCACCTGTCTTTGCCTCTTTTGTTATCGCTCCATATGCAACCACGACTATTTCATCCAATTTGTGAACATCGGCCGCCATTAAAATTTGCATATTATCAGAAACAGCAACTTCCTTATCTGTCATTCCAATATATTTAACTACCAAAGTAGTTGCCGATGCCGGAACACTCAACGAAAATTTCCCATCCACATCCGTCACAGTCCCTGTTGTAGTTCCTTTCACAACTACAGACGCCCCGATCACAGGTTCGCCGCTTTCGTCCACGACTACTCCGGTTACCTGTTTGTTTTGGGCGATTGCCAATCCCATGCTTATAAAAAAGCATGTTAACAACAAAGTCAATCTTTTCATAAATTTCACTT
>JAVBKX010000013.1:0-19404 GCA_031553835.1 Bacteroidales bacterium
TTGGCGCTACCATCACCTTTATAGCCTGTATTAGGAAAATTCGAAGGAAGCCCGAAATTATATTGGGAGAGATTGAAACCGGTCAAGCTCCGGAAAGCGTATTGGTCATAGTAGTTTATCGTCATGCCGGTAAGGGAGAAAGAACTCAGGGAAAATCCCGACAGGGTATAACCATAAAAACTACTATTACCCGTGTATTGGGCGGTCACTACCCCATAAAAATAAGGTTGGCTCGAACTGCTCAGGGTGCCCGACATCACTTCCCGGCCAAAAATATCGGGAATAGTAAAGCCCCATTGATTACTGACCCGCTGCTCCCCATTCTGGGTAAGGATCACCCGGTCGGCGGTATCATAAGCATAATAAACAGGATCCGCACCCGGAAGTTTTTTATGGACACAACGGTTACGTTCATCGTACCCGTAGTAATAGCCATAGTTTTTAATGGCCGGGGTGGCTGAGCTGTAAGTCGTATTCGAAGTCAAAGCATCACTGGCTGAAGGAGGAAGTACATAACGGAGGTTCCCATAATTATCGTAAACATAATAAGTGTCGTGGCAGTCTGTGCCCAGCATCCGGCGCATTAGCACCACCTGACCGATTTTGTTGGTAAACTGGTAGGAAGTACAACCGTCTTCATCTGCAGTTTGGGTCACATACAACTGGTTAGGGGCATAGGTGCCATTACGTTTCAATAAATCCCCGGACATCTCGAAATACACGCAGTGAAAAGGCGAAATGCCGGTATTGGTTTTATACGCTGTGGAAACACCATGGGTATTCCAGGCAGACCCCGGACCATATTGACCTGTCACACGGCTGAGTAGGGAGGCTTCATACTGGGTATAGGTAGAAGGGCGGGAGTCCCCCAGGTTGCTGCTGATGGATTTTTGCTTCACTGTCTCTATGGCTACAAAGGCACCGTTATTCCCGCTGACCATGGCCGGCAACCACGTCCTGATAGCCCGCCCGAAACCGTCATGCTCCTGCAAGGTGACCAAATCGGCGCCACCGGAAGAAATACCACGTTGGACTGTCTCGACCGGACGGCCGAATTCATCAAAATAATTAACTGTCTGGTAACACTCATCGGGTTTAAGGGTCGATGCATCGGCGGTGGCAACCCTCGGAACCAGCGTTACAACATAGTGCCGGGAAGCGCTCGGAGTTAGGGCGCTGTAAGTGGTGTGCATGCTACCCCGTATATGTGTGCGGATCAACCCGTTTAGGCTATACCCTTCCGAAACGACATAATAAGTACCCGCAGCCAAATTCTCTTTTTTCAGGTAAGACTGCAAGGTTTGGGAACAATTGGCTAAACCTCCGTCATCATTGTAGGCAATGCTGGCACCCGAGGCATCCAGCAAATGGACATAGGTGTCGTTCACTCCCGACCCGCAATGGGAAATCTCGAGATCCATCGCTACCGATAAGGTAATCTTATAAAAAACATCGTTGGTCGAGCGACCTGCATATTGGTTCGTAAAATTGACTGTATTCTGTTCATTGATATAATCGAAAAATTGGCCGTAACTCCCCAGGTTGATAGGATTGGCCCGGGTATCACCTATTAGCAACCCTTCAATTCGGGTAGTAATCAATCCATTGGCGGTAGCCCCTTCCGATACTATATAATACGTCCCGGCCGGTAAACCCGGGTATCGGAGATAGGCTTGTGTTGTAGTAGCACAGACACTGGAAGGTGCGGTACTGGCATAAGACATACGGGTACCGGAAGACATCAACAAATGGACACAGGTTGCACTTACACCCGAACCGCAATGGGAAATAGTGATATCCATAGGCATGGATAAAGTAATCTTATAATAGATATCATTAGTGGATTGGCCCCGGTAATCATCCGTATAATTACGGGTATCCTTCGTGTCGGTATATACAAAGGCCCCCGTTTTAGTCCCGATATCCAAAGCGGTAGCTTTTGTGTTTTGTGAAAAAGCAGACAAAATCCCGGTAAACAGGAAAAGAAGCAAGAAGTGTATTAGTTTCACTCGTAAATAATTCAACACAAAGACGCGAAGACGCGAAAGTGCAAAGAAAAAATAAAAAAGAACATTGTGCCTTTGTGCCTTTGTGTTTATTTTCATTGCCTTTGGAACATTAATACCGGCTGATTTCATAACGCATTAGTTGTATAATGATTTTCATAATCTTACCGTTTCACAATCTTTTCCCTCTCGCCAGATAATCATCAAACCACATATTCAATACATAATTCCCCCTTTTGGGAAAGCGGAGATTTTGTTTTTTCATACCGGATATTATTTTAGGGGTAATAGATGATTCCCGATGCAAATGAAGAAAGAAAAAAGCAGATCCGCAATTAACGAACGTTAAATTTACGTTAAATCTTTATTAACGTAGCGGAATTTACGCTGTCTTACACTAAAACCAACAGTAATGTATAGTAGAAGATCGAAAAACCAAATTATTTTTCATATTTAAAAACATTTTTTACTACCTTTGCCCATGGCCGCCTTTTGTTTGTAAATACAATAAATGTTTGATTATTGGGAGTTTGAATAGTAATTGTATCCTCTTGCAAGAATCAAATATAACTTTCAATAACATTAATTTAATGATCATGAGAAAAAAATTACTTTTAACAATTACTTGCTTAGCTTTATGCCTGAATTTTTCTTTTCTCCAGGCAAAAGAAACATGGAACGCTCCTGTATTGGAGGCAAGTGAGATTTATGCAGGCTCCACTTATTATATTCAAAATACCGGACATAATTTATTCCTTGCTGCCGGGGGCTGGTGGAATACCCAGGCTATTGTAAAGGCCGATGGACTGCCGGTTAAGGTTTTAAATGCACAAACCGGTTTATATACATTGGAATTTTCTTCGGGCAATACATTGTTCCGCGATGCAAATGGAGCTACTTATACCGACAACACAAAAGATAATCGTTGGAACATCCAATTAAAAGATAATGAAAACTTAACATATACGATCCAGGCTCCATCTACCTATAGTGGGTATAATGCCAACCAGTATTTGGGGACAAAAGATGTAATGGAAAGTACGAATAATGGGAATGCTTATGTGGTACAGTATGACCGCGATAAAGATACCTACGCTAACTATATCGAATGGAGATTTCTTAATATTACTTTGTATGAAGCGAGACTGGCTTTATATAAAGCGTTGAACAATTCAACAGGCACAGATATCGACCTTACTTCGTATGAGAATATATACGAAACTTCGACTGATCTGGCTCAAATAGCAAAAGCGAAAGCAGATTTGGATAAAGTGGTTTTTGATTATAAGGTTCAACATGCGACGCCTCAAAATCCTGCTGATTTAACATATTATATTGTCAATCCCGGATTTGATAATAATGAAAATACCGGCTGGACAGGCGCCGGTACAATCAATTACCATGAAGCGGAATTTTTTCAGAAAACATTTGATATGTATCAGCAAATCAACGGCTTCCCGGCCGGAAAATATACAATGAAAGCCCAGGGATTTGAGCGTCCGGGAAATAATGACGGTGGCGCTGCATTCCGTGCGGGAACAGAAATTATACATGCTCGTTTTTATGCAAAGAGTAATAAATTTCCGGAACGAGCTGTACCTTTTAAGTCCTTATATCAGCACTCTTATTCGGGAAGTGGGGCGGTCAATGGCTATACCAATACGATGGCAGGTGCAGAAATACTGCTTGCCGATCCGACCAATTATGCGATTACTATAGCTGATATTTTGTTGGCTGAGGGAGATGTGTTGACTATCGGCGCGAAAAGCGATTTTCAGCAAGGCAGTTATTGGGTTTTGTTCGATAATTTTCGCCTGGAATACGAAGGATTTGATATTAATGATGTAGTTTCCTTTATTAATGAACAAATTACAATAGCTCAGGAATTACTGAACCGGAAGATGCAAAATACAGAATGTGAGAAACTTAACGCTTCTCTGACGAATGCGCAGCAGACTGCAGAGCGTGATCCGTTAGTTTTGAATGACTTATATGATGCTAATACTCAATTGCTTGGATCTATTGATAAGGCAAAAATTTCCGTTACAGCTTACCGGGATTTACAACTTGCCATTGATTCTGCTTTGGTCGTTTATGCTGATGGAAACGGAAATGAAGCAGGCGCTTTTCTGACGGCCATCAATAAAGCAAAAAGTTTATCTGAAAATTATGATGCAAGTTTGGAAGAAATTTCTGATGGAACGGCAGATGTGTATGATGCCATGTTTATTTTCCGCCTGGCCAATGCAACGGGAACTGTTCCCAGGGTTATTACCAACCTTAATTATGCAAGGGGAGCTACCATGGCTTTCGGACGTAGTACTATAACCGGGGTTTCACCCACACAACTATTGGAGCATGGTTTTTGTTGGAGTACACAGCCGGAACCTGCCATTTCGGATAATAAGACCACTAAATATTTTTCTCACAATGGTAATATATACCACATAACAGGATTGAAACCGGCGACGGTTTATTACATGCGGGCCTATGCGATTACCAAAAATTATGCAGTCGGTTATGGAAATGTGATAAAAGTGATCACCATCCCCAAAGGGACGGTAACTTATTGGCTGGACGGCGGCCTCTCCGGAGAAGATCGTATGCGGGTAGATGAGGCCATGAAATCGGCGGTTGATTATTTAAACAACCTGACAAGCATACAAGGGCACAATTTGTCGGTTCATTTCGGTTCCGGAACTCCTACGGCAGAAGCCAGTTATGGAGGCTATATGCGATTTGGTCCAAATCCCGGCTATCAGAGAACAGGTACTGCACTACATGAAATAGGACATACGATTGGTGTCGGACAGCATAGTATTTGGTATGGACCGAATTCTCCGTTGCGGGCAGAAGGAACCAGAGGTACCTGGCTGGGTGAGCGTGCCAATAAAGTGGTGCAGTTTTTAGATAATAATACCACCGGTACCCTGACCGGAGATAATACACACATGTGGCCTTATGGTATTAATGGAGCATTTGAAGACAGTGGCAGCGAAATTTTGTATATCGGTAATTCTCTGATACATCAGGGACTTGGCGAAGATGGACTTCCTCCGACAGGTGGATTTGCTACTCCGGCTTATACATTTGATTATGATGAAAATGTGAAGTATTATATTAAAAATGAAGACGAAAAAAGAGGACTCAATACTTCTTACCTGGTAGAAGATGCTACTGGAAAACTTGTCTTGAAAGTCATGCGCGGATCAGAAGCTTTGGTAAATGATAGCGCCGCCTGGTATTTTGATTTTAATCCGGCAACTTGTTATTATCGAATCCGGAATGCTGCTACCGGCAACTATTTTACTTATAAAGCAACCGGTTTGAATGGTATTACTTTAGCTTCAAAAACGACACCTGGAGCGGCGGAAAACTTCCAGTTGATGGGCGCCCGTGTCAACACGAAAGTGGGTGCCGGAAAGACGGCTTTTACTTCCAAAGGCTATTGGATTGTTCGCCCGGAAAAGAATCTGAACCCTCCATGTTTTGCTGCTGCCATGAATGGCGCTACGATGGCCACTACTTTTAATCTTTCTAATACCGTAACGATACAACGTTGGTTGATTTTGCCGGAAGAAGAGGTTGTTCTTGTGGATCAGGCTTTACCCGTAGCATCGTTGCCGGCAGTCGGGATGTCGTCGATTCTGATTTATGCAGAAGACAAGGAAGTCAGAGTTGAAAATATCGCAACGCCGGTCAATATTGCCATTTATGATATTTCCGGAAGATTACAAGCTGTAGCGAATGGAGTATCTGATTCATATTCACAGAATTTATCCGAAGGAGTATATGTTGTATCGGTTACCTCTGCGAATTCCTCCAAAGTAATGAAAGTAATTGTGAGGTAAGAGGGAGCTACACCTTACGTAAGGCAACATCGATGCTTTACGTAAGGCAATGGCATCACCTTACGTAAGGCAGGTTTGAAAGAGATAAATAACAAATATGGTTACTTTTTAGACTGGAGTGAACCCTCAAATGAATATTATGATTTTGACCTCAAACAAAAAGGAGGATTAAGAAAAGAAAATTAACAAGCAAACACCCGGAGTGGCAGCCGCTAACCTGCGTCTTCATAGAAACGTTTCTGACGTAAATGCAGAAAAACAAACAACACCTATTCTTTCAAAGTGATCGAATTGCTATCCAAACTATATTTCATGTGTTTTTGAATGGCTGGAGAATATACCGAAAACTCATTCTGGGAACACAATGGAGCATACAGCTTAAAGGTACAAATATCTGTTGCAGTGATGAAAGGCGTAGTTCTCAAATGGCTATGCATCAACATAACAACTTTTTCTCCATTGGGTCCGATAATATTACCCGGAATCAATCGCGAATGAAATTTTTGCCAACTTTGGATTCTTCCATTTTTATCTGCGATGAACAAATAATCATTACCAAAAGGAATAACATTGGATTGTGAGGTCGCGGTGATCACATACAACTTATATTCATCACCAAAAGGTATCAAAATCATATTCAAAGCATATCCTTTGGGAACGGACACATCATAATTTTTCAGTTGTGCAAGCATGGTTTTCCGAATGCCAAGCAATATTTTTTCATTCGAATTCAGATCACGCTCCTGCATTGATGAAAAATCGGGGTTTTCAAAATCGAGAACAAATTCGTATTCTCCAATACAAGTCTGTCCATTTTTTCCAAGAATGATGGCTTTGAATCCATTATCAGTTTGATAAGTCAAATAATCGCCATAATTTTTCTTTATCTTTTTATCGGCTAAAGCCAAGTCAGTGGAAGTCCAAGCCGCCTTCTCGTATTTGTAAAGTAAATTTCCTTCTGTTATCACAGAATCCAATTTTTCCTGTAATTCTCTCTCTGACAATACCAAATCTTGTGCCGCAGCTAATGAAGAAATACAAAGCACAAATAATACAAATACAGATTTCATAGAATGTAATTTTTAAAACAACAAAAAATCCGATCTCTCATGTTCAAACAATATCTTACTCATTTTTATTATAGTTTTCCATGCCCTGACATTGGGATAAAACCGGCTGCAATGTACGGCAGATATCTGAAAAAAACAAATTATTTTTTCATGTTCAATAACATATTTTTAGATATAATACATGGAGGATTTGAAATTATTTGTAGCTTTGTTTGCATTTACTTAAATATCAATATCATGAGACGAAGACTTAGAATGGGAATGGTTGGGGGCGGAAGTCGCGCCTTCATTGGAGCAGTGCATCGTTTGGCCGCTTTTATGGATAATCAGTGCGAATTGGTTTGCGGATGTTTTAGTACCGATCCGGAAGTGTCGCTATCATCCGGCCGCTCTTATTTTTTGCCTGATCATCGTATCTACAAAACCTATCAGGAAATGATTGAGAAAGAAGCGCAACTGTCCGAAAATGAGCGAATGGACTTTGTGAGTATCGTTACCCCGAATCATTTGCATTTCGAACCGGCGATGATGGCGCTTGAACGGGGCTTTCATGTGGTGATGGACAAACCGATGACTTTTAGCCTGGAAGAAGCCAAACAATTAAAAGCGAAAGTAGATGAAACCGGTTTGGTATTTGCACTTACCCATACTTATACAGGTTATCCTGCGGTCAAAGATGCCAAAGCGCGTGTGGCCCGCGGTGATTTCGGAAAAATCAGGAAAATATATGTTGAGTACCCGCAAGGGTGGCTTTCCCAACGAATTGAATTAGAAAGCGGAAATAATGCCGGATGGCGGACAGATCCCAACCGTTCGGGCAAAGCAGGGTCTATGGGAGATATCGGAACGCATGCCTGGCATTTAGCTGAATATATAACAGGACTGAAAGTAACCGAATTGTGTGCCGAAATTAAAGCTTTTGTCCCCGGGCGCCCGATTGATGATGATGGCGCAGCATTACTCCGGTATGAAAACGGTGCTACCGGGGTACTTATTGCCTCGCAAGTGGCTGCAGGAGAGGCAAATGGTCTGTTCATACGCGTGTATGGCGAAAAAGGAGGATTGGAATGGAAGCAGATGAATCCGAATATTCTGATACTCAAATGGGGGGATCGTCCAACGGAAATTATCGATGTCGGAAGTAATGGATACATGTCGGATATCGCATTGTATAATACCCGTACACCGGGCGGACATCCGGAAGGATATATTGAAGCATTTGCAAATATTTACCGCAATTTTGCCCATACGGTTCAAGCTAAATCAGGAGGAGAGGAACCGAAACCCGAATGGCTCGATTTTCCGAATGTCAACGATGGTTTGCGGGGAATGCAATTTATTGAAACCATTGTTACTGCCGGATATGACGACAGCCGCAAATGGGTAAAATGGATCGAATAATTTTATTTTCAATACCATGAGACCAGTAACATTATGTACTCTCCAATGGGGAGATCTCCCCTTGGAAATCGTTTGCCAGAAAGCGAAAACGTTCGGATACGATGGACTTGAATTGGGACTTCCTGCCCACCTGGATGTCAGGCAAACCGATTCTGACTATTACAAGGGAATTAAAGATTTACTTTCCAGATATAATCTGAAATTATTTGCGATTTCGGCTCATTTGACGAGTCAGGCGATTTGTGATCATATCAATGAACGGCATCAGAGCATTTTACCCGATTATATTTGGGGAGATGGAAATTCCGAAGGAGTAAAAAAACGTGCGGCAGAAGAATTGGTCCGGGCTGCACATGCTGCAAAAGCATTAGGCATTCATGTTGTGAACGGATTTACCGGAAGTTCGATTTGGCATTTGCTGTATTCTTTTCCTCCGGTAACCGACCGGATGATTGCCCGGGGATATGAAGATTTTGCCTGCCGTTTTCTCCCTGTTTTAGACGAATTTCAAAAATTAGGAGTGAAATTTGCCCTTGAAGTTCATCCTACAGAAATTGCTTTCGACACTTTTTCTGCGCAACGAGCTTTGGATGCAATCGGACATCATCCTGCCTTCGGATTCAATTTCGATCCGAGTCATTTGGCTTATCAGGGAGTAGATTATGTGAATTTCATTTATCATTTTCCGGAGAGAATTTATCATGTACACATGAAAGACGTACATTGGAGCGATACGCCAAAACAAGTTGGCGTGTTTGGCGGACATGTTCCATTCGGGGATCCGAAAAGGTATTGGAATTTCCGCAGTTTGGGACGAGGAAAAGTTCAATTCGAAGAAATCATACGCGCTTTGAATGCCATTGGATACCAGGGTCCGCTTTCTGTGGAATGGGAAGATAGCGGAATGGACAGGGAACAGGGAGCTGCGGAGTCCTGTAAATTTGTCAAAACGATTGATTTCAAACCGTCGGCTATAGCGTTTGATGCAAACTTTTAATTTGGGCACAGGGTACAAGGTACAAGGTACAGGGTACAAGGTGTAAGGTATGAGGCAAAGGGCTAAAGGCAAAGGGCTAAAGATGTGTTATGTGTATTTTCTTTCGCCCTTCGCCTTTTGCCCTGTAACCTTGTACCCTGTACCTTGTACCTTGTACCTTGTACCCTGTACCTTATGCCCAGCACCTTTAGCCCTTTGCCTTACATCGGCGCTCCCGGCTCTTTTCCCGGCACAGGCGCCACACCTTCGTGGTAGTCGGGCAGTGATCCCATGGCATAGGTTTCGGGACCATAACGTAAGTTCGAAGCCATGATTTCTTCCCATGTGATCGGTTTTCCCGTATAAGCGGCTTCCCGTCCCTGAATGGCGACCAATGTTGAATAAGCTAGGTCTTCGGCCTGATTGATTTTTTTATTCAAACGAATGGATTCGACGAAATGGATATGTTCCTGATCATAAGGATTATTGACCGGATCTTTTTCATAATCATATTTCCATAGTATATTTCCACTATAATCCACAATAGAAATTGCATTATGATCATTTAGTAAAGCGACTCCTTTGGTACCATATACTTGTTCGGAAACATTACCGTCGCAACCATCGATTTGTCGTGCTGTGGTCAGCATCCGTTTATTATCTTCGTAGTAATAATCAACACTGAAAAAGTCGTAAATATCGCCGGTCAATCTTCTGGCACGCCCTCCGAAACCTACCGCTCTGATGGGACGCATGTTGGTAAACCAGGTAACAATATCGATATTATGTATTGCTTGATCTAATAAGTGGTCTCCGCTCAACCATTTGATATTGAACCAGTTTCTGATGCAATACTCCATGTCGCTCCATTCCGGACGTTTCTTTTTATTCCACCACGCTCCTTGGTCCCAATGAGCAGAGGCAGAAACAACATCTCCGATGATGCCGCTCCTGACTTGAATCAACGCTTCCCAATAATCTTTCCGGTGACGACGCTGGTTACCTGTAATCACGGTCAATCCTTTGGTTGTGGCAACTTTTGCAGCAGCGATTACCGTGCGGATACCTGTAGGGTCAACAGCACAAGGTTTCTCCATGAAAATATGCTTTCCGGCTTCTACTGCCGCTTTGAATTGTTCCGGGCGAAAATGGGTGGGTGTACATAGCAAAACAACATCGATTTCCGGCATCGCCATTACCTTTGTATAGGCATCAAATCCAAGGAAACAATTAGCGTCGGCGACTTCATTGTTGCATTGTTCTTTCAATACCTTCCGACAACCATCCATCCTGTCTGCAAAAATATCAACCAATGCTATGATTGACACATTAGGTCCGGCTTTCAGAAATTGTGTGGCAGCACCGGTTCCCCGGTCTCCGCAACCAATCAGGGCCGCTTTTAGCGGTTTTCCATCGGGTGCGATTTTTACAAAAGAATACATGCCCACTTCTTCGGGTTTTATCGCTTTTGTAGATGCAGAACTTTTTTCTTTTCCACTACAGGAAGTTAGTCCGGGAACCATTCCAAGAGGAAGGCTGGCGCCCAATAAAGCCGTTCCGGCTAAAAAATCTCGTCGTTTCATCATTCAATATTTATAAGTTAATTTTATGGTAATTACAAAGCAACATTAGTTTATTATTTTGGGCGAAAGGCTAAGGGCTAAGGGCTAAAGATAGCTTACGTACATTGTCATTCGCCTTTCGCCTTGTACCCTTCGCCTTGTACCCTGTACCTTATGCCTTTTGCCGGAAAATAAAAACATAAAACGATTTGAAAAAAGCATTTATTTGTTTTAAGCGGATTTGAGACGCACAAATATAGATAGATTCTTCTTGTCGAATTGTTAAATTTATTTAATTAAAATCTCTTTTGCTACAGATTACTTATTTTTACAAACAGGAAGCATTTAATTTTAAAAACGCCAATATCATGAACAAATGGATTTTAACACTGCTGTCCGCCGGATTTATTTTTTCCGTTTCAGCGCAAGACATTAAATTACCTGCACCTCAAAAAACAGGTGGAAAACCTTTGATGGAAGCATTGAATCTTCGTCAGACTACACGTGAATTTGCTACTAAAGAATTGGATAAACAAACCCTGTCTGATTTACTTTGGGCAGCGTATGGATTCAATCGTCCGGACAAACGCGTGGTTCCTTCAGCTAACAACAAACAGGAAATCGATTTATATGTTTGTTTGAAATCCGGTATTTATTTTTACGATGCGAAAGCCAATATTCTGGTTCAAAAAGTAAAAGGAGATCATCGGAAAAGCATGGGAAAACAAGATTTTGTGTGGAATGCGCCTCTAAATATATTTTTAGTCGGAAATTCGAATATTTCGGGGAGCTACCAAATAGATAGCGGATTTATTGTACAAAATGTTTATCTGTTTTGTGCATCCGAAGGCTTGGCAACGGTTGTCCGTGGATATTTTGATGCTAAAGAAATTCACGATCTGATGAACTTTACAGATGATCAAGTGGTTGTAATAACACAAACTGTTGGATATAAAAAATAACAACCATTAAAATTTGTGTTTATGAAAGTATTTGGAGGTTTTTTAATTATCGTGAGTTGTTCCGTGCATGTTCTTTTGGCACAGTCTCAACCCCAGTCTTTTGATTATGACAGACCGGTACAAAATGTGAACATATCGGAAGATCGTTTGATTTACATTAATAATTTGTTGCAGGAATATGTTGATCGAGGAATAATTCCTCATGCTTTAACTTTTGTCGCCCGTAATGGGGTCGTGATCCATAACAAAGCCTTTGGATGGAGCAATATTGAAAATAAAACCGCATTAAAAAAAGGGGACATTTTTCGTAATTATTCGCAAACAAAAGCCATTGTAAGTGTAGCATTGATGACTTTGTTTGAACAGGGAAAATTTGAACTGGATGATCCCGTGTCCAACTATTTTCCGGAATGTTCCAATCAGGTATTGACCGAATTAAAAGAAGATGGTACTTATACCACCCGTCCTGCGGCGCGGCCGATGACTATCCGGCATTTACTGAGTCATACTTCCGGATTTTTGGGTAATCGTGAATTACAAACCATTAAGGAAGGATTGATGAAGAAGCGGAATAATAAACCGTATCAACGCTTAATGGATGAAATAAGGGATGAATTGGCATTGCCTTTGGCCTTTGATCCGGGAACGCAATGGAGTTATCATCCTTCAACGGATGTGTGTGGTGTCCTGATTGAATATTTTTCAGGAAAATCTTTACGAGAATATGTAAAGGAAACTATTTTGGAGCCTTTGGGAATGAAAGACACAGACTGGTATTATCCGGATAATTATAAGTCCAGGTTTGTCACGGCCTATCATGAAAATAAAAAAGAAGACAAGTTAGAACCTCAAACAGATGTGTGGAGTGGCAGGAATCCATTTTCAAAAGACACCGAATATTGTCAGGGCGGGACCGGTTTGAATGGTACTATAGAAGATTATGCCCGTTTTTGCCAGATGATTCTCAATGGGGGAACATTCAATGGTAAACGTATTTTGGGGCGACGTACGATAGAAATGATGTCTGTCGATCAATTGCCTCATCCGGATGAATTTAGCCGGGGTTTCTGTTTTGGATTGGGATTTCAGATTTATCCGGGACCGGAAGCACCCGGTCGTCGTCCGATCGCCGATCATACTTCCATGATTTCTCCGGGATCTTTGTCCTGGGGAGGATATTACAATACCGATTATCTTATTGATCCGAAAGAAAATATAATTATTTTGTTATATACCAACCGCATTCCGGATACAAGAATTTGGGAAAATTTTTTGAGTACGGTCTATCAGGCAATAGAATAACTTCTGTAAAACAAAGAGGGTGTGTCAAAAGTCCGACGCACCCTCTTTGTTTGAGATTGAAGTTTTACTTTTCAGTAATTGGAGGTTTTGTAGAAGGGTTATCTTCCGGTAAACCGGTATATCGATAACCTGAAAATTTCCAATGTTCTTCCCAACCATCTGCATTTGTTCTGCTTCCGTCTTTTACTCTCCATCCGTATTCCGGAACGCCAGGAACAATCCATTCATCTTCTGGAATCTGATAACTTTCAATCGTTAAATATTCAGCATAAGTAGTAATCGCTAAATACACGCTATCAGACACATTGCCACCAATGGTAGTTGCTCCTTTGGAAATGATTTTGCCTTCATCAATAGACAGGCGTGAGTAGAGTTGGACACCCGGAACTTCTTCTCCTGCTTCCGTTGGCTCGTCAAGATCGGAAGGGCTATAAAAATCGTCATCTATTATTATCAAATATTCATCATCATTTAGAGATGTGCTACTGGCAATATTAGGAGTCGATGAGGTCGCATTAAAGTTGGAAGAACTTCCTTCCACAGAAAATTTTCCTTTGACATGGTAAGATATTCCTTCTTCTTTATTTATTGCAACATAAGAATCAATAATAATTTGATTTTGTGCATTTGTAGCAGAATTATAAATCATCAAGTTGTTACCGTCTCTAATAGTCTGGTCATCATCCGAATATTCGTCACAAGTAGTAGCGACTACATATCGACCGTCATATTCTGAAGTATTCGTGTACCAATTGTCAACATCTTCAAAGCAAGATGTAAACAATGCGGCCATTATAGTTATCGCAAAACAATATTCTATCTTTTTCATATTCTATTTATTTTTCCAATTTTAATACTACATGAAAATCAAATGTGCCTGCATAATATGCATCCCAGGTTATTTCTCCTGTTTCAGGATTGTATTTCCCGTTTTCCAGTTTATCCAAACCATCACCCCAAGCATCAATGTAACTTGAAATTAATGTGATTGAATTGTCTTCATTCAGAGCGAAATATCCGCTCATTCCCATTATGCTGTAACCATATTGCGGATATACGCGTTCTGCATAATAACCGGCGAAAAAATCGTCGATTTGAAAGAAACCGGGCGCCAAATAAGTAATGGTACTATGATATCCTGGATAAAGTACTTCAGCCCCCGAAGCAATATTTATACGTTTTGTTCCTTCCTGGCCAATATATTTGCCTGAAAGATCAGTAGTAACGCTGGGATTACAAACAATCACATTGCGAACCGCTCTCGATTTCAAGCTGTCGTTATTAGTTGCAGTATATTCGACCGTGTACATTCCCATTGTTTCATAATCCACATTGCTTTCAACGGTTACTGTCGAGGTCACATCTTTACCCGGGAGAGTTGCCACTACGCCCGGATCGACATAAGGCTCTCCCACTTGCACAATGGTCGGATTCTCTCCATTAATTTCAAATTCTACATAATATGTAATGTCAGAAATATTTTCCGTTTCTTTTTCACAAGAGAAAGATAGAAACACGGAAATTATTATTAGGCCATATTTATATAATACTTTCATATTTGTTATTTTTAAAGATTATTTACCCGTTTTTTGATTCCACCATACTTTTACTCCTATGTTTGCTTTTTGAGCAGGAGCATTATTATTTCGGAAGATATAGTTGTCAGGATATAGTGGAGAGGCCGGCAGGTTGCCATTTAATAAAGCTCTTCCTTTTACCGAAATAGTTAGATCGCCTACAGGGAAATTATTCCACGCGTATGTTCTTGCAGCCGCAATATCCATGTCGTTTACAGCCGGATATTTCGTTCTGTTGCGCTCCAAAAAAGACTCGATGTGTTGATAGTTGCAATTAGCTACCCATTTTTGCATTGAAATTTGTTTAATTTGAGCTTCAGTATTGCCACCTGCCCATTTGGCATAGCCGGTTTCCAATATGCTGAAATCCAAAATTTCATGCTGGCCTAAAGACGCTTTTACTCCGGTTTCATAAAACTCTTGCGCTTTGGAAGATCCTGCACGGGAATAGACTTCCGCAATGTAAAAGTTCACTTCCCAGATTGACATCAACATCAAGTCCATGTTGCCTGCAAATACAACAGTTGCATATTTTTCCTTATCGTCGGTAGTGCCGTTTCCATCAGAATCATCCTTAGAGTCGAAATCTCCAAAGAATGCACCTTTTGTTCCTCCCGTAAACAGTTTCTCTAAACGAGGATCTGCATTCACTCTTAAATAATCGATAAATGTTTTACAAGCGATTACGTTTGTAGATAAGTAATTAGCGCCTCCTTCCTGAAACTCGCGCATGGGATGGCGTTTTCCTTCCTGATCGTCGCTCCAAACTTTTCCCGGTATTTTAGCGCTTACGGTGAGCAAATCGGCATTTTCTATAAAGCTCAATACCTTGCTATTGTCATATTCAGGAGTTTCTGATAATCTTAACATCAATTTTAATTTCAAAGTATTCGCAAATTTGTACCATGATGTCAAATCTCCGGCATAGATATAATCATACTTTCCATCGATAGAGGATGCGCTCAAATCAATTAGTAACAACTCATCAACCCGTTTCAACAAATCGGCATAAATATCTTCTCCTTTGTCTTGTTTCGGATGCAACAGACCTTCAGCTCCTTTGAGCGCTTCGGAATAAGGCATGTCGCCCCACACATCGGTAATAATTTGCCAGGTATAAATGGATAACGCTTCCGCAACGAAATAATATCCTTTGTTTTCGTCATCTTTCGTATTTTCTTTAATGTTCTCCAAATCCTGTAAAGGTTGGCTGGTTAAAGACGTATAAGCCGTATTGAAACCATCCGGAAGATATTCGCACAATGGTTTGAACTGAGATGCGGTGTAAGATTGTGTCCAATATTCCACCCAAAAACCGCCACCAAAACCCAAATCCCATCCCATTAAGTTATTGGCAATGCCCATTTCTGTAGCAGGCAACAATACTTTCGCATCCGGAATTTCAGCTAATGCGTCAGGATCATGGTTGATATCTAAATAATCACTACATCCGGATGTAAACAACAGGATGATAGTCGATAATATAATTAATGATGTTCTTTTCATATTATTGTTGTTTAATAACTGTTAAAATGTGATATTTAACCCAAATACGTATGTTTGATAAGGCGGAGTCGCTCCAAATTCTCCGACTTTTGCATCGATATCAGTACCCCAAGTTGTCATTTCGGGATCGATGTATTGGTTTTCTTGTGGTGTCCAAAGCAAAATATTAGATGCAGTAGCAGAAACCCGCAAAGAAGCTAACTTGAGTTTTTCACATACATTTTTGGGCAGTTGATATGCTAAGCTCACATTACGGAGTTTTAAGTATGAACGGTCAATAACTGCAAAATCAGTATAGTCGAATCCTCCATTGCTGTAGAATGTATGCCAGGTAGTCGGATCGATTGGGGTTGTATTTTCCAGGTAAGAGCCATCAGGGTTGGGCACTACCGAGTTAGGGATAATAAAAGGATTCCGGTCGTTAAAGACTGTTTCCGGGCCATTTCCTACCCAATGCATATAATCTTTGGTATAAGAGTAAATGTATCCGCCATAACGAAAATCAAGGACTCCACTCAATGATATTCCTTTATAGGTAAAGGTATTTGTTAATCCCATCCTGTATTTTTCATTGATATCCTTGCCTAAATATTCGTCATCCGGAGTGGGTTGGGGCATTCCATTTCCATCAACCACAGTACTTTCTACTCCATCGACCACCACTTTCAGAGCTTTTTGACACTTGAATTGTCCAAGAGGTTCTCCTTCTACTGCATAAATACCTAATCCGCCAAATCCGGCTAAGAAAACTTCAGGCACATCCAGGTTTTCCATTTTATTGTGGTTCTTAGTCAGATTGTAAATAATATCCCATCTGAAGTCTTTTGTTTGTACCGGAACCAGGGAAAGTGATAACTCTACACCGCTATTGCGTACGTCACCTAAATTAGCTACCTGGTCTGTAAAACCTGTACTTGGATCCATTGGTAAATTTGCAATTAATCCTTTTGTAAGTTTGTTATAGTACGAAATGTCAAAGCCAATTCTTTGGTCTAAAAAGAACGTTTCTATTCCAATTTCAAATTCATTGGTTAATTCCGGTTTTAAGTTTAAGTTCCCGGCTAAGTTCGAAACTGTATAAGCGTTTACACCTCCCAGCGGAAAACTTAAATTGTCAATTTCCGGATAACCCGGATTTAATACTGTACCTGGAACAAATCGATTATAAACGGAATAAGGATCAGCATCCTTTCCTGTGCTTCCGTAAGCCAATCGGATTTTCGCATAATCTAAAATTCCGGTATCTATACCTTTTTGTTCCAGAAAATCAGTGGCGATGAAACTTAACATGGATGCAGGATAAAAATAAGAATTGTTTTGTGACGGCAAAGTTGAAGACCAATCATTGCGAGCGGTAAGCGTCAGATAGATATAATCCTGAAATCCTAAATCCGCATTAATATAAGCTCCCAATATCCGGTAAAGCAATTGGTTTTGAGTAGATGTAGCCGGAGTCAACGAGTTGGAAAGATGGTAAAATCCAGGTACATCAATGGATGTAATAGAGCCACTGAGGCGGCTTTCGGATCGTTCATTTGCATTTCCTCCTGCAATGATGTTAACCGAAATGTCATCGAATCGATTGTCATAAGTTGCAAAATAGTCGTGATTGGTTTGAATATATTGCATTCTGTTCTGAGTATAATTACCCGGACTGGCATTGGATGAACTTGCATTAGGAGAACCAGGAGTAAAAGATACCGCATCCATGTGCCTATCGATAGTAGCAGTTTCAAAATCACCTCCAAAACGGTAAGTCAATTTCAAATTTTTCAATACATTATAATCTAATTGGACTTTTCCAAAAAATTTATATTTTTCTTGTACTGCTTCTTTAATGTTCAATACATAGTATGGATTTAAACCGTAAAGAGTGAAATAATTATCCACATTATTAAATTTATTATTGTAGTCTTTCAAATCCACGATAGAAACGTCGGTAGCAATCTCATTCACAGAGCGATAAATAGAATTATCCTGACCGGTGGGAGCTACTTCATTTTTTTCTGTACTAAAATTAATGGCAGTACTAATCTGCAATTTTTTCGTTTTATAAGAAGTATTTGCTGTAATAGTATATCGGTCATACGAATCATCATCAGTAGGAACAGGTCCATCCAAATGGTTCTGAGATGCAGAAACATGATATTGGGTTTGTTCGTTACCACCTGTTAATGAGAGTGCATTGTTAAAACCAAATCCCAGATCATAAAAATCGCGCACCCGATTTTTCAGATAAACGTATGGTTTTATTTGCTGGCTGTTATCTACGATATTCCCCCACACTCGATCTTTTCCATCGAAAGCAGAGCCCCAATTACCATTTTCGTCTAAGGCGCGATCTCCACTCCAACCTTGTCCAAACATTTTTTGTTCATTCGGCAAACGTCCTACTTGTTGGATCGAGACACCGCCGTCGTATTCTACCGTCACTTTTCCACCGGTATTTTTTCCTGATTTGGTAGTAATCAAAATAACGCCCTGAGCAGCGCGAGATCCGTACAAAGCTGATGCTGCCGAACCTTTCAGGACATTGATACTCTCAATATCATTCGGGTTCAGAGCATTGATTCCTGATCCGAAATCCGATTGATTAGTTATAGCATCTCCGGTCCTGTTTTGTATATTTGTAATAGGAATACCATCCACAACATACAACGGTTGATTATTTCCAAATGAGTTAAATCCTCGGATAGTTACATTTTGTGTTCCACCCGGAGTTTGAGAAGAAGAGATATCTACACCGGCAACCTTTCCTTGAAGCGCCGTCATTGGATTGATAGCTTTAGAATTAGTTATCTCATCGCTTTTTATAGTAGATACAGAATATCCTAATGTTTTTTTATCCCTGGAGACGCCAAGTGCAGTCACTACTACTTCTGTCAATGCTTTGGAATCTGAGATTAAGCTAATTCTCAGATTATCGCCAACAGCTATTGTTTGGTTTTTCATTCCAAGATAAGACACTTCCAGCATTTGAACAGATGCCGGAACACTCAACGAAAATTTCCCATCCAGATCCGTTACAGTCCCTGTTGTAGTTCCTTTCGCAACTACAGACGCCCCGATCACAGGTTCGCCGCTTTCGTCCACGACTACTCCGGTTACCTGTTTGTTTTGGGCGATTGCCAATCCCATGCTTATAAAAAAGCATGTTAACAACAAAGTCAATCTTTTCATAAATTTCACTT
>JAVBKX010000062.1:0-38028 GCA_031553835.1 Bacteroidales bacterium
TTCAAAGATGCTTCCGGCCGCCCTTTTTCTTATTATATTACTGATATCACGATAAATACAATGTATTGACTGTTTGAAAACAATCATACTCTAATACATCACTCCCTTATTCACTCGTTGCGTTGAAAAACATTCAGATAACCTATGGCCTCCCGACCAATCTATCTGCAAGAATAGTTACTGTTGTGTTATTTGTGTTGGAAATATTACTTAAGATAGTAATACCAGTGCAAATAAAGTAAAAAAATACGGAAATACAATTAAAAAAATGTTAAATTTTATTTCTCGTAAAATATATTGTTGATTTGCAATGAATTATACTTTTTTTGTGTTTTAAAGTATTGTATCATACTTCCTCCCCAATAAACAAATTCTTCTCTCAACGGAGAGATTTTCTATAAATTATCACTACTCTGGAGGATGTGTCAAAAAAAGCGACCAAAATTTCATTCAATTATACTCCAAATACACATCTTCTTCCAAACAATTATTTTTGTATTGTTCCCTTTCTTTCCTGTTTGTTAGAATAGCTTGATTTATCATATTATTATTTGGCAAATTATTTGGCAAATTATTTTCCAATATCTTCAACCTTCTGTAGAACAGGAAAAGAACCCAATCCAATTTGAGTGAACGTCGGCAGACCCTATTTAAATGAATACGTAAGGCAACTACCCTGCGTTACGTATAGTAATGAATCTGCCTTACATAAGGTAAGGGCAATGCCTTACGTATAGAAGGATGGTAATCTATTAAGAAAGCGGGAATGTCCTGTTAATAAGGATATTTCCCCCGTTGAGCGAAGTCTTTGACTTCGCTCAACGGGGGAAAAAGGTGAAAGGCTAAGGACAGTATATATGCAATGTCATTTGCCTTTTGTCTTTCGCCCGAAATAATATAAACCAATTTGTAAAATGTACTCAATCCGGGAATTAGTATTAAATTTGCAATCAATATAAGATCAGAATCAACAAAATGGAAGTATATCACGGAGGATATTGTCCAATCGAAATTCCCGAAATAATAGCAGGTAAATACGCCAAAGATTTCGGAAACGGATTTTATTGTACAGAATTGAAAGCACAAACTATCCGTTGGGCTAAACGTTATGATACGCCGACAGTAAGTGTTTATAATTTTGAGCCGAAAAGTGAGAGGAGGAGGTAAAATGATGACCGGCAGAGAAAAAAAAGAATGGAACGATTTGTTTTTTGTTTGCAGTTTGATTGAATACATCGGCAGAAAAACATTTAGCTGATGTATATCATAGTGAAAATATGGATAAGATCGCTGATGAATTGATCAAAGATTATTCCATCGAGCAAGATGCATTTGACAATGTGGCTGAATGCAACTATTCAATTCCAACCCATTGGGATATAGGCAAAGTTTATAAACGATTAATTGTGGACCTTTGCAATAAACAGAATAAAGAACCAATCTCCGCTCTTATCGAGGTATATAACTCCTGGCTTTCCCGGAAAATTGAAGACTTCAACAGTAGCTTATACTATGAAAATCCGGATTATTTATATGAGTCGTATAGGAAAGGTTCGGTTCTATAAATTCATTTCACTACGCTGGTCACATTTCCATCCGCAAATCGGGTCTCAATAGCATCACCCGTTTCCAATGCTCCGGCATGTTTTACTATCCTGCCTTCTTTGAGCGTTAATGTATAACCTTTTGCCAGCACATATTCGGGAGAAAAAATCTTCAGGAGGGTGTCACTCTGAGCTAAATTCGCACTCTGTGTTTCTAATAATGTTAGTGCAGCATGTTTTATTTTCAACCGGCACACGTCAAGCAGGGCATCTTGTTTTGTCAATACAATAGCGACTTTCTCCGGCAAAGTATAAAACAATTTCTGTAAATTCAGTTGGGCTTCAGTAATCATTTCTACGCCTAAATCAGCCAACCGCTGTTGAACAGCCATCAACTCTTCGTATGTTTCATTCATGCATTCGATCAAAAAATCAGCCACTGCCGTCGGCGTTTTGGCGCGATAAAATGCCACAACATCTAATACCGTATCATCGCGTTCGTGCCCGATACCGGTAATAATGGGTAATGGAAATTGCGCACAATGCGTTGCCAGCAAATAGGAATCAAATGAAGATAAATCGGACGAAGCGCCCCCACCCCGTACAATTACCACGGCATCAAATTGTTCTTTATTGGCATAAATGGCATCCAGGGCAGCAATGATCGAACGTTCGGTCTGTTCACCCTGCATCACAGCCGGAAATAATCGAGGATAAAATATAAATTGGGAAGAATTGTTTTGCAGATGATCCGTAAAATCCTCATAACCAGCAGCGGAAGGCGAAGAAATAATGGCAATACGTTGAGGAAGTTTTGGAAACTCCAATTCTTTATTTAATGTCAATACACCCTCTTCTTCCAATTGACGAATGATTTCCTGGCGACGACGTTGCCGGTCGCCCAAAGTATAAACCGGATCAATATCATAAATCGACAATCCATAGCCATACACTTCATGAAAATCGATGGCGACTTTCACCAGCACCTTCAATCCCGAGACAAAAGGTTGTCCGGTAGTTTGTTCAAAATATAATTTCAGAAGGGGAAAAGTATTTTTCCAGATATACGCCCTGGCTTTGGCATCAACAGCTCCGGTTTTTTCATTTTTTTCGACTAATTCGAGATAACAATGTCCGCTTGAAGGATTTACCCTTACATCATGCGTTTCTGCCATTACCCAATACGCATCGGGCAATGCTTCCTGCAAGCTGTCGCGCACCATCCGGTTCAATTCCGATAAAGAAAAATGAGGTTCCATTTACCGGACAATTTTGTTAATATATCGTTTATCCCCCAATTGTAATACGACAATATAAACTCCTGAAGAAAAAGATGTTAAATCAATGGATTCGGAAGCATCTTCCACGCACAATATTTTTTGTCCCAATCCATTATACAAAATAATTTCTTTCAACAATTCACTGGCAACACCCGGCATGATATGCAGGCGATGTGAACCTGAATCGACATACACAACTTGTTCACGCCAAACAGGACGAATCCCTGTAGTTTCATGAAGATAAGCAGCATACACATCCGGAATTCCATAGCCATAATCGGCATCCGGATGGGTACAACGATCCGAATTTTCGCGCAACAATCGTATTATTTCCAGGTTAGTCAATCCGGGCAATGCCTGCCACAAGCAAGCCGCTAATCCGGCCAGTATCGGAGAGGCATAAGACGTTCCATTCCCTTTTTCTATCCCTCCCGAAGCATTCACTACAGAACACTGTACCCCCATTGCCATCGCATCCGGTTTTATTCGTCCGTCCGCAGCAGGTCCTCTTCCCGAAAATGCAGCCAATTGTTTATCTTTGTCAACCGCCCCTACACATATAACACCGTCAGCATCCGACGGAAAAGAAATATTATGCCAGGTTTTATCTCCCTCATTCCCGGCAGCATTAAACAAGAGCATACCTTTTTGCGATGCAATATGTGCCGCATGGCTAATCATCACCGATTTTCCGTCCAATTCCGACTGAACATGATCCATCGAATGATCATTAAAAGTGGCATATCCCAACGAAGTATTGACTACATCCACTCCTAAACTGTCGGCATATTCAATGGCTGCCATCCAGTAATCTTCCTCTACGAGATATTCTTCTCCTCCCACTTCGGATGTAAAAAGAAAATATTCGGCTTCAGGCGCTGTGCCGACCAATGTTCCGGGTTGATTCGAAAGCATACAGGATAAAACAGAAGTCCCATGCCTTTCGTCAGAAAGATTAAAAAAATTACCGGTTAAATGAGTAAAATTTTTATATCCAATTATTTGTTGCCGGTTAAAAAGGGAAATTTGATTCGCATTCCTGAAACCACCGTCAATCACTGCAATCCACATTCCTTTCCCTTTATAACCAGCCTGATGAAGCGGTTTCCCATTGTTGACCGCTATTTGTGCACTTGCATTTCCATAGTAATCAATATCATTCGACGAGCGTATCGATAGCTTTTCCTGTGGGGTTTCCACCTCAAATTTTGAGTATAATGCCGGTAAATTTCCTTTCCAAACCACGGTGGTCATCTTCACAAAAGGCAATTGATTCAATTTCGATAAACTCGCATTGTCAGGAACATACACAACTACCGTATTGGTCCATTTACTCATACTGCGAATGGTGGCGCCGGCAGATCTGATTTGTTGTAAATACACACGATCAATCGGTAAATCGATCGTATCTACAGGAATTCCTTGCCTTTGGCGACGTTCGACAGCCCGGGCGGATAAAAATGCTTCCGGTTGCTCTATAGAATATTCGGGGTTACCCTTATCTGTCAATTCAATCCGGTACAACGTATCCTGAGCATCGACAGCACTCAAACATAAAGCACAAAAAGCTATACACCACCCTTTTAGTTGCATATCAAAATAAAATTAAAACACAAAAACTTTCGTCAAATAGGGATCACCAAATGGAAGCTCGTTTTTCTTTTGGTAAAAACATTTTATCCTGATCAGTAATACCAAAAGCTTCGTACCACGCGCCAATATGTGGCAACGCACCATCCACACGCCATTTGCCTAATGAATGAGGATCGATTTTAGTCAATCGCAGGATTTCGGCATCCCGGATATGTCCGGCCCATAAGGTGGCATAACCTAAGAAAAAACGCTGTGCGGCAGTGAATCCATCAATAGAAGCAGGAGTTGATCCATTCAAAGAATTTTGATAAGCCTGCCATGCCACTTGCAAACCTCCGTGATCGGCAATGTTTTCACCTAAAGTCAGGCTTCCATTCGCATGAACAGTATCCAGCACCACGATATTATCGAAATAATCTACCAACACCTGCGCCCGTTCCTCAAATTTAACAGCATCTTCTTCTGTCCACCAATCGGCCAAATTACCATTTTTATCGAACTGACGTCCCTGATCATCAAAACCGTGCGTCATTTCATGGCCAATCACAACGCCAATGGCGCCATAATTAATAGCATCGTCGGCATCCATATTAAAGAATGGTGGTTGTAAAATAGCAGCCGGAAAACAAATCTCATTGGTTGTCGGATTATAATAAGCATTGACGGTTTGCGGAGTCATCAGCCATTCATCCCTGTCTGCCGGTTTGTTCCACTTGGAAAACATATAATCCGCATCAAAATTATTGGAACGAATTATATTTTCAAAATAGGATTGTTGTTTATTGATTGTCAATTGGGAATAATCCCTCCATTTATCGGGATAACCGATTTTCACATAGAAAGTATTCAATTTTTCCAATGCTTTTTCTTTTGTAGGGGCGCTCATCCATTCCAGATTTTGTATGCGTTCTCCCAAAGCCGTTTGCAAATTATTCACCAACTTCATCATCCGCTCTTTAGATGCAGGAGGAAAATATTTTTCCACATAAATTTGTCCGACCGCTTCACCTAAAGTACCATTTACCACATCTACAGCACGTTTCCAACGGGGTCTTTGCTCTTGTTGCCCCGAAAGTGTTTTTCCGTAAAATTCAAAAGAAGCATTTCTGAAATCATCGCTCAAAAACGACGAAGCGGTATTGATCACATTCCACATTAAATAATACCGCAATTCGGCTACTGAACAATCACGTATCACGTTGCTGACTTCTACCACCGGTTCCGGTTGTCCGAGATTTAATTCCTGTACCTCTTTTAGACCCAACTGTGCAAAAATCATTTTCCAATTCAAAGCAGGAGCGCTTTGTTGCAATTCAGCAATCGATATTTTGTGATAGTTTTTTTCCGGATCACGCATTTCCACCCGCGAATATGACGCTTTTGCCAATCGTGTTTCAATCTTCAGAATTGCATCAACCGCCTGTTGCGCTTCTTTAGGAGAATATCCTGCCAGTGCAAACAACGTACGAATCAGATTATCATATTGACTACGAATGTATTGAGTACGGTCATCCTGATCCGTATAATAATCACGATCGCCCATGGAAAATCCGCCCTGATACAATTGTAAAATATTCAGGGAGCTGTTTTTTGGATCGGAATAAACGTAAGCAGAACAAAAAGGATAAACGCCATCGTAAAACAAAGTCGCCAGCAAGCCGCTTAATTCCGTTTTATTCTTCATTTTCTGAATTTTCGTCAAATATTTTTTTAATGGAGCCGCCCCATCCTTATTTAATTTAACGCTATCCATGGCCAATGCATACAAATCTCCGATTTTCTGCGCCACACTTCCATCTGCATTTTGTCTGGAAGAAACCTCCTCAATCAAGGATTTTACCTGATTTTGGCTATTTTCCCGAAGCGCATCAAACGTTCCAAACCTCGCATATTCCGGTTTCAAAGGATTGGCATCCATCCACCCTCCGCAGGCAAAACGATAAAAATCGTTACCCGGCGCTACAGTCCGGTCTAAATTAGACAGGGAAAAACCGGGTGTATTTTCCTGACTATAAGCTGTTGTACACATTACCAATCCTGTTAAATAAATAAAAAACTTCTTCATTTTTTCGCAAATTAAATTGTATTTTTTTCTAATTCAATAGTAAAATTCGTCCATTGATCCATAACATCGGATACCTGTTTTTGCAAATTACCGTGTTTCCAAACGGCATTGACATCAGCCGCCCCTTCAGCCGTGGAAAGATAGGATTCCAACCCGGCAATATCGGTTTCTAATTGTCCGATTTTTTGCTCACATTCAGCAATATTTTTTTCGAGACGGCGTATGATTTTTTGCTGTTCTTTTCTTTCTTCATAAGAAAGTTTATTTTCCGAAGGAGCGTTATTGGATGCAGCTTTATTGGAATCTCCGATCAGTGGAGTTTTTCGTTCAAGTTCTTTCAGCGTATCTAATTTTTTCCGTTCCAAAAATTCATAAATACCACCCAGATGTTCTTTCACACGCTGATTCCCAAATTCATACACTTTCGTGGCCAATCCTTCCAAAAATTCCCTGTCATGAGAAACCAAAATCACGGTACCGTCGAAAGTAGCCAACGCCTCTTTCAAAACATCTTTGGAACGCATATCCAGGTGATTGGTCGGTTCGTCCAGGATCAATAAATTCACCGGTTCCAACAACAATTTGATCATGGCCAACCGGGTTCGTTCTCCGCCGGACAGTACAGTCACTTTTTTGTCGGAAGCCTCTCCTCCAAACATAAACGCTCCCAGTATATCTCTGATTTTTGTTCGGATATCGCCTACAGCCACCTGGTCGATAGTTTCAAATACCGTTAGGTTTTCGTCCATTAAATCGGCTTGATTTTGAGCAAAATATCCAATTTTCACACCATGGCCTATCTGTAATTTTCCTGTAAACGGAATTTGCCCCATGATGCATTTCACTAAAGTCGATTTACCTTCTCCGTTTTTTCCGACAAAAGCGACTTTATCTCCCCGGTTGATGGTAAAATTGACTTGTTCGAAAATCAAATGATCATCATATCGTTTCGCAACATCTTCAATAATAACCGGATAAGATCCCGAACGAGGCGCCGGAGGAAATTTCAGGCGCAACGCCGAATTATCTTCTTCATCCACTTCAATCCGATCCAGCTTTTCCAGTTGTTTAATGCGGCTTTGCACTTGAACCGATTTAGTGGCTTTATACCGGAACCGTTCAATAAATGCTTCCGTATCTTCTATTTGTTTCCGTTGATTTTCAAAAGCCCGCAATTGTTGTTCGCGCCGTTCTTTTCGCAACTCTACATA
Source organism: Bacteroidales bacterium (assembly GCA_031553835.1). Taxonomy (GTDB): domain Bacteria; phylum Bacteroidota; class Bacteroidia; order Bacteroidales; family Azobacteroidaceae; genus JAVBKX01. The sequence continues at coordinate 7,694 of JAVBKX010000062.1, forward strand.
TTTTGAATAATTCACCCGGTAATCATAGACAGACCCAAGGGAAATTTCAATGGTGCGTTGAGTAACAGAATCAATAAATGCACGGTCGTGAGACACCAACAAAACGGCATTGGCACGGGTAGATAAGAATGATTCGAGCCATTGGATTGATTCGATATCCAAATGGTTGGTCGGTTCATCCAATAATAAAATATCGGGACGTTTCAACAGCAATTTAGCCAATTCGATGCGCATACGCCATCCTCCGCTAAATTCGCGTGTGGGACGGGCAAAATCAGTCGCCAAAAATCCTAAGCCAATCAACGTTCGTTCCACTTCCGCCTGAAAGTTAGAGCCTCCTTCCATCAGCAACCGTTCGGTCAAATCGCTGATATGCTCAATCAATTTATGATAATCATCGGATTCGTAATCCGTACGATTGCTCAACTCCTGATTTAATTGTTGCAACCGGTTTTCCAATTGCCGGATATGATCGAATGCCAATGACGCTTCTTCCAATACAGTACGGCTGTCATTCAGTTGCATGTGCTGCGGCAAATAACCGATAGTCGCCTCTTTAGGCATTGACACGCGCCCGCGCGTCGGCTCTTGTAATCCGGCAAAAATTTTCAACAGGGTGCTTTTCCCTGCACCGTTTTTACCGACCAGAGCAATCCGGTCTTTTTTATCTACTACAAACCCTATATTATTTAATAAGGTGAAGCCTCCAAATTCTACACTAAGTCCTTCTACTGAAAACATATTCTTTTTTACAAAACCCTCAACCAGGCCTGCGCCATCAATTGCGCTCCTGCCATCGAGGGATGTACGCCATCGCCTCCCCAATAAGAAGCTGGCGCTTTTTTCAAGGCTTCATTAAATATTTTTTGAAATGGAACAAATGCGGTTTGGTATTCCATTCCTATTTTTTTAGCAGCAATACGATAAGCGGAAAAATCTTTTTCCCAAGTATCATCCAAGGCAGTACCTCCCGCTATAATAAATGGTTCGCAAATAATGATTTTTGCCCGCGGCAACCGTTTTTTTGTATCGGCAATCAAATTACGAAAATCGGCCTCATAAGTAGCCAATGTTCCCTCGTATCCATGAGATTTAGTATGCCAATAATCATTTACGCCTATCAATACACTTACAACATCGGGATGAAGGCTAAAGCAATCTTTTTCCCAACGTTCCTGTAATTGAAATACTTTATTGCCTGAAATACCGTGGTTATAAATACTTAAATTTTTATCGGGATGATTAGCCAATAATGATGAAGCGGCAAACATAGCATAACCGTTACCCAATGCAGAGGGCAGATTGGGAGTATTCTCGGTATCCCGGTTCCGCCCGGCATCCGTGATCGAATCGCCCTGAAACAAAATGATCGAATGGTCTGATAGTTTAGCGCTTTCAGAGGTATGATGACTCTCCGGCATCGCAGCTTGCAGTATTTCCGGAATCATGACTGCCCCGGCACCCGCCAAAGCCGTTTTTTTGAAAAAATCTCTTCTATCCATAACTTTGAGAGTTAAGAGTTAAAAAATAATTACTTTTTCTTTTGCTTAACTGTATGTTTAAACTTCATCAATGCAAAATTAATTTCAATACTGGTTTCTGTATCAGTAGTTTCCATATCTTCGCCCAACATATCGGCAATTATTTCGCCACTTTTTTGCATCAGTGATTTTTGTTGTTGAGCATCTGAGGTTTCCGACAAATTGGCTACTACCCTTGACAATTCCCGTATTTTGGCGAACGTTTCTACAATATTGATGGTCGTTTGTGTTGCTTTTTCACTTTTCAATATGGTGGCTAACATGTATAACCCTTTTTCAGTAAATGCTTTGGGTAAAACCGGTGAATATTTTAATTTAGACAGGTGGTGGAAAATTTCCACCACCTCTTCCTTTTCGGTTCCAGCAAGTTCAAAAAGATAACCTTTTGGAAACTTGCCTGGATTATTTTTGACCGCTTTATTAATATCCCTAGTTTCTACTCCATACAATTCCGCCACATCACTATCCAGTATCACTTGTTGATTACGTAAAACAATAATTTTACTTTCAACATTGCTAAATTTTACAATATCGTTCATAACGATTACCAGTAAGGTTTGGTTAAATAAAATATTTGAAAATATCGTACTATTTGAAAAGCTTTGCCGGATATTCGCCCTTAGCTATCAGTTCTTCAATTTTAGCAACTACAGCCGGACGGTCTTCCGCGTATGTAACCCCAAACCATTTGGATGGAGTGTCCAATACTTTCACTTTAGCAGTTTTAGAAACGATCAAATTATTGACAACCAAAGGAATGAAAAATTCAGCCTTGATATTATCAGCATTTTCTCTCAGGAAATCAACAAACTGATCTTCCGAATATTGGAAATATTCCGGCGTAAATCCCCACATGTTCATAGACACAGGAGTATTTTCATTCAACGGTTGCAACGCATCGTTTTCATCTTTGTATTTAATAATACCATCGGTATCACGAATGATGTAAGTACGTTCCACCACTGAGGTCAGACATTCAGCAGCATCTTTCTCACAGATACCGCGCGCTACCGATCCGCTTTCCGACAGTGTATTGCCAACACGATAACCAACCATACAATAATCATTTTGTTTGTTTTCCAATTGTACGAGGTAATCGGCCAAAATCTTAAAGCTTTCTCTTCCGTAAAAATCATCCGCATTAATAACAGCAAACGGTTCTTTAATCACATCTTTACCCATCAATACAGCATGATTGGTACCCCATGGTTTTACCCGTTCAGGATTCAACGCAGCGCCTTTTGGCAAATAATCCAATTCTTGAAAAACCAATTCCACAGGAATTACATCCTGATATTTTTTAATGATTTTTTCACGAAAATCCGCTTCAAATGTGTGACGGATGACAAAGACAACTTTCCCGAATCCTCCTCTCACAGCGTCATATATGGAATAATCCATAATTGTTTCACCATTTGGACCTAATCCGTCCAATTGTTTCAATCCGCCGTAACGGCTTCCCATACCTGCTGCAAGAACAAATAACGTCGGTTTCATATTTCCTGTTAGTTTTATTAGTTTAAAATAGAAGCACAAAAGTAGTAAAATAATTGACAGGGGACAATGAACCATTGAGAATTGGACATACAGCTTTAAAAAAATTGAGGTACAGAATGAATTCCATACCTCAATTGTTTTCAATGCTCAATTATCAACTATTTAGCATATCGTGCTTCCACTACTTTCCAATTGATAATATTCCAAAGTGCATTAATATGATCCGCCCTGCGATTTTGATAATCCAGATAATAAGAATGTTCCCACACATCAAATGCCAGCAAAGGCGTCAATCCTGATTTCAACGGATTACCGGCATTGCTTTCTTTGGTGATACTCAATTTACCTGCCTTATCTTTTACCAACCAGGCCCATCCTGAACCAAAAATAGAAACTGCGGCTGCTGCAAATTCTTTTTTGAAATTTTCAAAACTTCCAAAACTTTCATTAATCGCATTCGCCAATGCACCCGTAGGCGCTCCGCCGTCTTTAGAAATAAAAGTATTGAAATAAAATTCATGATTCCATACCTGGGCAGCGTTATTAAAGATAGCTCCGTCTGATCCGATCACAATTTCCTCCAATGATTTTGCGTTTTCAAATTTACTACCCGGAAGCAAATTATTCAGATTATTAATATAAGCCTGAACATGTTTTCCATAATGTAACTCCACTGTTTGTTTACCGATTGCCGGCTCCAACGCATCCACCGCATAGGGCAATTTAAATAATTCAAAAGTCATAGCTGTACTATTTTGAATAAATACTATTAGTAATATAAATAAAATATTCCGTATCATTTAGATTCACATTTTAAATGTTATTCTGATTATATAACAAAAAAAATCTTTTTTTGTTGTGCAGTTCTTCATTTTTTTATTGTGCTGAATTACATTGTCATGTCTCTGTTACTTCTTTTTCAAAGGTAATTATTTAGCGATTTATACTAATCGGTCTTTCTTTTTTTATTACTTTTACCTCGTTTTTTTAAACAAGGAGTTAATTGATATGTTCTAACGCATAATACATGATGAAAAATTTTTTACGCCCTTCATTTTTAACATTCTTGCTTTGTTTTTACGGTTTTTTCACCGCCAAAGCAAGTTTAGGACAAGAAGATCCATCTGAAAAAGGTTCCGGTTTGCGAGCCACACAAAAAATAAGCCAGGCAATCATCGGAGCTCCCAAATCAGTTTCCGGAATATATGGAGATACTACAAAATTAAGAGTAGCTTCCACATCCAACCTGCCCTTATCTTTTTCAAGTACAAATGAAGATATAGCCTGGGTCAATGCAGCAGATTCACTCTTGATCTTAGTCGGAGTCGGAGAAGCGGACATTACCATTACTCAACCAGGAAATGACACTTATGACGCCGCAACACCGGTCACGTTTCCTGTGCAAGTATCGAAAAGAGCTATTGATATCAATGCCTTACCTGTTGTAATGGTATATGGTTATCCACCCAATCAGGACGAATTAAAGCAACATTATATCGCCAAGGGATTCGTTTCAAAAAAAGATTCCCTTGAAATGCAAGCAATTGTATATCTCGACTTTGATGAGGTATCCAAAATTCCCGAAGGAAAATATGATGACAAGGTAGTAGTGAATGTAATAGATCCTGCAACAACAATACCAAATTATTTTATTGCCAGTAATACCAAAGCATCATTGACTGTTGAAAAAGATGAATCGTATATGAAGATTGATACACTCACTATAAATGGTGTGAAATATCCGACCCCTCAAGACCGGTTGTCTGTACAAACTCCTTGCAACAAAGGTTTTGCACAGGAAGAAACCGATATGACCATAGAAGTCGGCCCATTAATTAATGAAGTCTCCGTGGTCGTCGATACCATTGAAATTTACAAAGCCAATCCTAATTTGACTCAAGGAATTTGTATCATCCCGACTCAAAAACTGACTATCGGCGAACATGTACTTGACATCCGTATCAGCGCTCGTACCGGAATCAACAAGATATCCCTTCATTATTATGTGCACATCGACCAGCCTCTGGATACAACCGGACTTTTCATGCGCCGTTGGCCGGAAATGCTGACCGTGATCAATAATCCGAAGTACAATGGCGGCCATTCGTTCTCTAAAGTGTTCATTCAAAAAAGAAGTAAAGACGAAATCATCGACAGTCATTCATATTTTTATGAACCGAAAGGTTTTATCGACCCCGCTGCCGAATATCTGGCTACCTTATATTATATCGACGAATCTTCTCTTGAAGAAAAAATGATCAAAGTCTGTCCGCTTACGTTTTCACCTCCGGAAACACAAGCCATCGTATATCCTACCTCAGTAGCTCCGGGAGGAACCATACAAATCAGGACAGCTATACCAAACGAGGGGCAATACAAACAAATAGATCTCTTCAATACAATGGGAATGCGTATCCTGTCAACTCCATTGATTGACACAACCACCCCCATTACTATGCCTACAATCTCCGGAAATTATATAGTCAAAGTGATGGGACAAGAATTTAAAGTGATCGTAAGATAAAAATTAAACGCAACGAATTTGAATCAATCTGTGATGAAATCAAAAATCATAATCATACTTGCCAGTATCGGACTCTTATCCCTTCCGGTTTCCGCCCAGGAACAAGCATATCAGGAAATCGGACTTGGACTCGGACTCGGCATCTCCAGTTTATCTATGAATGAACCTACCCAGCCAATAGGGATCAACTTCGAGCATGGAGCAGGAGGCAATATCGGCGCTTCTTATACCTTGTTTCTAACCCGGCAATTTGGCATAGGCACCGGCGTTGAACTGGCATTATATAACTCCAAATACACCAGCAAATCCCTGCTCGACAAAAAAACAGGAATAGAAGACCCTTTGTATGAAGGTGAAACTTATACATTCCAATATGCATATTATAATTGGGAAGAACAGGAATCTGCTTTAGCAGTCCAAATCCCTTTGTTCCTTCAGTTTCAAACCTTAGGAGAATACCAGTTTTATATACAGGCGGGAGGTAAATACGGATTTAACTTTCAACCTACATCCACCACCACTGCCAATCGTATGGTTACCTCCGGGCTCTTTAGTTATGAAAATGTTACATATTCAAGCGGCCCGTATGGTTTCAGGGCAATTGATAATTACAAGCATGAACAGGAATTATATTTGAAAAATCCGATGCTGATGGCTTCACTGGAAATGGGTCTCAAATGGCAACTTGAAAACAACAATGCCTTTTATACCGGTTTATTCCTCGACTACGGAATCAATAACTTATTAAAAAGCAATACTAAATCATTAGTAGAATATCACTATGATGGACCTGAATATGTAACAGCCAACAGCATTACCATGACTCCGTCCGTGGAAAAAATTAAAACCTTAGCTGTAGGAATCCGGGTGCATTTTGCATTTAGTGTTGGAAAAACATTTGGCATGACTCCCGCCAAAATGGTGGATCCGAAGCCTATGATCTTTGATACTCCACCGGCAGTGACGCGTGAAAATATTTCGTTGGATGCAAAAACATACCGGATGCCTGATAAACCGGCGCCGCAACCAACCCAACCGAAAAAAGAAAGCGCAGCTCCGGTTACGAAGGTAGTGCCTGCTGAAAATATTCCCCAGCCGCAGATAGAAAATGAGTCTCAAAAACCATCGTTGACACCGCCTGCAACATTGCAAACACACTCACAACAGGTGGCGTCCACACAGGCTACTAATGCAAACAAAAATATCAGGCCCGTACAACCGGCGACGACTACACGTCCTGCCTCTGCGCAACAATCCACTCAGCAAACTCTATCTGATGATGAAGCTGCTGAAATGTTGGCGCGTCAATTATTCGCTGCCGGAAATACCGGCTCTGCGTCAGTTACCACTCCTCCGCCTACTACGACTTCGCCCTTTAAAAAACCCACTGTAGATACCCAATCCATCGGAGGAACAGAGTATTACAATCCGAATGCAGGAAGGAATACCCGAATGATTCCGGCAAAAAAACCGACACAGGAAGATTTGTTTATTTTAGGAGGCCCCCTCTTAGGATATGCAGAAGGGGAAGCGCGTTTATCCATTGAAATGGCGCAGGAATTAGACAAAAAAGCGCTTATTCTGCAACAATATCCACAATTATATCTTATTGTAGAAACTTATAGCTGCAATTCGATCAAAGATCAATCGGCAGGACTGAAACGCGCCGAAAATATCAAAGAATATTTAGTCATACAAGGCGTTGATCCCGATCGAATTACAACCGTTTACAAAGGCAGTATCAATCCGATTGCTCCTAATGATAAAGAATCCAATCGGAAACAAAACCGACGGGCATTATTTATTATTGGATCACTGTAAAGTTGAGAGTTGAGAATGGAGAATGGAGAGTTATTATAGTGAAAATCATTCTCCATTCTCAACTCTACACCCTCAATTCTCAATTCAATTTTCCATGAAATTACTCTTATTAAGCAACTCCACGAATCCAGGCGAAGATTATTTGGACTATCCAAAAAATGAAATCAAACAATTTTTAGGAGAACGTCCGGTCAATGCCTTATTTATCCCTTATGCCGCTGTCAGATTGAGTTACGATGAATATGAACAAAAAGTAGAAACCCGTTTAACAGAATTCGGTCATCATGTAACCAGTATTCATCATTTTGAAAATCCGGTTCAAGCGGTACAAGGTGCCGATGCTATTATTATTGGAGGTGGAAATACCTGGAGACTGGTACAATTGCTGCATCAAAATGGCATCATGAAACCAATACGCGAAAAAGCGCTTTCAGGAACACCATATATCGGATGGAGCGCCGGAAGTAATGTAGCCTGCCCTACCCTGCGCACGACTAACGATATGCCAATCGTTGACCCGCTTAGCTTTAATACATTAAATTTGGTTCCATTTCAAATTAATCCGCACTACCACGACAGCCATCCGGCAGGAGTCGGCGGAGAAACCCGGCAAGACCGGATCATGGAATTCATCGAATTAAATCCGGAAATAACGGTGGTCGGCCTTCGCGAATCGACAATGCTTTGGTTAGAAGACCAGAAGCTGAAATTAATCGGAAATCGATCGGCGCGTATTTTTAAATATGGGCGGGAACCATTAGAACTTTCTGCTTCCGACGATTTTTCCCCATTATTAAAAAGCGAATAATTATTTTATATTCACTTAATTATCTAACAATGAAAGAAAAACAAGTAAAAAAGAAAGAAGCGTATCGCTTCAAACGCTTTACAAGGAAAGCGTACAGTGCATTCAACAGCATGCATCGGGTTGTAAATATTGGTGTAGTCGGATGCTGCGTCCTTACATTCTCTCATGCAACAGAAACATCTGCCCAAACTTTATCAACTGTTTGCAGCGCATTAGATGATGAACAACAATTGGAAGAAGTGACAGTTACAGCGTCTCAAATCGGCCTTACACAAGAGCAGGCAGCCGGATTAGTCACTATCATTTCGCACGATGAAATTGAGCGAACGCCTGTACAAAGCATAGAAGACCTGCTCGACTACTTAGCAACAATTGACGTACAACAACGAGGCCCCCACGGCGTACAAGCCGACATCTTCGTCCGGGGCGGTTCTTTCGACCAAACAGCTATCCTTCTCAACGGAATGAACCTTTCCAATCCACAAACAGGACATTACAGTTTCGACATACCTCTTCATCTTTCCGACATTGAACGCATTGAAATTATCCATGGCCCTTCCTCTTTTGTCTATGGAGCGCACGCTTTTTCGGGAGGAATCAATATTATCACAAGAAAACATACTCAACAAAAAGCATCGGTGTCTGCCGGCGCCGGATCATACGGATTATGGAATGCAAGCGTTTCCGGTTCCATACCTATCCGTGAAATCTCTAACCTAATCGCCGCAAATTATGCATCTTCCGACGGATACACAGACAATAGTGATTATAAAATCGGAAATACTCTTTTGCAATCCAACTGGAAATCAGGAAATTCCAAAGCAGATGTACAACTTGGATATAACAATAAAAAATATGGCGCCAATACTTTCTATTCTGCCGCGTATCCCAACCAATACGATGAAACCAGTTCAATTGTAGCCGGATTCAGAGGTGAAACAGGAACAACGTTAAAAATTATGCCTGCCATTTATTGGAATCGCCATTACGATTGTTTTCAATTGATTCGTGGCAATAGCAATAAAGTTCCCTACAATTATCATCGAAGTGATGTATATGATATGAGTGTAAATTTGCAATATACATGGAAAACCGGAATTACAAGTGCAGGTATTAACATGCGCAACGAAAATATATTGAGCAGCGTATTGGGGAAACCTCTCGAAAAACCGGAAGGAAATTATACAAATTCTGATAGCCGGACGGATATTAACTATTTATTCGAACACTATTTTCAATATGTTCGATTCAATGCATCCGCAGGGGTGCAGATTAACCATAATTCGGCCAATGCTATTCAACCATTTCATTGTTATCCGGTCATCTATCTGTCGTATCGCATGAATCATCAGTGGAAAATATATACTTCCTGGAAGAATGCAAGTCGGATGCCCACTTTCACCGATTTATATTACAACACTGCCACCCATACCGGTAATCCGGATTTATTACCGGAGAAATCCCAATCGATTGAACTGGGTATCCACTGGTCGCCAACTTATCTAAACGCATTTATTTCGGGATACTGGATGCAGGGTAAAGATTTGATTGATTGGAAAATGGGAACGGACGAAAAATATCATTCGCAAAATACAGGGATCGTCAACAAAAAAGGAATTGAAACGGGTACAGAAATTTATTTCCATCGCCTATTTTCCCAACTTCGGAATAATCTCACGCTAAAATTGGGTTACGCTTATTTATATCAGCAACCGGACGAACAGCGGGAAATGGTTTCTCTCTATGTGTTCAATTACTTAAAACATAAAGTTACAGCGCAACTGCATCATCCGGTTTGTTGGGGAATTTCTGCCGATTGGTTTTTCCGGTGGCAAGACCGCGAAGGAATGTATTTAAAATATGAAGATAGAAAACCGGCCAATAAAATGCCCTATCCTGCATATTCCCTGATTGATTTGAAAATCAGCAAAGACTTTAAATCATTCCGGTTTTATTTCAATGTCAATAATTTATTGAATACGACTTATTATGATTTAGGAAATATTCCACAGCCGGGAATTTGGTTAAGCGGGGGAATAGCGTATCATTTATAGTTTTTATTGAACCATACAGGCACATAGAACACGGAGAATTTCAGATAGATTAATTTTCAATTAATTCTCTGTGTTCTATGTCCTATGTGCTTCAATAATTCCCGGTACAATTCATTTTTCATCAGCAGTCCCGGATTACCGGTAATATAAAGTTGTTTCCGGGCGCGAGTTAACACAACATTCAGTTTCCGGTCTATAATATTGCCATCCTCATACATGATTTGGGGCATGGATAATAGTTGCCATTCGGCATTGAGACAAAAAGAATAGATAATAATATCGCGTTGACTCCCCTGATAGCGCTCTATCGTATCTACTGTAATTTCGGTTAAGGATATAATACCTGTATCAAATAACCGGTTACGAATCAATGCAATCTGACTTCGATAAGGCGTGATGATGCCAATCGTTTCGGGACAAAACGACCGGTCTGTTTCTATCGCTGCGCGATAAAATTGCAATACCAGCTCCGTAGCTGCCTCCGCTTCATAATGGTTCACTTTATCCGAACTATCATGAACCGTTTGGTGTGAGGGAATGAAATGCAAACGATTACCGCCTTCCGGTTCTTGCTGATGAGGTAAACCAATACTTTTCAATTTTCCTGCATAAAAGAAACGGGAAGGAAATTCGGCAATGACCGGATGCATCCTTCCCTGACCGGTCAACATATCATATCCGTTTTCAAAATCTCTCGCCACATAAGTACGATATAAACGTTCGAAAAGAGAATTATTCAGGTTATTTAAACCCATTGATTGCAATTCAGCATTCGTAACGGCGCTTTCTTCCGGAGATTGTAAAATGACAGCAGGCAATTGTTTGTGATCGCCGATCATTACGAAACGACGAACGGCATTTTGTCCCTGACTGTTTTTTGCACATAAAATCCCCAACAAATGAGGCTCCAACAATTGCGTAGCTTCATCTATAATAGCCAGATCGAATGATTTGAGAGCAAATAAATCCGGTTTATTCCAAACAGATGCCACTGTGCCTGCAAAAACATGATGTGTATTTATAAATTGCTTCACTTCTTTGCGATTGACGCAAGCAGCCAGTCCTCGCTCCAGCAAATGCTCACGATATTCGGGAGAACAATTCAATTCGCTTCCGATACGAATGTATGCAACATCCGGTTGAATTTCCTGCAATGTTTTGCAAATTTCATCCACAGCACGGTTGGTATAAGCAAGAAGTAAAATATCGCCACCTCTTTCCAACGCCCTGATTAACATCCGTTTCAAAGCCACCGAAGTTTTTCCTGTTCCCGGAGGACCCAACAGCAAGAAGCAATCCTTTGCAGCCATAGCCTTTGCAATAGACCGATCCATATCATTTTCGAAAAATTCAACAGGTTCAAACTCAGGCAAACGCCTTGCCAGCAACAACTCTTTCCTGTCGGCATTAGCCTCAACAAATACGGCCAATGCACGAAACATTCCGGTAAATACAATGTCCATATAATCATGTTCCAATGCATATTTCGTATTTTCGGGCAATACAGAATGATTGCGTTGGCGTATCCGCAGCCTCACTTGCACACACTGAGAATGAATCGACTCGATTGCCCCTTTAAAAATCTGCCGGTTATTAATACAATCGGACTCCAGATTCCGTTCATATAATACTACAGCATCTCCGGCACGAAAATTCGGCAGATAGTAATCAGGATAACCGGGCAACTGAAACTGCAAATAATGATCTTCTGTATCCGATTGATTGTCAATAATCCGTAAATCGTACAACAATTCTCCCGCTGCTATTTTCTCAGCATCCGGAGCGCTCCACAAATTAGCTGTCCGGGCAATCCCCTCGTATTCCCGTTCGCCCAATTTAGACAACCACAATTCCTTGACAATAAAGGTATATATCCGAAAAAAATAGGATTTTTCCAAAGAAGATAACGTAGAAATTAACGTAGAAAATCTTGCGACACCCGGTTTCAGGTAATTTTCATAAAAACGGCCGGAAAGATTCCGGACATTAAGACGTTCGGGCAGGATCGAATCCAGTATTTTCCCGGTAAAATCCTCCTTATTGTACTGTTGGATCCGGCAATCGCATACCACAATCTGATTACGCAAATGCAACGCTTCCCGCAATTGTCGGCGGGAATGCGCCTCTTTAGATAAAACGGGATAACGGGAATACAGTAAATACGATTGCACCTGTTGATGGGACAATCCTAAGTTAAATTCCAAAATAGCTAAATATAAGATCATTTGGATATAATGGTTTTCCGCCGATTTTTCAAAAATACCAGTACGAAAATCATCCATTCCCTTTCCCGCTTTCAATTCAATCAAGGCCGAATAATCCTGCATCAGCAAATCGAGACGTCCCTGCAATCCCAATTGATTACTGACAAATGACGGTTCTATGATTATTTTTTCTTTGTCGATTCTTTCCTGTGGAAACACAACATCAATAATATACCGGATATTATTAAAATGCTTCCGGCAATCCTGAAAAAACGCAGCTTCAAGTTGTGGATCCTGCAAGTCTTCACAAGCCGTAAATTCAAAAGGCATGGTTTGAAAAAGTTCTTTCAGGCATGCTTCATACACCACAGGTTCGTCCGGCTTGGCATGAACCAATTTATCAATGAAAAAATTCGCCGTATTTCCCAATAAAATATGCCGGGAATTTTCATGAATTCTGAAACGTGATAAAATATAATTCAACGGATGATGTCCGAACGGGCGGAAACATTCGGCCAAAGCGCTGACATCGATCAAATAATCGGGTTCCACAACAAAAAATTCGGCTCGAAGAAAAGTTTCATCAATAATCTCTGTATTCAACAGGTTAAATGTCATACCCGGATTGTGCAGCGGTTGCAATTCGGCCATTTCTTTTTCCTGCAAATCATTACACAACAAGATCCAATTCTTTTCCTGTGTTTGCACGAAAAGTTTTCCGGCTTCATAATGCCGGTATTTTACTTTCATAGCGGTTGGTTGTTAATTATTCCGTTTGGGTTACTTTTACCATATCAATCCGGTTATGATCCATTTTCAATACTTCCAATTGGAATGATTCCCATTGGGCGGTATTTCCTTCCACCGGTACTTTATCTAATTGCGACATAATATATCCTCCCAGGGTAACATAATCTGAATTGGATTTTACAATATCCGGATCAAGCCCCAGTTTTTCAACAAATTCCACAAACGGGATCTGTCCGCTAATCACTAAACTTCCATCTTCCTGAATCATCGATGAATATTCAAACTCATCTGTTTCGGAAATATTTCCTACCAGGGCATCCAAAATATCATTAATCGTAACAAAACCACGCACGCTTCCAAATTCATCAATCACCAATGCCTGATAGCAACGGTTTTTCTGGAATGATTCGAGTACAGTGTAGGCTTTATTCGTCAAAATCACCACTTGTTCTTTCCGGCAAAGGGTACGAAGCCCTTTAAATGCTGTGGCAAAATCCGTATCCATCAGATCTTCGTCAATCAAATCTTTGGTATATAAAAATCCGACCACATTATCCAACAACTCGTCACATACCGGATATACAGAATGTTTGTGATCTAAAATCGTATGCTTAACCTGTTCGGCCGAATCATTGACATTGAGCCACACCACCTCATTACGAGGCGTCATCAACGTTTGGATTTGCCGGTCTCCCAAATTGAAAACGTTTTGAATCAACTCTTTTTCAGTCGCTTCAATCACTCCTCCTTTTTGGCTCTCAGCAATAATCACTTTTAATTCTTCTTCCGTATGAATTTCTTCACCCTCTCCTACCGGTTGAATGCCAATCATTTTCAGTAAAATATTGGCTAAGCCATTCAACAACCAGATAAACGGGCGGAAAATAATATAAAAAATACGCAATGGAACAGCGATTGCAAATGTCACCGGCAGTGCCTTCCTTATCGCTAATGATTTAGGAGCCAATTCTCCCAATACAATATGCAGAATGGTAATCGAAAGAAATGCCACCGGAATCGCCAGTTTATGAGCGACAACCGGATTGATGTCGATTCCCACCCAAATTAATAATTTCAGTATAATTTCAGTAAACACATCTTCTCCAATCCATCCCAACGCCAAAGACGCTATTGTAATCCCCAGCTGAGTAGCAGCCAAATATCCATCTAAATTAGCCACAACTGTTTTCGCGATTTCACTGGTTCGGCCCTGGCGGATTTCAATTTGAGAAGAACGCACCTTTACTATGGCAAATTCGGCTGCAACAAAAAATCCATTTGCAAATACAAAGAAAAGAGTCAATAGAATACCCAACAACATACAGACTTTATTAATCTTTAGGCGACAAAGTTAATAAAAAAGGAAAAAATTGCTACATTTGTCGTCTTATACTTCACAACTTAATCCGGAATAAAAATGAGGCCATACACATTACAATATTTCTACCTGCAGAAACCACTCACTCTAACATTATGCATAGCAGCCATAAGTGTATTATGCTGGATTGGCATGGGCGCTTTTTACACAAAAGGCGAACCCCGCGAAGCATCTGTCGCCGTATCTATGGTAGAAGACGGTAATTGGATATTGCCGAAAGTGTATGCCGATGAATTTGCCTATAAACCTCCATTGACCCACTGGATGATGGCTGTGTTTTCGTTGCCTCAGGGTAAGGTGGATGTCTTTACCGCCCGGTTGCCGGCCGCCCTTTCGTTTATTGTGATGATCGGAGGATGCTTTCTATTCTTTGGAAGAAGGGTACGGTTTCAACAAGCGTTCCTGGCTTGTCTCATTTTAATTACTTGCTTTGAGCTGCATCGAGCAGCGATGACGGCGCGTGTGGACATGACTCTTACCGCTTTCATAGTCATCGGATTAATCGGATTATTCAAATGGGAAGAAAAAAAAGCGCTACAAGGTTTTCCATGGATAACGACATTGATTCTATCGGGGGGTATTTTGGCCAAAGGCCCTGTGGGCGCTATATTACCACTGCTGGTTTTTGGCGTCTATTTACTATTTTTGAGATACAATTTCTGGAAAATAGCAGGCAAATGCTTGCTGATATTGATAGCCGCATTGATCCTTCCTGCGATATGGTACTACTTAGCCTGGCAAAAAGGAGGAGAAGAATTTTTCCAAATAATGATGGCCGAAAATTTTGGCCGTTTCTTTGGCGGCCCGGTGCAAATTGCTTACAATTTGGGACATGACCAGCCGGCCTGGTATTATTTAGCCACTTTATTATCCGGTTTTATACCCTGGACGCTTTTAGTGCTCTTTTCCTTGTTTGGTTTAAAATACTCGCTCAAGATCCCCAAACTACAAACAGTCTGGAACGGAATACTCCATTTACCTAAAATTCAATTATTTTCCTTGCTGGCTATCCTGGTGATTTTTATCTTTTATGCCATTCCAACCAGCAAACGAAGCGTTTATGTAATGCCGGCTTACCCTTTTATTGCTTTCTTTTTGTCTCAATACATACTTTATTTGTGTGAATATAAAAATAAAGTAATCCGGGTTTTTAGCATTGTCATTACACTCATCGGTTCCATTGTCGCGTTGTTATGTCTTTCAAGCGTCATCACACATTTGCTTGCTCCCGAACAATGGTTTACAAATGAAAAGACCAGGGCGGAAATCACCGGAATATGGAGTGCTTTGGACAACGGTTCTATGTTATTATATATTGTATTAACGCTCACTTTATTAGCATTTATTTATATTTCATTTGTTCAAATCAGGAAAAAAAATAATTTGAAAATATTATATGCAACCACGGCCACTTACATTGCCATTTTCCTGGTAATGGACGGCATTTTCTTTCCGGCATATAAAAATAGCATATCGGTCAAACCCATTGCCCTGGAATTGCAGGATACATATCCCGACATTAGAGAGAATATATTCGTAATGAACAATTTAATGGAATATGCGAATATGTATGGCCTTAATTTTTATTTACATAATGCTTTTCAAAATTTTGAAACAGTACAACCGGATCAGGGTTATTTACTAATAGGTAAAAACGGTTCGGAGAAAATGCGTGCCGAATACAACAACCGGTATCACTTCGAATTATTGGAATCCATCAATAATAAGTGCCGGGATGGAGAACGAGTGATTTTACTCTTCAAAATAACTTCTAAAAAAGGACTAAAATGAAAAGCGGATTATCAAAGAGTCAGGTAATTTGTATCATCCTATTATGGGTAGTATTGTGTATCATGCTTTTTACAATCCCATCATCTTCCTCATTAGGAGAAAAAATATTTACTGCCATTGCATCGGGAGTAATTATTTGGGTAGCTCTGTCTAAAGATTATACCCGGAAGAAACGAAGGAAATAATCTACACCTCATTCAAATGCAAAAGGTGTCTTTTGAATGTTTTCAACGCAACGAGTGAATAATGTGAACCAGTTCTGCCGTACCCGCCGATAATGTAATCGCTCATACAGGAACCGGGCGTTTTGCAAGAATATTGATGCGCCCCATGAGCTTGTTCAAATCGGAAGACCATTGCGCCAATCATCTTGTTTTTGTTTGAGAAACCCTTGTACTTTTTTTCGTGGCAATAGATTTTTGTTCTACACTCAAATATGAAAGCAATATCTCATCTATGTTGTCCTCTCGTACGCAAGTATCGTCTGCTCCTTGTGCAGACAATAAGCGCAACTATTTGTTCCATTTAAAATCTCGTGTTAAGAAAATTTATTCTTTTATAATCTTACTAACACTCACCCCCCTATCTGTATATACTTTGAGCACATAAATAGCCTTTGGCAAAGTAGCCACAGAGATTTTCTCATCAAAATTATTTTCCAATATCAATAATTCGCCTGTCAATGAGTAGATTTCAACTTTTTCTATCAGTAAATCCGACTTGATGAAAAGTTCGTTTTGCACAGGATTTGGGAAGATTTTCAATTGATCGACTGCAATATTGTTAATATCAGAGGTATTTTCCTTTACACAACGAACACACCACCCACTTTCTCGAGGCCGGTCGTTATTCATATACGCATCGTTGCTATGGAATCCCAAGTAATATGCGTTGTTGCTACCATACTGTGTGCCGCTCCAATAATGTCCAATCGAACCCGTGTCGAAGAGTGTACCATTGTCGATGCGGTAACCTAAGGCAGGCAAGAAAATAGTATTATTGCCACTACCAAATCTACGACCGTTAACGCCGTTTTGTATTGTCCAGTCACTCCCTGCATCTATAAGTTTCTGGAATTCGTCTTGAGTAGGCACTCGCCAACCTGTGGGACAAGGATCGTTGGCTGTTGCCCAAGACACGCCCAATGGAGTAGAGTTATTCCAACCGCTAACAGAACCAGTTGCATTCCAAGCTGTTTTTCTGTTCCATTGGTAAAATTTACCTGCGCTTTGGGGATTGGCAGCAAAAGTGCCGGGAGCATCTACATTGCGGGTTGCCCAAGATACGCCGTTGATTACTACAAAATCATCGCCAGGGAGAGTATTGTCATTTTGCGTAACAAAATCTCCGGTGAAAACGGTTAGTATATTACCACTTGCATTGTAGGGCGTGAGCGAATAGTAATACCGGGTATTTGCCGACAAACCTGAAACGGAGCAAGAGAATGTTGTTTCTGCTTCAAGGGCGTTTTGTTCAGATGCTGATTTAAGTTTCCCATTAGCATCTAAATTTATTTCTGTCACTCTGTTTGTATGGCTTTCATCGCTATAAACGCTCAATTTGTATGTGGCCGCATTGTCTATTTTAGGGTAAGTAACTACAGCTGAATTAGACTCAGGAACAACCTGCACGGCACACCGATAATTTGTAAATCCACTCCAATATTGTGCTGATTGGTAAGCAGAAAGATTATTGCAATTGATATAAATAGGAATACTTTTGCTTACATTGTAAAATGCATTTGAGCCGAGAGTTGGAGGTATGATGGCGTTGCTTGTTATTTGGGTCAGTCCTATACAGCCAGAAAAGGAACTTGTGGAAATTGCAGTAACATCGTTACCAATCGTTACACTTCTTAAGTAAGTATTTTCACTGAAAGGAGCATTGCTGCCATAACTATAACTGATATTTCTGTTTAGTACCAAAGTTTCTATCGGGCTGTCAGAAAAGCACTTGTCGGAAGAATAGTAATAATCAAGAGATAAAGGACTTGTTCCGCCTGCTGATATTGTTACAGTTTTTAGATTTTTACAATTTTGAAATGCCTTATTCCCAATAGTAGTAACTGAATTTGGAATTATTACCTCTGGTAAACCGCAGGCATAAAAAGCATTGTCGCCTATTGTGGTGAGTGTGCTAGGAAAATCGAAATGAGTTGTAACGCTACTGTCATTTGCAAAAGCATTACTACCAATAGAAGTGATTGTTGAATTTGCAAGATTTACAGTTTGCAACCCGGTGCAATTATAAAAACATTGACTACCAATAGAAGTAACATCATCACCAATTGTTACACTTTTTAAGTAAGCATTTTCACTAAAGGGAGCATTACTACCCCACCTATAACTGATATTCCTGTTTAGTACCAAAGTTTCTATCGGGCTGTCAGAAAAGCACTTGTCGGAAGAATAGTAATAATCAAGAGATAAAGGACTTGTTCCGCCTGCTGATATTGTTACAGTTTTTAGATTTGGATAATTTGCAAATGCTTTATTCGGAATAGAAGTTACTCCACTATTTATAACCAGTTTTTTTATTTCGGTTTTCCTATCTGTATATTTGTTTATTTCCTCTATACACAAAGCACCATTGCCACTAATAACAAGTGTGCCGCCTGTTAAATCCGCAAAAACAGAACAACTTGCATTACCAGTGTTATTAAACATATCATACAAAGAACCGGCTAATTTTGTTGTCTCTTTTGCCATTTTGTAAATATCGTAAAAACAGGGAATATATGCCGCTGCCGCTACTGCAAAATTCAAGTAAGGAATAGGAATAGCAAAAAAGAGCGTTGGTGCAACAGCATTCGCCCAGCCGCATGCCGTTGCCGCCTTTTTTGCATCTTTCACAAAAGTTAAAAGGCTGTAACCTACCCTTATTATGTCAGGCATTGAATCGTCCTCAAAAACTGTATCCAAAAATGCGTTTATAAATGCTTTTATAACAATGTCTTCTACGTTGAGTATTCCCTCCTCCATAAGTTTATGTATGGTTGCATCCTTCATTTTTTTTGCAACCGCTGTTGTGTATTTTTCAATTGAGAAGTCATTGGTAATGTCTGAAGTATCATAGGAAATATTTTCAACAAAAAAGGTTTCTCCTGAAGTCGTAACAAGTGTGGCATTAAAAGTATTATTAGCATATCCATCAATCAACATTTTTGAGCCATCACCTGCCATGTATCTATATGGATTCCCTTCTGAATTAAAATCCACCACAAGGCTTGGTATCTCTATTTCACTAATATATGTTTTCCTATCGAAAACCACAATTTTCTCAAGAAGGTTAGGATTATTGTCTTGAAATTTATAGTATTGAAGGTGCCCGTCTAAATCAAAAGCTACAGCATCGAATTCATCGTTGTCATCTAATTTTATGAGTATACTTTGCGAAGCAACTGTAAAATTTCCCCAAACATTTTTCGCTTTATAAGCATCTATTGTTTCCGCAGCAACAGCAAGATATTTGTCATTAAGCGATACTCCTTCGAAAACGCTTGCATCAATAGTTTGCGGTGTTGTTGCCCTATTCCATATTGTAGTTAAAGCATTACAGCCTTTGAACGCTTGAGATTCTATTGTAGCAACGCTGCTTGGTATATGAAATGCAGTCAATGAAATGCAATTTTCAAATGTTTGTGCTCCAATTATACCAACGCCTTCAGGAATAGTTATCCATTGCAAACTGCTACAATCTTTAAAAGCTCGGTCGCCAATATTGGTTATTCCACTTTGTATGATAACGGTAGTTATAGAATTACGGTTAGTCGCATTAAACCACCAAGGCGCTTCTCCTTCGATAGAATGCCAAAAGTCAGCCATATTTCCACTACCACTGATTGTTAAAGTGTTTTCACTTAATACTGCGGTAACGGCAGTAGCGGTATTAGTTTGCGAGTCGCCAATTTTCCAGGGATTACCGGCAGTTCCATTCCCTTCCCATGCCATTACATTATTGGTTAAGGCACAAAAGACAAGTAACATTGCTACTATCAGAAGACTGTTCTTTTTTGTAAATTTAAGGAACATGAGCATGAATTTTAGAATATTTATGTTAAGTATGAAGCAAAGATATGAAATTAACTAAAATAAACACAAATAAATGATTAAAAATTTTAGTAAAATAAAGATGTAGTTGAATTTCAAAATAAATACCCATCTTTACAATTGAATTTACCATATAATTATTATGAATAGAATCTTCTTTTTTTCTCTTTTAGCCCTTTTCTCCTGTGGAAACAACGCTCAAAAAGCATCCATCGCTTTAGCCCAACTACCACAAGAAATTATCATTAATCAGGATAGTGTTACAATACAAATTCTTGCTACACAATTTGATTCTGTCAACACATTGGTAAGAGATAATAAAATAGATAAAGCGCAGGTATTAAAGAAATTGCAGGATATTTTACCCAAATTACAAACTGCTTACAACAAATTCAAACCTGAAAAAGCGCCAACAGAAAAATGGATTTTTCCGGTAGAAGGTTATTCATCAAACGCTATTGGCGGCACGCGTGGTGAGGGCTATGTTCCTAACGGCTACGATTATTTCGACGGCAATAAACACGGTGGACATCCCGCGCAAGATGTTTTTATATACGACAAAAATCAAGATTGTATGGACGACAAAACCGGAAAACCTGTGAATATTCTTTCTGTAAGCGATGGCATTGTAGTAGCATTGGAAAAAGAATGGAACAACACCAGTCTTTTGCGTGGCGGTAAATACATTTGGATTTATACACCTGCCGATAATGCGCTTTATTATTACGCCCACAACAACGAAGTTTTTGTCAATGCAGGGCAAATAATCAATGCAGGCGATACGATTGCAACTGTTGGACGTACCGGTTTGAACGCTTTTAAGCAACGGTCACCCACCCATTTGCATTTTATGAAATTGGTGTTGAATGAGAATTGGTATCCGAAACCGGTTAATACATATCAGGATTTAATAAAAGCCAAATAGTCAATTCCATTTCTCTTTAGCGCTTATTGAAAACGAAAATTAAGCCTTGAGAAGTATAGGTTTTGAATTCATTATCGGAAGATATAAGGGCTATTCTATCGGATATAGCTTGTGCAATAATTGCGTGGTCATTCATATCTTTATGTTTTTCAGACACGACCAATTGCGAATAAATTTGAAGATGGTGATGATTAAATTGAATTATCTCAATGCCCAATTTTTTAATTTCATTAAACAAATCATCTACAGTTTCATACAACCGACTTCTTAATTTTCTTGTTTTAAACAAAAAAATCAGTTCCCTTATGGCAACTGAACTTACAAAAAATGTATTGGAATAATCCTCTAAAATATTCGAAACAACATGATTGATACTGTCTGTTTCTTTAAACAAGATAAATACCAAAATGTTAGTATCCAAATAATATCTCATTTCAAAACAGCTCTCATATCAAGAATTTCTCCTTTATTTTCATTGGAAGCCAGAAACCTACCAATGGCAGATAATTTTTTCCCTGCTTTGGTAGTAACTTTCTTGATATTAGAAGATTTTTTATTTTGTTCTGTAGGATTCATTTTGTTCAAGAATTTCTATAACACAAAGGTAATGCTTTAATTTAAAATCAACAAATTTGCGTTATCATAATGAGAAATAAGACAGGGCCTGAATATTACATCCAAGCCCTGTCTTTATATAGTTTATCTTTCGCTTATTCTCCTAACAGAATCTCCAGTATCTGCGCTGCCGCTTTGGTCACCGATGTTCCCGGTCCAAAAATAGCCGCTACTCCTGCTTTATACAAATAATCATAATCTTGTGCAGGAATAACACCACCAGCAACTACAAGAATATCTTCGCGACCTAATTTTTTTAGTTCAGCAATCACTTGAGGTACTAATGTTTTATGTCCGGCAGCAAGAGAAGAAACACCTAATACATGTACATCGTTTTCTACAGCCTGACGGGCTGCTTCTTCCGGAGTCTGGAACAAAGGTCCCATATCCACATCAAATCCGCAGTCTGCATAACCGGTTGCCACCACTTTTGCACCCCGGTCGTGTCCGTCCTGACCCATTTTGGCAATCATGATACGAGGCTGACGACCTTCCTTTTTCGCAAATTTTTCCGCGAGTTCGCAAGCATGTTGGAATTCGGGATCTTGTTTTGTTTCTGATGAATACACGCCTGATATAGTTCTGATAATTGCTTTATAACGTCCGGAAACTACTTCACAAGCATCGGAAATTTCGCCTAATGTAGCACGAACATGAGCCGCTTCAACTGATAATTCCAATAAATTACCTTTTCCGGTGCGGGCACATTCCGTAATGGCTTCCAAGGTTTTTTTCACAGCCGCTTCATCCCGTTTTCCTCTTACTTCTTTCAAACGGGCGATTTGTTGTTCGCGCACGGCTGTATTGTCCACTTCAAGAATATCAATCGGATCTTCTTTTTCCAAGCGATATTTGTTTACACCAATAATCGTTTGGTTTCCGGAGTCAATCTTCGCTTGAGTACGGGCAGCAGCTTCTTCAATCCGCATTTTTGGAAGTCCGGTTTCAATCGCTTTGGCCATTCCGCCTAATTCCTGTACTTCCTGAATCAAAGCCCACGCTTTATGCGTCAATTCTTCAGTCAACGATTCTACATAGTAAGAACCAGCCCATGGGTCAATTTCTTTACAAATATAGGTTTCTTCCTGAATATAAATCTGAGTATTACGGGCAATCCGTGCAGAAAAGTCAGTTGGTAACGCAATCGCTTCATCCAATGCATTGGTATGCAACGATTGAGTATGACCTAAAGCGGCAGCCATCGCTTCGATACAAGTACGTCCGACATTGTTAAATGGATCTTGCTCAGTCAACGACCATCCCGAAGTTTGACTGTGTGTACGCAATGCCAATGATTTTGGATTTTTAGCACCAAAGCTTTTTACAATCTTGGCCAATAGCAAACGAGCAGCACGCATTTTGGCAATTTCCATAAAATGGTTCATACCAATTGCCCAAAAGAATGACAAACGGGGAGCAAATGCATCGACATCGATTCCTGCATCAATTCCGGCTTTCAGGTATTCCATACCATCTGCCAATGTATAGGCTAATTCGATATCGGCTGTAGCACCAGCTTCTTGCATGTGATAACCGGAAATAGAAATCGAATTAAATTTCGGCATTTTCTGAGAAGTATATTCAAAAATGTCGGCAATAATACGCATAGAGAATTCAGGTGGATAAATATAAGTATTACGCACCATAAATTCTTTCAGGATATCATTTTGAATCGTTCCCGCCATTTCTTCTAATTTAGCGCCTTGTTCCAATCCTGCATTGATATAAAATGCCAAAATTGGCAATACAGCGCCATTCATGGTCATGGAAACAGACATATCTTTCAATGGAATACCGGCAAATAATACCTTCATATCTTCTAACGAACAGATAGATACTCCGGCTTTACCCACGTCACCAACAACACGTGGGTGATCGGCATCATACCCACGGTGTGTGGCTAAGTCGAAAGCAACCGAAAGTCCTTTTTGTCCCGAAGCCAAGTTACGGCGGTAAAAGGCATTGGATTCTTCGGCAGTGGAAAATCCGGCATATTGGCGAATAGTCCAGGGACGAGTGGCATACATTCCTGTATAAGGACCACGCAAAAACGGAGGAATCCCGGAAGCATAATGCAAATGTTCCATTCCTTCCAAATCTGCTTTAGTATAAACCGGTTTCACCAGAATATGTTCGGGAGTCAGCCAATCAGCTTTAATACCATTGGCTTTCGACCAGTCTGCTGCATTTGTTGCCGCAAAACCGTCATTAATATTGATGTTTTTGAAATTTGGTTTCATTTTTTTATTTTTTTGAAACACCAAGACACGAAGACACAAAGTTTTTATAAATAGCCATTAATTTTTCGCTTTATTCCTTTTTTAATTAAGACCTCGTTAAAATTAATCAAGTATCCTGGTTTTTTAGAAGACAACTTCATATAGTTCAACAATTGCACTTCATGAATGGGCATGATCATTTCAACGGACTTTAATTCTATTATGATATTCTCTTCAACTAATATATCAATAACAAATTCTTTATCCAGTTTGATTCCCTTGTATTTTAATGGAAATTTTATTTGATTTTGAACAATTAAATTCCGTTGTTTTAGTTCTTCTATCAAACATAATTCATATACAGATTCTAACAATCCAGGTCCCAACTCTTTGTGCACCTCATAAGAAGCATCTACAATAAGGCTTCCTATTCTTTCATAATCTTCTCTTTCCATCTGTTAATTGTTTTGGTTTTGGTCATTTGTAAAATAAAAAACTTGGTGTCTTCGTGTCTTCGTGTTTAAATTTTTAATTGATGATTAAACTCTCTAAGCGTCTCCAATACATTACTGCGCACATTGATAAAATGCTCGATGCCTTGTGCTTTCAATTCATCCATATTGGCAGGAGCTCCCGCAACCACTAATATTTCTTTTCCTTTGGTCAAGGCGTAAGCTTCAGGAGCAAAAGTAACATATTCATCATCGCTCGAACAAAGTACAATGATATCGGCTTTTGCTTCGCGCGCAGCTTTCACTCCGGCCTCAATGGTTTCGAATCCGAGATTGTCAATCACCTGATAACCGGCGCAGGCAAAGAAATTGCAGG
Source organism: Bacteroidales bacterium (assembly GCA_031553835.1). Lineage (GTDB taxonomy): Bacteria > Bacteroidota > Bacteroidia > Bacteroidales > Azobacteroidaceae > JAVBKX01. The sequence goes on from JAVBKX010000062.1 coordinate 32,698, forward strand.
AGAATTGTGAACGAGCCAACCGCATCGCCAAATTTCCAATGGTTAGCATAAACGCTTTGGGCGTTTTGCCTGATTTTTCTGTTTCAAGACGCAATGCTTCGAAATCGGAAGCTAACCGGTTTTTATTTAATGTGGTAATCGAAGCATCACCGGCAGAACCGCAACCGCAGGAGCAAGCAGGTTTATTGATTTTTTGAGCTGCTTTCTCTGTGAAATTCGGGAATTGATTGGTTCCAAGCAAAGTTTCCCGGCGTTGAGCAACCGCTTTCATGCGCGCATCGGCAGAAGCGTTTACGGCTTGCTGAATTGCTCCGGCTTTCACCATGTTGTAAAATCCCTTTTCTTCTGTTTCCAGGAAAAGTTTCCATGCCTGTAGAGCAATCGATTGTGTCAGATTTTCAATATAATAAGAACCGCCAGAAGCATCTACAATTTTATCGAAATGGGATTCTTCTTTCAATAATAATTGTTGATTACGGGCAATACGTTCTGAAAAATCATCCGGAGTTTTGAATGATTCGTCGAAAGGCGAAACCAACAGGGAGTCCACTCCGGCAATACCGGCAGACATCGCTTCGGTTTGTGTACGAAGCATATTGACATGGGCATCAAAAACCGTTTGATTGAAAGAAGATGTTTGTGCAAAAATATTCATTTTAGCCGCTTCTTTACTGCCCCCGTATGCACCGACGATCTCAGCCCACAACCAGCGGGCAGCCCGGAATTTAGCTATTTCCATAAAATAATTAGCGCCGATTCCGAAATTGAACTTGATTTTCTGAGCGACTACAGAAGCATCTAAACCGGCTTCAGTCAACCGGCTCATCAATTCATTTCCCCAAGCCAAAGCGTAACCCAATTCCTGAGTGATAAACGAACCGGCATTATTGAAAAGAAAAGCATTGACACTCAACACCCTGAAACCCGGCAAACTTTGAGCAGCTTTCACTGCTTCTGTCATGGTTTGCAACCAGTCTTCTTTTACTTTACCCTTTTTCAGGATAGAGCCAACCAAATCCACATTGACTGAACCTACACATTTTTCCGGATTAAAACCTTGAGATTTAATCCAGCCGCTTACCAAATAAATCAGTTCGACCGTATGGCATTGGCAAGTCATGAAATTAAGTTCAACGCACTCCGGTTGAATTCCTTTCAATAATGCAGCGATACTTTCGGGATTAACAGCATTATCGGAAAGGCAAAATCCAAGGGAAGAAACGCCTTTATTCAAAATATTCAACGCTTTGAGGTTGGCTTCTACAACATTTTCGACGTGGATATTCTGACGAACAAACCAGTCGTTGTTGATTTTAGCACCCCGCACATAAGGAAACTCACCCGGCAACGAAGCGGCAGTATTCATTCCTGCCAAATCTTCTTCGCGGTAAAAAGGTTGAACACTGAAGCCTTCATTGGTTTTCCAAACGAGTTTTTTCTCAAATTCCGCTCCTTTCAAATCGGCAGTGATTTTTTCGATCCACTGTTCTTTTGAAATAGAAGGAAATTCCGAGAAAAGCCTTTCTTTAGAATTGTTCATAATTTAGTGATTAAAATTTATATTTAAGTATTTGAGATTCAACAAAAGAAACACCGCTGTTGTATGTGCAACAGCGGTGCAAAATTACATTTTTTTTGTTTATTTTAGAAATGAAACATGTGAAAAAATCAAGGGTTTAACACCAACATCGGCGTGTCTGTATGGAACAACATTTTGCGTGCAATGCTTGGACTGAAAATACGAGCGAACAAGTTCCGGCGATGAGTTGTCAACGAAATGATGTCGATATTATTTTCTCGAATGTATTTTTCTAAATTCAGAATAAAATCATTGGCATCAATAATATCGTATTGGATTTCTTTTCCAGGATATTGTTTTTCAAAATATTCCTTGATTCCGCCCAATTTAATTTCATTCCAGGTATCTTGTTTGCCAGACACATGAAACAGGTAATATTTGACATCAGGATTACCGGCAAACATTTTGAATAAAAGATCCACTGCAATCAAGTCTTTTTGTTCAAAACTTGTTCCGAATGCAATATGCTTTATTTCCGAAAATTGGTGGAATGGTGTATTTTCGGGAACAGCTAAAAGCGGAACTTTTATCATTTCGATGACTTCTGCGGTAACACTGCCAATCAGATCCACATCTTTCTGGTTTTTCCCGCGGGTACCCATTACCACCATTACGGGATGGTTTTGTTTGCAATAAGAAATAATTTCTTCTTCAGGCAATCCGTCGCGTAAAATGCAATCGAAAGCGACATCAGGCCAATCTTTTTCCTGTACTTTCAGTTTGATATAGTTAGACAACTTATCCATATCTTCCTGCGCTTTTTGAAGAAGAACCACCAGCGTTTCTTCATCACTGGTTTGATAAGTAAACGTATCACCCAACGAAATGGACGCAGGAAAGAAAGGTGCAAAATAGGCGTGCATTACCGCCACTTTAGCTCCAACACTGTGTGCATAATTGAATCCTATTTCGCAGGCTTGCATGGAGTAATCCGAAAAATCAACAGGAATCAACACCACATTAGTTTGTTCGTCTTTTTTTTCCTTTTGCCGTTCTTCATCTAAAAAAGATGCGCTTTCAATAATTTTCAATGCTGCAGGAAGATCGCTTTCCTTTATTCTGACTCTTACTCCGGATGAAACTACGGGCTGAATCAGATTCACATTATGCAAATAGACTTCAATACCTTCCCTTTCAAGTAACATTTTCAGGATTTGCGCTTTCTGGTAAGTATGTATTGCCAGGGTTACTAATTTATCTTCCATAGTGTGTTCTTTATTAAAAATTATACTTCAAAAATTAAAAATGGAGGACTTAAAAATTGAAAATGTTTTTTGGATTCATTTTCAATTTTCAATCCTCCACTATTCAACTGTACTCTTTTATTATCCTACTGAAGCTACTTTGTGAGTTGTTTCGCCCAGTATGATTAAAGCTTTTTGCAGAATTGTCGGATCTTCCAGCATTACAATCCCCCCATCGGGGCCTGGTTCGATATGTACACCACATGCTTTTCCGTCATTAAAATTGTAACCTCCAAAATAATTCCTTACAGTTTCTACTGTGATACCCAACTCTTCAGCAATACGATGCATGCTGCCGTCGGGTAAACTGTCCTTGATTCTACGCAGCTCGTTAAATGTAACCGTCTTCATGATTTATTAGATGCTTTTAATTAATATGTTTCACTTTTGTTGAATTACGCCCAAACTTAAGCAAAATATTTGCATTTGTCAAATTATTTGATGGAAATAATTGTTATAATAAATTTTTTATCCTTATTGAAAAGGTTTAACTAATTGATTATTAAAAATTAGTACCACAATCACCATAACCCAATACACAGCAGCCAAAAACCAGGCTTGTTGTTTCGTATAGCGGGATTTGCTTCTCTCCTTCCCATATTGACCCAACAGCCTCCTCCGTCCCCATTCATAGAGCAGATATACGATATATCCGATTAACAAGCCGACCAACATTCCGGCGATGACATCCGAAATAAAATGTACTCCCAGGTAAATGCGCGAATAACCGGTAACAATGGCATAAATAAATATAGTGCACGTGAATATTTTATTGCGGAACATCAGGGCTGTAAGCATGGCAAAACCAAATGCATTGGTGGAATGACCGGAAATAAAGCCGTATCTCCCTCCTAAATAATCAAATACAGTACTCACTTCATTCATAAAATCAGGATGATGAGTGGGTCGAAAACGATGAAAAAACGGCTTGCACACGCCCGATGAGATTTGATCGCACAATAATATTAATACAGCAACAATCAGGTAAGTCCAAACAATTTCTTTCCAATTTTTCTGATATGCAACAACAATCAGAAAGCAAACATAAAAGGGAACCCAAATGTACATGTATGAATACAGATACATAAAATGGTCCCAAAAAGTAGAATCACTGCCATTCAACGTAAAAAATAAGTCGCGCTCAAGTCGAAGTATTTCTTCAAGCATACCTTGATTTATTATTTATTGTGCCCTTAGTTATATACAAGAAACGCAATAATTAGCGATTTGTTGAAAATACAAATTTAATTATTTTTTTTTAACAAAACAATGAAAACAAAAACAAACGGGACTTTGTTATTTTTTCAAACATAATTTAAGAATATATCTTATGAATACAAGTTTGTACAAAGAAGTAAAAGGCGCAATCAACAACTGGTGGATGTCGCTCGTATTAGGAATTCTATTTATCGGAGTGGCTTTCATGTTAATGTTTATGCCATTGGAAGGGTATGTGGCATTGAGTATCATATTCAGTGTTACGATGTTTTTATGTGGTATTTTTGAAATTGCATTTGCAGTAAGTAACAAAAAGGTACTAAGTGGCTGGGGATGGTATTTAGCCGGAGGCATTATTGATCTGATTCTGGGGCTTCTGCTCATGTGCATTCCTGCTCTGGCCATGGGAGTTATTCCATTTTTAGTCGCCTTCTGGCTGATGTTCAGAGGATTTACCTCTGCTGGTTACTCAATCGACCTGCAAAAGTTAGGAACCAACGACTGGGGATGGTATTTAGTATTTGGCATTTTAGCTATACTATGTTCATTTGCCATCATTTTCAATCCGGCGCTTGGCGCATTATCAACCATATACATAACAGCTTTTGCTTTCTTATTCATCGGTGTATTCCGCATTATGTTATCCTTTGAATTAAAACGTTTCAAAGGCAATGCAAAAGAATTAAAAGAGAAAATAGAAGAAATCAAAGGCGATATAAAATAAACTTCTAAGCAGAAAGTAAAATTAGGCAGAGTGTAGCGAATTAGCTGATAGAGCGTTCGTTACGCTCTGTTTTGCTTTATATGGCTATGGGCTGAAAACCGTATTCCGGCAGAACGGTGCAGGAGATGCGTTACTATCTCGTTACTTGAATCGTGGCGCAATTTTCTTGCTACACGGTTCTTATTCAGCGTATTGCGCAATTTTGCATACCGTCCGGTAACTCAATGATAACTAATTTTGTAACCAAAAAAACATTGAGTTATGAGGTCAACATTCAAGGTCTTATTTTATGTGAAGAAAGGTAGTGAGAAGCCCAACGGTAACTTGCCTTTGATGTGCCGCCTGACAGTAGACGGCGAAGTTAAACAGTTCAGCTGCAAGATGGATGTTCCGCTCCACCTGTGGGATGTAAAGAACAACCGTGCATCTGGCAAGAGCGCACAGGCACAGAAAATCAATCTCGCCATCGACCGCATCCGTGTGGATGTGAACCGCCGCTATCAGGAACTGATGCAGACGGACGGTTATGTTACCGCCACCAAACTGAAAAACGCTTATTTGGGTAT
>JAVBKX010000042.1:0-65976 GCA_031553835.1 Bacteroidales bacterium
GCTAAAGTTGTTTCATGGTATGACAACGAATGGGGTTATTCAAACAAAGTGCTGGAAATGGTTCGCGTAGTTGCAAAATAATTTATTGCATAAATAATTTGTAGAAAGAAGTGTGTCGAAAGATGCACTTCTTTTTTTTCAATAAAGCAATGGTACAAGAAGAATATTTTCCTTTAGTGGATGAGCTGGGTAATGTGGTCGGGCGAGCTTCTCGCAAAGAATGCCATAGTGGTTCCCTGTTGTTACATCCGGTGATACATTTACATGTATTCAATCCGGAAGGTCAGTTATTTTTGCAAAAACGCGCATTGACGAAAGATATTCAACCGGGGAAATGGGATACTGCTGTTGGCGGCCATGTTGATTTTGGCGAAAATGTAGAACAAGCCCTCAGGCGGGAAGCGGCAGAAGAGTTGGGTATTACAACTTTTTTTGATGCCGGATTTTGTTATCAATATATATGGGAATCTTCCATTGAACGGGAATTGGTATATACATTCCGTACAATTTACGAGGGTGTCATTACTCCCGATCCGTTGGAATTGGAAAGCGGACGTTTTTGGTCTGTTTCTGAAATCAAAACGCAAATCGGACAAGGTGTATTTACGCCTAATTTTGAAAAAGAGTATGCCTTGTTAAGGCAATACCAAATTTTGCCATAGACAGTGAAACAAGACGTGGAATAGTAGTTATTTAATCCTCATCATTTCCGATATCGCCATAGCCGTATCCGTAACCATAGCCGTATCCATAATTGTTTTGGTACTTTTTCTCAGTTCCGTTGAGAATTAAACACATGTGTTTGAATCGATTTGATCTGTATAATTTTTCCAATTCGGGGAGTTGCCTGCGATCCATTCTACCGGCACGTATTACATAAATAGTAAAATCGGCAATTCTGCTGACAATCGATGCATCAGCCACAATTCCGGCAGGAACATTATCCAAAAAGATATAGTCATATCGTTTCTTCAGTTCTTCAATCAATGTTTCCAACCGGTTGCTTAATAATAGTTCGGTTGGATTTGGCGGAGTGGAGCCTGCAAGAATGACGTCTAATTTATTTTCAAATCCTTTTTCGATAATAATGTCATCAATCGAATCGACCATTTCTGACAGGTAGTTGGAAATTCCAATTTTATGAGATGTATTGATTCTGCGGCTGAGGCTTGCTTTTCGAATGTCTAAATCCACCAATATTACCTTTTTATTAGTGAAAGTAAAGCTCATCGCAAGGTTACTTGAGATGAAAGTTTTACCTGCGGATGCATTAAAAGAGGTAAACATGACGACTTGCCTTTTACGTCCCCTGGATTGCATAAAATCCATATTTGTTCGTACAATCCTAAAGGCTTCTGAGATGAAATCCTGCTTTGTTTCATCAATGACAATTTCCCGCTTATCCTGTTTTTTGCGTTGTGGAATTTCGCCAAGAAATGGTATCGTAGTAGATTTTTCAATATCTCTTCTGCTCCGGATACGAGTATTTAAGATGCTGATTAACCATAGGATACAAGCCGGAATGACACAGCCTGTCACCAATGCGGTTATCATCATTTTCTGCTTATTGGGCGCTATAGGATAACCGGGCCCCGAAGCATTATCAATTACTTGCGCGTCACTTTCGGTAATCGCCTGGCTTAAAATGCTTCTTTCCCGCTGATTTAATAAATATAAATATAATCCTTCTTTAATTTTTTGTTGGCGCTCTACAGTCAAAATGTCTTTTTGCTGTGCAGGCATTGCGGCTATAAGCCGGTTGGTTTGGAATTCCTGTTCCCGGTTGTTTTTTATTTTCATGTTAATAGACAAGATCAGATTGTCTATTGTTTGGATAATATTTTGTTTGGTGGCTTGTAGCGAAAGATTAATATCCATGACCACAGGATTGTTGTCGCTACTGTTTTTGATTAATTTTTCACGTTCTAAAAATAGGTTATTATATGCAGAAATACGTCCTTCGATATTGGCATCTGTGAGTGTATTGGCCGGAATTAGTCCGGAATTATTTTTAGAATCGGTCAGATAGTCCCGGACGTATTTGGCTAATTTTAGTTGATTATCCAGTTCTAAAGCTTCTTTCGAGACTTCCCTGTTTTCTTGCAAATACATTCCCATTTCAGAAGAAATGTCGGTTACTTTGTTTTCACTTTTATAGGATGCAATATTGGCATCTACAGCCCCTAATTCTTTTTCTATCAATACTAAACGTTCGTTGATGAATTTGGATGTATTGATAGCAATCTGATTTTTTCGATTAATAGTTTCTTCGATATAGACTGCAATTAAGGTATTCAGCACATCTTCGGCTCTGACCGGTGAAACATCCATTAATGACAGGTTGATCATGGAGGTTTCTTCATTGGCTATACTGATATTTACGGCACCGCGATAATGTTGAACAATATCCGCCCGATTCTGTTTGCTGATCAGGATAGGAATATTGTCGTATTCACTTGAATAAAATAGTGTAGGCCTTACAATTAATTTGCCGACAGGAGTATGTACAGAGTCATTTAAATCGACAACAATCTTCATTGACGGATCATTGGAAAAGTGTGAAAGTTCGACGCTCTGTGGCGGTTTAATAGTAGCTGTTAATGAAAATGTGTTGTTGTCATTGGTATTGACATTCGATACATCTACAATGATAGGGGATTGGGTATATAATTCTTTCATTCTTAATCCTTTATCAATAGAGTAGCTCATATCTAAGTTGAGTCTCCTGACCGTTTCGTCCATTAGTTGCTTGGAACGCATAATTAATATTTCGTTTTCCAATGTACGTTTGGTTTGAAAAGTGGCGGCATCTTTAAATATAATAGCTTCATTGACGGCAGTACTGCTATTACTGTCTTTGATTAATAAGGAGGCTGTGCGGATATAAATTTTGGGCGTTTTTTTTATTTGGTATGCAGTATAGCCCATGCACAGAAGTATTGAAAGGACAAACCAATACCAATTGGCTTTGAGGATAAAGAAAATGTCGATTGGTTTGAATAGACTATCAGTATCCTGAAAATTATTGGAATTTGGATTGTTCGTATTGTGTTCCATGAGATGTTATTTAAAGAAAAGCATGACAAAGGTCGAAACAGACATAACAAAAGAGAATCCTGTTATCCATAAAGACCAATTTGACCGATCAGTCAGTTGTATTTTTGCTTTGTTGGGTTCAACATAGATTATGTCATTTTGATGCAAATAATAATCGGGAGAATTAAATACTTCCGACGACCGCAGATCGTGATATAGAATGGTTTGGGTACTGTCATTTTCGCGTATGATGGCTATCCGGTCACGGCGGCCATACATGGTTAAATCTCCTGCCATGCTGATGGCTTCAAACAGCGAAATGTGATCTCCTGTAATTTGGTAACTTCCGGGCTTACCCACTTCTCCTAATACTGAAAACTTAAAATTAAGAAATTGAGCAGTAACTATCGGATCTTTAATGTAATCGGCAGTAATTATTTTATTTTTAATCATTTCCTGCAGTTCAATGCGAGTCAGACCGGCTACGTATATTTTCCCCAAGACAGGGAAATCGATGTGGCCGTTGCGATCCACCGTATATCCTAATACGCTACTTCCGCCTTGCAGGTTGAAAGGTGTCGCGAGTTCAGGATTTCTACTACTGACAATAATAGAAATTAAATCATCGCGCTGAATGATTATCTCTACTCTTTTGGATGCGGGTTCTTTTTTCAATATCTCAACATCTTGTAGATAAAGTACATCTTTTGAAGATGTACAAGAAGCAAGCAAGAATACGGATATGATCCCCCATTTTATTTTATCCTTCATGATGGTCTTTCAATTTTTTCAAAGATACTAAATTTTAGTACTTGGACATTAAGATATTTTGTTGTTTTTTTTAAAACGTTTGTCACGAACTTCATAAATGCGTTCTATTATTTCAACAATTTTTAACCCTTCGACTAAGTTCGTGGATATTGTTCCTTGATTGCGAATGGTTTCAACAACATTTTGAATGACATAATGGTGATTTTGCGCCGACCCTTTGTAACCTCCATAATCATTAGGCGGATTGGAAGGCGCTAATTCGGGCATGGTGTAATCTTTGACATGGCAATAGGCCACTTCATTCATATATTGTCCTGCTACTTTCACACTGCCTTGCGAACCAATGATGGTAATACTACTTTCCATATTGGTATCCCAAACAGCGGTAGAATAATTAAGGCATCCCATTCCTCCGTTTACGAAGTCGAAAGTAACGCAACCGCTGTCTTCAAAATCGGTTAAATCCTGGTGAGAAAAGTCGGCAAAGTTACCGCAGATATTTGTAATGTCTCCAAACAGCCAGTACATGATATCAATAAAATGCGAAAATTGAGTAAACAGGGTACCTCCATCTAATTGGGCGTCTCCATGCCAGTTGCCTTTTTTATAGTATCGTTCGTCACGATTCCAAAAGCAATCCAACTTGACGATGTAGATGTCGCCGAGTATGTTGTTTTTTACAATGTCTTTTAGCCAAACGGATGGGGGAGAGTAGCGGTTTTGCATGACGCAAAAAATATGTCGCGAAACCTCCAACGATTTGAATAATATTTTTTCCACATCGCCCTTGGTCATTGCAATTGGTTTCTCTACAACAGCATGTTTTTTCTTTTCCAATGTTTTTAAAGCATATTCTGCATGAAAACCGTTGGGAGTGCAAATGCAAACTACGTCAATTATCAGGTTTGAATTCAATAAATCGTCGATGGAATTAAAAAAAGGTTCTTTTACTTCGTTCAGCCCTAATTCTTCTTTTGGAAGTATATCGCAGACTGCTGCGAGTTGAGAATTTTCATTTCTGCGTATCATTTCGGCATGACGCTTGCCAATATGGCCCATTCCTACTACAGCAAATTTTATTTTTTTATTCATCGATTAGATTATATCAAGAGCGTTTAAAATTTTACAAAAGTAATTCTTTTATTTCGAAAAAATATTGTTTATCTATTTTTGAAAAAGAACAACTTTTTATCTGAAATTATTTTGATAATCCGGATTATCTTTCATAACATGTGAACTTAGGGAATAGTTTTGAATAAACCAGGTTAAAAACTTTGCTAAGTCAATTTTTTCAGCCAACATGGTTTGTCTTCGTGCTGAAAACAGGTTCTTTCGATCGCTCATCTTGACTAAATCCGTGACAGTTTGATATAATTTCTCCTCCTCTGTTGTTTTTATTCCAAATCCTAAGTGATACACATTTTCCAATTCTTCCAAATAGCCGATTCTTCCTACAAAATCATTAAAACGGATGAAAGGAACGCCCAACACACCTGCTTCGGCCGCCATAGTTTGGCTATCACCAATATACAGTTGAGCAAAAGCCATTATATGGTGCATATCCAATGGGGAGATATTGATACGATATGGTTCGAATTGCGCTTCCAATTCCCGTTCGGCAGTAATATAAATGTCACCATGAGGTTGCAGTATTTGTATTATATTTTCTACAATTGATGCATTCATTCCTTGTATTCCGTCGTCGTGATGGGCAGTTAATTTGGCAAGTCGAAGGATGAAATAGGGTTTTTCTACAGAAAAATATTTTTCAACCACCTCTTTATCCGGAACAAAATGATTGGGGTGAAGATAAGCCAGTTCATGGTAGGATTTGTATTTTACAGCTTTTGTATTCCATTTTCCACAGTTACATACTTCAGGAGCTAAAATCACATTGGCCCAGGGATAACTTAATTTTGCATATAATGGAACCACCTCAGCATCGTCTTCATTCAGGTTGATGACGGGGATTTTTAAGAGTTTGCCGGCGAATGAATTTTCGACGCAGGTGCCTGTTAAAATATCGGGCTTATGTTTTCTGCAAATTTTAAATAATTGGTAAGCTCGTTGTATCATTCCCCAAAACATACCGATTTTGGAATCTTTTCTCCCTTTTTTCAGAATATTGATATAGTTGAATCCGGCAGATTGCAGTAAATTTTCGAGTACATCTTTCTTCTTTATCAGGATGGTTACATGATGTCCCTCATTTTTCCAGTTGTTGATGCTGTTTTTAAATAAGTGAAAATGAGCCGGATGTCCAAGGTAAACCAGGATATTCATAATTATAGCAGTTCTATGATTTTAACGATTCTTCCGGCTGTTTTTCCATCCCAATATTGCGGGATTTTCCCCTGTTTCCCTTTACCGGCCATGATAAGTGTTATCTCTTGTAAAATGTCATCGATCGTTATTAATTTATTACTTCCCTCCCAAACTGTAATCGGTCGTTCAGTAGTTGGACGAACAGTCAGGCATGGAATATTCAAATAAGTGGTTTCTTCCTGAATTCCACCCGAGTCAGTTAATGCAAATTTGGCATGTTGTACTAAATTGATGAATTGCAAGTAACCCAATGATTCAATGAAAAATAATTGGGGATATCGGTCGATTAAGTCTTGTAATCCAAAGGTTTGGATGTTTTTATATGTGCGTGGATGAACAGGGAATATCAACGGAATTACAGACGAAGCGTCACCCCATATCCGGATTAATTTTTCTAAATTGGTTTTGTCATCCACATTATTAGGACGATGGAAAGTCATGACTCCGTAATTTTGTTTTGTAAAGTCGTTTCCTAATTCAATGGTTTTATTTCTGTTTAATAACTGAAATTGTAATGATGTTTGCGAAGCCTTCATTTGATTGGCTATTAACGAATCAATCATCAGATTGCCAACCATGTGTATTTTTTCTGGGGGAATTCCTTCTTTCAATAAATTTTCATCGGCGTCTTTGCTGGTCGTTAAAAAGAGATCGCTAATGGCATCGGTCACTAAACGATTGATTTCTTCAGGCATGGTTCGGTCGTTACTTCTCAAACCTGCTTCATAATGTATAGTTTTGATATTGAGTTTTGCAGCGACCATAGTACAAGCGGCCGTACTGTTGACATCACCAACTACCATTACAAAATCAGGTTTTTCGTCTAAACAAACTTTTTCAAAACCCTCCATGATGCGGGCGGTTTGTACGGCATGGCTTGCCGAACCGACTTCCAGATTGATATCCGGTTGAGGAATGTTGAGTTCTTCGAAAAATTGTCCCGACATCTTTACATCATAATGTTGTCCGGTATGCACTAAAATCGGTTGTATAGTCGGATGATTCTTTAATGCATGCATTAAAGGCGCTATTTTCATGAAATTCGGACGGGCTCCGGCTACGAGTATTAGTTTTTTCATTTCATTTCTCTTTTAAATAACGAACCGGTAATATCTTGTTGTTTTTGCGCCCAGACTAAAAATTTCTCTAATGTTTTTTCATTATACGGAACAAATGTTTTGCTGTGTCCGATCAGAACAATATCTACAGATGAATTATTTTTAGTTTGTTTTCGTATCCTTTTCAATGCATTGATCAATTGTTTCCCTGAGGCCTGATTAAAGTCTAATTTCCAAGGGCTTTTAATAAAAAAAGAACGCAACGATACTTGATTGGTGTTTTTTTCTACTGATTTTTCTACACTCTTTTTATGTTTATGAAATCTTGCCCGAATCATTCGATACAATCTGACAGGAGTTACAAACGACCAAAAATACCGCATTTCAGTATAAATGGGATATTCGGTCAATGCTCCATCCGGGTCATATAAATTGATATTTTGAGAATTTGCTTTGTATGAATATAAATTGCTAAAAGCATCGGTATAATCATAATCAACATTTCCACTTTGTTTACCTCCTTTATAAACAGAAGTGTCGATAGTTATTCCATTATTTACCAAAGCTTTGTAAATATTCTCCGTTGGCATCATAGACCAGTTTGCCGCCCGAAAAACGTAACATGAATAATTTTTGTCTATCGGTTTTAAGAGATTTTCCAGATATTTCTTTGACTGTTTAACCATCTCATATATACGCTCATAAGATAGTGCTGCCATATTATATTCATCCCAACATTGTTCCCACGATTTTCCATTGTAAACAGCTTTAAAGTAAGACGAATGAATATGCAGTTGTACATCATGTCCTCTTTGTATCGCCTCCTGAAGTTGTTTTTCTATTGCTTTGTATGAAAATTCATCGTTTCCGGTTTCTTCAAAATATTTCTTGAAACAAAAAATTTCGGCGACATCCGCAAAAATAGTCAGCTTGAATCCATACTTTTCCGATAGATCCATCAAACGGAAAGTCGGTTCCACCATCAATTGATAGGGTGAACCATCACCATTGCCATGAATTTCGTAGTCGAGCGTAAAGATCAGGTTTAATTTTGCCATGTGTTACTGACATTTCAAGATAGTTCCCGCCCACGAATAACCAACGCCAAAACCGGCGAGCAATATATTGCCTTGTAATTTATTTTCTTTTTGTGCTTCATATAAAGCGATCGGAATGGTTGATGAGACAGTATTTCCTACATTCTCCAAACAATAATAGAATTTCTCCGGAACAATCTTGATTTTTTTTCGAAGAAAATCCATCATGTGTTTATTCGCCTGATGAAATACAAACAAATCAATATCTTCTTTTGCAAAAGCATTAGCTTGCAATGTGTTCTCTACTAATTGAGGAACGGCTTCCAATGTAAAACTAAATATTTCCGAACCGTTCATATAAAGGTAATCATCTGAAATGGGATTACTATCTTCATCAAAATCAACCTGATTTGTTTTACAAGGTTGGCGCAATGCTCCTGATTTGATAATTAAGTTATCGGCTCCTTTTCCATCTGTTCCCAGACTAAAGTTGAGAATTTCGCCAAAACCGTCGGTGGATATTAATGTCGCTGCTGCCGCATCTCCAAAAATCGTTCGGTTACCTTTATCTTTAGGATGTAAATGCTTTGTATAAGTTTCAGAAGTGACCAATAAAATATTTTTTGCTATACCGCCAAAAATCAACCCTTTGGCAAGAGAAAGCCCATACACAAACCCCGAACAGCCCAAATTGAAATCCAAAGCGCCGCAAGTGGTCGGCAAACCCAATCGGTCTTGTAACAAACAAGCCGTGGTCGGCAAAAAATAATCGGGACTTTGGGTGCACAGCAATACAAAATCAATGGTTGATTTGTCGATTTGATGTTCTTCAAAAAGTTTATTTGATGCTGCAACAGCCATATCCAATGCTGTTTCATTCCCCGCGGCAATGTGGCGTTGATTGACGCCAATTTTTTGAGCCACTTTTTCAACGCTCCACTCAGGAAACTCCTGAACTAATTTTTCATTAGTCAGCACTTCCTGAGGCAAATAATAAGAGATGGCTTTAAGACAGGCTTTCATATTATATGATTATAAAGTAATACCTCCGTCGAGTAGTAAATTACTGCCTGTTGTCCAAGCAGAAGCATCAGATAATAAATAAATGGCAGCATAAGCCACTTCTTCCGGGTTTCCAAATCTTTTCAAAGGATATGCTTTCGCATATTCCTGTAATTGATCTTCAGTAATCACTCCTTCTTCAAGTATTGAAGTATTAATCATTCCCGGATTGACGCAATTCACCCGTATTTTTTTATGAGCTAAATCCAAAGCCATTCCTTTTACCATCCCATTTACAGCACCTTTTGATGCGGAATACATAGAGTTAGCCGGTGTTGTACACATGACCCCGGATATGGACGAAATAAATACAATAGAAGAATTGTTTTTTATTTTCTTTTCCTTTAGCAATTTTTGGGTGATTAAAGTCGGCGAAAAAAAATTTACTGCAAAAATGGAATCCATTTTTTCTTTTGAAATAAATGGGAAAGGTATAGTCATTACTATTCCGGCGCAATGAACAATGCCGTCTAATGGAGGTATCTGATCAATAAGGAGCTCCAAATCCTCATCAATATTTAAATCTGCAATGATTTGCACATGTTCTTCTCCTTCTAATCGTTGAAAAGTATCATTAAGCCTTTCTTCATTTCTCCCGGTGATAATTAATCGGGCTCCCATTTTGGAACATTCTATAGCTGTGGCTTTACCAATGCCGGAAGAGGCTCCGGTAACAAATATGGTCTTTCCTGACAATGAAAATGGATTGTACATTATATTTCAATTAATTTAGAACAAACAATACGATCCGTTACAAAATGAACGCTTCCCCAGGATAATCCTACTCCGAATCCGCAGGCAATGATCTCTTTTTGAGAAGAAGACAATTCATCACCCAATGCAGTCAGCATGGTCAATGGGATGGAAGCGGAAGAGGTATTCCCAAATTCTTTCAAAGAATAAGGAACCTTTTCTTTGGGAAGTTTTAATTTTTTACGAATGGTTTCATTCATAAACAGATTGGCCTGATGAAAAACAAAAAAATCCACCGTTTCTTTGTCTAAACCAAAATGCTCCATCAGGCTATTTACACTTTGGGGTGCTTGAGAAATACCGAATGCAAATACATCCATCCCATCTAACGTCAACTGATAGTTATTTCTTGAAATTCCCGGTTCATAGGTTTTCACATCAAACGACTTCAAACTTGCTGGATTTCTATATCCTCCATCCGGAATAATAATAGCCTGATAACCACTTCCATCTGTAGCCATTTGAAACTTGAGTTCAACCCCAGACTCATATTGTATGGCTGTTGCAGTCCCTGCATCTCCAAATAAGGGATAGGTGCTTTTGTCGCTCGGAGGGCATGATTTTGAGGCTGTGTCTCCACATAATAAAAGTCCTTTTCTCATTCCAGATGAAGAAAGCAAACCGGCAACAACACTTAATCCATATACCCAGCCCGAACATCCTAATGAAATATCCAAGGCATAACAATCAGTACTTAAGCCAAGTCGTTGTTGTAAAATACAAGATGTGGCCGGCAATAAATAATCGGGACCTTGACTTACAAAAATCAAACAATCAATATCCGTCTTATCCCAGTTTAAATCCTTAATCAATTGTTCAGCTGCATGGAAGCACAAATCCGAAGTACAAATATCATCCGTTATTTCCCGCTTTTGTTCGATTCCTGTTGTAAGCATAAATTTCTCGGCTTCTTCCGCTGTAAAACCACTGTAATCTCTATTATGTACAATGGTTTTAGGGACACAGGCCGAAATACCTTTTATGGCTACATTATTAATTTGAAGAAACGCCATTAGATCCTGGATTTAATGATGTTATATAAATCTTCTATCGTCGATGCATTTCGAATATCATCACCTTTAATTTTTACATGATATTCTTCATCGACCATCGCGATAATGGATAACGCCATCAATGAAGACCATTCTTCTAAATCTCTAAATTTGGTTTGCGATGTAAAAACGCTAGTTTCGGTTTCTTCAAATAAAGAAGTAAAATTGTTCATAAAGTCTTTTAGTTCCATAATCTGTTAAATTGTTTGCGTGTTAATTATTGTTTTTTAATTGTTGAAAATAATCAGTCCAATATTCTATTTTCTTTTCACATTCGTTGGAGACATTAAAATATGCATTGATGGATTGTCCCTGTTTGGCTAAATTTAATAAGCAGAGCATCACATCTATACTATCTAAAAGAATCAATTCCGAGCAACCCAAAGGAAAAATTCGAGTAGAAGGCAATTGCCTTATCGAAGTAAATATATTTCTTTCTTTCCTCATAAGCGCTCGAAAGCGATTGTGGGCTTTAAATCGTCCCGAATATTTTTCTCCTGATTCATTAATTACTTGCACTTCATACGCTTTTGTATATATATTTCCAAATACGTTTCCCAATAAATCTTCCAACACATGTACAAAAGTCAGATGATGCAGTTCCGAACCAAATAACAAAAATACACCTTTATTTTTTGCAATTTTAAAGTACGGACTTAATTCGGTAAATGGAGTCACCGCTAAATGATGTTCTTGTGTATAATATTCTGCTTTACGTCCTACAGCACATACAGAATGGGTCGGAGACATGCTTCGTTTTGCCTCGGGCAGCAAGGCATAATATTCATTGATAGTTCCCATTTCGACCGGTTCTGTCCTCACATCAAAAATCTTTTTCTGCTTCAAAAAATCTTCAGAACTACCTTTATAGGCCAATGCCGAACATAAAAGCGTATAGCCTTTATCCAAAATCCTCGCATTTAATTGCCAGACAACTTCTTTGTATCCGCCCTCTATTTTTCCTATATTAAATAAAGAGGTATGAAGAAATACATCAGAATGAAAAGGGATGTTGTCAAATAATTCGTTAATATATTGCTTGCTCACTTTCGTTTTTTGTCGTTCTTTCCATATCGTAAGCATTTTTTGTTGCTTCTTCTTTTCCAGGAAATTTTGAATAAACCGGGGAGAGCAAAAAAATATTATTTTTATGATGAGCCACATGAGTTATTCTTTGATTACTGAACAATATATTGTTCGTATTTGTTGCGCGATTTCTTTATTACCTAATTTTAATGCTTCAATCCTTTCATGTCCATTGGTTCTTTCTCCGGAGTGAAAAATCTGTTTTAATCTATTGGACAATTCGATAGGATCATATTTGCAAATATAACAATTTTTTACGACATGGATCAACTCTTTAACATCGCCGACATCGACCGATACGATCGGACAATTACAAGCCATCGCTTCCTTTATGAATTGTGGAGACCCTTCTGAGAATGATGTCATGATTACGGCATCACATGCATTCATGAGCATGGCAGCCTCTTCCCGGGTGTATCCTATAAATTCAACTAACTCCGTATTGTCTGTTTTTTCTATGGTTTCTTTGGCTAAAGGATAGTTTTTTACAGGGAGATTGAACATTTTAGAGAATAGAACATGTTTTTTTGTCAGGTCAAATTGAAAATATTTTTTACAGTCATCCCGATTGGACATCGGAACAAAAATATCTTCATTGACGCCACAGGGTATTACTACTGAATTTTTATTCTTGTTTACTTGATCATATAATTTTTGAGATACAAAAATATTGTATTTGGAAAATTTTACGGCAAATTTTGATACGATACGAGTTTTAGAATTATTGATGTCACTTCCATGATAGGTGGTTATTGCTGGGATTTGACGTTGTAAATTCGATATAAATCCGCATAAACCGCCATGTGCATGAATCAGTTGAGGTTGCCAATTTTTGATTGTCTTTTTTAATTGGAAGAAAGCGTTAATATAAGCCTTTAAACCTCCTCCTTTTACAAGTAAATATTCTATACTGCAATCTAAGTCTCGTAAACAATTTACTTGTTCATAAATAAACGGAGCAACATACTCCGTATGAGGAGTATAATTTCGATAACTACAAACAATTAAGATCTTCATTGTTGTGTCTGATTTCGAAATCTAATAATTTTTGCCGGATTGCCAGCTACAATTGCATAATCTGGAATATCTTTTGTTACAACTGAACCTGCACCGATAACAACACCCTTCCCAATGTGCTTACATCCGGGTAGAACAATCACCCGGGCGCCAATCCACACATCATCATCGATTTGTAATGCTGTTTTTGCACTTCCTCCTTGATGTCCCATAGGGATTGTCAGATTATCAAAATGATGTCCACCTCCTAAAAACAGGACATCTTCTCCCATCATTAAATAATTTCCGATAGTCACCATTCTATTCAACGACTTAAAACGAGCGCCTAATCCAACTTCATTGCCAACCTTAAAATCCGTTCCTTTACCGAAGTACACACCATTCTCAACATTCAGTTTATTTCCACACGCTGAAAATATCCTTTTACATAAAAACCGGCGAATATATTTGGCGAATCTACCTATTATCGGATTAGTGGATTTAGGCAAATACTGTGCAAAACCATAATATAGTACTAAATAAAGATTTTTCATAATCAGACGAATTATATTAATCCTCTACCGGCCAATTTGAACCAACTCCAGCCAATAATTGCAACAAAAATGAAACTCAGGTAAATCATAAAATATTTTTTCTTCGAATTATCCATCTGAGATACGCCATAGGCTGCAATAATCAATGCAAATGGAAGACTTGGTAAATGGAATCGCTCAGACTGAGCGAAGTTACTAAAAGCAATCACTCCCAAATAGCTAATCATAAAAGACAAAATCAAAACATGTTCTCTCCACTGTTTTCGGTATATGAGTAAAAATATACCTAAAATAGTGAAAAAAGCCGTTATGTTTTTGACATAATTAATACCGTTCATTAGTTGTTGATTTTCTTGATTGGGAGTACTTATCATTGTTGGAAAGGGTATGGTAAAAATCATTGGTGCAAAAACAGCAGTTCCTGCATATTTGGCAAATTTATTTCCTCCTTCTCGTTGCGAACGCCACTCCAATCCTCGCTTTTGACTCTCGCTTTTCTGTGTCCAAATTTCCTCTATTTCTGTTGCTACTTTTCCGCCTAAAAAATAACCTATGGCTACAACGATCCAAATTCCAACCAATATTCGTTTTCCCCATCCAACGACTTTAGCAGATGAGAATACAACAGCTGTAAAAAATGCCATCAAAGCTGTTGCTCCCAACACCGTTCGAAAGAAGAATAAGGAACTTGCCAATAAAACAGGAATAATAATATTGAAAAAATTATACTTTTTATTCTTTAATAAATAATCGGCTCTTTCCACAAAAGCGACTGAGAGAAAAACCATTTCCGTTTCCTTAAGATGTACTCCACAATAGTAAAAAAAATTCGGCAATAACATACAAAAAATACCTGCAATTCGTCCAGTGCTTTCTCCAAAGTTATATTTTCCAATTCTGTAAACCAATACACACGTAAAAGCACTTATTAACGCTTTTACCAAACGGGCGACTAAGATACTTTTCTCGGATGCCATGTACAAGACTCCCAAATAGGCCGGATACCCTTGATCTGATAGACCCATTCCCCGCATGGCGCTTTGGTAATGATCAAATCCTCTTGTAGCCAAGTCAGCGGCAATTGTATGATAGACCAAAGCATCAGCCGGATGATACTCAAAAGGCAGTCCTGTCATTGCTGTGTAATAATAATATGAAAAAAATACATATATTGTTCTTAAAATGAGTGTTGTATAGAACAATTGCCTTACAAAAATTTTTTCATTTATTGTTTGCCATTGAATGGTTAATCGATTAGAAAAATAAAAAAAGCCAATAACCGCCACAGCTCCAAATACCATAAACTGAAAAAATAGCACATGGTCTAAGAAGACCAAACTGACAATTAACAAAACTGCAAAATAGAGTGTTATAGCCTTATTTGTAAAATATTTTGGGAAATAATTCAACATTTCATATATTGTTACGCTGTTTTCCAGTTAGTCTTCGTTTGCATTGTACTAGAAAAGTTGTCAACTTCAGTCCTAAGATATTGTGGAAAAAATATTTTTTATGTTTTTGATAAGACGTTTTCCAGGAACCACTAAAATGGTGTATGCAATACGAATTTTCAGTTAATCTGATTAACCCTGTTCGACCTTTTGGACAAAAATAATCTTTAGGGAATATATGCATACAGTCTTTATACACTTGATATCCATTTGTCAATATAAAACCGTTAGCCTGCATCATTCCTCCTATAATTTGCACGTTGGTTGTCATATCTAATGTTCCATCTTCTAAACGAAAATGTCTGTCATTGTTGTAATAGGAAAGCATCTCTTCCGCCCATTTACTATGTTTTTCAGCAGCCATGAGACCAGTAGGTATTTCTTTGTCGCTTTCGAAACCTGAAAATGCAGGTAAATGTAACAAATTATCCAATGGTTTCAAAATCTCCACATCTGTATCCATGTACACTCCACCTTCGTTATACAGAGCGTACAAACGAACATAGTCGGTCACAAACGCATATTTACGGGCTTCATACGCTTCTTTCACATAGGGAACTCTGTTGATGTCAAATGTGTCTTCATTCCACAATTTATATTCATATTCCGGAAGATGTTTTTTCCATGATTCGATACACTTCAAAGCTAAATCAGGCATTTTCCCATGGCCAAACCAACAATAATGAATCATTTTAGGTATCATCTATTTCAGATTTTTTACATATTTTACTATTCGTATTGCAGCCAAACCATCTCCATAAGGATTCTCTGCATGAGACATTTGTAAGTATATTTGTTTATTTTCCACTAATTCCGAAACAATTTGTATTATTTTGTTTTTATTAGTACCGACTAATGAAACAGTACCTGCTTTTACAGCTTCCGGTCGTTCGGTTGTGTCGCGCATCACTAATACCGGTTTTCCTAAACTGGGAGCTTCTTCTTGCACACCTCCACTGTCTGTAAGCAGCAAAAATGATTGATTCATCAAATAGATAAAAGGTAAATATTCCAAAGGTTCAATTAAAAAAATATTTTTATTTGTAGAGTTGTTCCCCAGTACTTCCATCACAGGTTTTCGAACATTCGGATTTAGATGAACCGGATAAAGAAAATCAATATCAGAATATTTTTCTGCCAGTTCTTTTATAGCCTGACAAATATTCAGAAAACCGTCTCCAAAATTCTCTCGACGATGTCCGGTTATCAGGATTAATTTTTGTCCTTGTTGCAATCGAGAAACGTCATAATTCAATTGTTTTAACTTGCTTTGGATTTGCTGTTCGATATCAGAATTCGTCTTTATTTTTTCAATAACCCAATGCAATGCATCTATCACGGTGTTTCCTGTAACCACAATTTGAGGCTGAGAAATATGTTCGTTTAATAAATTTTGTTCGGCATTAGTGGTTGGAGCAAAATGATATGTAGCCAATCTCCCTGTCAACATACGATTCATCTCTTCAGGCCAAGGACTATAAAGATTACCTGTACGCAACCCAGCTTCAATATGAGCAACCGGTACTTGTTGGTAGAAAGCTGCTAAAGCAGAGGCTGTAGAAGTTGTTGTATCGCCATGTACAAAAACAATATCCGGTTTCGATTGTTTGATAACGTCTCGCATCCCTAATAGTACAAGTGAGGTAATATCATACAAATCTTGATTAGGTTGCATGATATTTAAATCATAATCTGGTATAATTCCAAACAAAGATAATACTTGGTCTAACATTTGACGATGTTGACCTGTAACGCATACCACAGTCTCGAATTCTTCCGGATATTTTTTGAATTCGTTTATCAATGGAGCCATTTTTATGGCTTCAGGGCGTGTCCCAAATGCTAATAATATTTTTTTCATTTATTTTATTCCTAATAGTTCTAACGATTTTTCCGGCGTACCATAAGTTTCCCAATATTTTCTTGCTCCATCTTCCAATTTTTGCCGATAATCAGGATTTTTTATAATTTGGTTAATAGCAGATTTTAATTCCTGTTCTGAATCGTCTTGTACAAAATGGATATTTATTCCATGTTGTAAGGGAAAAGGTAAATTATTAGATAAGGGAGTAGAAATTATCGCTTTACCTAAGGCTAAATATTCGCCCAACTTCCATCCGTGGCAGTTCCAAAAAGAAGGGGTGTTAAAAACAAACATAGATCTCTTTGTTTTCTCAATATATTCCTTCATTGGCATTTGTTTTTTTGAGTTGTATAAAACATCTCTAAAGAGTTCCTCGGATGAACGTCCTATTTGAGGTAATAGCCCTCCTTCAAATTCAAATGCTGATAGCCCTAAGCAAACGCGAATAAAATTTGCTCGCACACGATTCACACCGTCATCATTTTTATTCCACTTATCACTATACCAAAGTGTGCTGAGGTGAAAAATGTATTTTTCTTTTATACTCAGTTTCTTGTCATACTGTTTCAAAAATAATTTTTGCTGCGATCGTTTATGTTTTCCAATATATTTACGGAAAGTTCCTTCTATTTTATTTGTTAGTAAGAGTTGTAGAAGATGAATAACAAAGCAGGGAAAATTCCATAACCGTATTCCAAAAGAAGGAACTAATGATACTATTTTGGGATAAGTATCCTTAGGCGTTTTTTGCCAGTTGGCATTTACTTTTCCGTAAATGTCACACCAATCATAAGCTGCCGTATTAATGATATAATTAGCATCACTTGTATCTATGGAATATTTTGTATCACCAATAATAAAATTAAAAATATCCATTCTATTCTTCAATTGCAAAAAAGGATTTGCCGAAAAAGAGATATTCTTTTTTCCAAATTTATCTGTCAATCCTTTTATATAATAAGATGCGTATAATGGATTATAAAGAGGATCAATGATTATTTTTTTACGCATACTGATTGTATTTTTTGTTTTACAAAAGAACCGATTCTCATAAATTGATGTTTAATTTTCAAACAGCAAATGGGTCGTTTATATTGGTTTTTAACCGAATCTGGTTGCTTTGTCCAATCCACTTTTTTCAACTCTTGCAAAGCCAAAGCCCGATATTTATCACTCAAATAATATGGGAATAATCCATACGTTCGAAGATTATCCAGCATTTGCTTTAAGTAAGGAACTTCGTTACTCCTTTCTTCAAAAATATCTAAATGCCATAACATGTGTTTCTCCGGTTCCTGTAAATTACCAATAGCACGACTTTGTTGTGCCACATCCTGATTATAATAGGCCAATGGTTTATTTATCAAAGCCGTTTTATATTTTAAAGCTATACGCAGCCACAAATCAAAATCCTCTCCTAATTTAAGTCTTGGGCTGAATCCTGCCATCTCATGAAAGATGTCCCTTTTGAGAATTACAGTTCCTGTCCATATTGGCATCCAGGGAGATATAGTATAAGCCTTGCAATAGTCAAAATAATCTTGGGTAAAACCTTCCGGAACTCCAATTCGGGCAGGAATTTTTTTATTGTTTTTTACTTTGAAGTAGGAGCTTGCATAAATGGCTGCTTCCGGAAAATCTTCTATCAGTTTTTTTATTTCTTCTAAAAAAGTTGGCTCCCACCAATCGTCTGCATCTAAAAAGGCAATGTAATCGTATTTGGCAGCTTTTACACCATTATTGCGGGCAGTGGAAACTCCAAAATTCTGTTGTTCAATGATCTTCCATTTAATTGCAACATCTTGTAGTACTCTTTTACATATTTCTATAGAATTGTCAGTTGACCCATCATCTACAATAATAAGCTCAAACTCCTGACAGGTTTGATTTAATACCGACAACACCGCCTTTTCTACATAGGGTGCTTTGTTGTATAGGGGAATGACAACAGAAAACATATACTCATTTATTTTTAAATTTAAAAAACAATTTCCCGTTTCCTTTTTATCTTCCATTTGTCCAATTTAAACAAACATCTCTCCATAAAATAATACAACTTATTCAATAAGTGATAGCGTTTTATACGCTGTGCTTGACTGATTGAAAATGACCAGGTTTGATAATCTAGTAATATTTTTGCCGGTAGTAATTCTTTCAAAACCTGTAACCGTTCAGCTTTATCTAAATTTTTATTGGTTTCACTGATGCCAGTCATATCGAACAAAGTGATATCAATATCCCTATATTCTATATTTTCATTGCCAAATATAATTGTTTGCAGATACCACTTCCAGTCAGAAACTATTTTTAAGGATTCATCATATAAACCATACTTGTTAAATAATGAACGTTTTATATAAGCAGGTGAATGATTTAGTGTTCCTCTGTAAAAGTCGAGCATGGAGGGTTGCCGTCCGGCAAACCCCTTATCCTTTAATATACCATACGATTGTAATTTTAGCATATTGCCGTACAAAATAGGGATATTGTCATTTAAGGCGGTTATCATGCGCTCTGTTACCTCGTTGCCGGCCAAACAATCGCCAGAATTAATAAACTGAACATATTCTCCTTTTGCAATTCGTATTCCTTTGTTCATCGCCTGATAAATGCCATTGTCGGGCTCGCTTATCCAAAAAAATGAACACCTTGAGTCGTTGGCGTATTGCTTAATGATATCCTGGCTGCCGTCGGTACTTCCGCCATCTACCACAATGTACTCAAACTCTTTTGAAGTTTGGGAGAATACACTTTGCATGGTTTTTTGTAAACCGGAAGCATTATTGTAATTTATGGTGATAATGGAGAGTTTCATTCTTAAATCAGTAATATATTTTCTTTTTCAATACAAAAACGTTTTTACCTCCTAACATACGACTAATACGGTTTATTATTTTTTTCCAAATGGGTCTTTTTTTATGATAAAAGTAGCTATATACCGCATTCATAATGCGGCTGTCTAAATATAATATATCCAACAATTTAGGATTCTCAATTGCTTGAGAAATGTCTGTTAAATCATTTTCGATAATTTCACAATGAGTGCCTGAGCCATCTAATCCGATATTTTTAACATAAGACTTGCACGGCACAATAGATATACCGTTATTTTTGAAATGAGTAAATGAAAACTGAACATCCCAGGCATCAGATTTTCCTTCATATTCCTCTTTTAGCATTTTTGACAGATCTTCACCAGAGCGATTAAATGCTTTCATTTGGTGTTGGTTGTTCAAAAAAACAGGAATAAACGATTTGTCCCAATCTTCCTGAAACCATCTATCTGACCACGTTCCCCATCCCCAATTAAACGGACGAGTGTAGGCATAGACATCGTATTGGTAATCTTCTGGTATTATTACTTTATTTGGCGGTGGACAATGTGCACTTATAGAATAAACCGTTAACTTATGTTCATAATAAGTTAAACATTCATTCATGTAAGTGAGAAAATAAGGTGATGTATAAATATCGTCTTCCACAACTATTACCTTTTTATATTGTTTCAGTACTTCAGATATGCCATTAATGATCGAATTTCGGCACCCTATATTTTCTTTGGCAGTAATTATTGTTATAGATTTAAAATCTCTTTGTTTTTCAACTAAGTTTTTTACTTCACTAATTTTTGTAATATCTTCCTTTGTCGCATTTTCTTTTGCACCATCAATATATACAAACAAATCAGAATCTTGGGCAAGTCTATTT
Organism: Bacteroidales bacterium; assembly: GCA_031553835.1. Lineage (GTDB taxonomy): Bacteria > Bacteroidota > Bacteroidia > Bacteroidales > Azobacteroidaceae > JAVBKX01. The sequence continues at coordinate 20,754 of JAVBKX010000042.1, forward strand.
TTACTCAATGCATAAAACGTTTGTTCTGTATGCCAAGGCCTGTTATAGGCAAATAATACGATTGGCGCTAAGTTCATACTTATTTTCATTTTAGAAGTAATGATAAAACCCTATCTGCCAATACTGAATTATAATATTTGTGATCAGAGACCATCATTTTATAATTGTATGAGGCAACAACTTCTTTTATGAAATCATTAGGAGGTGTAAATCCTCTTTTTTGAGCAAATAAAATATAATCAGGCACAATTCCACGCAAGACTTCTTTCAAAAAATATTTAGCTTGTCCTTTTTTATATTTAATTTCAAGCGGTAGCCCTGAAACATACTCTATCAACTTGTAATCAAGTAAGGGCGAGCGTATTTCTAACGAATTCCCCATCCCCAATCTATCTGATAAATATAAGTAAGCCATAACCATGATATTGTCGAAGCTGAATTCGTAAACTAAATCGAGTTCCTTTCCTAACTCGCAATTGCCAAATGATTTATACAGATCAATATCGGAAAAAGAGAATTCTACTTCTCCTACCTTTAATTTAGCATCTTTTGCAAAATCAACATAATCCTGATATTGCCAAAATCCGATTGAACTATCGGCAATTTTCAAAGGATAACCAGCATATAAAATGTATTTCCAATGCTTTAATAGAAATTTCAGAAATTCTTTCTTTTTTTCTGATCCTTTCCAAGGGAATAATGCCTGATGTTGTCTTTGAATGTTCAATGATTCGGACAAATTGTTCCAATAGGGATAACCGTAGAATAATTCGTCGCCACCCATGCCTCCTAGTAAGACTTTAAAACCTAATTGTTTGACTTTTTTGTATAATGCCCATTGGGCGATTGCCGCCGCGTCTGTAATCGGTTCGTCAATATATTGGGTTAATTCTTCAAAACTGTTTTTAAAATCCGATTCATCCAATTCTATTTCGTGATAAATAAATCCTTTTTCTTTGGCAAATTGTTTGGCAACGGCTCGTTCGTCACAATCGTGTTGACCTTTATATCCGGCAGTAATGGTATGTACTTCTCTTCCGGCTTCTTTTGACAACGCTGCAATGGCACTTGAATCAATACCTCCGCTTAACATGACAGCAACAGGAACATCGCTACGGAAACAAATATCTACAGATTTATGCATTAATCGGAGTGTTTCAGCCTTTGCTTCTTCAAACGAATCCGTAAACCGGGTGGAAGTATCACGCTTCCAGTAATAAAATTTATTCAAGCCTTTTTCGTCCAACAAAATGTATTGACCGGGCTCTATTTTCTGTATTTGATGGATGAATGTCTTATTTTTATACAAAGGAGCTGTGTAGCGGATGGGGGCCGCTAATTGTTCCATATCTACCTGCGGCTTTTCAATCCAATTTTTTAATATGGTTTTCAGTTCTGTGCAGAATACAATCCCGCAGGGAATCTCGGAATAATAAATCGTTTTCTCTCCAATTCTATCACGTGCTGCAAAAAACTGTTTTTTAGCGCTATCCCAGAGACAAAAGGCAAACATTCCTCGCAGATGGTTCAAACATTTTGTTCCATATTCTTCATATAGATGCAATATGACTTCAGAATCGCTATCAGAATTAAATATATGACCTTTTAGTATCAGGTCTTTTTTTAGTTCGATATAATTGTAAATTTCTCCGTTACAAGCCAGAACTAAAGATTTATCTTCATTAAACAAGGGTTGTTTACCTTTTTCCAATCCAATGATAGACAAACGAGTTTGTGCCATACCACAATGTTCATCATTCCAAACGCCTCTGTCATCAGGACCGCGATAGTGCATGTCTTCATTCATGCAATGAAGTTTATCAATATCGGTGTTTGAGATTGCTGTATATCTATATATTGCTGATATTCCACACATTTTTTTAATTGTTCTTTTTAATCAAACTCGTTATTATTTCATAAATAGCGTTGGTATTTTGTTCAGAAGAAAAATTTGCTTTTGCATCTTCGTAAGCCGTTTTTCCCATACTTGTTAATACCTCAGGGTTTTCGATGAAATGATAGATATTTTTTGCCAGTTCTTCTACATTGCCTAATGGATATAAATATCCGGAAACTCCTGCTTTGACCACTTCCTGATTTGCTCCGGCTATGGATGCAATTACAGGCATGGTATGAAGCATATATTCAACTGTTACACGACCAAAAGCTTCATCTCTGGAACACATTAGTCCCAAATTCATTTTTTGTAATATCTCATGAATATTTTCCTGATGTCCATGGAAAATAACAAATTCGTCCAAATGATTGTTCCTGACATAATTTTGTGTCAAAGATACATAATCTTCTTTCGCTCCTCCAATTAAATGTAACCTGATTTGCTTCTGACCATAATGATTGTTCAGAATCTGTATGGCTTTTATGGCATCCAACTGATTCTTTTGCTCAGAAATAATTCCAACCATACAAAGATTTAAAGTTTCTTTGAAACTGTTTTCCCGGATGGGAGTTTTTGCAAAATCGATTCCATTGTATATTCTGCAAATCCGCTCCTGAGGGATTAAATCTTTATATGATTCACAGAGATAATTGGAAATAAGAATATATTTGTCTGCCGCTGTTTCTAAAAAATGTTTAGAACATAATTTACCCAATGATAATTTAAAATTAAACGATTCCAAACTTTCTCTCAGGTGCCAAATATGAGGAATTTTTAATTTGTCTTTAATTAGCGCCCCTATATTTATTGTGATTGAATTGCTGTATATCAGATCTATTGCATAAGGTTTTATCAATGCGATGATTTTATGAATGCGATAATAATTAACCAATTGTTTTCTAATATTGAGTATTTTTTTATACAAGCCTTTATCTTCATTGACCCACCAGTAGAAATGTGTTATGATGTAAGGAATATTTTCTTTTTCAAGCCAAATACAAATATCTCCATGATTACGCAAAAGGACTACCGGTTTTATGTTGCCTTTTTCCCTTAGTTCCAATATCAATTGAAGCATGGATCTGTTGGCTCCGTACATAGCGGAGTAGTGTGTGATAAAAAGGATATTCATAAATAGCTTTTATAGAATTTAACGGTTACCATTTTAAACGTAATCCAACATCCACAATTGGCAATCAGAGTAGGGATGACTTTTATAACCTCTTTTTTTGATATTGACATCAATAGGTGTAAATATTCCCTGATACCTTTTTCTGCATAACCTTCTTTTTGATATGGTTTCAATAATTTATATTTTGCGCTTTCCACTATGATGCGAGTCTGTATGGCATTGGTATTTATTATTCTTGTCAAAGAATTTACGCGATAAGACAATACATAAATAATTACATCAGATATTAATACCGTATCCGTTTTCAGTGCTAAATAAGTAGAAAACAAAACATCATTGCTGTGTTCAACTTCTTGAAATTTAATATTATATTTTTTTACTATATCCGCTTTAATAAATCGTCCCCAAGGAACAGGAATCGAGAATAATAAATCTTTCGTTTTTTCTTTTTTGATACGTATTAAAATATTATTTCGTTCGTCTGTGACTATGCGAGTTGGTTCTAAGGTTTGGCAATCAACACTCTCAACCATAAAATAAATCACATCATTTTCATCATTTTTGTATAAATCCAATGCTTCCTCCAAACAGGGAGTAAAATAATCGTCGGCATCGGCAAATATCAACCACTTCCCTTTAGCATGCTCTAAACCCAGGTTTCGTGCGTATCCGGCACCTTTTCGTCCGTTTTCATTTTTCCCAAATATTATTTCGATGTAAGGGTCATTCAATCCCGGAAAATGGGAAAAGTCCACCATTTCCGCATCGCTATTATCATCTATCACAATAATTTGTACATCTTCTCGGCGTGGAATAGAATTCAAACAACGTTGAAGAAGATCAGGAATATTTTTATGAGGTATGATGATGGAATAATTTACCATACTTTTTATATAAACTTTAAACATCTGTTTCTTAATACAGTACCTATATGCGATTTGCATACGAATTGAGGAAGCAATAAACAGAGTAAAAAAGGTAATGCCTTAATGTTACCAATATGTATATCTTTCACGATCAATCTTCTTACAAACTTTCTATATGGAGCGACTAATTTCTTTTCTCTGGTTGCTAAGTCCATCCGGCATATTTGCTGTGCCAACTGTATCAAATATTTTTCTTTTTGAAATCGGTAGCACCCATTGTGAGTAAAATCTTCAAACACAATCTTTAAAATAACCAACCAACTGCCTATACTTTTGTAGTTATCTCCGGAGCGCATAATTGACCCGTGAGTATGATACTGTATGTATGTATATTCAGTGGTAAATGCAATAGTGTGCATTTTTTTTACTGCCCAAAACATCCATAAATTGTCTTCATGAATGATTCCCTCTTTAAACCAAAGTTCATTATCTATCATGAACTCTCGTCTGATCAGTTTATTCCACACCGGTATGGGAATAAGGTGCACATATAGGCTGTCAAAATGTTTAATTATCCAATTATTATCGATTACATACTCAGGAAATCCTTTATACAACATATTCCACCAGTCAACTTCTTTTGCCGGGGTCGGAATTATTTGTACATTTCCCTGTACGACATCCACTTTCGGATATTTTTCAACCAACGCAACCAAATGTTCTATACACAAAGGTAAGATTTCATCATCACTATCAAAATAATAAATATAGTCGCCTTTAGCTTCGGTGGTTCCGGTATTTCGAGCAGCTGATAATCCGCGGTTTTCTGTGTGGTGAATAACCTTGAAATCAATATGTCCCAAATATATTTCCAATCGTTTTTCTGTCAACAACATACTGTCGTCAGAAGAACAATCATCCACCAAAATACACTCTATATACTGATAGGTTTGATTAATGACGGAGTCTATGCAACGAATAATATATGCAGAAACATTGTATATTGGTATTATGATGGATACTTTTATCATTTATTTAATCTTAGATGTTTTAGGATAGAAAGAAATACTTTGTTTATGGTTATTAATTCTGATTTTATTGTTGATTTTTCTTTCTCTTGGGTATTGTTACAATTGTAAATGAGATGTAGATAATTATTAGTTAAAAAACCATACTTGGGACGTCGGTAGGCTTGTTCTGTATCCTGTATAAATATATTATCGAAGAATTGTAAAAGTATTTCTTCCCAATTTTTATAAATGTCTGTCAATAACCATGTTTCTTTTATTTTTTCTAAGTAAGCATTGTCATCGTTGTCTAATCGTATAATCTCTTGTATGGCGCGATCCATGTCATTGTAATCTTTCACCCATACAACAGATTCTGTATTAAAATCTTTCTCTAAGGCCGGATTTCCCCAATATATAGGCAAAGAATCAACCAGCATTGGTTCTATTATCTTCTCGGTGGTGTAACCTGGAAAAGATGAATTTTCAAAAGCAATGGTAAATTTATAATTTGATATAAAATCCAATTTATTTTCGACACAAAAACCAATGTTATTTTCAGCCTTGCCTCCAGAGTCTATTTGTTTGTATTTTGACAATTCTTTAAAAAAATGAACGCGAAATGGATCAGCACAATAATTGTTCGAATATATAAAATTACAGAATTTTCGGTTCAGCAATTGTCCCTCATTATCTATTTTTTTGTTATAAAGACTACTGAACTTATTGTATATTACAAACAACGGCAAACGAAAATATCTGTCTCCGAAGTCAAGATGATCGAAGCCGATAGCATAATCACACAAGTTAAAATCGGGGACACAATTCTCACCTGTATAAAATATTTTTATACAATTTTCATATTGCAAATGCTTGTTGCCAAAACAAGAAAAAAACAGGTAATCAGGGTGTTGTTCATCAAGAATTACACCATATTTTGTTGATAAAGTTTGATAGATAAAATTATTCTTTACATCAAAATCTTTATTCCAAAAATCAGTAAAGTATATTCTTATCCTTTTCATGGTATTTTTACATTGTTAGATTAAATGTAACCAACCGGCTCCTCTATTGTAATCCAATACGAATCCTGTTTCAGTAGAGAATCCTTCCGAGTTGATAATTAGGCTTTTGTTACAGTCTGCATATCCTTCCGTCATTGAATTTACCAAATTTAAACTTGCCACATATTTTCCCTTAGCCATACCTTCTGGTAAGTGTACAACATGATTTAATTCAAATTTACCTTTCTCAATCATTGGAGAATTTGCATGATATGGGCTATATAACGCAAGAGGTGTTTCCTTTTCATCGTATAATCGCATTTCTAAGGATAATTTTTTTGATGTTAGCAATTCCCCTTTAATAATGATCTGAAAAGATTTTTGTTGATTGAGTGAAAGATGGTTATATGGAGAATTATCCACCAGAACGTCTGAGATAATAAGATCTTTGGTTTTTATTACAAATAAATCTTTCAACATTTTTTTTTCTTTAATAATAGTTTTATCGAGATAATAGACCACCACATCATTTACATTTCCATTCAAAATACTCTTGCCATTTTCCAATAATACACCTTTGTTACACAACGTTTGAATCGCCGCCATATTATGACTCACAAACAGTACAGTCCGTCCCTCCCCTCTGCTCACATCCTGCATTTTTCCGATTGCTTTTTTTTGGAATTCGGCATCACCTACGGCTAAGACTTCGTCGACAACGAGAATTTCGGGTTCCAGGTGTGCAGCTACAGCAAAACCGAGCCGGACGGTCATTCCCGATGAATAGCGCTTTACGGGAGTATCAATGTAGCGCTCTACACCAGCGAAATCAATAATTTCGTCTAATTTTTTAGCAATTTCCGGTTTACTCATCCCCATAATAGCGCCATTCATATAAATGTTGTCACGCCCGGTAAGCTCCGGATGAAAACCGGTGCCGACTTCCAACAGTGATGCGATGCGGCCTTTGGCACAAATGGAACCGGTAGTAGGGGAGGTTACTTTCGACAGAATTTTTAATAAAGTAGATTTGCCGGCTCCGTTTTTCCCTATAATCCCGACGACATCACCTTGTTCTACTTCAAAATTAATGTCCTTTAATGCCCAAACATACTCGCTGTTACCTTTATGGGAACGGTCATTGGTTTCACCAATTTTGAGATAAGGGTCTTCTTTCCTACGGATATTCATTGTAAACCAGCGGTTCAAATCGTGGCTTAACGTGCGAGTGGATACTAAGCCCAGCCGGTATTGTTTGGAGATATTTTCAAATTTGACAACAATGCTCATATTTTTATACTCCTATATTTTTTGAACTCGTAGAGCCTGGTTTGTGGGAGTTGACTGAAACGCATTGACGAGTACTGAAGACTTAAATTTGAGATGTGATTTAAATTGCCCTCCATAAGGATAATAGGTATGATCTTTTTAACAATATACAAAAGTATAACAAAATAGTTATATTTTTTTTTGTGAATTGTTAATAATGTGTTAAAAGAATATTTTTTTCGGAATATTATGCCGATCGTTTTTTCCTGATAATAATGTTGTTGAGTATTTTCCAAAAATAAATCCAGTCCGTTTGGAAAGGATGCTTCAAATATTGCTCAAGGTATTTGGTTTCGCTGGCTTCAATTTCTTCCAGTGTTTTAGGCATGTCAGCGTAATAGGGAGGGAGCAGCCCCGGTTTGGTCAGGATTCGCAAATGTTGTAATTCGGGAGAGTATAAGTTGTAATATTGCTCACTTAATGGACGGACTCCAATCAACTTCATATCTCCTTTCAGAATATTCAAAATCATGGGGAGTTCATCCAGCCAATACTTACGCATAAAACGTCCCCATACCGGTATGCGAAAATCGTTTTTGAACTTTCCTCCTTCTGCTAAATGCAGGTGATCATATATATAGGTTTGCAAATACTCGGAATAAGCATGCATAGTGCGAAACTTATATACATCAAAAAAGAGACCGTTTTTTCCAATACGATGAAGCCGGATAAAAGGGCCGTAACTGGGATGGGGGTCGTTGAACGGAGGTCTGATTTTTTTTACTACAACATAGAATTTGTTTTCGACACTAAATTCATCCACGACTTGAAATCCGCAACAATACAGACGCCCTAAAATTTCTGGGCGTGGAAATACGCGGTGACGTCCTTTGGTGGCTGCAAAATATAGATTTCTTATCCAAGGTAGTTTTGGACATATCCGATGCCACAACACATCAAAAAAATATAAAATATGACAGAGGATAATCGGGTATCGCTGGAATATTTCCGCTTTACGATTTAAACTGGTTTGAAACCAACATACAAAATGTCCGCCTAATCTCAGTAATTTGTTTTGTTGAATAAAATACCGGTTGATAAAGGCGATATTATTTAATGACATCTGGGAAAGAAGCAAATAATAAGAACGTTCTTTCGTGGCATCTTTAGCAAAGGCATTTTCTACAATCCATTCCTGATCTTCGGGGGTAACGTCTTCCTTTTTTAGCAGTTGCAATAAGTACCCCAATCTTGAACTAAGGTAACGACGGGATAAATAGTCATCATATCCACGGCTTTCCTCTGCCAAAAAACGTTGAACCTTATCAAAATATATCCGATAAGATATTTTATCTATAAATTTGGCGTACCAGGTTTTCATATTTTACTTCATCCACAATCTTCGTTGCATGTATCTCATTTTTTCGAGATGTAAACCGGATCGTTTTGGAGTAATCCCGTCAGTTTAGTCTTATTTTGTGAGAAAATGGTTATTATTCAATGTCAAAGGCGATTACAGCCCTATTCAAATTGTTTTCATAAAATGGTTGTACTTTATCTCCGAAAGCTTTTATCGCCAAACGGGACATGGAGATTCCATATCGTTCATGTAGCAATCGTACAACTTCGTTAACACGTCGTTCTGATAATTTTTGATTGTAAGAAGGATAAGCAGTTTGAACATCCGCATAACCGGAGATTGCAATTTTGGAATCCGGATATTGGTACATATAGTCGGCAATACGATCTAATTTATACATTTCTGACGGTTGCACATTGTGCTTGTCAATCGCAAAATGAACAGCAATATATAATTTTTCTTTTTCCGGTTTACTTTCCGGTTTAGGAGCTTGCGTAATGTTGATTTGTTCAATGATTTCCTTGATTTCAGGCCGTTGAATCACTTTTTTAGAGGTAGCTCCCAAGTTAAAAGTAATACCGGCAGAATAATTGAATATCAAGTCCATAGTATTACCATCTCCAACTCTCCAGTCAAAAAATTCAGGAACTACAATGGTTTGTTGTTCCAAAAACAGCCCAACATGATCGCTTAGGCGGAAGTTAAAAGAAACTCCTGTTTTTCCCATTACACTGTTGATGTCGGTTTGGTCACGGCTTAAGTCGCCGAAAGTGTGAGTGAATCCTACTCCTGCATAAGCATATATATCAAGTAATCGTTTGGGATTATAATGACTGAATAAATTGCTTAGGTTAAAGACTCCGTCAAAACTGCCTCCGGCATAAGGCACTTCGTATATGTATCCTTGATATCCGTTGGTGTCTAATTTTTTGCCAAAATATCGTTTTTTGATTTCTGCTCCGGTAGTTCCATCGACGTCGGCAGGGACATAATCGTGCCTGGCATTATTGTAACGGTGATTTTTTCCGAAATACCAGTTTCCGACCCCCATATTGGTAACATCATTCCATACAACATAACCTTGCAGTTTGGCGGCTGTGAAATTCAACCGTACGGCCACCACAGGATTTACCCATTTACCAAAAGAAATCCCTATCGTTGGTCTAATACGATCTTTGAAACTCACATAGTCGGTTTGCTCACTTTCCAAATCAGCAAAACCTCCGGTTATAGAGATAAACCAATTATTTTTGGTATATTGGATGTCTTCGTAATAGACAGTATCTATCGCTACAGTGTCTATGGATACCGTATCAATGGCGCTTATATTTGTAGTCAAATAGAGGGAAGACAGGTTGGTCGAGTCAATTACCGTAGCGTGAGAATATTGTGCATTGGCAGAAAGGGAAGATATTATCATGAGCAAAATAATCCACAACCTTCTTATTCTAAAAAAGATTACATGATTTTTTTCTTTTAGTATGTTCCTTTCGCTCCTGAGCATATCCTTATCAGTGAAAAACAGTACAAAATTAAGTCATTATTTTCATAGTTGTTTGTTTTTTTATTTTTTTTTGTGTAAGTTGGCTTATCTTAGCGGAAAAGATTTAAAAAAATAGCCGGCTCCCTCGTAAAAAATCGGTAGAACTCATTCTGTTTTTTCCGGCTTGTTGTATTGAAATCAATCGGATAAACCCGTTTTTTCCGGCAATGTCCATATACGTTTTTCCATCGCTGATCATTGTTCCCGGAGCCAGTTCGTGAGAAATGAACCGCTTTTCTGTCTCAAAAATTTTTACATTTATCGAATGTCCAGCCGGTGTTGTCAGGTTAGACCAGGCAGCCGGGTAAGGAGATAATCCACGAATGAAATCGTAGATGGTTTTTATATCCTGATTCCAGTTTATTTCGCAAGTTTCTTTGAAAATTTTTGGAGCAGTGTGAAGTTCTGATTCATGCTGAAACAAGGACGTTTGCGAGATACTATTCACATCTCCCGAGATAATCCGGTTTACAGTCTGTAAGATCAACCCGGCGCCGGTTTCCATTAATTTGTCGTGTACAATACCTGCATTGTCTGTATCGTTGACCGGAACCCGTTGCCGGGCAATAATGTGTCCGGTGTCTATTTCGTGTGTTAAAAAAAAAGTCGTGACACCTGTTTCCGTTTCTCCGTTGATAATCGCCCAATTGATAGGAGCAGCTCCCCGATATTGTGGCAAGAGGGAAGCATGTAAATTAAAGGTTCCTAATCGGGGCATGTCCCAAACAATTTCCGGGAGCATGCGAAAGGCGACTACAATTTGTAAGTCGGCCTTCCATTCTTTCAATGTTTCTAAAAATGCAGGGTCTTTTAATTTATCCGGTTGCAACAGCGGCAGATTTTGGCTTATTGCATATTCTTTTACAGGAGAATATTGCAACTTCATACCTCTTCCTGATGGTTTGTCGGGCATAGTAATGACGCCTACAATATTATATCCGTTTTCTACCAATGCCTTGAGACTTGCTACTGCAAATTCAGGCGTACCCATGTAAACGATTCGTAAATCTTGCTTGTTCATATATGCAATGCCTAATTAAGTGTCATCAGAAAAATTTTCTACCAGGATATCCCGGTATGCGTTAAATATCTTCGATTTGGATACAAAGCCTAAGTATTTGCCGTTATCGTCGATAACCGGGAGATTCCAGGCTTTGGTATCATCAAAAATCTGCATGATTTTTTCCATGGACAAATTGATGTTGATTTTAGCCGGAGCGGAAACCATGAATTTTTGTACATTGAAACGATTGTACAGTTCGGGTCTGAACATGATATTCCGTATGTCGTCCAATAATACAATTCCTTTCAGTATTCCCTGTTGATCTGTAACCGGAAATACATTCCGCTTTGATTTAGCAATCACTTTAACCATATCGCCTAAGGTCATTTCGGGATGTACAATCTGGAAATCGGTTTCTACTACTGAATTTACATTCAAAAGTGTTAATACCGCCTTGTCTTTATGATGGGTCAGTAATTCTCCTTTTTTGGCTAACCGTACGGCATAAATACTATGGGGCTCGAATGCAATGATGGTAACATAAGAACTGATTGATACAATCATCAAAGGGAGGAATAAATCAAAACCTCCGGTCAGTTCTGCAATCAGGAACACCGCAGTTAATGGCGCATGCATGACCCCCGACATTAATCCCGCCATACCCATTAGTGAGAAATTTTCTTCGGGAAGATAAATGTTTCCATGGAAAAAATGGTTAAAAATATGGGCGAATATAAAACCGGACATACATCCCAAAAAGAGCGAAGGAGCAAAAATTCCTCCACAACCGCCTCCTCCGTTGGTTGCTCCCGATGCAAACACTTTCATTAATATTATTAACCCGAAAAACAAGAGAAGTCCCCAGAAATTGTCTTTCATGTGGTAGAAAAAACTACCGTCAAACAATTGTTCGTATTGTGCTCCCAATAATGTTCCAATGCTGTCGTATCCTTCTCCGTAGAGAGGGGGAAGCAGGAAAATAAGGATGCTCAGGATGGCCCCGCCAAATGCAAATTTCTTCCAGAAATTATTTAATTTGCGAAATAACCCTTCAAACCAAATCATCGAACGGGTGAAATAAAGGGAAATTAAACCGCTAAAAATACCCAGTAGTAAGACATGGGGAATCCGTTCCATGCTAAACTGTGCAGTTTGTGTAAATTTGAACATAGCTTCGGGTCCTGTGTAAATATATGAAACGGTAGCGGCTGTCACTGAGGTGATTAATAACGGCACTACAGAAACCATGGTCAGGTCGAGCATAAGCACTTCAATGGTGAAAATGAGTCCGGCAATAGGCGCCTTAAAAATGCCGGCAATAGCACCGGCAGCGCCGCAACCCACCAACAACATCAGGTTTTTTTGTTCCATTTTAAATAACCGGCCTAAATTCGATCCGATGGCAGAACCTGTTAATACAATCGGCGCTTCGGCTCCGACAGATCCCCCAAATCCGATGGTTATGGAACTGGCGACAAGTGAACTCCATGTGTTATGGGGCTTAATCCGGCTTTTGCGTTGGGAAATAGCATAAAGAATTTTAGTCACACCATGTCCGATATCGTCTTTTACGATGTATTTTACAAATAATCCCGACAATAAAATTCCGATGATCGGGTATATCAGATAAATGTAGTTGACATTACTTTCATCGACTCTTTCAGTCAGCAAGTGTTGGATAAAATGGATAGAGCCTTTTAGTAAAAGCGCTGCTGTTGCGGTGCAGATTCCAACCAAAAAGCTGATAAATAATATAAAATGTTTTTCTTTTATATGTTTTTCCCGCCATGCGAGCAGTTTTTCGAACCAGTCCATAATCAATTTATATTCCTTTTCCTGTGAAAATAGTCCTGATCGTATAAATTAGAATTTTCAAATCCAACAATAAAGACATATTTTCATAATATAATAAATCATATTCCAATCGTTCAATCATTTGTTCCACTGTCGAAGCATAACCATATTTGACCATTCCCCAGGATGTAATTCCCGGTTTGACATTGTGAAACAAATAATAATACGGAGCTTTTTGTACGATCTGTCGGATAAAATATTTTCGCTCCGGGCGAGGGCCTACCAACGACATTTCATTTTTCAATACATTCCAAAATTGAGGCAATTCATCTAACCTGTACTTTCGGAGGTGTTTTCCAAAATCAGTAATCCGGCAATCATTCTCAGACGATAATTGAGGACGACCGTTTTCCGCATTTTCAATCATCGTGCGGAATTTGTATATAAAAAAGGGTTTTCCCCGGTATCCGATTCGTTCCTGTTTAATAAAGGCCGGGCCCGGAGAGTTTATTTTGATTCTAAATGCTAAATATAAAAATAGCGGAGAAAGGATGATAAGCGCACAGAAAGCAAATAATAAATCGAACGAATGTTTAATGTTTTTTTCGCATTCTGAGAAATTATTATCGGTGATGTTTACAAAAGGAGCTCCTGTTAATGTCTTGATGCGCAGACCTCCCGTCAATAACCTTGAATGACTGACAGGCAACATGATAGGTAGTTTATATTGATACAATTCGTACAATAATTGCAATAAATCTTTGTCGTCTTCGGCATCCATGGCAATAATCAATTCCTGGATTTTTTTCTCGCGAATAAGCAATCCCAAATTATCCAGAGTGCCTGTGGGCTTAAAACAAATTTCATTGTTTGACAAAGATAACGAACTAATGTCAATGTATCCCTCAATACTATATCCTCCGGTGTTAACCAGAGAATTTAACCGGTCGCTGATTTGTTTGGCTTTTTTTCCATTTCCTAAGACCAGGGCTTTCGTAGCCCACTGCCTGTTCCGGATTCTCAAAGTGGATGCCTGAGTAATACATAACCGGGGAATATAAACCATCAGGAAGCTTAAAATATCCAATATCAGGAATAATTCGTAATAAATTTTAAAAGATTCCGGGAGATCATTAATTAAGACCACAAAAAAAATGACCAGCGAACCGATGAGTATGGCGAGTTGCGTTGTCAAAAATTCGGATAAACGGGATTTTCCCAATGGTTTATTGTAATAGCCTGAATAGTAAAACAATACCAGCCAACCCAATGGAATTAAAATGAGCCCGGATTGTATTTCTTTATCCTGAAAAAAACTAAAGAGAGAGCTAAAACCGTCCTGTTTTCCTACCTTATGATATCGAATGATATTGGATACCACCCACGCCGCCCCCGAAAAAAAGAAATCGGAGCAGATATATTTGATTCGTTCGGTGTTGTTTGTATTCATAACATTTTATTCCCGAATAATTTCAACCAATCCGCCTTCCCCTAATTTAATGATACCGGAGGGACGGGATGGGGTGGTGTCATTTTGTCTGTATTCCACGATATAGTCCATAGCATTGCGAATTTCCGGATTGATTTCCCTGAAACAAGAAGGCGCCGGTTGTCCGCTCCTATTGGCAGAAGTAGATACGATCGCTCCCCTGAATTGCTGGCAAAGACGTTTGGAAAATTCTTCTTTTGTAATACGGATGCCGATGCTTCCGTCGCTTGCCGGTAAATTGGATGCTAAATGTTTTGCATTCGGGTAAATGATGGTCACAGGTTTGTCAGACAATTCAATGATGTCTAAAGCGATTGCGGGATAATCATCTGCATAATAATCTAATTTGGCAGACGAATCCAGCAATACCAACATAGATTTGGAATCATTACGCTGCTTGATTTGATAGATACGGGATACAGCATCCGCATTGGAAGCATCGCAACCGATCCCCCAGATTGTATCTGTCGGGTATAAAATAACCCCCCCCCGACGCAAAACTTCGCAAGCCTTTTTGATGTCTTCGTTGATATTCATCATCCATTTTAAAATAAATGCAAATGTACACATTCTGAAAAAATATTCTCTGCTTTTATGCAGATATTCATTATAAATATGTAATTTTACGGGGCTTTTTAGCCATATAGCGATCGAAAAAGAAAAAATAATATAATATATAAATGACAATTAAATGGAATTACCAATCTCCTACAGAAGAACAGATACATAAGCGAGACCGATTGGCGGAGCAATTTGGCTTTACTCCTGCTTTGTGCCTGCTCATGGTTCAGAGAGGACTTTCTACTAAAGAAGATGTGGAGCGGTTTTTAAATCCATCTTTACGTGATTTGCATGATCCGTTTTTATTTCCGGATATGGAAAAAGCTGTAGTTCGCTTGAATCATGCCTTGGGGAACAAGGAAAAAATTCTTATTTATGGGGATTATGATGTGGACGGCACAACCGCCGTGTCATTAGTTTACAAATTTTTAGAACAGTATTGCTGGAAATCCCAGTTGGAATACTACATTCCCGACCGCTATGATGAAGGCTATGGAATATCGACCAAAGGAATAGATTACGCAGCGGAAAATGGAGTCTCTTTAATCATTGCATTAGATTGCGGCATCAAGGCGATTGGGAAAATCGCTTATGCTAAATCTTTAGGCATTGATTTTATTGTTTGTGACCATCACATGCCGGATGAAGAGTTACCCGACGCATTGGCTGTGTTGGATGCCAAGCGGGTCGATTCTGTCTATCCTTATGAACATCTTTCCGGATGCGGAGTCGGTTTCAAATTTATGCAGGCTTTTGCATTAAGTAATGGTTTTGAATTTTCCAGATTGAAAAATTTACTGGATTTAGTGGCGGTCAGTATTGCATCCGATATTGTTCCCATTACGGGAGAAAACAGGGTGTTGGCGGCATTCGGATTGAAACAGTTGAACCAAAATCCCAGCCAGGGAGTAAAGGGAATTATCGATGTCTGTGGAATGGCGGGCAAAGAAATTACAATGAGTGATATTGTGTTCAAAATCGGTCCTCGGATTAATGCTTCGGGACGGATGATGAGCGGCAAAGAAGCTGTTGATTTATTATTGGCCAAAGATACGGAATCGGCCAAAGAAAAAAGCGAAAATATCAATCAGTACAATGAAGACCGGAGGGAATTAGATAAAAAAATAACCGACGAAGCCTATGCTTACATTGAACAATTTCCGGAAACAATAGCCAGAAAAGTCATCGTAGTCTATAACCCCGATTGGCACAAAGGAGTAATTGGCATTGTCGCTTCCCGCCTGGCGGAAAAATATTATAAACCAGCCATCGTTCTCACTCAATCCAATGGATTTGTAACCGGTTCCGCACGTTCTGTCACCGGTTTCGATATTTATCGGGCCATTGAAGCATGCAAAGATTTGCTGGAAAATTTTGGCGGACATACCTTTGCTGCCGGTATGACATTGCGGGAAGAAATTTTGCCTGTTTTTAAACAACGGTTGGAAGAATTTGCCGATGCTAACATGATCGCAGAACAAATGACGCAAACCCTGGATATTGATATTGCACTTCAATTTAGCGAAATCAACCAAAAACTGGTTAATGATATGAAACGGATGCACCCTTTTGGGCCGGAAAATCCGAAACCGGTTTTTTGCTCGTTTAAAGTGCGTGATGCAGGTACCAGTAAATTGGTTGGACGGGAATCCGAACACATCAAATTAGATTTGATGGATGATTCTTCGGGAAATATTATCCCCGGCATAGCTTTTGGAATGCATCGCTTTTATGATGCGATGAAAGCCGGCCAGCCTTTTGATGTATGCTATACCGTGGAAGAGAATACATATAATAATGTTACTTCTATTCAATTGATGATAAAAGACATACGGATGCATCACGACAATTAATCCGGCACATACCCATTGTGCGAACTGATAAACGAATGACCAATAACCCGTTTTTATCTATATTGCAACAATATTGGGGATACGACAGGTTTCGTCCCTTGCAGCAAGAGATTATTTCTTCAGTGTATGAAGGAAAAGATACGTTGGGTTTAATGCCGACCGGCGGAGGAAAATCGTTGACATTTCAAGTGCCCGTCATGTTGATGGAGGGAATATGTATTGTAGTCACTCCATTGATTGCATTAATGAAAGACCAGGTCGATAACTTGCGTCAACGCGGCATCAAAGCCACTGCTGTTTACTCCGGCATGAGTCATAATGAAATTATTGTTGCACTGGAAAATTGTATTTTTGGTGATTACAAATTTCTTTATATTTCCCCCGAACGATTAAATTCCGAATTATTTTTAGTCAAATTGAAAGACATGCAAGTTTGTCTGTTGGTGGTGGATGAATCGCACTGTATTTCTCAATGGGGGTATGATTTTCGCCCCGCTTACCTTCAAATTGCTTCCATTCGGGACCATCTCCCGGGAGTCTCGGTTTTGGCATTGACCGCGACAGCAACGGAAGAGGTCATCGACGATATTCAGGAAAAACTGAATTTCAGGAAAAAAAATGTATTCCGCAAAAGTTTTGAACGTAAAAATCTTGCCTATATCGTGCGGAAAACGGAAGATAAATTATTTGAAATGGTCAAAATTTTAAATAATGTGCCCGGTTCCGGAATTGTGTATGTGAGAAGTCGCAAACGGACGAAAGATATTGCTCTTGAATTACAATCGCAGGGAATAGATGCCGATTTTTTTCATGCAGGATTGAATATTGATGAAAAACAACAGAGGCAAAACCGATGGAAAACCGGAGAATGTCGTATCATGGTGTGTACGAATGCTTTTGGAATGGGGATTGACAAACCGGATGTTCGTGTTGTGATCCATTATGAATTACCAGGTTCTCTCGAAGAATATTTCCAGGAAGCCGGTCGGGCCGGCCGTGACGAACAAAAGGCTTATGCTGTTGCTTTGTATTCTGAAAAAGATGCCGGCAGATTAATGAAACAAATACACGATGAATTTCCTGACAGGGACTACATTAAAGATATCTATGAAAAATTGGCGTTTTTTTATCAGATTGCAGCCCATTCAGGCTTTCAGACCACTCATTTATTTGAATTGGAAAAATTTTGTGCCACGTTCAAATTCAGTTATACACAGGCAGTTCATGCATTACATTTGTTGCAACTATCCGGTTATTTGGAACTGACAGACGATCCCGATAACCGATCGCGATTGATTTTTACCATTCATCGTGATGAATTATATAATTATTCCGGATTTTCGAAAGAAACGGATGATTTGGTGCAGGCTGTTTTACGTACCTACACAGGATTGTTTTCCGATTATGTATTTATTAATGAAAGTGTATTGGCAACTCGTACAGGCATGAACCGTATGCAAGTCTATGAAATATTAAAATCTTTATCTGCCCAACGAGTGATCCACTATATTCCGGCCAGCCAACTGCCGCTCATTACCTATCTGCAAAACAGGGAAGAAACATCCAGAATTGTGATACCCAAGTCTGTATATGAACAACGGAAAGAACGTTTGGAGCAGCGGGTACGCAGTGTGCTTTCCTATGGCATGCAAGCTACAGAATGCCGGAGCATATCGTTGTTACGTTATTTCGGAGAAAAAAAAGCGGAAGAATGCAGACAATGCGATGTATGTTTGAAAAAGCAGGAGAATGGACTTCCTGCTTATCTTTTTAACCGGATTACCCGGGATGTGTTGAAAATTGTGGAAACCAATGCCTGTTCATTGGATCAGTTAATCAAGCAATTAGAATATCCTGAAGATTCTGTATTGAAGACAATTCGGTTTTTGGATGAAAGTGGAGTTGTTTATTTGTCAGATAATTACGTCACAAAAAAAAGGCCGTCTTAAAATATTCTCTTGTAATTTGAAAATAATTATATATCTTTGCATTAAATTGAACAAAGTTAGTATTTTCGTACATAAAACAGTAATATTATGAAGATTGTTAAATTATTAAGCTTATTGCCTGTATTGGGCTTGTTTTTATTTACTTCTTGTACAGAAGAAGATGCGGTCGTTTCTGTAAGTTCACAAGGTGCAGGAGGAATTTTGACTCCTATTAAGATTGACATTCCAATAAATTTTTTACCTGCTGATGAAATTTCAGGTTTGAAAAGCGCCCTCGAAGGAATGAATACATTTAGCGGTGCGACTACAGTAGATGTTTCCAGTATAATGCCTGCTGATTTTGCTCCATATTTAACAACGTTTCAAAATTTTCAGGTGAAAGGTGTTAAAATTATGATCACCGGAACTGAATCGGGAACTGTGCAGGATCTTGTATTGAAAGCTGGAGATAAAACAGTAACCATTGCTGAATATCAGATCGGGACAGAATATAAAGGAAATGCTCAATTGGTTGATTTAATACAATCGGTATGTACCGCTGTGTTACCACCGCTTTCAGGCAGCATGGATGCTTCCGTGAGTGGAAAAACAGATATTACATTAGATAAGGAATTAATTTATACATTGGAGATCGATTACACCTTTAAAGTACCTGTATTTGATAATAAATCAGATAAATAAAAGAGATATCAATCGTTTTGGAAGTATATTACACAGGAATCCTGCCAAATTTGGCAGGATTCCTAATTTTAAAATTTTTTTAGTTTTTGTTAAATAAGGCACGTTTTTTGCAAAGATTTTATTTGTAGCTTTTGTTGATTAGCCTATTTATTATTTGGTAAATTTTAGAATAATACTAAAAAAAGTACGCAGAATAGAAAAAAAAGTTTACCTTTGTGAATAAATAACATGAATTTTTAAAATCATTTAAACATACACATAGATATTTTAATTAAGATCATTATGAAAACTTTAAAATTCGGACTTGCACCATTATTGAGTTTATTTTTATTTTTTGCTTGTGATGTAGAATATGTTGAACCGAAAGGTGGATCGGATACTAATGATCCGTCTCAAAATGGAACCGGGCAACTAAATGATGGTACCAATAACGGTACTAATGATGGTACCAACAATCAAACACCTGAAACCATTGTTGTCCCTCTTCAAGATTTACCCTTATTTTATATGGATGTCGAAGTGCAGGAAAATGGCACTGTTAATGCTGTTAGCGCATTAAGGGCTAACACAGAAGTAGATCCCTATACATTCCAAAATGATACTACATTGACATTGAGAATGGATGCTATATTAAATAATCTTGCAGCGGTTTCGGGACAGCTGTCTGAGCTGCGAATGAAATCAGAGATTACTCAAGTGGCGATTCGTGCTGTAGGTTTACATGACCCCTATATGGATGGCAGAGTATCTTATATTTCGATTATTATGAACTACTTATCAGGACCGAAAGGAGGCTTTGGACTCGGGGCTTGTTTGCCATATTATGCATTGAAAACGACACACGTTGCGGATACCACTGATCCGAATTGTGATTTTGAAAATCGCCGGATTGTGGAAATTTTTAATGGCGCTTTGGATGAATTTTGGGCAGGCCGTAGTGTGTATTTTGAAGCTAAAGGGACTACTACCGTACCTCCGCATACCAAATTACGATATTATTTTACCGTCAATGGATCAATTTCATTTGATATGCCTTTGCGGCAGTAAATTAATTACTATATTTGCACTCTGTTTAATTGAAAGAAATAAAGAAACAAACATGAATTGTTTTAATTTTACATATTCCTATTATTACTTTTACTTTAGCAAAAGAAGTAAGACAGGATTTTATGTGAAATGATTCGGTAGATGCAATTAAAGTAATACTTAGAAATAAAAATAAAAAAGTCCTGTCAACAATGGCAGGACTTTTTTTTGTATAACGTAAACATAAAGATTAGATGAAAACTGTAGCAATCCAAGGAATTGCTGGCGCATATCATGAAATAGCCGCCAGGGAATATTTTCGGGAGGAAATAAATATTTTGCCATGCCATCAATTTAAAGATGTTATTATGGCTTTGAAAAAAGATCCTAACCTGATAGGGATCATAGCCATCGAAAATACTATTGCCGGTAGTTTGCTGCAAAACCACGAATTAATACGTGAGAGTGACCTGATGGTAGTGGGCGAAACAAAACTGAGAATTTCGCATACATTAGCAGCCCTTCCCGAAGATGATATTCATACTATTCATGAAATAAATTCACATCCGATCGCTTTGATGCAATGTGGAAATTTTTTGGATACATTACCTCATGTCAAAATTGTGGAAAAAGAAGATACAGCTTCGAGTGCTGCTGAAATTGCGGCAAAACAATTAAAGGGACATGCGGCTATTTGTAGTAAACATGCAGCCGGTCTTTATGGTTTGAAAGTGTTGGCCGAAGGCATTGAAACCAATAAACGGAATTTTACCCGCTTTCTACTATTGGCAAATCGCTGGGTGGCCGAAGAAATGCTGCATGATGCAACCATCAACAAGTCTTCATTGGTGTTTACCCTTCCTCATACCGAAGGAAGTTTGTCGAAAGTGCTCACCATCCTTTCATTTTACGATATTAATTTGACCAAAATACAATCATTGCCTATCATTGGCCGGGAATGGGAATATTTGTTTTATATAGACTTAACATTTAATAATTATATGCGTTATAAACAAGCGATTGATGCCGTCGTACCATTGATAAAAGATTTGAAAATATTGGGGGAATACGAGGCGACAAAATAATGCAACTAATGAAAGCAATTAAACTTATGAAAGAAATAAAGCCGGCTGACAGATTGGAAAATATCAGTGAATACTATTTTTCTAAAAAATTAAAAGAAGTGGCAGATCTGAATGCCGTGGGAAAAGAAGTCATTAACTTAGGTATCGGTAGTCCGGATTTGCCGCCATCGAAAGAGGTAATCGAAATGCTTTGCCGGTCTGCTCAAAGGGCTGATGTGCATGGTTATCAGCCGTATGTGGGGATTCCTGAATTGAGAAAAGCTTTTTCCGGATGGTATAAAAAATGGTATCAGGTCGATTTAGATCCTCAAACGGAGATTCAGCCGCTCATTGGTTCAAAAGAAGGAATTTTGCATATTTCCTTGGCTTTCTTGAACCCCGGCGACGGGGTTTTGATCCCAAATCCGGGATATCCAACGTATAGTTCTGTCAGCAATCTGGTTGGGGCGCGTCTGATTTCGTATGATTTGGATGAATATAATCAGTGGGAACCGGATTTTGAAGCCTTGGAAAAAATGGACTTGTCGGGTGTGAAACTAATGTGGACAAATTACCCAAATATGCCTACAGGAGCGCCTGCCAGCATGGAACTGTATGAAAAATTAATCCGGTTTGGAAAAAAACACAGCATCGTTATTTGTAATGACAATCCTTACAGTTTTATTCTCAACAAAAAACCGATTAGCATCCTGCAGGTGGAAGGTGCAAAAGAAATTTGTCTTGAATTAAATTCGATGAGCAAATCTCATAATATGGCTGGTTGGCGTATGGCTATGGCGGCTTCCAATCCTCAATTCATTCAATGGATATTGAAAGTGAAAAGCAATATCGATAGCGGTCAATTTAAACCAATGATGTTGGCGGCTGTTACAGCATTACAAGCTACACCGGAATGGCATAGTGAAATGAATCGGATTTATGGGACAAGGAGAACGATTGCAGAAGAAATAATGAAAACATTGGAATGCCGGTTTGATGAAGAGCAATCCGGAATGTTTTTGTGGGGAAAAATTCCTGCCAACTATCGTGATGGAGCTGAGTTGGCAGATCTGATTTTGTATGAGTGCAATGTGTTTCTTACGCCCGGATTTATTTTTGGAAGTAATGGGAATAGCTATATTCGGATCTCCTTATGTTGTCCGGAGGAAATGTTGAAAAAAGCATTAGAAAGAATAAAGATGAAAATGAAATAATAAAAAAATGAAAGGAATGAAGAAAATGAATAGTCATAATTATTTTCATTCTTTCATTCCTTTTATGATCTTAAATTAAAAGAAACATGGAATTAGAATCAATTATTTTACCAGGAATAGATGGCAAGCGGCCATTGGTAATCGCAGGGCCTTGTAGCGCCGAAACGGAGGAACAAGTTTTGAATACGGCGCGACAGTTGGCCGATCGGGGAGTCAAAATTTATCGGGCCGGGATATGGAAACCGCGCACTAAACCGGGAGGTTTTGAAGGTGTTGGCTCGGAGGGTCTCAAATGGTTGAAAAAAGTGAAGCAGGAAACAGGAATGTATGTGGCTACGGAAGTGGCAACAGAAAAACACGTGCTCGAAGCATTGAAGTACAATATCGATATGTTGTGGGTTGGCGCCCGGACAACAGCCAATCCGTTTGCCGTGCAAGAGATTGCTGATGCATTAAAAGGAGTGGATATCCCGGTATTAATAAAAAATCCGGTGAATCCCGACTTGGATTTGTGGATCGGAGCCATTGAACGGTTTTATAATGCAGGACTTCATCGGATTGCCGCCATTCATCGCGGTTTTAGTTCGTACGACAAAAAAATTTACCGGAATCTTCCCCAGTGGCACATTCCCATTGAATTGAAACGCAGGTATCCGTCCTTGCAACTGATTTGTGATCCAAGCCATATCGGAGGAAAGCGGGAATTAATCGCGCCCCTTTGTCAGCAGGCCATGGATTTGAATTATGATGGTTTGATTATTGAGTCTCATTGCTGTCCCGATGAGGCCTGGAGTGATAAAGATCAGCAAATTATACCTGATGTTCTTGCTTTTGTATTAGATCAGCTGGTGATCCGGGATACGAATCAGACCACGGAAAGCCTAACTGAACTTCGTCGTCAGATTGATGAAATAGATAACGAGTTGCTTGCTATTTTAGCGAAACGAATGCGAATTTCCAAAGAAATCGGACAATATAAAAAAGAACATAATATGTCGGTATTGCAAACCGGACGTTATGATGAAATTTTGCAAAAACATTTGGCGGCCGCTGTAAATTTAGGTATCCATCCTGATTTTATTAAAATTGTATTTGAAGCGATTCATGAAGAATCGGTACGATTGCAGGTTGAACTCGTAAATCAAGGCCAGGCATGAAAATACAGATTTTAGGAGCCGGAAAAATGGGCTCATTTTTTGCCGATGTTTTGAGTTTCGAACATGAAGTGGCCGTTTTTGATCCGGATCCGCAACGCTTGCGGTTCATCTACAATTGTGTCAGAATGAGTCGCCCGGATGAAATCCGGTCATTTGCTCCGGAGATTTTGATTAATGCTGCCACCGTGAAATATACATTAGAGGCATTTTCCCAGGTGTTGCCTTATTTGCCTGCCGGATGCATTATCTCGGATATTGCTTCCGTTAAAACCGGGTTGAAAGCATTCTATGAACAGGCCGGATTCCCGTTTGTATCGACCCACCCAATGTTTGGCCCTACCTTTGCTAATCTGGGTAGCTTGTCGTCTGAAAATGCCATAATTATTGCAGAATCCAATCACATGGGAAAGATTTTTTTTAAAGATTTATACCAATCCCTTAAATTACGGGTATTTGAATATACTTTTAATGAGCATGACGAAACCATAGCCTATTCGTTGTCTATTCCTTTTGCATCGACCCTGGTATTTGCATCGGTGATGAAACATCAGGAAGCTCCCGGAACAACTTTTAAAAAGCATTTTGCAATCGCCCAGGGACTATTGTCAGAAGATGATTTCTTACTATCTGAAATTTTATTTAATCCTCATTCTCCTGCACAATTAGAAAAAATTAAAAAAGAATTGGAACAACTATTAAATATTATTGAGCATAAGGATTATGGCGAAATGAAGCAGTTTTTGTCTAAGATCAGAACAAATATTCAATAGTTTTTTAATCGCTACATATTTGGGAATTTTGATTTTTTATCCTATTTTTGTGGATTACTTTTTTAAAATTATAAAAAATATGAAAACAAGGAGAATATTTTGGCTTCTCTTATTGGCAGCGGGATTTACCTGTTTTACTGCATGCATAAATAAGGATTATGACTGGACTGATGACAATATCGATAAAAATATTGTATTTAGTCCGGATGGTTTTGCATTTCCATTAGGTGGCGTTGATACCGTATTGTTCAATGATTTGAATATTATTCCGGTTATTGGCGACGAGTATGAAGCAAGTACATCCTACACTGTAGAAGGATTATTTAATGAAGATACCAAAGATGTTTTCTTTCGGGAAGGATCGGGAGCTGTTGAATTAAGTTTTGATTTAACTGTCTTTATTGCACAGGCTACTCATTTTAATCTCGTTTTTTCCCCCAGCGTATTAGATGAAAACGGAAATGTTTTATTTAGTATGGAACCGCAAACAGTTGAAAATCAGTCAGGAGCTACTCCAATGACATTGACTATCACCGAATCTCACATGGAGCAAATGGAGAACGCTTACAGTTTGAAATTTGATATTTATTTTGAGGCTCAAGTGTCGGAGTTTCAGTCAGAAGATTATTTTTCTTTGAATGATATGGTTGTGTCTAAAGCCGGTGGAATTTATCTGAATTTAGATGACATGTAATTTGCTTAATTTATAAAAAAGAAAACAAAATGAAACCTATATATAGAAAAATTCAATTGTTAGCATTGATTACTGTTTTTGGTTTATCAACTGCTGTCCAGGCTCAAGTACGTACGAGTTATTTTATGAAAACATCCTCTGCGCGTACAGCCATAAATCCAGCCTTGCGTCCTGATCAGGGATATTTCGGTTTTCCATTTTTGAATAACATGTATATCAGTGGAATGACCAATACATTTATGCTGGAAAATTTCCTTTATCCTGACAAAGGCACTCCCGTTCCGACATTTATGCATGAAGCAGTAACTTATGATGAATTTATCAAAAATATATCCGACAACAATTATGTATCGATGGATGTGGCTTATGATCTGTTTTCTGCCGGATGGTATAGTGGCGAAGGTTTTTGGTCATTAAATCTTGGAATAAAAGCACATTCGGATTTTAATGCTCCCAAGTCGTTTTTTAACTTTTTGAAAAAAGGATTCAGTGATAGCGAGCCGCCGCGTACATATAATATGAAAGATACTCGATTCATTGCTAATTCATACGCCGAATTAGGTTTAGGGTATTCCCGGTCTTTTATGGATGATAATTTATTGTTGGGATTGAAAGGGAAAGTTTTATTCGGATTGGGCGACGTGGACGCGAATATCACCGATTTTTCGATTACAGGTAGTGCTGAAGAATGGAGAGCTTCGTCGCGTGCAACCTTGAATGCATCGGCTCCTGGCATTTATGCCACATACGATGATGAAGACGGAACCTTTGATAATTTAGAATTTGACGAAGATGAGATCGCTATTCCCGGATATGGTTTAGGGTTTGATATTGGAGCTGCGTATTCGTTACAAGGCATTACAGATTTTGTACCATCCGGTATGGTTTCCGATATACTTGACCGGTGTCATGTCTCTGCTTCGTTGACAGATATCGGTTTTATTTCCTGGTCAAAGAAAAATTCTGTTGTGTTGGAAGCTAAAACGTTGGAACCCATTGTAATCAATCCTAATTCGAATACTAACCCTATAGGAGAAGGAACTTCATTAGTGGATCAATTAGACGATGCGGTTAATGATTTGGAAAATGCGTTGGATTTTCAACCATCTAACGGTACTGATGGTAGCGAATCGCGTACGACTTCGTTACGTATGACGATGAACTGGGGGCTGGAATATGAAGTAACCAACATGATTTCAGTAGGTTTGCTATCATCTACTTTTTTTAATCATTCTCATAATCAAACCGAGTTGACTTTGTCGGGAAATTTTGCTCCATTGGAATGGTTGGCTACTTCTGTTAGTTATTCTTTTATGCATAGCCAATTCGATACCTTTGGATTTGCATTGCATTTGGCGCCTTCTAAAGGGATGAAATTTTTTATTGCCAGTGATTATGTAATTCCTCACGTTAACAGTCAATTTATACCTACTTCAAGTAAGGGAGTAAATATGCAGTTTGGTTTGGCAATTCCATTAGGAGCAAGAAGATAAGTTTTTAATTATTAATATATTAATTGAATTTATTATGGTGGCAGAAAAACCTTCTATTGGTGAAAATCTCAGCTATGCCTGGGAGGCGGTGAAAAAAAATATTTGGATCTTGTTGGGCTTGTACGTAGGGTATATAATTATAGCTTATGGAGTGAGCTTTATCGGAATGGCGGCCGGAGAAGTTGTGAGTTGGATTCTTCAGCTTGTGGTAACAATTTTTGGCCTGTTTTTTAGTTTAGGCTTCATTCGGTGTTGTCTTAAAGCTGTAGATAAGGAAGAGGTTTCTTTCGAAGCATTTAAAAATTTAGGAGGATATATTCTTTCTTATATATTAGCGTTCATATTGTATGGCATAGTTGTAGGAATTGGCTGTATATTCCTGATTCTTCCTGGATTATGGTTGGGAACCCGTTTGCAGTTTTATCCTTATTTTATCTTAGAAGAAAACGAAGGCCCGTTGGGTGCATTACAAAAAAGTTGGAATATCACCAAAGGAGAAGATTCTTATGTTATCATTTTGGCATTAGCCTGGATTGTAGTGGCATTGGTAGGTTTTATCTGCTTGCTTGTAGGAATATTTGTAGCCGGTTTGGTGGTTATGGTTTCTCAAGCATATACCTATCGTGTACTTCGCGAAAAATTTGTAGTAGAAGAGGAATAATAAATTAGTACCTGCTTTTACAATAAAAAAATGGAGAATTGCAATTAGCAGTTCTCCATTTTTTTATTGAGTTATATGATTGTTATTTCATATCTTTCAGGGCCGATTGCAGTTCTTGTCGCGCAAAGAAAATGCGGCTTTTTACAGTACCTAATGGCACTTCTAATTTTTCTGCAATCTCATTGTATTTATATCCTGCCAAAAACATAGCGAATGGTTTTTTTAAGTCGTCATTCAGCCCATTAATGGCATTGTTGATTTCCTTGATGGAAAATGCTCCCTCGGGAGTGTCAAATCCCGAATCTTGAGAAAGATTCAAATGATATAGATCTTTTGTCTGGTCAATGATAGTTTGACTACGCACAATTTTCCGGTAGTTGTTAATGAAGATGTTACGCATAATCGTTAACACCCAACCTTTAAAATTGATATTATCTATATATTTTTCCTGATTGTCAAGTGCCTTTAATGTGGTGTCTTGGAGTAAATCTTGGGCATCATCTTTGTTGGCAGTCAGCATCATCGCAAAATTGAACATGTTTCCCTGCATGCCCAACAGCCTTTGTTGAAATACATTCTTGTTCATAATGATCTTTTTTTATGCATTGTTTCACAATTGGTTTTTGGTTTTTCATGAATTCGATTTATGCAACAAAGGTATAGATAATTCTATCATAACCAAGGTTTTTTACATTATCTGTGTTTAAAAAAGGTTAATTAAAGTAAACGGAATTGCACTTTTTTTGTTTTTTCTGTACATAGCATATATGGTTTTGAAAAATAAAAACGATATTTGTAAACGAATTGCAATTGAAATATGGAAACAAAAAAATGTTGAATCGTTTTTCTCCTTTTTTAATCACATAATGATATTTATGAAACAAAAAATATTTTTGCTTATTTTGATGTTAATTTTTCCGTTCATAATGTATGGAAAAAGTGTACCTGTTATTTATCAAATAGATATAAAAACAGAAATTAACCCGACCAGCCGCATTTATTTATTGAAAGGAATGGCCGAAGCGTATGCATTGAATGCCGATGCTATAATTATTGATCTGAATACTTATGGAGGAACTGTCGTGGATGCCGATTCCATGCGTACGGCCATATTATATAGCCGGATTCCTGTATATGTGCTGGTTGATAATAATGCTGCATCTGCCGGAGCTTTAATTTCAATTGCCTGTAAAAAAATTTTTATGCGTAAAGGCGCCAGTATCGGAGCTGCTACGGTAGTGGATGAGGCGGGAGTGCCGGCTTCGGAGAAACAACAGTCTTATATGCGGTCGAAAATGAAGACAACGGCGGAAGCATTGGGCAAGGATACCGTTATTACTGGAAATGATACCGTCGTATCATGGAAGCGAGATCCTCAAATTGCAGAAGCTATGGTAGATGGACAGGTATATATTCCTCAGATTTCAGATTCGGGGAAAGTATTGACTTTGACCACCCAAGAAGCGGTTAAATTAGGTTATTGCGATGGTGTCGCAGAATCTGTAGATGAGGTAGTGATAAAATACTTAAATTTTCCGGAATATGAATTGCATGTTTTTCAGCCTTCGCTCTATGATAATGTAAAAGGTTTTTTGATGAATCCTTTTTTGCAGGCGGTTTTAATCATGATTATTATCGGCGGCATTTATTTTGAATTGCAATCTCCAGGAATTGGTTTCCCAAGCCTTGCCGCATTAGTTGCTGCAGTATTGTATTTTGCTCCTTTGTATTTGGATGGATTTGCCGCCTATTGGGAAGTTTTTCTTTTTATAATAGGCATTATTTTGGTGTTAATTGAAATTTTCGCTATTCCTGGCTTCGGAATCACCGGAATTTCCGGTATTTGTTTAATAATTACAGGATTGGTATTTGCATTGTTGGATAATAATGCATTCTCGTTTAAACACATTACTTTGCCCGAATTTTCAACGGCATTGATTACCGTTTTGTCGGGTGTTATACTGGGAATGATTGGGACTTTAGTCATATCGACCAGAATCGGCAAACCGGGCCTTTTCCGTAGGATCGCGTTAGAAACAGATTTGGGAGATGCGGTTTCGGTTGCTCCCCAAATGAATAGTTTGGTGGGAAAATCAGGTATTACGGCTACCGTTTTACGTCCTTCGGGGAAGATTATGATTGACGATGAAATTTATGATGCTATTTCCGAATTTGAATTTATCGACAAAAATATTCCGGTCATTGTGACCCGGTTTGAGAATATGCAATGTTACGTGGAGCGAATGAGACAAGAGGTAACCAATTGAAAATTAAACATTACGATTCGAAGAATTAATGAAATATATTGTAATATTAGGAGATGGAATGGCCGATGAACCCATCGAGTCATTAGGAAATAAAACACCTTTACAAGTCGCAGAAACTCCGGCGATGGATGAATTGGCGAGGCTGGGCAGAGCCGGTCTTTTGGATACAATACCGGAGGGATTTCAACCGGGAAGTGAAATTGCTAATTTGTCGGTGCTGGGATATGATGTGTCTGAAGTATTTGAGGGTAGGGGATCGTTGGAAGCAGCCAGCATGGGAGTGGAAATTCTGCCCGGAGAAATGGCGATGCGATGTAATTTGATTTGTATTGAAAATGATCGTATCAAAAATCATTCTGCCGGACATATTTCTTCGGCAGAAGCTGAAGAGTTGATCCGTTTTTTAAATGAACAGCTGGCAAACGATATCATCCGGTTTTATCCGGGTGTTTCTTACCGTCATTTATTGAAAATAAAAAATGCCAGCAAAAAAATTGAATGTACACCACCGCATGATGTCCCCGGAACGTTGTGGAGCGATGTGATTATTCGTCCGCAGGAAGCAGAAGCGCAGGATACTGCCGACATATTGAACCGGTTGATCACAGAATCTCAGCGTTTATTGAAAGATCACCCCATCAACCAAAAGAGGATAGCGGCGGGCAAAGATCCGGCAAATAGTGTTTGGTTTTGGTCGCCAGGCTATAAACCCCAAATGAAAACATTGCCGGCATTATATCCGATCCGTTCGGGAGTCGTGATTTCTGCTGTGGATTTGATAAATGGCATTGGCGTTTACGCAGGACTTTGTCCGGTAAAAGTAGAAGGCGCTACCGGATTGTATGATACCAATTATGAAGGTAAAGCTCAGGCTGCTTTAAATGCTTTGAAGGACAATGATTTTGTATATTTGCATGTTGAGGCCAGCGATGAGGCGGGGCACGAGGGTGATGCCGTATTAAAAATCAAAACGATTGAATATTTGGATCATCGGATTGTGAAACCAATTCTACAAGAAGTGAGAGATTGGAAAGAGCCGGTTACTATAGCATTATTGCCCGACCATCCGACACCTTGCCGGCTGAAAACGCATACCAGCGACCCGGTGCCGTTTGTTATTTATAAGCCGGGACAGATTCCGGATGAGGTTTGTCATTATGACGAATTTGCCGTCCAACAGGGCGTGTATGGGTTGCTTAGAGGAAAAGAGTTTATGGACGCATTATTTCGATAATTTATTTTTTATTAATGATATAAAAGAAACCATGAAAACAGAACAAATCTTGCAAACGTTGGAGGCCCGGCATCCGGGTGAACATGAGTATCTTCAGGCAGTGAAAGAAGTACTCCTTTCTATTGAGGATGTTTATAATCAGCATCCTGAATTTGAAAAAGCCGGTATTATTGAGCGATTGGTAGAACCCGATCGTATTTTTGCGTTTAAAGTACCTTGGGTTGACGATCAGGGAAAAGTGCAGGTAAATCTTGGTTACCGGGTACAATTCAATAATGCGATCGGACCGTACAAGGGTGGAATTCGTTTCCATGCTTCCGTCAATCTGTCGATTCTTAAATTTTTGGGATTTGAACAAACATTTAAAAATGCACTGACAACTTTACCCATGGGAGGCGCCAAAGGAGGATCCGATTTCAATCTGAAAGGAAAATCCAATGCCGAGGTAATGCGTTTTTGCCAATCATTTATGTTGGAATTGTGGCGACATATTGGTCCGAATACCGATGTGCCAGCCGGCGATATTGGCGTGGGAGCTCGTGAGGTCGGCTATTTATATGGGATGTATCGTAAATTAGCGCTGGAAAATACCGGAACATTTACCGGAAAAGGATTGGATTATGGCGGTTCGTTGATTCGTCCGGAAGCGACCGGTTTTGGCGGTTTATATTTTGTACGGCAAATGTTGGCCAATAAAAACATGAATATGCAAGGTAAAACAGTGGCCGTTTCCGGTTTTGGAAATGTGGCTTGGGGAGCCGTAATGAAAGCTACGGAAATGGGAGCGAAAGTCGTTACAATTTCCGGCCCCGATGGTTATATTTATGACCCGAATGGCATTGCCGGAGATAAAATTGATTTTATGCTCGAATTGCGCGCTACCGGCGAGGATATTGTGGCGCCTTACGCTGAAAAATATGGCGTGCAATTTTTCCCGGGAAAACGTCCGTGGGAACAAAAAGCAGATATTGCATTGCCTTGTGCTACACAAAATGAATTGGACGAAAATGATGCAAAAATATTAGTGGCCAATGGTATTCAATGTGTAGCTGAAATTTCCAATATGGGTTGTACGGCCGAAGCTGTTGATTATTTTGTCCATACTAAAACGTTGTACGCTCCGGGAAAAGCTGTAAATGCGGGTGGAGTGGCTACTTCGGGCCTGGAAATGACACAAAATGCGATGCATATTCAATGGACGGCAGAAGAAGTGGATGCCAAATTGAACCAGATTATGAATAATATTCATGAGCAGTGTTGTATTTATGGCAAACAGCCGGACGGATACATCAATTATGTGAAAGGAGCTAATATCGCCGGATTCATGAAAGTGGCGAAAGCAATGATGGCTCAGGGAGTTTTATAGAGTTGAGAATAGAGAACAGCGACTCGATAGTTTCCGCCCGCAACATGGCTATTTTAGTTGGTTTAAAATCGGGAATTCCTTTGAAAACAGGAGTGACGGCAATGTGACGGCGGCTGTGAATAATGCCCCGTCGTTCATCGAGACGCTCTACACTTTGGAGAATTTGTTTTTTGAGAATATCCAAATACCAGGCGAATGATTCCTGCGGGAGTCGTTCGCCGGTTTTTAAATAATGCTTTATTTCTTTAAAAATCCAGGGAGCTCCAATGCTGGCCCGGCCAACCATTACAGCATCTACGCCAAACTTATCGAATGCCTCTTTACATTGTTCGGGAGTTGTAATATCACCATTTCCGATAATAGGAATATGCATGCGAGGATTGTTTTTTACTTCACCGATTAATGTCCAATCCGCTTCACCTGTGTACATCTGCGATCGCGTACGTCCATGGATAGTGAGGGCAGCAATGCCGCAATCCTGTAATTTTTCAGCTAAATCGACGATAATTTTATTGTGTTCGTCCCAACCTAAACGAGTTTTGACCGTTACCGGAATGTGAACCGCTTTGACAATTTCCCGGGTAATTTCGAGCATCAATTCAGGAGTACGCATCATTCCGGATCCCGCCCCTTTTCCTGCCACTTTTTTTACCGGACATCCGAAATTCAGATCAATTATGTCGGGATTAGATTCTTCGCAAATTTTAGCTGCTTCGACCATCGATGCCACATCTTTTCCATAAATTTGCATGGCAACAGGCCGTTCTTCTTCCGCCACTTCCAATTTGGCTTTGGTTTTATTGACATGCCGGATGAGAGCATCGGACGAAATGAATTCGGTATATACCATATCTGCTCCGAATTCTTTACATAGTAAACGAAAGCCGATATCTGTCACATCTTCCATAGGGGCTAAGAATACTGGACGATTATTAAAAATGATGTTGCCGATTTGCATAAATATTATGGATACTGCATTATATAATTTTGCAAAATTAATACAAAAGCGTCATTTATTTTTGTACTTTTGTAAAAGCGACATTGAGAAAACTTATGAAAAACCTTTTTCTTTCCTTTTTTTCCTTTTTTGTCGGATTTGTATCTGTTGTACATGCGCAAATAGGAAGTTTTTATTCTACGGATAAAGATATTTCCAGCAGCTTGATTAATTCGATTTATCAAGACCGGCGCGGATATATTTGGATTGCGACCGAAGACGGATTGAATAAGTTTGATGGCGTAAAGTTTACGGTTTATAAAAGTCATCCGGGTGATTCAGCCACTATCAAAAATAATTATGTAAGAAGTTTGTTTGAAGACAGTTTCGGGCGATTTTGGGTAGGATGTATCAATGGATTACATTTATATGACCGGGCGACAGATCGTTTTTCCGAAGTGCAGCTTTATAATAATGGTGTGCTGATTTCGCCTCATATTACTCATATCATTGAAAGCAAAGACCATGAAATTTGGATTTCCACCTCAGAACACGGTATTATCAGGATTAATGGGGAGTCGGCGGGTATTTACCAAACCGATATTCAACTTTCGTCCCGTCTTAGCAGCATGTATTTAAGTTATGTATTTCAAGATAGTAAAGGCGTATTCTGGATTGCTTCCGAAAATCAAGGATTAAACCGGTATGATCCTCATACGGATGAAGTAACAGTATTTAAAGCGCCCCTTCAAATAGGTAGCAATCAGATATCTGCCGTTTGTGAAGATGCGCAAGGGAATATTTTTGTAGGAACGTTGACGAATGGCCTGTATAAATACGATACATACGCTGGTGTGTTTCAATTGGTTCCTCATATCTCTCGCATTGTTTTATCGATAAAAAGCTTATTGGTTGACGATAACAACCGGTTGTGGGTTGGTACCGACGGGCAGGGCATGAAGATTTATGACGAAGATACCATGTGTTTGGATGATTATCAGATGTTATCGACATCGTTTGATTTTTCCAAAATGAAAGTACATGCTATTTGTCAGGATCGTTTCGGAAATCTTTGGACAGGATTGTTTCAAAAAGGCGTATTTGTAGATCCTGAAACACCCAATCGTTTTGATTATTGGGGCTATAAATCTTTTCATCAGAATATTATCGGTTCTGGTTGCATCATGTCGTTACTCAAGGATAAAGCAGACGCTCTTTGGTTAGGCACGGATAATGACGGAGTATATAGACTGAAGCATGGAGATGCGTATCATTTTAAGCCGGCCGGAGGCGCTTCCGTGCCCAATACGGTCATGGCTATGATAGAAGATGATGCCGGCAACATTTGGCTTGGATCTTATTTGTCGGGTTTGGCATGTTTGAATAAGCAAACCGGTCGCTGCACCTATTTTAATAACGACATTGGAACATTGGATGGAAATTCGGCGAAAAATAAAATCTTTTGTCTGGCGAAAGACACACATGATCAACTGTGGATAGGTACCAATGGCGCGGGAGTGTATATTTTTGATCTGAAAGAAAAAAAATATATTGCGCATTATTCTCAATCTCATACAAGAGCGCGGCAAATTCCGAATAATTGGATCAACAGTATTTTTTGCGATCATTTGGGAACGATATGGATTGGCTCGTACAACGGTATTTGTTCTGTTGATGCCGCTACCGGTCAGGTGGATACCTATTCCAACAATATTTTGCCCGGCAACGTTGTGTATTGTATTACAGAAGATAGTAAACATAATCTATGGATAGGTACTACCGAAGGATTAGTTTATTGGGATAAACAAAGCGCAGAATCTACTATTTATACGATTATCAACGGATTGTCGAGTAATGTAGTGTGTGGAATATTGGAAGATGAAAACGGAAATATATGGTTGAGCACGCATTCCGGAATATCCAAACTATTGGTTGATGAAGGCCGGTTTGTTAATTATTATGAATTTGATGGTTTGCAAGGCAATGAA
Source organism: Bacteroidales bacterium (assembly GCA_031553835.1). Taxonomy (GTDB): domain Bacteria; phylum Bacteroidota; class Bacteroidia; order Bacteroidales; family Azobacteroidaceae; genus JAVBKX01. The sequence goes on from JAVBKX010000042.1 coordinate 56,033, forward strand.
TTCAGTATGGGAGCTGCATTTAAATCGCAGGATGGCAAAATATTTTTCGGAGGCACCGGAGGCGTTTCTGCTTTTTATCCGTCTGAAATTACTGATCGCCATATCCCGCTGAATGTTTATTTGACAGGATTATATATTTTGGATCAACCGGTTGTTGCCGGAAAAAAATCGGGCAGGCATGAAATCTTTAATAAATTTATCGCTGATGTAGATACGATTTACCTGAGTCACAAAGATAATATGTTTGCCCTGGAATTTTCAACTTTTGATTTCGGTAGCGCCAAACGAGTTTATTACCGATATATGATGGAAGGTCTTAACTCGCAGTGGATGAATACCGAACAGGGTGTGAGCCGGATTAATTTTACAAATATTAATCACGGAACTTATCAATTGAGAATTAAAGCATGCATCTTTGATAATTCGTCGGAAGAAAAAATCATAACCTTAGTTATTGCCCCTCCGTGGTTTTTAACCGGTTGGGCTAAATTGTTTTATACGATTCTATTTATTATTGTGGTTTGGGGAATTACCTGGTTTATAAAAGATAAAATCAGGCAAAAAAATGAATTGATGCGTCGCGAACACGCCGAACAAATCAGCGAAGCCAAATTACAGTTCTTTATTAATATTTCGCACGAAATACGTACTCCCATGACTTTGATAATCAGTCCGCTTGAAAAACTGATTGAGAGTGGGCAACAGGATGAGAATCAAAAGGTGTACATGTTAATGTATCGGAATGCTCAGCGTATTCTGCGTTTGATTAACCAGATGATGGATGTCCGGAAAATAGATAAAGGACTGATGGCTGTGAAATTTCAGGAAACGGATATCGTCGAGTTTATTGAAGATTTGATGCAGACGTTTGAATACCAGTCAAATAAGCGTAATATTCGTTTTGAGTTTGTTCATGAAGATTCCCATTTAAAAGTGTGGGTGGATTTGAATAATTTTGATAAAGTTTTGGTCAATATTTTGTCAAATGCTTTCAAATTTACGCCGGATAACGGGGAGATTACAGTGTTGTTGAAAGAAAGGAGGGACGAAACGTCTCAAGAACCGCTCCGACATTTTTTTGAGATTATTGTTGCTGATACCGGCAGTGGGATAGAAGAGAGTAAAATCGAAAAAATTTTTGAACGTTTTTATCAAATCAATAGTGGAAATCCGGAAGTGAATTTTGGTACAGGAATCGGATTGCATTTGGCAAGATCGTTGGTTGAACTACAATATGGGACACTATATGCGCGCAATCGATCGGGTGGAGGTAGTGAATTTATCATCCGTTTGCCGATGGGATGTGCTCATTTGAGTGATATGGAACGGGAACAAAAAACGGATATTCCTTTGGTGCAGAAAATGCATAATCAGTTTCCGGCGGAGTTATATCACGAAGATATAAAAATTTTTGATAAGAAGTCGAAGTCTAAAACCAATTACCGGATATTGATAGTGGACGACGAAGATGAAATACGTCAGTATTTGTGTGCCGAACTTTCGAATACATATAAGGTCTATGAAGCGGTGAATGGAAAACGCGCTATGGAGATTATTTTGCAGGAAAAACCCGATTTGGTAGTCAGTGATGTCATGATGCCCGAAATGGATGGAATTACTTTGTGCAAAAAATTAAAATCGAATATCAATGTCAATCATATTCCTGTAGTTTTGCTTACTGCCAAAGCAACGGACGAAGATAAAGCCGAAGGTTTTGATACCGGAGCGGATGCTTATATTTCGAAACCGTTTAATATAGAATTGTTGAAACGAGTTATTGCCGGAGTAATCGATAACCGCGAACGACTCAAACAGAAGGCGTCGGACTCCAATGATAATAAGGCTTTGATCGAACCAGTGGTATTGCGTTCTTCCGATCAGCGGTTGTATGAAAAAGTGATCAAAATAGTAAATGAAAATATCGCAAATCCCGATCTGAATGTAGAAACATTGGCTTCGGGTACGGGCATGAGTCGCGTGCACATGCATCGTAAATTGAAAGAGATCACCGGACAGTCTGCACGCGATTTTATTCGGTCGATCCGGTTGAAACAAGCAGCCGATCTGTTATCCAATCAGAAATTAACCATCTCTGAAGTGGCTTATTCCTTAGGTTTCAGTAATTTGTCTCATTTTTCCAATTCGTTTAGGGAATTTTACGGCAGATCGCCCAAAGAGTACGCAGAGCACAATAGAAAAGAGAATTGAACAGCGCAGCATTCACTGCATTCCTCAATGTATCCAAAAAGAAAATTTTTGTAACGCAGAAGCAACTGATGTAACCACCGGAAAAACCATTGAAATACTGTAGCACACCCGGATGAGAGATTCTGAGTAAATTTGTCTTATCATTTTAATTGTAATAATATTATGAAAACGTGACCTTTTACCATCCTATGCAAATTCTGGATTTTATTCAAGAATTATGTATTGTAAGTAGTCTATAAATCAATAAACTATCATCATGAGAAACATTCTTCAAAGAAAAAAGCCTATCCGGCTGTTGTTTATGCTTTTATTATTTCCCAGCTTGTCGTTTGCTCAAACGATTGCAGTTTCCGGAACCATTACGGATCAAACCGGAGATGTATTGATGGGAGTCAGTGTTGTTGAAACAGGAACTAAAAATGGAACAGTATCCGATATGGACGGTAAATACCATATTACTGTGCCATCTAATGCTAAATTGACATTTTCTTATATCAGTTATGAAACGGTAACGGTAGATGTAAGAGGAAGAATAGTCGTCAATATCGCAATGAGAGAAGATGCACAAGCATTGAGTGAAATTGTGGTTGTCGGTTATGGAACGATGAAAAAGAGTGATTTAACAGGGGCTGTTTCTTCCATTAGCAGTGAAACCATTGCCAAAACGGTACCTATTACTCTTGACCAGGCGATACAAGGCCGGGTTGCCGGAGTTCAGGTTATGCCAAGTTCGGGTATGCCGGGTGCCGGGTCGTCTGTTCGTATCCGGGGTATCAGTTCCATCAATTCTTCAAACGAACCCATTTATGTTGTAGATGGAGTAATCATTAGTCAGGATGTTAACAATATGAATTCCAATGTATTGTCAACCATCAATCCTTCCGACATTGTTTCTGTCGATATTTTGAAAGATGCTTCTGCTACTGCAATTTACGGTTCACGGGCATCTAATGGCGTTATAATTATAACTACGCGAAAAGGCGAAAGTGGAATTTCGACAATTAATTTCAATACCTATTATGGTTGGCAACAAATTCCGAAGTACCTGGATGTATTGAATTTACGTCAATATGCAGAACATCGCAATGTAATGGCTGAAAACGGTTTAATTAGGCGGAATAATAATTTTGTACGTCCTGATTTATTAGGCGAAGGCACCGACTGGCAAGATGAGTTGTTCCAAACAGCTCCGATGCAGAATTATAATTTATCTTTTACCGGTGGAAATGATAAAACGACTTACAACCTCACTGCCGGTTATCTCAATCAGGATGGTATTGCAGCCGGTTCCGGTTTTGAACGTTATAATTTAACCGGCAATTTTGATACACAGGTAAAACCTTGGGCAAAAGTGGGTTCCAATATGGCATTCTCCAATACTTTCCAGCAATTGACAGTTTCTAATCAATCGTTGATAAACACCGCTTTACGATCAACTCCGGATGTACCCGTGCGCAATGCTGATGGATCGTTCTCAGCAGCAGATGAACCGTTTATGCCTACCAATCCGATTGCAATGGCTCAGTTGCGGGAAAACAATCTGGAGTTATTTGGTTTAAGAGGAAATGCTTATGTCGAGATTGCGCCCAAAGGTATATTGGATGGGTTGAAATATCGTTTTGAATTTGCTCTTGATTATAATCTGACACAACAAGATCAGTTTTTACCAACGTATTACTTATCACAAACACAATTCAATGAGGTAAATCAAGCTGATAAATCAAAACAATTCAATAAGTATTGGACTTATCGAAATATTTTTACTTATGATAAAACATTTAACAATATCCACAAACTAACCACCATGTTAGGTCAGGAATACCAACGGTCAACATGGGATTATCTTGCAGGTTCGCGTACCGGTTTTCAAACCAATACGGCACGCGATTTAAATCTGGGAGATGGAACTACGGCCGGTAATACCGGTTATTCGGGAGTTAATGCCATCCATTCTCAGTTTGGTCGAGTCTTTTATTCTTTAAAAGATATGTATTTGCTTACTGCCACTCTTCGTCATGACGGAACTTCCAAATTTGCATCGGAAAATCGTTGGGGTTGGTTCCCTTCTGCTGCTTTTGCATGGAGAATCTCAGAATACCCGTTTTTGAAAGACAGAGAAAATATCAATAATGTGAAGTTGCGCTTAGGTTGGGGGTTGGTTGGTAATCAGGGAATTCCCGATGAAACTGCCTGGTATGCGGTATATAACACAGCCACGACTCCTTATGGAACAGGTCTTTATCCAGGCAATACTCCCAATCCGAACCTGAAATGGGAAACAACTGAATCCACAAATCTCGGTATCGATCTGGCTTTTTTCCATAGCAGGATAGACGTAATTTTCGACTGGTACAATCGCGAAACCGACAATATGCTATTGAGGGCATCATTACCCAATTATGTAGGAACAACCGATCTTAGTCCCGGAGCAGCCGGATCAAGTAGTGCACCCTGGGTAAATCTTGGTTCCCTGCGAAACAGAGGGGTTGAATTATCTGTGAATACACAAAATATTGTTACAAAAGATTTCAAATGGAGTACAAATCTGATCTTCTCAAGTAACCAGAATAAAGTATTACAACTGAATACTGAAACAGGGGCTTATTTTGGAACTACTTCCGATAATATTTATGGTGGTACCGGTTCAACAGTTACCGCTCGTACCGTAGTTGGAGAGCCTATAGGACAAATATATGGCTATAAAGTAATTGGTCGTTTTGAAACTGCATCGGATTTTTATTGCTATAATAAGGAAGGTGAGCTTGTGCGTACGCCCGTAACTGTAGATTCTCAGGATAATATGTTGCCGATTGGCGAAAACAGTATTTGGATTGGAGATTATATTTACCACGACTCAAACGGAGATGGAAAAATTACCGAAGCCGACCGTGAGGTTATTGGCAATGCAGAACCGAAATTCACTTACGGTATCGGCAATACATTTACATATAAAAATTGGGATTTGAGTTTCTTTTTTAATGGCTTTTATGGCAATGACGTTGTGAATTATGCACGCAGATATTTGAGTAATCCTTATCGCAATACATCAAATCTTTATACAGAAGTACTCGATTATGCGCGAGTCGGATTAATCAATGAGAATGGTCCGAATGATTATCGTAATGTAAAGATAGTGGGTGGCGATCCACATGCACCGCGCATGGCGCTTGCCACTGCTACATCCGACCACAACTACCTCTTTTCAGACCGTTTTGTTGAAGATGGTTCGTTCATTCGCCTGCAAAACGTTTCGTTAGGATATGTTTTTCCCAAAAAATGGTTAGAAGGCGCAGGCATTTCATTATTGAAATTATATGTTAATTTACAAAACGTATATACCTGGACAAATTATAGTGGTTACGATCCGGAAGTCGGAACAAGTGGAATTGACAATGGTCGTTATCCATCTCCTCGCATTTATACTATAGGATTAAATTTAACATTTTAATAATTTGAAAATATGAAAGCAAAATATATAATATTAAGTACCATAGCGGCATTCTCGCTTCTTTTTGCTTCCTGCGAGTTGGATTTTGATCCGCAAAATGTGATTAAAGGAGATGCTGTTTCTTCTGAAAATTTCGACGCTATGATCGCTCCGATGTACAATCTGTATTGGTTCGATTTTAATGACAAGTTTAATTATGGACTTGGAGATGGAATGGCATACAATGTTTTAGCCCCCGGAACAGGTCATATTAATCCATTTAATAATCTGTCCGTTACAGGAACTACGGACGGTCTTCAGCATGCCTGGAATGCTTTTTATATAATTGTTCAGCAATCCAATAAAATCATGAAAGATATAAAGAGTAATTCGGTCGTTTCTGAAGAAGAAAAAACAGAGTTTTTAGCTGAAGCACGTTTTATGCGCGGATTGGCATACTGGCATTTGGTTTCTCTTTGGGGGGATGTGATTATTTCGGAAGACCCGGGTTCTCTTGTCGAAAATCCGATTGTAAATCTGAATACGCAAAAAGATGCTTACGAATTTGCCATACGGGATCTGGAATATGCGGCTAAGTATTTACCGGAAATATCAAAAGCTAAAGGCCGGTTAAATCGTTACAGTGCATTTGGAATGCTTTCACGCATTTACCTTGCCTATTCCGGTTTTGTTGCATCCAACTACGGACAAAATCCCAACAGTGGTACACGTGATTTGGCATACCTTGAATTAGCTAAAAAAGCGGCTGAAAAAGTAATCAACAATCCGTCTTTCAAATTAATGGAAAATTATCCTGATTTATTCATGATTGAGCATAACAATAATTCCGAATCTCTTTTTGCATTTCAATGGGTACCAGGTTCTTCTGCTCAGGTAGGGTGGGGTGTTACCAATTCGCAACAACGATTTTTGGCTATCAGTTCCGAAATAACCGGCGGAGATGCCTGGGGTGATTATACATACTGCCCGTATAATATGATTAACGAGTATCAATTAGCCGATACTATACGCCGCAAAGCAACCTGGATGGGTTACGGAGACCATTATCCTGAAATCAGCAGGGCTAACGGTGGATATACTTATACGGCACATGCTAATGGTGAAGCTTCTACTCAATTAAACGTGAAAAAGGGAGTAACAGGATCAACCAAAGACAATCCGGCCATCGGATCGGCCAATTCAGGTTTAGATAATTATATGTTGCGTCTGGCTGAAGTTTATCTTAATTACGCCGAAGCGATTCTGGGTAATAGTAATAGTACGTCTGATGCTGTCGCTCTGGAGTATTTCAATGCGGTACGCAAACGCGCAAAGATGTCCGAAAAATCGAGCATTACCTGGGAAGATTTGCGTTACGAACGCCGTGTGGAATTTTGTATGGAAGGGCGGTATTGGTACGACCTGTTATCCCGTTCCTACTACAAGCAACAGGAAGTTATCAACTATCTCAATGGTCAGGACAGGGGAACACGTCCATCAATTTTGTTTACGGCTCCCAATGCATTGAGAATCAATCCTGATGTTGATCCGGGAATCGTTGCAGTCGGAACTGCCACATCAGGTACTTTCCGTCTCCCTTATCCGGAAGGAGAGTTGATTAAAAATCCGAAAATGAAACAAGAATCACCAGTGCCTTATACATTTACGGAAGAACGAATTACCGATTTGTTTAATTGAATAAATTTTGAAGCAATATGAAATATCTAAAATATTTATCGTGTTTTGTTGCATTACTTGCCATCCCTTTTGCTTTTACTTCCTGTGAAGATGAAGATGGTAACGACAAACAAAATTCAAGTGCACCCGAAATAACCAGGGTGTTTTTGGAAGATGCCAATTCCACTGTTCCTGATCGTGAGGTAGAATTTGCACGACTCGGCCAGGTAATACGTCTCGAAGGGAAAAACTTTGTAGGATTAACTAAAGTGCTAATAAACGGTCGCAGTTGTTATTTTAATCCGGTTTTTGTCAGCAACACTTCAATGATTGTTCAGATAAGCAATGAAGTGCCTACAGTTGATGTTGATCCTCAATATAAGAATAAAATTATCTTAGAAAAAGGAGGAGCATCTCCATACGAGTATCCGTTTGAAATCAGATCCGGCGCTCCAGGTATTACCAGTATTTCGCACACCATGCCTTTGCCGGGCGAATGGATTATTGTTGAAGGAAGCGGACTTATAGAAGTATTCAGAGTTGTTTTCCCGAATGGCATTGAAGTAATGGACGATAATATTGTTCAGGGCGAAGATGGTAAATATTTCAGCGTAAAAGTTCCGGAAGGAATAGCTGAAAATTGGGGTAGTATTTTTATAGAATGTGCAAATGGTGGAGCTTATTCTCCTGCTTATTTCAACTGCAAAAAAGGATTAATCCTTGATTTTGACGGACACGGAGAACCTGCAGGTTGGACGGATAATGCAATTAAATCAACCGATTTTCAGTCAACTGTAATAGGTACAGGTAATATCTCTCAAGGAAACTATTGTCCTTTGATACTCGATAGATTCATTCCTGTCAAGGCAGGAACACCTCGTGCCACAGAAGTTTGGACCAGTGGAAACGAAGACTGGCGTAAAGAATATGTACCGGATCTTTTTAGCGAAGCTACTCCTTTGGAGCAAATTGCATTCCAGTTTGATATATATGTTCCCGAAGATTGGAATAATACCGGATTTATCGGAATCTGTTTTGCTAATAATTTCAGTGCAGGGAATCAATGGACAGGAGAATTTTACAACTATATTCCATGGCTTATAGGATCAGAAAAAATTCCTTTCAAAACATTGGGATGGACAACAATCACAATTCCTTTAAATAAAATTTACAAATATGCCAAAGAGCAATATACATTCGCAGATATTTTGGCATTCAGAGAAGGACAAACCTATAAAAATTTTGGGATGTTTTTCCATAACAACGATTTTACATTGAAAAATATTACAGGCAATGATGCCGACGAAAGTGTTGAGTTTTTGTCTTCTGCAACTTCTGTAAAAGTGTATGTGGATAACTTCAGGCTTGTTTCGCTCAATACTCCTGCTTACAGTGATTTTCCAGATGAAGAATAAATAAGTTAACAAGTTGACGGGTTGACAAGTGATGAGTTACAAATAAAATACCTGCAATTCTCAGTTTTCAACTCTCAACTTTCAAATTTTTTAGTATGAAAAAAAATATAAAAAATATTTTCAGGAACAGTTCCTTGTTTGTGGTTTACTGTTTGTTGATATTCGGGTTGAATTCGTGTTACGACGAAAAAATGGAGTGGAATGATCCGTATAATCATCCTGAAGCCAAAGATTTGCCACTCGCATTGCAGGAGAAAATCTCCCGCTATGAAGCATTAAACGCATACACCAATTTCAAATTGGGCGTCGGCATAGGTTTCGATCTATATATGGATGACGAAGCTTACCGGAATATTGTTAATGAAAATTTCAAAGATGTCACGCCCGGCAATGAATTAAAACAACAATCATTGATGGATGCAAAAGGAGTTTTGAATTTCGACAAAGCTGATCCAGTGATTGCTGAATTGAAAGCTGCAGGTTTAACCGTTTATGGACACACGCTGGTGTGGCATCAACAACAGCAAGCTGGTTATCTGAACAGCCTGATTGCTCCGACAATCATTCCTGGAACTCCCGGAACAAGTTTGGTAGATGGTAGTTTTGAAAGTGGAATGGCAGGTTGGGCGGCTGCCTATTATACGGAAAATTATACGATTGTAAGTACTGATGCTGTCGATGGTGCACAGGCATTGCAGGTTATTATTCCTTCTGATGCCACAGGTGGTAAATACGATGGGCACGGGCAACTTAACAGTCCTAATTTCCCCATTATCACCGGACACCATTATCAAATTTCCTTTTGGATAAAAGGTTCTGCGCCAGGTCAGGTAGCGATAGATTTTCCGAATGGCGAACTTGGAAACCAATATCCGTGGGTAGATGGAGCGGAATATGCTCCCGTTACAACATCCTGGAAACAAGTAATTTACAATACTACCACAGTGGGCGGTACGGCGATGATTGCAACAGCAGACAACAATGCTTTTCATGTCCGTCTTTTACTCGCCTCTGTGCCGAATGTAACTTACCTCATTGATGCAGTGGAAATCATTGATTTAGATGCCCCAGCCGAACAGAATTATGTAACAGACGGAGATTTCGAAAAAGGTGCATTACCTGTAGGATGGAATGCTAACAATGCCGGAGCAGGCATATCAGTAACAAATGAAGATAAGTTTTCCGGCAACCATTCCGTCAAAATGATTTCAGGTTCT
>JAVBKX010000005.1:0-3331 GCA_031553835.1 Bacteroidales bacterium
TGGCTACCTTGACCGATTGGAAAAAGAATACAACATCATTAAACGCAACCGTCCTTTCGGAGCTAAGGAAGGCAGCCGTTCCAATAAGTACAAAATTGAAGATAACTTTTTGAATTTCTGGTTCCGGTTTATCTATAAATATCGTAGCGCTGTTGAAATCGGTAACCTCGATTATGTTCGTGATATTGTAGAACGGGATTACGAAACATACAGTGGAATTATCCTGGAAAAATATTTCCGTACCATGATGATTGAGTCCAAAGAATTCTCGGACATTCAGGGATATTGGAATTCCAAAGGAGAAAACGAAATTGACATAGTAGCCGTGAATGAATTTGAAAAACGTCTGTTTTTTTGCGAAGTAAAACGTAATCCTCGTCGTATAAATTTGTGCGAATTAGAAAATAAAGCCAAAGATATCGTTACGAAATATCCAAAATTCACTACTGAGTACAAAGGACTTTCATTGGAGGATATGTAACTATTTTATTCGGCTTCATATACTTACATTCAGTTGAAAATAAAAAATCAATCTGCGTTTCTCTGTGTCATCCGTGTTATTTGTGTTCTATTGTTCTTTCGTCTAAAATTTTTTGAGCAAATCAGCTAATCCACATACTTCCACATCATTTTTTAATGGATAAGATGCCGATACAGGAGCAACGATGTATGTTTTGTCCGGTTGTGTGGTTTCTATAGCGCTCCAAAAACCTTTGGTCACCTGTGGCGCAGAGGAGGCTTTGCATTCTACGGCAATCGTCCGGGTACCTCTCTCAATAAGCAAGTCTAATTCATCACCTGTAGCGCTGCGATAAAAAGAAAATTTACAATCTCTTAAAGATGAAATGATATTTTCAATGACAAAGCCTTCCCAAGATGTTCCGAAAACAGGGTTGCCGATCAGGGAATTGAAATCGTCCACTTGTAGCAGGCGATGTAATAGCCCGCTATCTCTTACGTAAATTTTCGGAGATTTGACTAAGCGTTTCTTGATATTTTTTTCGAATGGTGGTAATGAACGGATAATAAAAGTCTGTTCCATCAGGTCGATATACCGGCGAATGGTTTGATAGCTTACACCTAATGATTCTCCCAATTTGGACGAATTAAAAAGTTGCCCCTGATTGTGGGCACACATAGTCAGCAGGCGGCGCAGTTGCAATGCGGGAATTTGAAATCCAAGTTGCGGAATGTCCCGTTCTACATACGTCCGAAGGAAATTTTCTCTCCAAAGTATGCTCCCTTGGTCAGACAGTGCGAGATAGCTGTCGGGATACCCACCGCGAAGCCAAAATTTATTTAATTCAAAAGTGGTATGTTGCTCAATTTCTTCCATTGTAAATGGTGTGAGTTCAATAAGTCCAACCCTTCCGGCTAACGATTCTGATGTTTTTTGGATGAGGTCTTGCGAAGCTGAGCCAAGTAAAATGAATCGTCCCGGACGGCGGCTACGGTCTATTTCACTTCGCAATACAGAAAAAAGCTCCGGGACTAACTGAATCTCGTCCAAACAAATGGTCACATCCTGATTGGCCTGAAAAAATAGCATCGGTTCTCTCAGCTTATTCAAGTCGTCCAAATTCTGAAGATCTAAGTACAAATAGGCATCCGAATTTTGATAGAGCATTTTCACCAAAGTGGACTTTCCGCATTGTCTCGGACCTAAAATGGCTACTGCAGGAAATACGCTTAAGTTCTCAGTTACAAATGTTTCTATATTTCTATTGATGAATTCTTGCATATCATAAATACGATTTCTATTTTGCGCAAATATATGCATTTTTGTTTGAAATAAAAACAATATCCGGTTTTTAAAACAACCTCTCCCCCTCTGGAGGGGGCAGGGGGAGGATCATACATTGAACATAAAGACACAAGGTTTTATTTTCCCTCCAGGCGCTTTTGCGACCTGGTGTCTTTGCGTTTGAAACATCACTATTGCTCAATCCTCCCCCTGACCCCCTCCAGAGGGGGAGAACTAAAGCAAAAAAGCATTCAAATCGTTCCCAAATCGTAATTTTAGCAAAAGTCAAGACGGCTTCATATACTATATTCAGTTGAAAATAAAAAATCAATCTGCGTTTCTCTGCGTCATCCGTGTCATCTGTGTTCTATTGATCTTTCGTCTAAAATCTTTGTGCCTTTGTGTCTTTGTGTCTTTGTGTTCAAAAACTTCCTTATTGGCAGGGGCGCTGCTTCTAAGGAGACAGAGGGCCTGTCTCTAAGGACGCAGAGGCCCTGCTTTTAAGGGAACACGAGCGCCTCTACCCTGAGGTCGGGGCATTGTTTCCCGGAGGCTTGCCCGGAGCAATGGGGGTAGTTGCGCACTCTCCCCATTTTCTTACGATTGAAATAATCATGACAGAAGATGATACAATCGTCGCATGCTTTTCTTCCTTCATGACTATATCTTTGCATTACGGAACAAGAGATCGATCCTTAACCAACCGTAACATTAACATTTATTTATCAACCATTTAACTTTAACTTATTATGGCTATTCGTTATTGTATTCTGCCATTGAAGAATCCTGCCGATTCCATGGCTCCGGACAAGTATTATTTGATTCAAAAAAGCGTGGGTCATATCGACCGGGATTATCTGATCCGCGACATGGTTCGCAATACTTCGCTGACTTCACAGGAAGCTGCTACCGGTATCGATTATTTATTTGAAGCTGTTCCCCGTTTGTTGGAACTCGGGTTTACCGTGCAAATCGGGCGTTTGGGTTACTTCAAGGTCAGCATCAGGAGTAAGGGAAGCGATACCCCGGAAGAGGCAACTCCCGACAAAATCAAAAGTATGCACCTCCGGTTTATTCCCGGCCGGGAAATCCGGCAGGAAGTAACACGGTATGCATTGGAGAAATTTCCTGAATGAGTTAACTAGTTAAGAGTTAAGAGTTAAGAGTTAATGATTTTAAATTGCAAATAGAAAGATAATTCATTTCAATTACCGGCAAGCTCAATTCGACATTGTCTAATTATTAATCAATGTTGTTTAGTTAAGATGATGAATTGAAATACAATAATGCCACAGAGTGGCTTGGTCTTATTAACCGGCGATTTTAATCGCTGGAGAAAGGCAGCCTATACAATCAAGCTGCATCGCAGCGTAGCAGATGTCAAGCTGCGTTATTCTTAACTCTTAACTTTTTACAAAACAACTATGGAAGAAACAATTTTATCTCCCCTCGAATTGGGGAAAGGAATCACCGATTTCGGATTTATGGTCATCACCGCCGCCGGCTATTTAGTCTATTCGGCTACTATCATTTTCTTTTTTGTAAAATGGTTTGTCCGGATCATTAACAACATTATCGACCGGCAAC
>JAVBKX010000061.1:0-37767 GCA_031553835.1 Bacteroidales bacterium
CACTTGCAAACTATGAACACTATGAGTACTATGACGCTGTTCCATATAATAACTTTTCTACAAAGATATTACATTATTTGTAGAAGCTAAAGCCTTGCACTAAAGTGCATAGTTTCAACTAACGAACTTTAAAAATGAAAAGCCTTTCCACGATCGGACTTTTAATAGCTTCTAATATTTTTATGACTTTTGCATGGTACGGACATTTAAAATTCAAAGAAATGAGTTGGTTCCATAATTGGGGATTACCGCTCATTATTTTGTTTAGCTGGGGAATTGCTTTGTTCGAATACTGTTTTCAGGTTCCGGCCAATCGTATCGGTTTTGAAGGCAACGGAGGCCCTTTCAATCTCTGGCAATTGAAAGTAATGCAAGAAGCGATCACTCTTGTCGTCTTTACATTTTTCACGGTCCTCATTTTTAAAAATGAAACCTTTCGATGGAATCATTTTATCGGTTTCGTATTTTTAATTTTAGCCGTATATTTCATTTTTAAAAAATAATCCGATGAACCCTCTGCCTGCAACTCTTACAGCAAACGAAGTGATGCTTTTCAGAAAAGCAACGCCGGCCGATATTGAACGTATTTGGCAAATTATATTACAGGCAAAAGAACAAATGCGTCTGCGGAATAGTTTGCAATGGCAGGATGGATACCCGGCCGTAGAAAATATTCGCCATGACATTAATCAGGCTTATGGATACGTATTATGTTTCAACAACCACATTATTGCGTATGCTGCCGTAACGTTTGACGGAGAACCGGCTTACAATACCATTCAGGGAAAATGGCTCACCACTCCCCCCTACGTAGTCGTACACCGATTAGCTGTTGCCGACGAAATGAAAAAACAGGGCATCGGCACTTACTTTATGCAACAAGTAGAGGAATTAAGCCGGAAGAACAACATACACAGTTTTCGGGTAGATACTAATTTCGACAATTATTATATGCAAAAAATACTGGCGAAATTAGATTTTCATTATTGTGGGGAAATCAAATACGAGCATGGCGTGCGAATGGCGTATGACAAAACCCTGTAAATCGCGTACCACCATTTAAGCAAGAATTTTCTTTATTTTTTCTCGTTGTTTATTGAAAAAGTGAATGCGTTGCGCAATCCCGCCTTGAGTAACAGAAGTGGAATAACGAATCAACGACTCGATCCATAATTTGTGATTTTCGCAAATTTGATTGTCGATACAAGAAAGGAAATTCAGCCCGTATATCCCTGTCCCGCAAGCTTTAAATCCATTACCCTGAATATAATGATAGGCAGCATCTATATGATTATCGGAAATATACATCGACACCGGCACTCCATTCTCATACGATCCCCGGCTCGCCAACTCTTCAAGGTCATCAATAATCAAAAGTGCATCGCGTGTCACAATTTCAATATCCGTTTTCGACAATAGCTTTATATTATAAAAATAGATTAAGTCTTTTACTAATGCCGTAAACATGAAATCAGTAAAAATATAAGTAGTAGGAACTGTCTTTGCCCCGGCAACAAAAGGATCAAGCATTTTTTCCAGTTTAGGGGAAAGTTTGACATCGGCTAAAGTGGCGTATTTAGTGCTGTCTTGTACAAGATAAACCCATTTAAACAAGGTAAATTTGGTGTATTCCTTATAACGGAAATGCAGGGTTGGAGGCACCATTTTTCCTACAACATACGCAAAACGGTCGGGATCTTCCCTGATGTAATAGTGAGTATCCATAATCCCTTGCAACGTATGGCAATATTCCTCCAGCAAAGCATTCTCGGTAAAGGGAATAATGTGAAATGCATACTTATCTTTCAAGCTATATTCGATCAGATTATCCAGGGAAAAGCCCAGTGATTTGGATATGATCACGGCTTCATCCAGCGTAAACTGAATTTCACCCCGTAACCGGCGATACGACGCTTCTTTACTGATATGCAGTAAATCGGTCAACAAATTAGCAGGACTGTCACCATCAGCCGCCTGTAGTTTGAGAATTCCGATTAAAGTATTGTGCAATGCATTCATACCATTACATTTTGCATGTGAATAGAATCCACCTGTTCTCTCTTACGAGCAAAAAACTCGGTGGCCGATAATCGTCCGCTTCCCGAAATCAATGTAGAATAAGCAATTAAGGATTGCATCCATGTTTTTTGATTTTCGCAAATGCACGGATCAACACAATTCAATTGATTGATTCCGTACAAATAGAGAGTAGCAATCTGATACTTATCGCTTTGCAAATAACCATAATTACCATCGAAAAAAGCATTCGAAATATATACAGTAGCAGGTTTTCCTGTTAGCACAAAATGGGCTTGCTTGGTTAGCGTTTCCATATCGTCCAACATGTGAAAAATTTCCTGTTTTAAGGCATCCATTTCGTCATCCGATACCAAACCAATAGCGGCAAAATAGGCAATATCATTGATCAATGCCAGGAGCATTTCGTCTCCGATAATAAACGTAGTAGATAATGCTATTGATTCCTGAAACAATTGTTCCTGGATATTAATGATTTTTTGGGGAATCACCACTTCGCTCAATTGTTTGGCCGAGCCATATAAATACGACATCTGATCAAACCATTTAAAAAACGAATATTTTGTAATCAGCGGATATTTAAAATAAAAAGCCGGAGGAAGCGTATTTCCTGCAAAGAAAAAAGAAGCATTAGCATCTTTTTTTATCCGTTGATATACCGACAAAGAAGATTGCAGCAAATCATAATATCTATCAAAAGCATCTTCGGCAAAAAACTGCTTAATATGAAACATGTGTTGGCTTCTTTTCTCAATGCCGGCAATTTTATCCAACGAAATACCTAATTGCGCCACAATACGCACTGTTTCTGCCAAAGTAAATTGAATTTCGCCTCTTAACCTCCTGTAAGCCGCCTCTTTGCTCAAGGGGTTTATATTTATAAGCGTATCAACAACATTTTCTCCCTCCGGTGTATGAAATTTTAAAATCTCAATCAATTCTTGATGAATTGTTTTTTTCATGAGTCATGCAATAATAATAAGTACCTCAAAACCAACAACTAACTTTTCTGATCGTAACTAATAAAAGAACATTCAAATATATACATTTTCTTCCATAATATAACGTATTTCAACATTCTTTTATTTTCAATGAAATTTAAGTAACAATAAAAACAATCATAATGTTGCAAAATTCCATTGTTTATATTGAATCTAAATAACACAACAAACAGTTTTTTATCTTTACAACAGAATAAAAGAGGATAATCAAAGGAAAAAGTGTATATTTGCACATTCGTTTATATGCTTGAACCCTATGTCTTGGTCTTGCCGGAAACTTTCTTGTCTTTACATTTTTTTTGGTATTATTGTAGGTTGCCTGTGCTCATGCAATACAACTAAGTATGTGCCGGAAGAATCGTACCTTTTAAACAAAATCGACATCCAATCAGATGCAGAAGGCATCAAACCGGAAGATCTGAAACCATATATACGGCAGCAGCCCAACTTCAAAATGTTCGGACTCTTAAAAACCCAACTATATATTTACGATTGGGCAGGAAAAGATTCAACCAGGTGGTTCAACCGGTTTCTGAAAAAAATGGGGGAACCTCCTGTAATTTTCGACTCTGCATTGGTCGATCGCACAACGCTTGATTTCAAAAAATACTGCATCAGTAAAGGTTATATACATGCTGAAGTAAATGCGGCAACCCATCTTAGCCATAAAAAAGCAAACATAACATATCAGATTACAGGCCACACGCCTTATCGCATCGGAAAATTCACTACCGACATCGAAGACTCCGTATTGTATAGGGAAATCTATGGGGACAAAATTTCGGCTTATCGTTTGAGTAACGAACCGGTCTCTCTAAGGACTTCCCTTATACACGAAGGCATGCTTTTTGACCGAAGCATCCTCGACAAAGAACGCGACCGGATCACTAACCTGCTACGCAACCGTGGTTTTTTTGCCTTTGAAAAAAATTTCATTTCGTACGATGCCGACAGTACGCTCAACAATCACACGGTAAATCTAGAATTAAAGATACATCCTTATCCTGAAATTCTGCCCAATGGTATGTTTGTGGAAGTGCCTCACAGGCGTTATTTTCTGAATGATGCTTTTATCTATCTGGATTACAACCCGCTCACCGCCGCCGTACAAAACAGCTACCAGGCATCTGATTCCATTACTAACGGGAAATATACCATTTATTATCCGGGAAAGAAACCCTCCATACGCCCGGGAGTATTGCGCGAGCACAATTATCTTTCTCCGGGAAGAGTTTATTCCCAATTAAGGGAAGAAACCACCTATTCGTCTTATGCTTCATTGCAAGCGCTCAGTAATATCAGCATCCGGTTTGAAGAATTTATCCGGAATGATTCTTCATTCTTAGACACCTACATCCTGACCATGCCGGCCAGAAAACAAGGGGCAACGTTTGCAATCGAAGGTACCAACTCAGCGGGAGATTTAGGAGTTGCTTCTTCCATCAATTACAATCACCGGAATTTATTTCATGGAGCGGAAGTGCTCAATTTAAAAGTGAGAGGAGCCTACGAAGCCATTTCAGGGAATGTACTCAAAGATTATTTCTTAGAATTAGGAACCGAAGTATCGCTGAGGTTTCCCAAATTCATCGCCCCGTTTCTACCCCGCACATTTAGCAGATCAATCCAGGCATCAACAGAATTATCAGCAAGTTACGACTATCAAACCCGACCGGAATACGACCGGAAACTACTATCGGGAGGTATTCGGTATCATTGGCAAAAACGAGGATCAAAGACAATCAATCATACATTTAAACTGCTTGATATCAATTATATTTCTTTTCCCTATATCGATCAGGCTTTTATGGATAGTTTACCCGACAATGCCAGACTATTCAGCTATTCCAACCAGTTTATTGTCGGAATGGGTTACAGTTTTTATTACACAACATTCAACCCGATGCAAAAACAACGGGATGTTCAAACGTTCCGTTTTTCGGTCGAATCCGCCGGCAATTTGTTATATGCCGGCAGCCACCTGTTCAATATGGCCAAAAACGACAAAGGAGTCTATTTGTTATTCAATAATTACTATTCTCAGTTTGTAAAAGGAGATTTCGATTTATCCAGAACAAAATTCATAGATAAACAAAATGCTATTGCCTGGCGTATCGGCGCCGGATTGGGATATCCTTACGGCAATTCGGAAGAAATGCCATTTGAAAAACGGTATTATTCGGGAGGAGCCAACAGTGTGCGAGGCTGGTCGGTGCGAACATTAGGGCCTGGAGCTTATCAAACCGTGCCTTCCACTACGTTTTACGAACAATCGGGCGACATCCGGCTTGATTTAAGTGTCGAATACCGCAGCCGGCTCTTCTGGAAATTAGAAACGGCTTTATTTTTAGACGGAGGTAATATCTGGACCATCAAAGATTATCCGGGACAACCTAAAGGAGCTTTCAAATTAGAATCGTTTTATAAAGAAATTGCTTTGGCTTACGGATTAGGACTACGCCTCGATTTCGATTTCTTCCTCGTTCGTTTTGATATGGGATGGAAAGCTTACGATCCGGCCAAAGAAGGTTCAGACCGCTGGGCTATCAAACATTTCAATTTCGGTAACAATTTTGCCTGGCACTTTGCAGTGGGATATCCGTTCTGAAAACACATTATGGCCGGTATTTACATCCATATTCCTTTTTGTAAAAAACGTTGCCTGTACTGCGATTTTTTTTCTACCACCTACTTGCCTGAAAAACAAGAGTATATCCAATCCGTCTGCCAGGAATTGGAAGACCGGAAAAATTATTTGGAACAACAGCCTGTTCGCACCATCTATTTTGGAGGCGGCACTCCTTCGCTGCTCTCGCCTTCCGATTTTGCAATGATCTTCCGGCAAATCCAACACAGTTTTAAAACAATCACCTGGGAAGAAGTTACTTTTGAGGCCAATCCCGACGACCTGATGCCGGAATATATCACTGCGTTATCAGAACTTCCTTTCAACCGCATCAGTATCGGCATACAATCATTCAATGACAACGAACTTCGATTTTTAAATCGGCGACACAATGCAGCTTCTGCCATAAAAGCCGTAAAAGATTGCCAGGCAGCCGGATTTAATAACATCAGCATCGACCTGATGTACGGATTGCCCGGTCAGACCTTAACATCCTGGAAAGATAATCTTCAACAAGCCATTGATTTACAAGTCCAACACATTTCAGCATACCATTTAATTTATGAAGAAGATACAGCTTTGTACCGCTTGCTCGAAACCGGGAAAATCAATCCGGCAGATGAAGAATTGAGCGTCAGCATGTTTTCCGAAATGATACAAATGCTAACTTCTGCCGGTTTTATACAATATGAAATTTCTAATTTCGGGAAACCCGGCTATTTTTCCCAACATAATGCTTCTTATTGGACAGGAGAATATTATTTAGGAATCGGCGCTTCTGCTCATTCATTTAACGGAAAAAGCAGGCAATGGAATGGAAAAGAGTTGTACAACCGGACGGTAACCTCCGAAT
Source organism: Bacteroidales bacterium (assembly GCA_031553835.1). Lineage (GTDB taxonomy): Bacteria > Bacteroidota > Bacteroidia > Bacteroidales > Azobacteroidaceae > JAVBKX01. Next base: position 6,518 of record JAVBKX010000061.1, read on the forward strand.
TAATTGATGCAAAAACGGCCTATAACGAATACATCATCACCCATTTACGTACTATGTGGGGCATTGATTTAGACGAACTGACAACAACATTCGGAACGTTGCGATCCGCTTACTGTTTGCAACAGGCAAAAAAACACATTGAAAATCATCGGCTTACTATTGTAGAAAATCATCTAAAACTAAGTTCGGAAGGTCTTTTTGTTTCGGATGGAATTATGAGCGATTTGATGGAATAGACAGATACGCATTATAATACCGTTTATCGCCGGTTACTTCTTCGCCCAACCATTCGGGGCGTTCAAAAGATTCGCTTTCCGATTCTAATTCCAATTCAGCAATGACCAGGCCTTCATGAACGCCATGAAAAACGTCCACCTCAAAAGTATGGTTTCCGAAAGGTATATAATGCCGTTCCTTATCGATAACAATAGGCGGGCACAATGCCAGCATTTCTTCAGCATCAGCCAACGGAACCGGATATTCAAATTCGCAACGCGCAAAACCATTCACATTGGCCGGTCCTTTAATGGTAATAAACCCGGCGTCATTTTTTATTCTCACCCGCACGGTTCGTTCTTTTTCGGCGCACAGATACCCTTGTTTGATTCGCACAGTCTGCTTCACATAGGGATAAAAATCGCCGTTCACTAAAAATTTCCGTTCAATTTCAATCATCGTTTCATCAACATTTCAATGCAAAATTACGAAAAATATCAGGATAAAAATGTAATCGCAACTTACAATATTTCCTGCAAGAGTTTGGGTGAAGCATTGACTAAATAAGGGAAAGTAACGCCTTCGGAAATATTCCATACCGTATGAAAATTCCAAGTCGAAAATGTTTTGGAAAGCTTCATGTCATCATCGTGCAAACCGACCACTTTATCATTGCCGTTGCCTGTACCGACACCGACGCTCACACCCGATTTTTCCAAATTAAAATAGCTGTTAGTAATCCTGCCCGAACGATTTCCGCCAAAAAAACCACCGGCTGTTGTTCCCATTACAGCCCCTGCCGCATAACAATTAGCAATAGCGCCTTCAATCACAGATCCGATCAATCCGCCGGAACGGGAACCGGAGGATGTTCCCAATGCATAGCAATCCGAAATAGTTCCATTATATACAAATCCGATTAATCCGCCGGAATGAGTTGAACCGGCAGCATTTCCAAGCGCAAAACTTTTTGACACAGTTCCCTGTTTCAAATATCCGATCAATCCGCCGGCAGTATTTGACGAATTGGCAGCACTTCTGGCGCCGCAATACGACACTTCTCCGGTATCCATAAAACCGACCAACGATCCGGCAGCATAAGCCGAAAATATATTCACTGACAATACTTCGCTATAAGCTATTTCTCCGGAATTTTGTCCGACTAATCCACCGCTGCAATGTTGGGATATGATCTGTGCACCCACTTGTCCGGTCACATAAGAATTGGTTATTTTTCCATAACTGCAACCGGCTAAACCGCCGGCATACGTACTACCTTCCACACCATATTCGGCAAGAGAAATTCCCAAACTGTCAATAACGCCGGCATTCACACCGACAAATCCAACAAATTGTAAAGCAGATTGCCTGATCCATAAACCCCGGATTTCAAATCCTCCACCATAGATCACTCCTTTAAAACGATTCGTATCATCGCCTATCGGCAACCAACCCTCTGCACTATAATAGTCTGTTAAAAAATCAGTTAAGTCAATATCATTGACTACCCGGAAATATTTATCCGGATAATTTCGCACATTATTCAAATCTTCGGCAGTTTTTAAAAGAAAAGGAGCGGTTTCTGTTCCGGAACCACCGGAAAATTGGGCTAAAACACTCATATTGAAACTGATCGAAAAACATAAAACCAAGGAGACAAATATAATTGTCTTTTTTACATGTATCATAAACAAATAGGCACTAATGAATTAATTTAAATATCACCTGTAAAACTAATTTTTATTTAAAACGCTGCATGAATTTTTGTAAAAAAATGTGTTTTTTTTCAAATCCATAAAGTGGTACCTCTCCAGGCCCACTTTATGGATTTTCTTTATGTATGCAGTCTATCGCGTTTAGTTCCAAATTTTCAAATCGTGCTGATTTGCATACCTGCATCATTTTTTACCATGTCGAATTGCGACCGCAAAGAAATATAAAAAAATCATCAAAAAAGAAAAAAAGTGTAGCCTCATTGGCTGCAAATGTATCCAATTTGCGCACAATATAGTATTGTGTAATTCAAGAAAATTTATTAACATTGTGAGCCCAACACACAATCCATATAAAGCTGAAAAAGCGTGGGTTATCAAACGGATGATAAGTTAACCCACGCTTCAATGCAGATACAAGTCTAATTATTTACACGTCATAATCTGCAATATCAACCGGTCGGTTTCATTCATTCCCCGGCATCCGATTTCAGTCAGGTTACGGATCGACTGATCTACATCCGAATCGATGATACCTTCCACCGACGTAACGTATTTGCCTTCCATAGCCATCATCGCCGAAAAAACAGCGGTAGCAACACTGCTGGTAACTTTAAGTGCGCAACTGGGTTTGGCGCCGTCGCAAATCATGCCGGTAAGATTGGCAATCATATTTTTCACTGCGTATGAGATCTCTTTGTATCGACCTCCCATCAAATAAGTAATGCCGCAACTCGAACCGGTAGAAGCGACGACACAACCGCACAAAGCCGAAAGACGTCCTAAATTTTGTTTAATATAAATAACGGTTAAATTACTCAACATCAGTGCACGGATTATGTTCTCTTCGGACTGATCGGTTTCTTCTGCATATATCACCACCGGCAATGTGGCAGTAATCCCCTGGTTACCACTCCCCGAATTAGTCATCACCGGAATCATGGCGCCTGCCATACGCGCATCGCACGCCGCCGAAGTATAAGCCAATATTTTTGAAAGCAAACTACCGCCCATAATCGTTTTTTCGTATTTTCCGATTAATGTTTGCCCCAACGCATGACCATAATGGTTAGCAAATGATTGTTCGGCAGCTTGTTTATTCACTCTTCCGGATTCCAAAATAAAGCGCAGATCGTCCAATGGCGTTTCCATAGCAAAGTCATACACTTTTTGCAAGGTTAGATCTATCTGTTCGTCAGATTCTTCGGCCATACACGAATGGCGCGTGTCGGATAAAACGATGCCGTTTTTTTCTACATAACAAATATTTGTATGTTCATGGAGAATCATCACACGTGTTTGCTCTGTTCCTTTCCGGCAAACTGCTTCGATATATAGTTTTTCCGCAAGATCTTCTTTCAGGGAAACTACAATTTTTTTTTCATCGATCATTTTTTTACCGGCATCAATGGCTTCGGGAGTTACATCTTTCAAGACTTCCAGTTGATATTCGGGTTTGCCGATCAATGCTCCCAAAGCGATGGAAATAGGCAAGCCAATCATATCCGTTCCGGGAATGCCGACGCCCATGGCATTTTTCAACACATTCGCGCTCAGATACACCTGAATTTGTTCCGGAATAACTCCTAATATTTCTGTAGCTTTGGCTACTGCCAACGACACGGCAATGGGTTCGGTACAACCAATGGCGGGAACCACTTCCTGTTTTACCAATTTCAATATTTTTTCCTGTTCGGAAGATAACATGCTTATTCCATTTTTTTCAAATGCAAAAGTAATAAGAAATCCTAATTCTCCCGAATATGTTTTTTTAATGTAAACACAAACTCCAGCCCCCCACCCTTACGATTTTTGGCTACGATTTCACCTTTATGAAACAATACAGCGTTTTTGACGATTGATAATCCCAATCCGGAGCCTCCCGAATCGCGCGTACGGCCTTCGCTGACCCGATAAAAACGTTCGAATAAGCGCGATAAATGCCGTTCTTCCACGCCTACTCCGGTATCAGAATAGGTAAAATAATAATACCGGGTATCTTCCATATAACTATGAATCCGAATCGATATATTGTTGCCTCCATAAGCGATCGAATTATCCATCAGGTTACGAAAAATAGAATAAAGCAGCGTGCGATTGCCTTGTATTTCCACACGATCCGATACTTGTATCTCTAAATTGATCTGATTTTCTTCCAATTTTCCGGATAAATCATGTTGAAGTTCATCCAGCAACGGACGAATCGCCACCTTTTCCGTTTCAAACAGGTCGGATGCTTCTTCCATTCTGGTTATCAGCGAAATATCCTGAATCAAGTCCGACAATCTTAAAATTTGGGAATAAGACCGTTCGATAAAAAAACGACGTTTTTCGGCATCAATATCCGGCTGGTTCAACAGCGTTTCCATATACCCGCGAATACTGGTGACCGGAGTCCGGAGGTCATGAGCGATATTATTGGTCATTTCCTGTTTCATCAGACGGGTTTTCTCACTTTTGGTCACATCTTTTATTGTAATTTCAAAACTATCGTCTTCAAACCGGATCGCCCGCACCAGAAAATGCTTGCTATTGCCTGAAATCGTAGTAGAAAAAACAGGGCTTTCGGGATGAGAGATATTTAAATACTGTTGTATTTCCTTAAACGCCGGATCTTCAAAAACCGCATTGACACTTAATGTCGGTTTATCTATCAGTATATTCAAAAACTGGATATAATGCGAATTGGCATAAATTTTCTCACCCCGATCGGAAAAGAAACAAATCCCTTCTTCCGAAGATTGAAAATGTTGCAACATTTTTTCCTGAGCCTGAGCTATTTTCTTTTTATTTTCTTTCACCTGTTTATACAAATCGACGATTTTTACGCCAATAGCCCCCAGTTCATCCTCCGGAAATTGAAGATTCGACAGTTGATGATCCCCTTTCTGTGCAGAATCGACAAACGACTTCAATTGTTCGATAGATTTTCCGAATCGATTGGAAATGATAAACATAGCGACTAATACGGCCAAAAACATGAATGCAATAAAATACAGGAAAATATTATCCGGCTTGAAAAAATTTTTCACCTGTATATCATACGGAAGAGCCACCCGCACAAAATAATCATTGTAATGTACAGCATAATACATAAATTCTTTATTGTCGATGGAAGACGATTTTCTGATGTTGGAACCAAACGGTTTTACCAACGCTTTTTTGATTTCGGGACGATTACGATGATTTTCCATCCGCGCCGGATCCGACACATCATTATCATACAAAACAGTGCCATCGTTCAACACAATGGTCAAACGGATATTTTCGGGTAATAAAGGCAATATTTTGTTGATCTGTTCGATATTATCCGGCCTGATATCCGATTCTATCATATATTTATGAACTAATGTTGCATAAATATGCTGATCCGATTCCAGTATTTCGGTTTTATACGCCTTTTCCCTCCGTTGTTCAAACCAAACGATTCCTGCGGCAAAAACTACCAAAACCAAAGAAAAATAGAGAAAGATCCGTTGTTTATAATTTAATTTCATACATCCATTTATTTAAAAAAATACCAAAGCGACTGCTATCATTCCAACATCGAGGGGTAAAAGCAGTAACCATAACCCGACCGGTTGTTGATCGAAGAACCAAATGCGCCCATTTTTTTTCGCAATCGGGTAATATGTACATCCACAGTACGTTCCAAAACATATCCATCATCTTTCCACACCCGGTCGAGTATCTCCTGGCGGGTAAAGACACGTTCCGGGTATTTCATCAAAAGATACAGTATTTCAAATTCTTTCTTTGTCAATGCAACCGGCATGTCTTTCAATTTAAATTGTTTGGTTTCCAAATTCAATTGCATACCGCCGCATTCCAACAAGGTCACAGTTGCCTGACGCTCTACCTGACTCCTTTTCAAAATCGCTTTCACGCGGGCAATCACTTCCTTAATAGAAAATGGCTTGGCGATATAATCATCCGCACCGATCGAAAATCCTGTCAACATGTCGTTTTCCGTATCTTTGGCCGTAAGAAAAATAATCGGAGTATTGTTCCCCTGTTTTCTCAATTTTTCAGCCAAACGGAATCCCGACATACCACCCATCATCACATCCAATAATATCAGGCTGTCATCCTCTGATATAATATTTAACGCTTCTTCAGCCGAATGTGCAACAGTGACCACAAAATCTTCATTTTCCAAATTAAACCGGAGCACTTCACAAATATCCGGTTCGTCATCTACTACTAAAATTTTTATCTTATCCATAAGCTTTTATAGGGCAAAGGGTGAAGGGTACAGGGTGAAAGGTACAGGGTGAAGGGCACAGGATGTCTTGCACCTTGCACCTTGCACCTTGCACCTTGTACCTTGTACCTTGTACCTTTCGCCTTGCACCTTGCACCTTGCGCCCTTCACCCTGTATCTTGCGCCCATTAAACATTTCCATGCCTGATATCTTTTCCTTCCGTCAAATACACCGCTACTTCTGCAATATTGGTGGCATTATCTCCGATCCGTTCAATATTATAAGAAATGCTGTTGATACTGGTAATATTAAACAAATCTTGCGAACTTAACAATTTTTCTTGAAAAACCAGGTGCAATTGTTCGGTTATTTCTTTCAATTTATTATCAATTTTATCATCGGCAGCAATCGTCTGATACGCCTTGAAGGTATCCTCAAAGGTGAAAGCATAGACAGCGCCCCGTACCATTTCTTCGGCGCCTTTCATCATAGACGACAAGGCTTTTTTAAATTCCGGAAAACCCGGACGACTGAGATCGGTTTTTTTCAAGAAATGAGAGACGTTCAAAATCAGGTCTCCGATCCGCTCCAAATATTTAGTCGTATCATGATAAGCCATTATTTTACGTAAATCCATGGCTTTGGGGCTAAACAACAGGATTCCGTTCAGCACTTCTTCCCGCATGCGCACATCCAGACTATCGATCAATACTTCATTTTTTTCAATCTCTTCGTAAATATGGTCTTCCGATTGATCCAACACCATTCGTGTATTGCTCAATTGTCGTAATACTAATTCGGACAACAATTGAAAATTGCCCGCAATTTTTTCTAAGTACTTTAATTTTATTGTATCCATTTTTTTATTATCCAAACACTCCCGTCAAATATTCTTCCGTTCGCTTATCTTTCGGTTTATTAAACATCTGCTTAGTTGTACCGAATTCAATCAGATCGCCCAGGTACATAAACATCGAATAATCTGAAATACGTGCAGCCTGAGACATATTGTGCGTTACAATCACGATGGTGTAATGCTCTTTCAATTCTAACAACAATTCTTCAATCCGATTAGTAGAAATCGGATCCAACGCCGAAGTCGGTTCGTCCATCAATAACACATCCGGTTTCAAGGCCAATGCCCGCGCAATACAAAGACGTTGCTGCTGTCCTCCCGACAAAAAAGAACCTTTTTGATTCATCGTATCTTTCACTTCATCCCACAATGCCACATTGTGAAGACAAGTTTCAACAATTTCGTCTTTTTCACTGTTCTTCAACCGAATGCCATTCAACTTATAACCGGCTATTACATTATCGTAAATACTCATTGTAGGAAAAGGATTCGGACGTTGAAAAACCATTCCGGCCTGCCGTCGGACTTCCATCGGATTCATGGTCAGCACATTTTTTCCATTCAACAAAATTTCTCCTGTTGTTTTAATATGCGGATACAACTCATGCATCCGGTTAATGGCTCGCAACAACGTGCTTTTTCCACATCCCGACGGCCCCATAATAGCCGTAATCGTATTGGGAGAAATCCCGGCGCTCACATGATTGACCGCATTTTTGCCCGGAGTATATGATACACATACATCCTTCAATTCTAATATCAATCCATTCCCCATCTCAATGCTAATTTTCAATTCTCAATTCTCAACTCTCAACCTCCTCATTGAATCTTCCACCGTTCCGCCACCCTTCGCGCCACAAAATTCAACCCTAAAATCAACAACAGCAACAACAAAGAAGACGACCAGATCATATCGATCAAATTCGGATCATTATAAAATTCCCAAATCAATAAAGGAATCGAACTGGTCGGTTTATAAACATCCCAATTGACAATGGAAGCCCCCAAAGCAGTCAACATCAACGGCGCCGTTTCGCCCATAATCCGGGAAATCGCCAACAAAATTCCCGTAAAAAGACCTCCGAATGCCGAGGGTAACAAGATTCTGATCACGACATTCGCATAAGATGATCCCAAGGCTAATCCAGCCTCTTTCAAGGTTCCCGGAATCATTTTCAAGGTTTCTTCCGTAGAACGGATGATCAATGGCAACATCATAATCGCTAAAGCCGCACTTCCTGCCAACGCCGAATAACTATGCAATGGTTTGACGACCCAGGCATAAGCAATAATGCCAATGACTATCGATGGCGTCCCTTGTAGCAAATCGGTCAAATAACGCACTACGGAAGCCAATTTCTGTTTTGGTTTTTCCGACAAATATATTCCGGTCAAAATGCCCAAAGGAATCGCTATGACCACTGCCACTCCAATCATCAAAATGCTGCCTGTAATCCCATTCAATATCCCTCCGGGAATCGGGCTGTCGCCCATTTTAGCCAGCATTGCATCCATAGAAGTAGGCGCCACTTCAGTAAACAAACTGAAATTAAATTGTTTATACCCTTTTTTAAATAATTCAAACAAAATAAAAAACAGAGGCAACATCGTCACCGCCGAAAGGGTACAAACCATATAAAAGAAAATTCTGTTTTTCCACTGGCGATATTTCAGACGGGGTTTCATGCTATTTTTTTCATTGTTAATTTGGCTATCGAATTGATAATCGCCGTAATCAGAAACAATATGAATCCGATAGCGATCAGCGAACTCAATTTCAATCCGCTGGCTTCTCCAAACTGATTGGCAATAATACTGGCCATCGTATTTCCGGTATCGGCTAATGACCGGGGCAATTGATTGGTATTTCCGATCAACATCGTTACTGCCATCGTTTCTCCTAAAGCACGTCCCAATGCCAAAATATAAGCTGCCAAAATACCTGATCCCGCTACCGGAAAGCTGACATTCATAATCACTTCAAACCGGGTCGCTCCCAGGCTATATGCTCCTTCTTTCAACTCATTGGGTACCATAGACAAAAATTCAGCGCTCAACGAAGAGGCATAAGGGATAATCATAATAGCCAACACCAGGGAAGCGGTCAAAATGCCAAAACCCTGGTCGCTCAAACCAAGCGAAACGATCATCGGACGCAAAGTATAAAATCCCCACAATCCATAGACAATCGAAGGAATGCCCGCTAACAAATTGACTACTGAACCGACAAACGTCGCAATCTTTTTCCCCCTGAAATATTCTCCGGTAAATAAAGCCACCTGAAAAGAAAACGGAATGCAAAATACAATAGAAAGTAAAGATGTCAATAAAGTACCTGTGATAAACGTTAAGGCTCCATAATGTTCTGCACCGCTGCGAGGATCCCACTCCGCCGAAGAAATAAACGACCATATCCCAAACTGCCGGAAAGCGCCCAGCGATTGACTTACCAAAGAGTAAACAATCCCTGCCACCAACATCAAAATAATGAATGCAGCTAAAAACAACAGCGATTTGAATATTTTATCTTTCACTTTTTTATGAGTTGAGCATGGAGCATGGTAGTGGAGAATGGAGAATGGAGAGTGGAGAATGGAAAGTGAATTAAATTCTCAATTCTCCACTCTCAATTCTCAACTTCCACCAATTTCCCTTTGTAAGTTATTGATTTTACCAAAGTCTGTGCATTCTTCAACGCCGCTTCCGGTAGCGGAGAATAATTCACTTTGGCGGCCACCGACTGTGCAGCAGGACTCAGGACATACTCCAACAATCCGGTCAATGCTTTGGCCTGCGCCTCGCTACGGTTGGCATAGGACTGTTCTTTATATACAATGATCCAGGTAAAACAACTGACAGGATAAGCCTGCTCTTCCGGCGAATTGGTAATCATCGTGCACATATCGGCCGGCAACACGGTATTGGCTGCAGCAGAAATAGATTGAGTATTCGCTTCTATAAAATTACCTGCACTGTTTTGCATCCACGCGGTTGGAATATTCAATGACATAGAATATTCGGACCCCACATAACCCACAGCGCCTTCGGTCTGTTGAATAGTGCCGGCTACTCCCGGATTACCTTTTGCCGCAATGCCGACCGGCCATTTCAACGACTTTCCGGTTCCCATTTTTTCCGCCCATTCCGGGTTCACTTTGGTCAGGTAATCAGAAAAAACATAAGTTGTCCCACTGCCATCCGAACGATAAACCGGCGTAATTGTTTGATCGGGAAGATCCGTTTCGGGATTCAACGCCTTAATTTTCTCATCATTCCATCGGGTAATTTTTCCAAGGAAAATATCAGCTGCAATTTCGCCGTTCAATTGCAAATTCTGCACATCTTTCAGGTTGTAAGCTAATACCACCGCCCCCATGCAGGTGGGGATATGCAATACCTCCGCCGGCATTTCTTTTTTTTCAACTGCCGACAAGAAAGCATCAGAAGCTCCGAAATCCACTGTTTTGTCTTGCAAACTGCGAATACCTCCCCCACTTCCGATGCCTCCGTACGTCACCTGATTTCCCGTAGTGGCGCCATAATCTTTAAATATAATATTGTAATAAGGCAATGGAAAAGTGGCTCCGGCACCCGACATTTCGACACCTTTTCCCGAAGGCTTGCATCCGGCTATCAAAACAACTAAAACAAATAATCCTAACTTCTTCATTTTTTTTGTAATTATTGAATAAATAGATTTTAAACACTTTTGACAGTGCAAGATTACAACAATAATATAATGAAAAAATTAAGATTTTGTTGCGATTTTGTTACAAACAAAAATGACGACTTTACACCCTTTCACTGATAATTCTCTTAATCGGCAGAAACAGCCTTTCCAGTAGCGAAATATCTTCCGTGATGATATCCGCTTGCCCTTGCATATTGGCCATATAAGGCAATTGTTTTTTATACGAAGTATGTAGCTGATTAGGCAGATCAATGGCGAGGGTATAATATCCCTGTTCTCCTGTTTGTGATGGCACCAGAGATATGTTCCGAACCGTGCCTTTCAAAATACCGTATTCATTTTCAGGAAAATTTTCTAACCGGATATGGACGCCCTGTCCTGCTTTTACTTTTCCCGACCGGGTAATGGGAAGAGACGCTTTTCCTTCAATTGTATCATTGTTTAAAGGAATAATCGTAAAAGAGACTTCTCCTGCCACTACATTTTGATTTTCAATCCAATAATTGGTGAATGTGATAACGCCATCGATTGGGGCTTTCAACACATAGTTAATTTCCCATACTTCTATTTCTGCTTTGAGTTGTAAAGATAGCGACCGGATTTGCGACTGCAATTCATTCAGAGTTTCAATGCCCTGTTTTTGGGTATCCAATAAGGACTCTTTCAATTGGGCGATCTGAACCTCCATGCTGTTTAAATTATATACGAGGCTTTCGTACGACAACAGGTCTTGTATATACTGATTCCTGGAATTTTCAAATTCTTCGGATGAAAGCACTCCTTTTGTATTTAACAAAGAATCCCTGGCGAATTTACTTCGGGCAAGACTCAATTGCTCTTTTTTAAGGTGCTGTTGGTGTAGCAAATTATGGTATTGTTTTTCGTTTTGAACAATACGATTTTCCGTCATGCTTATTTTTTGTGGATAATACAACAGTCGTTCATATTCTTTATAATTGAACAAAGTGGTATAAAAAGTCGCATATAAAGCCTGCATATTTCCCAATTGCAATTTTTTCTCGGGCAAGGACAAATGTGTATTGTTTACATTGTCCATATCCAGTAAATATTGTTTCAACGACAAGATATCTTCTGTCGATGCAGGATTCTCGATTACAGCTAAAAATTTACCGGTGTTTACCTGTTGTTTGTCTGTAACAAATATCTGTTTCAATTTTCCGGAAGCATGTGCGGTAATATTGGCCGGAGGAACGGAACCCGTAATCATAACCGGGGCGGAAATAACATCGGGATATTTGATAACCGCACTGCCAATCAACAGGATGACAATAATCCCCCCAAGCAGGGTAATCCCCCAGCGGAGTATCCAGGGAGGGACATAGCCGAGTACTTCCTGGAAGTCTTCGCTTCTCAATTCTATTTTATCTTCTTCTCGCATTGATTCAATAATATTTATATTGGGAACGGTATGAATGCTTTTTGTAAAAATTAAATTGCCGTCAACTTCAGCTGACGGATAAAGAATATTGATCGGCCCACATTGGGCTTTAGCCCAAACATCTGTTATTTATAGGGCTAAAGCCCAATGTGAGTGCAGCTATTCTTAAATCCGTTGGTTAAAACCAACGGCAATTGAAAAACATTCAAAACGCTCCCGATTTCAAACATTTCAAATGCCCAACTCCAATTGATTTTTCACCAGCGTATAATATGCGCCTTTTTTCATTATCAATTCTTTATGTGTTCCTTCTTCCACTATTTTTCCTTTGTCCAATACGATAATGTTGTCGGCATGTTGCACCGTACTCAGACGGTGGGCGACAACAACGACTGTCTTGCCCTTGTAAAACTCCGTCAGTTGATCCATAATGGCGCGTTCGTTATTGGCATCTAATGCATTAGTTGCTTCATCAAAAAACAGGAAGTCGGGATTTTTGTATACCGCCCGCGCAATTAGTAACCGTTGGCGTTGTCCCTGGCTGACACCATTGCCCTCCATTCCGATCTTACTGTTGTATTTCAATGGAAGGGATTCGATAAATTCGCGGATATTGGCTACTGTAATTGCATGCAATAAGCGTTTTTTGTCGATTTCTTCTTCGCCTACGGCAATATTATTGGCAATCGTATCTGAAAATATAAATCCGTCCTGCATCACGGCCGCTGTCTTTTGACGCCACAAATGAGGGTTGATATCTTCGATAGGTATATTCTCAATCCTGATTTTTCCTTTGATGGGCGGATAAAATCCCAATAGCAATTTGATGATGGTGGTCTTACCGCTGCCGCTCGCGCCAACGATAGCAGTTACCTTGTCGTGTGGAATTTCCAAATTTAGGTCTTCGAGTACATAATCGCGCTCAGCGCCATCATAACTAAAACTTACGTTTTCGAAACGGAGCGAATGATTTTCGGGCAATTCGTTCAGTTTACCGGACAGGTCTTGTTCTTCGTCTTCCTTGTTGTGCACTTCATTTAGCCGTTCCAGACTGATTTTGGCATCCTGTAGCGATTGGGCGAAACCGATAACCTGACTGATAGGCCCCGACAGTTGACCGATGATGTAACTGATCGACATCATCATTCCCAACGTAATTTCTCCCTCTACCACCGCTTTAGCCGCAAGAAAAGAAATCAGCAGGTCGGTAGTCTGGTTGAAAAAGATGGAGCCGATTTGCTGGTATTGTCCCAAGGCAACCCCTTCTACGCTGATTTTGAAGAGCTTGACCTGGATGTTTTCCCATTTCCAGCGTTGCTGTTTTTCGCAGTTGTTGAGTTTGATTTCCTGCATACCGGTAATAAGTTCGATCGTGTTGCTTTGGTTGGCCGACGATTGTGCGAAACGCTTGTAATCCAATTTTTTCCGGTAGCGCATAAAAGAGAGTATCCAGGCGATATAGAAGATATTTCCGATTAAGAATACAAGCAGGATCGTCAAATTATAGTATGCCATGATAAAGGCAAATATAAAAAAGTTGGCAAAGGAGAACAGCGTAGAGAGGGTGGTACCCGACATAAATCCCTGAATACGACCGTGGTCTCCGATCCGTTGCATAATATCCCCGATGTTTTTTGCATCAAAAAAGCGGATTGGCAACCGCATGAGTTTGGCAAGGAAATCGGAAATCAGGGAAATGCTGATCCGGGTATTGGTATGCAAAGTAATCCAACTTTGTATAAAACCCATACCCATCTGAGTGATAGATAGTACCAACTGGGCAATCAGAATCAGTGTAATAAAACTCAGGTTGTTGTTGCCGATTCCCTGATCTACCATCGCCTGGGTAAGGAAAGGGAAGATGAGTGAAAGAACGCTGCCGAGCAGCATCCCAACGATGATCTGAATATATTGCGATTTATAAGGAATCAGGTAACGGAAGAAATAGCCGAGATTTTTCTCCTGCTTTGTTTTGTCATCTTCGTGACTATAAAAATCGGGAGTGGGAGCCAGTAAGAGGGCTGTTCCGGTATCTTTTCCGGCATGTTTTGAACTGAGCCAGCATTTACTGAATTCCTCCCGGTTCATCACATATTTTTGCCCGGTAGGATCTGCAATAAAAAATTGATAGTCCTTTTTTTTCTTCTTTAGCTTATAAAGGACTACAAAATGGTTTTGATTCCAGTGCAAAATGCAAGGAAGCGGAACATCCTCTATCAATTGTTCGAGGGTAATTCTAACACCCTGCGTATGCATACCGATGCTTTCGGCTGCATCACTAATACCCAGCATGGATACGCCCTCGCGGGTAATAAAACTACGTTCCCGCAGGTTTTGCAGGGTGTAGCTGCGACCGTAGTGCTTGGCGATCATGCGTAGGCAGGTTGGGCCGCAGTCCATAGTGTCTAATTGTTGATAGATAGGAAAAGATACTTTCAAAATATTACTATATTAATTCATCATTATTAGATTAATCGTAGAAAGTACATCATTTCATTATAGCTCAAATAGATGCGCTAGCTTGTAATCTTGATGGTAAAATGTCTCCATTTTATCGTACAATTTTTTTTTGAGACTTAATTTTATGGTGCATTTTGTTTTTCGCCCCTCTACCATAAACGTTTTGACACTACAAGAACCGGTGCATATTGGTAAAAAATCACATTTCAAACATTCTTTATTGTCAAATGTCGATCTTGCAATTCTTTTTGCGAGTATATTTTCATCCCATATAATCTCCCCTTGATCATTTAAAACCCCATCCTCTTTTACTTTTTCAAAATCTACAGCAGTGCATTTAAAAACACGGCCATCATAATTAATGAGGGCTTCATTATTCAGGTCTGCAAAACATGTATGATATTTTTCTTTCTCAAAATTAGGATCTCCCATATTGAATCCGGCTTTCTTGAACACATTCTGTAATGTAATATATTGTTTAACAATATTCTCTCTATCCATATTGGTATTATTCCAACTGTCTTGGAATACCTGGACAAGCGATATTCGAATTTTTTTTCTCACATGTGCTGGAAAACTATTAATGATATGAGTACAATAAGATATGGTTTCTTTCGTATAATTAACTCTCAAGGTTACATACAAAAGAGGAGAGCTTGTCAACAAACAAATATTTTGCACAATAACGTCATAAGAATTATCATTAGAGTCTTTTGGAAATCGAATTTGGTTGTGTTTTTCTTTATATCCATCCAACGTAATTTGAAAACATCTGAAATTATTTTCTTCAAAAAAAGGTATCATCTCTGGTCGTATTAAAAAACCATTTGTAGTCATTGTTATGAAAAAATCTTTCTTATGGTTAGTACATATTTCTTTAGTGGCAATGACAAGCGGCTTTATCACTGTTTCATAACATAAGAGAGGTTCTCCTCCAAACCAATCGATATGCAATTGGGTTGTCTTTGTATTTTCAACAATGTGATTTATATGTTTTTTTGTATTCTCCAGAACTTCTTTACTCATTTTTTTCTTAGAATGGGTTTGACAGCAATACCAACAAGAAAAATTGCAATTCAATGTCGGATTTATAAACAAACGATAACTTGATTTGGCGAATACCTGTTCCCTGTTTTTCATTAAAAGAATTGTAGGAATATCTGTCTCAGCGTCTTCAATAATCCCCAATTTATACATAGTATTAAATAAAACAGGTTCGTCAATCTGTAATTTGTTCAAATCGGATTTGTTTGATAATAATAAATCATATTTTTGCTGGTCAATAGCAAAGAGTTGCTTACTATATAAATTTATACCAACAATTTTAGCTTTCCTTTTCAAAAAATGATTATACCTGCTGAAACGATATTTTTCCATACAAAGTTATTTTTTTACGTGACAAAGATTTTTTTTATTTAACAACACCTCATAATTGGAAGGAGAAGGGCATAACCATTGATAAGAACAATTATTGCATGGTTTGTAATCTCTGATTTTAAACCACGAATAATTCGAAGTAACTTCATTATGTAATAAATTTAAGAGAGAACAATCTTGGATTGATCCTACCTTGTCTGAGAACAGATTAGAATAAACTGCTCCAGATGGCAAAATGATTAGCTTTCCAAAAGATTCCGCATTCAGAGATTTATGTATAAATATTTTTCGCATAGATACAGGCATTGAGAGGATCTCCTCTTTGGAAAGGAAAATGTGCTTTTCAAAAAAAAGAGAATTATGCCCCGTATAGACAGGGATCAAAGAATAGTGCTGCATCTCTAATCTTGCGATGATTTCCTCAGCTATTTGCATTTCTTCTTCCGAACTTACTGTAAATACATAGTTCGGTTCTGATTTCTCCCTCATTAATAGCTGGCTAATCGATTTCAGTTGATTATTCTTGATAGGAAATCCAATATAAATATCCAAATTAATTTTTTTTTCGTTAATTTTTCGAATATATTTTTCGGATATATTTTCATCATCATACCGAAACGAAAATATTTTCTTAGCCATGAAGCCATTCAAAAAATGCATCAATGCTTCGAGATCCTCATCGGGAAAAATATCTTTCATTATAAAATTCAACGTCAAATCTTTTTTGTTGTAGGGGAGTTGAGTCAGACAATTTTTAATATATTGAAAATCGGATAGATCGTTTGAATTTGTGTATCCTGGAATAAAGGAATTTAAAGTGGTTGGATAATATTTGGTAGGGAAGGCATCAGGATCATCCAGAAAAAATAATAACTCGTGCAAATGTGTAAGAATATTTTCGCCAGCTCCATGTTCTTGTCCCGCTTTCAACCGTTCTACACTGTTTTGCAGGTTGAGTATCGGCATTAGTTGAATGGGAGATCCCTCACTTAGAGAACAATCTATAATATCTCCCATAAAATGATCTCTTAGCTTTACAATAAAGCTTTCAATTATTTCGTCTTTAAAATCACTGCCTTTAATTTGGATTAACCCTTCACTTTGTTCATTCATCGTGTGCAACAAATCTACGACCGGTCGTTCTTGAGATTCAATAGACGACCCATCCAAAGTGTTATATACAAGAACGCCTTGATGAGTAAAAGAAAGATAGGTGTAAGGCTCGAGAACCAGCCAATAAGTTTTATTTTGTTGGAACATGAGTATTGATTAGTTTATGACACAATAACATCTTTCATGATATGCAGGTAATCATCGGGATGCGTTTCTAAATAAGACAAATTAGTTTTTAAATATTTTTGCATATTATTTTCATCCATGAATCCATGACAATGAGGATTATCTTCAATATCTTCTAGATAAAATACACACTGGTTGCACGACATTTGCCGGTAACATACCGAGCATTGTGAGGATAATAGTTTAAAATACCAATTGTATTTTGCTGCAATTTCGACTGTATCTATATGTACACCTGTTTTGTTAACATTTCCCAATGAAAATTTGTGTTGAATTTTTTCGCAAGGCAATAATTTCCCGTCCACGGTAACAAACATCTTTTTGCTGAATGGTAAACAAGTACCTGTTGAAATAAATATTTTCCTATTATTAGCTTTTATCAAGTCCTCATACGATTTATAGACAAATGATAAATACTGGTGCAGAAATATTAATGCTGAGTGAGAAGTGGGTGTGTTTAGGAATAACTCAGTTTCGATTTTTTCATAATTTTCCAATTGTTTTAAACTTTCGGTTTTATTACGATATGCAGAATAAAAACCATCTTCTTTTTCCTTCGAAATGTTTGAATCATTTAATTCGCTTATATTTGGCAATTTATTAAATTCGGTTTTAAAAAAATTGTAAATATCTTCGATCGAATTTTTACTATGTAATACAGCATTGAATTTTACATTTTTCTCAAAGTATTCGGGATACTGTTTTTGCAATAATTTCAAGTTAGACAGAATTTTATGAAATGATGGTGCGTTATTATGAAAAACCCGGAAAGAATTGTTTATTTCATTCCCATCCAGACTAATAATCAGGTGTACATCGTTTGCAACCAAAAAATCCATATACTTATCCAAAAGAGTTGCATTGGTCGTCATGGAGTAGATAATGTTCCGGTTATTGCTCTTTTCTGCCTTAATAATATTCTTTATAAGGACCATATTCATTAATGGTTCTCCTCCATAAAAGCTGATATACAACAAACCTTCCCATGACTGATTGAAACGAGAATGTTGTTTTTCATTCAGATATTTCCAAAGAATATTAGCATATTCCGTCGGCATATCATGGTTTTTTCTATCGGCCACATCCTGATAATATTCACCATAATAACAATACTTACATTGAAGATTGCATTTTTCCGTTGTTTCAAAGACAACCTGTTTTATGTTGCTAATGCTCTCTTTAATCATATCCGGCAACAAATACAATTGTTCATTTTTTTGTAGTGGTGTTTCTGAAATAATTCCGTATTCTTTATAATAGTTGATTTTTGTCCGATAATATTCGAAATCAGTTTTTGATAAATTTCTTTCAGCATGTTGAGATTGAAAATAAATATAGGGAATATAGGGATGAACAAGATTTATATTCCTCTGCTGTATATTGAGCAAATATACATTCTTTCTTTCTGTTCGGACAAAAAACATAGATTTCATGATACTATTCATTGGGTTTTAAATACAAGTTAAAATTTATCAAATCAAGCACAACATCAAAATGTTCAAAAAAAGCATTGCCAAGCAAATTTCCTCGAGCTGAAAATGCAACAGGGTGGTCACTTATAATGGCATATCCTACTTTGACCGAGTCAGCAGGAATAAAGTATTTCTGATAAGGGCCATACATCGAAAATGCAGTTGCTTGTTGTGCTCCATCCGTGGATATTGAATAGTATTCTGCTGATTTATGAAGATCAACTAAACCATTGCATCCGGTATCTAAGATGACATTTTCCGCTATCCTCGTTTCTTGTATATAAATTTCCACCAGTATATGCAAAAGATTATCCACAGTTTTCAATGGGATGCATTTAAAATTATCCAAGTCGAAAGTATCAGATAACTCGCTGACATATTTATTCTTATATGAAATTTTCATAATTTTGTTTTCAAAAAACTGAAACCCTATCATTGCTGTATTCTGCCCAAAATATTCAAATAAAAAATTGTCGTGACTTAAATAAGAGAGTTTCTTATAGTAAATATTATTCCCGATTTTCAGAAAGCACGAGTCGGCTTCTAGTTGACATTGAATGCTGTCAGAAATATAGATCTCAATTCCAGCACCAGTATCGAAAAAAAAATTCATTGGAATCGTATCATTTATTACTCCTTTTAATAGTATGGCTCTTTGGTTCTTTTCGTCATAGTCGAAAAGCATGGCGTCAGCAGGAACAACAGTTTTAGATGTATTTTTTGCACACGCAAAAAAAATGATTGTGAAAAGAGATAAAAAAAAAGTTTGTTTTATCATAATAAAAAAATGATTTTTCGATTACACGCACCAAAGAATAGCAAGTATGCTTCAATATGGTTAGAAACATACTCACTATTACAACGTTCTTTAGGATAACTATTTATCCTAAAATAGGAAGTTTTACAGCTAACTGTTACTTAAGGCAATTCGCGTCCCACCAGGGGGAGCTACCACTACCACTACCACTACCACTACCACTACCACTACCGCTTTCACTACCGCTTCCCGCTCCACCAAATACATTCTTCATTTCACTGTCAGTCATTTCTGCAAACTCATTCAGCTTGATTTTTTTTAATTGTTTCATAATACACGTTTTTTAATAAATATTCACTTGCAGACCCATAACAATAAGTAGCTAATTTATTGCCTCACTAACCCTGCGAAGTTAGATGTCCATTTGATATTAATATTCAAATTTATAAAGCATTTCAAATCATTTTTAGAGTTGAAAACTCTAACCTTGTCGAACGGAGATACAATCTCCGCTCAACAGGGGGGCTTCCATTTGTCTACAATAATTTTTCGATTTCCTTCTCCATTTCTGTTACCCCCGGATAACCATCAAACTTCTCCACCATCTCGCCGTTCTTATCAAAAATGACGTAGGAGGGTATATATTCAAAATTGAAATGTTCCATTAAATGTGTCCATTGCTCTTTTTTTGAAAAATAATAATGATCACCACTGATGATTTTGATTTTTTCATTCCACAGTTCTTTGGGAGAAGAAGGATTGGTAAAATAGACGAAAACGACGCCCTTATTTTTCATTTCCTTTTTCAGACTCCGCATTTGTTCCATTGCCGACAAACAAGGGCCACACCATGTTGCCCAGAAGTCTAACACCACTACTTTTCCCTGGTATTCAGAAATGATCGTGTCCATCAGTTTCTCTTTCGGCACAACAGGAGTCTCGCAGACGACGACATCGTCTTTTCCCATAGAAAACGTTATGATATGCTCATTCTTTCTCAATAAAGCTTTAGCAATATCATTATCTCCGAAATAGTTCCGGATATTTTCTTTTTGCCTGTCTGATAAAGGAGTAAGCTTTTCCGAAAATTGCTTTCCATAAGCGTTTGAAACCAGCAAGTCGTAAAACAAACCCAAATCAAAGCCCAGCAAACCGGACAATGTCGGCTTAACCTTATCCAACCATTCATTCACCGGAGTATCGGATATGGGAGGAATCTGAAACGCCTGAGCAGAAAGAAAATATTGCATCATCTCGGGAAAATAATAATTATAGACATAGAGGGAATCGCTCAGGTTAAATTCCTTTAAAAAAGTGTTATAATAAGAAATATCCGGCTCCCGGTAAATATATTCAAGCCCGGCTTCTTCTTTCTTAAAATTTGAATAGGATAATTCCACCGAACCTTTATAAGTCAATAGGCGACCTTTCAAAAAAAGAAGCTTGCACTCATTTACAGCAAATTTTCGTCCGAAGTCCGACAGGCTTGCTCCCTCCAAGGCATAAGATAATCGATCGTCCAATATCTTCAACTCATGCTTCGCCATTTCGCAAGGATCCATTCGGTGGATAGGCTCATTTTTATAGCGATACAGCACAAATCTGAAAATGACCTCCCGTATATTTGTCAAATCGTCCTCGGTAAATAACGGTTTTTTTCCGGATTCATTCCTGCAAGTCTTATTTATAATGCTGTCATTGCGAACTTCAATCTCCACAAAAGTTTCATCATCAGAAGGTAACTCGATAAGAAAATTTCCATACGAAGTTACGAGCGAAGCCACCGTAAAGGAAGTTTCGACAGGCAACTCCATGTAAAAATTGCCGTCTTTGTCCAGGATCGCTTCCATTGTGCCCAAATCTCCTGTTATCGGATTCGAATAAGAAACAGTTATGCTCGAAGTAGGATCCGTAATCTTACCCCGCAACTTTGCAATCCCTGTTTTCAACGGACTTTCATTCGATTGAACACTGTTTTGCCTCGAATTGGAACAGGATAAAAGAACTAACGCCATTCCGATAATCAGCAACATATTACTTATACATTTGTTTTTCATACTTTTTTGATTTTATATTAACGTGAATTTTAATTAAAATAAGCATAAGAAAAAGTTGCCGAAGTTTACTTTATTGCTCAATTGTTTATAACAATCAAATAATCTCCGGCAATCTGCTAAAGAGTCAGAATTAATTTAAATCTGAACAATGGCAAGCTTCGCCATAGATTATGATGCATTTTCCGGAAGAAAAACCGTTATTATACTTAAAACTACAGGAGTCATTTTCTTTTTTATTTGTACATGCGTCTTTTTTGACAGTTCCTGATGCTGTACATTTTACAAGTGTACGAGAACCTGATCCTGAACCTGAACCTGATCCCGAACCTGATCCCGCTCCACCAAATACATTCTTCATTTCACTGTCAGTCATTTCTGCAAACTCATTCAGTTTGATTCTTTTTAATTGTTTCATAATACACGTTTTTTAATAAATATTCACTTGCAGACCCATAACAACAAGTAGCTAATTTATTGCCTCGCTAACCCTGTGAAGTTAGCGATTATTTGATGTTAACATTCAAATCTGTAAAGTATTTCAAATCCTCTATTTTGTAAATTGCCGGCAATTTACATCCAAGCTCGGTGGAATTTGTAATTCTCGTTATTAAAATAATTCTTCTATCCTTTTTTGCATTTCTTCATTTCCTGGATAGCCGGTAAATTCGTGGCGAAGTTTTCCGTTGGTATCAAAAATCAAATAAGATGGAATCATTTCAAAATCAAATGATTCCATCAAATATTCCCATTCGTCGGAATGGAGATAATAATGCTCTCCGCCTATTTCCTTGATTTTTTCTTTCCATAGGGTTTCCGGTGAAGAACTATCTGTTATATATACAAAAACAACATTTTCTTCCGGAGTAAAACCAACCACCTTGCCCGACACTTTGGCTATGCCCGGTTGTATTTCCGGAACAAATGTCTGGTCATCGCTTGGTTGCCCACATGAGGAGACCATCAACAATACGATGCACGCAAATAACTGTTTGAGCAGTAGCGATGTAAATTTATTCATGTTTTTTGTAATACATTAAATAACAAAACAGTAAGAGGCTGTCAAAAAGTAACTTATTTGTAATTTGCCTCATTGAATGGGGGACTTGCCACACAATATATACAGCCTGTCTTTATCTTTTTTATTCCGCACATCTATTTGTTCTATTTTGTTGGAATTTGGCATTAGTAAAAAAATAGAAGGTAATCCCGGATTGTATTTTGACTTTACTTCTTCTAAATTATCTTTTGCCAATAAACTACGCCAAGGGATCTGTTCTTTAGTCATAAATTTTTTCCAAGACGCTACAGTAGCTGTATCGTCTAATGAAATATACGTCATAGATATATTGTCGTTTAAATTAGCATGGATTTCTTTTAGAATAGGAACTTGCGCATGGCAAGGCGCACACCAGGAAGCAGAAAAAATAATCAAATTTATTTTTTCCGTATCCTTCAAAATCGACTCCAAAACTTCATTTTCCCAAGTTGGTAGATTCATATTTTTAAAAATAAAATATTCGTCAATGTAATTTTTGACGATTTTCCCCAATTCCGTTTTTTTGTTTTCTTCCGAGAATGCGTCAAATACCTCTTGCAACTCCTCTTTTGTGTCGTACATCCTCAGACTCTTGCTTATCGACTCCATAAAATAATGTGAATCCGGATGCTTTTTGATGACTTCAATTTGCTTTCTCATGTAATCTTCGAAAATAAAAGGTTCGTTTTTATAGCCAAATCTAAAACCATATTTTGCTGAGACTTCAAATTCTGTATCCTCGTAAAAAGGGATTAGCAGATAGTCGAGAATGAGCGTTTTCTCTTCTCCTTCTGTATCGTCAAATGTTCCGATTTTACCTACAAGCATTTCCCCAATATTTTCTGATTTTACATATTTCATTGACATTTTTGTAACCTTTTTGTCAAAAGGACAACCATACATTTTAAGGGTATCGCCATTGTGAAGGGTTACAATTCTAATTACATATCCAATATTTGAGTCCTCTTCAGTAAATTTTGGAAAAAGTTGGTAACTGGCAGCAAAATTATAAACACTGTCAGGAATCGTAAACTTCCAATTACTACCATCGGTTGTTTGCCCGGCAATCCTGAAAAATTTTCTCAGGTAGGAATGTTCTCCTGCCAAAATAAGCGAATCATAACGAACTCCGCTTAACTCAATATTCAATGTATATTCCTGTTTCTGCCTACAAGAATAAAAAAGTCCAAAGACCAAAATAAATAAAATAATTTTTTTCATCTGTATGTGATTTTATAATTTTAAAACCAATGTCAATGTAAACAAAAAGGGTTGCATTACAAGACAACTCACAAAACAACCCTAATACATTTAACACTAAGCCTCACTATCTCAGGCAATCTTTTTTTGGCATCTGCAGCGTCCTGTACTATATTTGCAAAAGCCAAACCCATAATCACAATCGCCATCACAAGTAGACTCGGATTTGTTAAGACACTTGTTATCACTGCTCGCACTAGTACTACCACTACCGCTTCCCGCTCCACCAAATACATTCTTCATTTCACTGTCAGTCATTTCTGCAAACTCATTCAGCTTGATTCTTTTTAATTGTTTCAAAATACACGTTTTTTAATAAATATTCACTTGCAGACCCATAACAACAAGTAGCTAATTTATTGCCTTGCTAACCCTGCAAAGTTAGCGATCTATTGGATGTCGACATTCAAATCCGTAAAGGATTTCAAATCTTCTATTTTATAATTAGCCAGTAACTTATACTCATGTTAGTCTACATGTCTGGTATAAATCAAAAAACATTAAATATCCTTTACAAGTCGATATAATTTCTCTCTCTTGTCTTTGTCTCTCACATCCAGAAATTCTATATGATTGTCTGGGTAGACCACCATATTGGTCGGATAGGCATTGATTGCGTATTTTTCTTCAATTTTTAAAGGATAAGATAATAGACTACGCCATGGAATGGAGTCAGCAATAATCTGTTTCCTAAATTCCGTTACCTGATATTCCGCCCGGTCTACAGATATATATACCATTTCAAAAGAATAATCTTTCAAATCATTATAAATCTCTTTCAACAAAGGAATTTCTTTCCTGCAATTTACACACCATGATGCCGTAAAACAAATCAGCTTAAATTTTTTGTTTTGATCTGTTATTTTTTCATCCTGACCTGTCAATACGTTTTTGAGATTGATATTTTCAAAATGGGTCCAATCTCTTGATAGCATTTCTGAGATTTGCTTCCCATATTCCGACCCTTTCACTTTTGCTGAAAAGCAATTGTAAACAGACCTTGTATCATTGGACGAACGGTATTTATTCATATTGTCCAACATCTTCATTGCAAGGAATTTTGAGTTTGGGCAGTCTTTTACAGCTAAAACATATGCTGATAACAGATCTTTATATGTATTAGAATTATCATCAGCTTGTATGGGAAAAGTGCTGAAACCCGGATATTTGATCATTCCTCTCAATCCTGTTGATTGCTTGGGCATAGATGCAAAATTATGATAGATCAGTATATCTCCGTCCTCATAAAGAGTATCAGAACAGGAATAGATAGCCTCTATTTTTACATTGGCATCATCGGGAGTAATCTGCGGCAAAAAGGAATGTATCCTTTCGTGATCTCTTTCATAAGATGCATCATAGAAACAGACATACTCATATCTATTTTTATTTTCGCTTGTTCTTCTTCCTAAAACAAAATGCCTATTTGTGCTCCAAATACTGTCTGGCATTTCATATTTCCATATTTTATCATTGTTTAATGTGTTCCAAAACAACACAGTTTCTCCTTTGGAGTGATCTCTTGCCACTATTCTAAGAGAATCAAAGCGCATCCCTTTCAAAGTAAACTCTAAATAATGTATGTCTTGAGCATTTAGATAGGAGCTTAATAATATTAAAATGAGAACCACCAGTTTTTTCATCTAATTAAATTTATTTTTGGATTATTTGATATTCTTTGTCCATTTATATTTTTTTCATTGTATTATAAAGAAATGATAAATCTTACTCTATTTTACAATTGTTTAAATCTATCACTGATTTTATAGTCATATTCTATGTCTGCAAATAATGATTTATGAAACATTGATTCTTGCTATCTAATAGGAAAATCAGAAATAACACAAGCACAAAGATGGATTCTAAAATTCTTCAGAATCCATCAATGTTAGCTATTATGCCAGATTTTTTTTGCAGGCACATGCGGCAAGCTCATAATCCCAAGAGCATGTCTCTCCAATATGGCATCCCAGTCCTGAATTTGCACTTTTACAATCACTAGAAGTACAACTCTTACTGGCAGAACTTCCTGACCCTGACCCTGACCCTGATCCTGACCCTGATCCGCTTCCCGCTCCACCAAATACATTCTTCATTTCACTGTCAGTCATTTCTGCAAACTCATTCAGCTTGATTCTTTTTAATTGTTTCATGATGCATTTTTTAAAAAATAAATATTTACTCACAGGTTCGTAACAATAAGTAGCTAATTTATTGCCTCACTAACCCTGTGAAGTTAGCGATTATTTGATGTTAACATTCAAATCTGTAAAGTATTTCAAATCCTCTATTTTGTAATTAGTTGGCAACTTATATCCGTTGATCAATACCGTTGGAGTAGCCCGTAATTGACTGGTTTCTTTCCATTCTTCGTGCCGAAACAACTCATTGTCTATTAGCTCATTATGCGTACATTCATACTGTTGGAAAAATTCTTCCCGCCGGTCTTTACCTTCCCGAAACCATTCGTTGTAAATCAGTTTTGCCTTTTCTAAAGGGTGCATCAAATAGGTAGCTGTTAGAAAATGAGCGCTTGACTTTAGTTCCTCATTGAATGAAGAAAAGATGTACTGTATGCAAATAGAATGGTTCGTATCCTGCAGGAGTTTTTCTATGCGGGTGTGCATGCGGCTACATGGCTCGCAATGCGGGTTCGTCAGAATCGTTACTAAAATCCCTGATTCCGGATTTCCTAACAGAATCTTGGAGGTGGATTTATCGACTTCGTAATGGGGTTGTTTTTTCAAAAAAGCAGCAAAAACATCCTCATTGGTTTTCAAGGCATTAAACTCCTGTGTAATTTGTTCCGCTTGGTTTGCTTGAGCAAGGAGAGGAACCAGGAGATTAATAACGATTGGTGGAATGAAATAAACAATACCGGTTACAAGCAGTTCTTCTATTTTGAATGCCGGTAATTGAATGGATGCAAATGCCAGGTTGATAACAAAAACAGTCCAAAGCAATGCCTGTACAATCAGGCACAGCGGACACCATTGTTTGGCCCGGAATTTCTGATACCAGACACTCCATAGCGTATAGGGCAGCGCAAAAATATTAATGATCGCCAAATAAGAGAATAAAGAGGGAAATAGTAACAGGATGATCACATTCGAAATAAAATAACCCAAACCAATCTCGCTCCAGCCAATGACACCTCCCAGTTTTGAAGCTTTCGATTCTAATACATTATTACAATCACTCTGTTTGAAAAGCGAGCAAAGCTTGTCGGCATATTCGCTGTGGACGTGTAATTGTTTTTGTACCAGTAAATAAGAAATATATATCCCAAACAGATTAACCAACTGAACAAGCATCCACCCTATATTGTCATAAATCCGGTTATGGATAACACATAGCCCGGCTAACAGTCCTACTGCAGCTAACAGTCCGTATTGTTGCAAAATAATACTCCATTCTTTTTTGCGATTTTCCTTATAGTTGGGTTCGATCGAATTTTCATTCGTCTCTGCCAACAGCACAACACCTGACCAGCTTTCTATAAATTCATCCAACGATGTTTTTATTTCTTTGCCATACCACCGGTAGTGGACAGTGTCTTTATTTATACGCATTACCACCACCAAATCGCCTCCGGCATGAGCAATAAATGGAGTTTCTAACGACTGGAGAACTACTGCCTTGTTATCTGTTTTGAAACCTTTGTTTGCTATTCCATAATCGGAAAGCATTTTCGATATCCCGAACAAATTGTATTTGTATGGATGCTCCCTGAAATATTTATTGGAATATACCCGGGTATGCTTTACCTTTAATGATTCCAAAAAGGATTGGAATACGTTTTGTTCTTTACTCTGCATTGTGAACATGTACAGATAATTATTATTGATTGATATACTGTTCGATTTCCTCCCGCGAACTATGTTGTGTGATATGTAATTCCCGCCGGGTATTATGGGCCTGCATATTACTGCGGATGCCACTGTTTCTGCCCCTTGGATGCGTTAAATGAAATAAATATCCTTTGGCCCGGAAAATCCGGTATCCTACATTCCTCCACCGGTCATACCGCTCTAAATCTTCCGGTCCCCACCCATAAAAACGTTCGTTTTCCATTCCTGCTTTTTTATACATTTCAGTATTTACCAATATGGCCCCTCCAGTCATATTTTTACCATAAATCGTGTACATTTTCTGTGTGTGTTTTTGAAAAATGTGGATGTCCTTTTTCTTCATGTAATAATTCCGGATTATATCCGAAACATCCAAAAATATTCCGCCATAGGGATAGGCAATTTCACACTCATTCGAACGTAGTTTTTCAATAGAGTCCATGATCTGTTTTTTAGGGATAATGACATCCGCGTCCCAAATGCCCAAATAGGGCGTTTGCACTTTCCGTGTCATTTGGTTGAGGTATTTTGTCCTGTAAAAAACCTCATCGCAATCTCCTACAAAAGAATAATCGATTTGTTTACTCAATAATTTTTGAAGCATCCCATTGTTATATGGAGCAGCTTCTAACACCATGATTTGACAATCGAAATTCCGCAGAAGGAATTGAGTGGCAGCTACGATATTCTCCAAACGAATGACGGAATCAATTCTTATGGGAATCAGAAAAGTGGTATCTTTCAGATTGGTTTTCATACGATTAAGAGGCTAAAAATAGATGATACATTAAAGCTACACCGGCAAATCCGTCCCATAATCCGATATCCCAAACAGGTAATATGGGATCCGGTGAGAATTCTTTTTTCCAACAATCGGATGCATTCATTCTATCACAAATTATGGGTTTGATCAGGGATAATCGTTCTGTATTATTGAGATTGTCCCATAAATTCATCAATAAAACATAACCGGAAATTCCATTGCTGAGGTGTATATTTTTATTTTTCAATTCCGTTGCCAGTATTTTTTGATGGTCAATGTTTTCCTCCAATAGTGTGGCATGTTCCTGCCAAGCCTGAACCGGTGTTTGTTTCAATACCGACTGAATGCCTATTAATAACCAAAGCCTGTGAATATGTAAGACCGGAAATGCCGATAATACAATAGGAGATAATTCATCCCATGTTTTGGATATTTTGTAATTGAAAAAATCCAGTTCAAACAATCGGCTTAAAATCAAGAGGTAGGGAGGTAATAAATAGGTTAGGTCAATATATGAAGGCTCCTGTCTAAAATCGACGGTTATATTATAATCCAATTTATTGATTATTTTGATAATGAGTTGTTGGTATAAATATTCATCGGAAGAATCTTTTTTTTGCGCTTTTAATCGCTCATATAAATAATACAATAGCAGTACAAAACGTTGGCTGTCAATTGAAATTGTTTGTTCCCATTCCAGGTTTAATACTGAAAAAAGCCGGTCGTCAATCTCTCTTAATACAGAATTGACATTTCCTTGAACGAACTTATTTTTGATCAGGTAATTGATGCCCCATCCTATGCCTGTCACTCCATAATCAACATCTACCAAATCCGTTTTGGGTATTTGAGAATAGATTTCATCCAACAACTTTTCGGCAAATTGCGCATATATCTTATCCTCTGTGTTACGAGCCAAGTGATAGTAATAGATACAAATTCCCATTTTACCGGAAAATAATCCCAATGGAACCTGAGATAAGTCCATAGACATGAACTTATGGCTTACGACCTTTATTTTATGATCTAAAGTTCCCTCCTTTGTGTTTTTCATGGTGACTGTTAAACTATTAGTAAAATATCACAAATGTATTGACTGATATTTCAAACAGCAACACTTGAACTATAGGAATATATTATTTGGTATAATTTTACATATTATTTGATTATCAAATGTTAAAAAAAACAACATCTACTTTTTCACCATGCATATCTTACTGCAAGAATGTAGTTGTTCGCAACTCAATGAACAATTTTCTTTCAGGTATAATAACCGTTCTTTAAATGCCTGCTTTTTTCTGCGGGATACTTTAAATGTCAGTCCGGTGTTCAAATGCAAAGTATATTGTTCATATTTCTCTTCATACACCTGCAGATAATACAAATTGACAATGGCAGATTGATTGCACAAGAAGAAAACAGAAGGCAATTCTTCAATTATGTTACTCAATCCTGATTCAATATAAATACCTTTTTTATGCCCTTTAGCAAGAACAACAGTATAGGGCATATCCGTAACAATGGCGATAATATCGTAGTATTTCAACGCAATAATTTCCGAATTACTGTAAATAAACATTCCCCTTGTGTCGCATTTAATTTTTTGTTTTTTCATTGGCGTAGCATTTTTAATATAACATAGATCTGATTTATTGCCCTGCAAAAAGGATAACAATGTTGCAAAGGAAGTAATTATTTTTTAAACAAGGTAAAAAAATCATTCAAAAAAGCAGAAAAATTCATCTTTTTTCATTTTTAGTTTTTATCAGGAAAATATTCATTAATAATTTATACGATTCCCTTTTTTCGATATTCCCCCGGAGTCATCCCCTTTACCTTTTTAAATATATCATTAAAATTGGCCGGAGTATTAAATCCGCATTGATACCCCACGCTACAGATCGTCTCATTTGTATGCAGCAAAAGACAAGCAGCCCGATTGACCCGAACCTGATGGATATAATCAATCAATCCCATCCCTTTCTGTTTTGCAATCAACCGGCAACAAGCCTCGTTAGACAAGCCGACCAGGCCGGCAACTTCGGATAAACGAATAACCTGATTGTAGTGTTCCGCAATGTATTTTTCAACCTTTACCATCCTGGCATCAGGCTTCGTACTATTCGCATTTCTTACATCAGATTGCACCCGTTCCGCAACATACTGCAAAAAAGACAACACAATATTCCGTTTTCCGGGATCGGCCCATTGATTGATGGTCTCCTGAGATTGCAAGGTCAGGCACTGAGAAAAAGGAGAAATAAACAAACGATCCATCGCTTCCAATAGCGTAAGACTCTCTGAAACAAAAGATTTTGGTCCCATAGTTCATTGGTTAAATATCACGCTCCCGGAGATACGCATCTGCCACAGCCGGAAATACGCATCATTACCTGTTGGAGTCCTTACCCCGTTTTATTAAATTAGGTTTTACTGTCAAACTCGGAAGATTGGGATTTTTTAAAGTAACCATCAAAAGTGAAGGAAGCGATACGGAAGCAGAAGCCACACCCGACAAAGTAAAATCGGTGCACATCCGTTTTATTTGCGGGAAACAGCTTCGGGATGAAATCAACCGGATACCATTGGAGAAATTTCCTGAGTAAAATGGATGGCACGCGGATGACGCAGATCCGTGCTATCCGTGTCATCCGTGTGCCTTATTACTTATCATGTATGGAAGAAACAATTTTATCTTCCCTCGAATTGGGGAAAGGAATCACCGATTTCGGATTTATGGTCATCACCGCCGCCGGCTATTTAGTCTATTCGGCTACTATCATTTTCTTTTTTGTAAAATGGTTTGTCCGGATCATTAACAACATTATCGACCGGCAAC
>JAVBKX010000047.1:0-26602 GCA_031553835.1 Bacteroidales bacterium
ATGCTTTACTGCTAATGCGATTTTTTAGCAAGTTCGGCATTTCTCCGAACAAGCCTAAAAATCAGAAGATTTTCAAAGAACTATTGTTATTCGGCACTTTAGCCGCATGAGAGATCATGAATGATGAACGAACTATTGTAATGTAATCACCATAAATAATAGAGGACATGATATGGGACGCCCTGGTCTTTCTCAAAAAACAGAAGAAGCCATGAAAGATTTTATGAGAACAGAAGATGGACAATCTTTTTTTTCTCAATTTGCTAAAAAAGGAGATGTTGTCGGAGGATATCAATTTCCCACAGATAGTGAATTTAGGGATAAATATTGGGCGCCTATAATGAATCTTTTGAAGAGGCATTACGTTATAGAGAGGCATTTCACAAAGCGTTACTAGACGCTCAAATACGATATAAAATATGAGCCGTTTTTTATTAGTTGATAGTTTTATAGTATTTTATATTTTTTTGTTGATTATAGGTTGCAACAAGAGGAAAAACTTAAATAATGCGCAAGAGATCATTCTTTTATTAGACTCTACTGAATCAATAATTAATAATCCTAAGATGAGAATTGATATTGATAAAATAGTTTTCACTTATAATGATAGTATTGTAATGAGTAGGCATTATGGAGAGTCTGTACTTCAAAGTATATTTTTTAAGATGGATGATAATTATTACGAAAAGCGTATCACAAGGACAATGTTGGGTGAATATACGGGTATAGATTCTATTTTAACACTAACACAAAAAGATACTTCATTTGTTTATTATTCAGGAATAGAGTTTTTCGCTTTAGTAATGCAACTCACCCTGTCTGATTGTCAATATGAAATAAGTCACCATAATCAGGGGTATATGACCTCCAAAAGAAGTCTCTATGATACTGCTTATCAAGAAATCTTTTTTTATGATAAAAACTATTTGATAGATAAATTTGTAAATACTTTCAAAGACAATAAATATGTTTACGTGAAAAAATAATTTCTCTCGTTCGTATGGTATAAAAATGACTCATGTATCAAAATAACACTCTTAGAAATATAATTATGAAAGTACAAATGAAACAAACGACAGCATTCTTGTTCATTATCGCAGTTCTGAACTGCCCCCAATGCATATCAGCTCAAAGCATTGAGATCAAACATCCGGGTTATTCCGGTATCTCCGGAAGCGGCAGCCATCCAGAAATATGTCAGCTATCCGGTCAGTTATTGTACTGGTATTCCCGACATTACCATTCCACTATATGAAATAAAGGTAGGAGATATTACCCTTCCCATCTCCCTGACTTATCATTCATCCGGACTAAAGCCTCAAGAACCAAGTGGTTGTACAGGAACCGGGTGGACATTAAACGCAAATCCGGCTGTTACACGGGCTATAAAAGGTATTCCGGATGAAATCGATGGAAAAGGTTTTTTCTACCGGCCTTCTAACATTTATGACCAGGATTTTTTGAGAAAAGTGGTAATAGATGGTTCTCACGACATAGAACCCGATTTGTTTTTTTATAAACTAACTACAAAAAGCGGACGCTGCATTCCCCGCAGTATCTCCGGATTTAGCGCATTTCCCTCTGAGAATATAAGTATATCAAGAATACAGAGCGATGGCAAAATTTCCATCACAGATGAAAATGGGATTAAATACATGTTTGGTGACAATACTAATAATCGGGAAATAACGACATGCTCGGGAGGAAACTACATTACTAATTGGCTATGCAGTACTATAACATCTCCCTTAACCGGTGCGAAAATTTCATTTACTTATGATGCATATCCATATTCAGAAGCTGACATTGGTTTTTCGGATGCTGTGATTATCGAAGACTGTATCGAAAAGGTGGGAGGACCGTCTCCTACTAAAACAACGATAATCAACGGAATAATCAAAACTGAGGAAATGCAAAACGATGGAAGCTGGAAAGCATTGTCGTTGGGAGTTCCTCCTTTCAGCTATAAAAAACTCTATGATCCGGGGAATGTAACCCAAAGAAAAATATCTGCAATATTATTTGACAATGGCCGCATTGATTTTTATATGAATGGGAAAAATCTTTCCAGAATGATTGTCAAGGATCAATCAGGCAATGAAATTCGTCGTATAGACTTCTTTGTTTCACGTTACAACTCAAATACAGAGTTAACAAAACTGGATTCGCTGAAAATATTAGCATCGGGATGTGACAGTCGCACTCTTATTATGGAATATAATGCTGTGAATAATGTCCCGCCCAAACTTACTAAAGCAATTGATCATTGGGGATTTTATAATGGATATCACACTGAAAATGTGAATCAAAGATCTGCTGTTCCGTCATTCAAAACCATAGTAACCACGACCGAACAGGTTCTTCCATCGCGCCGGAATATAGAACAAACCATATCGGGAGCATACCGGAATCCCAATTTTACATACGCTCAAATAGGTTTATTATGGAAAATAACGGATAGCCAGGGAAGCGAAACAACGTTTACATACCATGGAAATAACACTGCCATCAAAGGTCCTAAAGGCTGGCTTTGGGATGCCTACCTGATTTCGGTTGGAGGAGCACGTATCCAAAGTATAGAAGAAAAAGACACCAAAACCGGGGATATTTACTCTCGCACTTTTTATTATCATTATGTCGAGGATATCAATAACCCACAGGATTATAATACATATCCGGATTTTGGGGTCGCAAAATGTTTTATTGCTGATGACAATTATTGTTTTACTCAAACGAAGGCTCAATTAGACGGAGCTGTCGCAGATCATACTCCATGGGGAATACGTCCGGCAGCAGAAAGAAGTGATACTTATTCCCGTGTTCGCAGTTGGGGTTCCATGCCTCTGGATGATATAACTATCGGAGGCAGCCCGGTCATGTACAATTGTGTTACTGAGTTACGAAGAAACAAACAAAGCTCTGAATCGCAAGTCGTAAAATACTATTACTACACTCCTGGAGTTGGTGCAAATAATGCCGGATGGGATGGGCCTTATCAGCCGGACCAATACAATATTTACCCGACAAAAAAATATACCAGGGATACCTCTATCCCTTTTGGACTGGATTATATGGAAGATATCATGTTGGGAAAACTCATAAGAGAAGAATATTATAAAAATGGGACTGAATTAATTTCAAAAAAAGAATATAAATATGAGAGACAATATCCAGGTGACGGCTTTAGCATACAACGACCTTATCAGTCACAAACATTTAGTATTGCTTTTGAGGTGGACAAGAAATATAAAAATGAAAAATTCAATGTTAAATCCTGGAATATACTCGGAGGTTGGGTTGCTCTGACCCAAGAAACAACGACTCATATTTCTGATGGAAGAACCCTTATGACAGAAAAACGCTTTGAATACAATCAAACAGGGCATCACTATCCCATCAGACAAGAAACTACCAACAGTTACAGCCAAACAATGATAGACATTTTCAAATATACAAATGATAATATAGATATTTTTCCGGAAAAATTGAATGGTGATCTTAATTATTATGGAGTATCCAATATACTCTTGGAACATAGGCATATCATAGGCAATGACACGGGTTATGTCCGAAAAAAATATACAGGAATACGTCCGGAGTATGTCAAAAGTAAGTATCGTAAAGGATCTGTTTTTGATGTGGAATATACCTTCCACAAATACGACCATTACGGAAATCCGGTGGATGTGTCTGATAAAAGCGGAATACATACTTGCTTCCTTTGGGGCTACAATAACCAATACATGATCGCTCAAATTGAAAATGCAACTATAGCACAAGTATTAACAGCACTGGGAAAAAACGAAACGTGGCTACAAAACATGAGTGAACGCAATATACCGTTAGACAGCGAGCTACAATTAATTAATAGTTTGAGGGGAACATTGCCCAATTCTCAAATTACCACTTACACCTATAAGCCATTATTGGGAATGAGTGCGGTTACCATGCCCGACGGAACAAAAAATCAATTTAAAATGGACAACTTCGGACGATTGACGGAAACGGCCCGCATAGAAAACAATCAACCGAAAGTATTACAACAATATAAATATTTTACAGGAGGAAATATATTCGGGGTACAGGATCCATCCAATCCTAACCAATATTATTCCCCGATCAACTTTACCTGGGCGGAAAAGTATGAAAGCAATATATATACGATTGGTGCTGCCATGACATTCAAGGTAAAAGTAGAAGGAGGATCCAACAATCTGAAATACACTTGGAAACTAACTAATAATCAAGATGTTGTGCTCTCCCAAAAAGAAACAACGACAAACACCGTTCAATTAACTCCACAAGCAGTATCTACTTCTGTCAAACAGAATCGATTGTATTGCCGTGTAAAAGATCAGATTACAAAGGAAGAGGTAGAAATTGTCACCTGGTTTTATGTAAAATAATTTCAAGATCCGTAACCTCTGAGAGATAGAGGCGGGCATTGGGGGAAATAAAAAAGCAACTATTTGAAATTCAAATAATTGCTTTTTTATTTTTGTCGGGGTACCAGGATTCGAACCTGGGACCCCCTGCTCCCAAAGCAGGTGCGCTAGCCGGGCTGCGCTACACCCCGATCGTATTTTGCGAGTGCAAAGGTAAATACATTTTATTTATTTTCCAAATATTGAAAGTTTAGTTTCAAAATAATTTACAAATTGTTGTTCGGTCAGTAAAAAAAATTGTAATTTCGCAGATCGAAAGTTCTAAGTATAACATCTAATTTTTATAGGCATGAAGAAATATAATTTCAATGCAGGTCCCTCTATTTTACCGCAAAGCACGATTGAAGAAACTGCGAAAGCTATTTTGGATTTCAACCAGTCGGGACTGTCCCTTATGGAAATCAGCCATCGGAGTAAAGACTTCGAAGCGGTGATGGATGAAGCCGTTGCACTATTCAAAGAATTACTATCCATTCCGGAAGGTTACTCGGTTTTATTCCTTGGCGGCGGGGCCAGCCTGCAATTTTGTATGGTGCCTTACAACTTGCTGGAAAAGAAAGCAGCCTATCTCAATACCGGGACATGGGCAAGCAAAGCATTAAAAGAAGCAAAATTATTTGGTGAAGTGATCGAGGTCGCTTCTTCCAAAGACAAAAATTTTTCTTATATCCCTAAAGACTTTAGTATTCCGGCTGATGCCGATTACTTCCATATTACTACTAATAATACGATCTTTGGAACAGAACTTCGCAAAGATATAGATTCTCAGGTTCCACTGGTCGCAGACATGTCGTCAGACATCTTCTCCCGTCCGGTAGATATTTCCAAATACGGCCTTATTTACGGAGGAGCGCAAAAAAACCTGGCTCCGGCCGGAGTTACTTTTGTCATTGTAAAAGATGAATTGCTCGGCAAAATGAGTCGTCCTATTCCCACCATGTTGGATTACCGTACACATATTAAAGACGGTTCCATGTTCAACACTCCTCCTGTAGTTCCTATCTACGCTGCATTACAAACCTTAAAATGGTTAAAGCAATTAGGAGGCGTCAGCGCGATGGAAAAACGGAACATTGAAAAAGCATCCATTCTTTATGATGAAATCGACCGGAATAGCTTATTTAAAGGAACTGCCGCTAAGGAAGATCGCTCTTTAATGAATATCTGTTTTGTGATGAATGACGGATACGAAGCATTAGAACCTGAATTTCAACGATTTGCATCTCAACGAGGCATGATAGGAATTAAAGGACACCGTTCTGTCGGAGGATTCCGCGCATCCACATACAATGCACTCCCGGCAGAAAGCGTACAAGCATTAGTAAATGCAATGAAAGAATTCGAAAAAGAACATCAATAATTAATAAATATGGAAGTTAGAAGAAGTTAGAGGTCGTTAGAAGAATATTAAAGGAAAAACATTCTACGTATTCTTCTAACTACTTCTGACTACTTCTAACTTCCTCTAATTCCTCAAATAAACTATGCAAACAATTGACAAATTCAACTTTGCCGGAAGCAAAGCTTTTGTGAGAGTAGATTTCAATGTTCCATTGAACGAAAAGTTTGAAATTACAGACGATACCCGTATTCGTGCTGCAATGCCAACCTTGAAAAAAATTATTGCCGATGGCGGTAGCCTCATTATCGGATCACATTTGGGACGGCCTAAAGGTCCGGCTAATGAATTTTCTTTAAAACACATTTTGCCCCGCGTATCGGAATTATTAGGTATTAATGTACAATTTGCCGATGACTGTATGGGCAAACAAGCAGAAGAAAAATCTGCTGCATTAAAACCGGGAGAAGCCCTGATGCTCGAAAACCTGCGTTTCTATGCTGAAGAAGAAGGCAAACCGAGGGGAATCGCCAAAGACGCTCCCGAAGAAGAAATGGCAGCTGCGAAAAAAGCCGTAAAAGCCAGTCAGAAAGAGTTTACAAAAAAATTAGCTTCTTATGCTACCGTATATGTAAATGACGCTTTCGGGACTGCTCACCGTGCCCATGCTTCCACTGCATTGATCGCCGATTATTTTGATGTAGATCACAAATTATTCGGCTATCTGATGCAAAAAGAAATCGATGCCGTCGAAAAAGTAATGAAAGATACCGCCCGTCCGTTTACCGCTATTATGGGAGGTTCTAAAGTTTCTTCCAAAATCGATATCATCAACAATTTATTGGGCAAAGTTGACAACCTGATCATTGCCGGAGGCATGACCTATACTTTCACCAAAGCATTGGGCGGAACTATCGGAAAATCCATTTGCGAAGACGACAAATTAGACCTTGCATTGGAACTGATTAAAACAGCCAAAGAAAAAAATGTCAACCTGGTGTTGGCCGTTGACGCTAAAATTGCCGATGATTTTAACAATGATGCTAAAACGCAATTTGTAGAAGTAAATGCTATTCCCGATGGTTGGGAAGGATTGGATATCGGACCGAAAACCGAACAAATTTTCGGAGATGTAATCCGCAAATCTAAAACAATCTTATGGAATGGCCCTACAGGTGTGTTCGAATTTGAAAATTTTACACACGGTTCACGTTCAGTGGCTGATGCTATTGTAGATGCTACCCAAAACGGAGCTTTCTCTCTCGTCGGAGGCGGAGATTCTGTCGCTTGTGTTAATAAATTCGGCTTAGCCGATCAGGTATCGTATGTATCGACAGGTGGCGGCGCTTTACTCGAATTTATCGAAGGACGCGAATTGCCGGGAATCAAAGCAATCCGGGGCTATTAACATTTGAAGTTAAAGGGAGTTAGACGCAGTTATTGGAAGTAAAAACTACCTGTAACTTCTTCTAACTCCCAATAATTGCTTTTAATTCCCTTTCACTCCCATAATTTTTGCCATGTATGACGACAACAACCCGGAACTGAAATATGCGTATGACTTATTGGAACATACGAATCAATCTGTCTTTCTTACCGGGAAAGCCGGAACCGGTAAGTCCACGTTCTTAAAACACATCTGTGAAAATACTCGCAAGAAACATATCGTGCTGGCTCCCACGGGAGTAGCAGCAATCAATGCTGGCGGCGTAACTTTACATTCGTTTTTCAAACTACCTTTTCGACCCATGATGCCGGATGATCCGGATTTAAATGTATATGACGGGCGGATTTTTGAATTCTTCAAATATAGAAAAGAACACATCAAAATAATCAAAGAGGTACAATTGATTATTATTGATGAAATTTCAATGGTTAGAGCCGACACCATCGACTGTATCGATCGCATTTTACGGGTCTATTCAAAAAATGGAAGAGCCCCTTTTGGCGGAAAACAACTATTATTTGTTGGCGATTTATTCCAATTGGAACCGGTGGTCACCAACGACCAAAAAGAGATTCTCAAACTCTTCTACCCTTCCCCATTCTTTTTTTCTGCACGAGTATTCAATTCCATTAATTTGATACCCATTGAATTGAGAAAAGTTTACCGGCAAAAAGACGCCGATTTTATTTCTATATTAGATCATATTCGAACCAATAACGCAACTGCATCTGACCTGCAGGCTATCAATACCCGGTATAATCCGACTTTCAATCCCGGACAAGACGACTTGTTTATTACACTGGCTACCCGGCGCGATAATGTGGATTATATAAATGAAAAGAAGCTCGAAGAAATAAAAACTCCGGAATATCACCACGAAGGAAGGATCGAGGGAGATTTCCCCGAAAGTAGTCTGCCGACAGCTAAAGACTTAACAATTAAAGAAGGCGCCCAGATTATTTTTCTGCGGAATGATCACACCAGAAGATGGGTAAACGGCACCATCGGACGGATTATAGAAATTACGGACACCGAAGAGATATATGCCGAATTAGATAATGGAAATGTGGTACAAATTGAACTGGAAACCTGGCGTAATTATCGATACTCTTACAATGAAAAAACAAAAAAAATTGAAGAAGAAATAATCGGTACTTATACACAATTACCCATTAAACTGGCTTGGGCTATTACCATCCACAAAAGCCAGGGACTGACTTTTTCCAATGTGGTGATTGATTTCAGCGGAGGTGTTTTTGCCGGAGGACAAGCGTATGTGGCGCTGAGCCGTTGTACTTCACTCGCCGGAATGGTACTCAAAAAACAACTCAACAAACAAGATATTTTTATTCATCCCGAAATCATTGAATTCAGCAAAAAATTCAACGATAAGCACCTGATCGACCGTTCGTTTAAAGAAGCTGAAGCTGATCTGCTCTATATCCAGTCTATTTCCCATTTCGATCAGGGCAATTTCAAAGATTGTATCGATATATTTTTTAAAGCCATTCATTCGCGATACGATATTGAAAAACCATTGCAAAGACGGTTTATTCAAAAAAAACTGAACATTATCAACCGGCTCGCGACAGAAAAAGAAGAACTCAAAAATCAATTGTCGGAACAAACGGAAGCATTGAAAGAATATGCCCGGGAATATTACCTGATGGGCAATGAATGTGTCACTACAGCCCGTGATATCAAAGCCGCCATCGCCAACTTCAATAAAGCAATCAAATTGTGTCCCACATTTCTCGATGCATGGATCCGGAAAGGGATTACACTATATGATTGTGGCGAACATTTTGAAGCGGAAGGTTGTTTTAATGAAGCTGTCAGGCTCAGCCCTTCGTCTTTCAAAGCATTATATAACCGCGGAAAAAATCGCATTGCGTTAAAAAACTATGAAGAAGCAATCTCCGATTTGGATAGAGCGGTCAGTATCAATAAAAATTCGGCCAATGCTTATGATTATTTAAGCGATGCCTTTTATCGGCTCGGGCAGGAAGAAATGGCCGTCAAATGTAAAAGTATAGCAGATCAATTGAGAGAAGATAAATCAAACATATAAAATTGAAGGTTATGAAGAAGGCATTACAAATCACAGGTATCACCCTGTTAGTCATCGTTTTATTGCTTGTTATTGCTCCTTTTATTTTCCAGGGTAAAATACTGGAATTTGTAAAAAATGAAGCCAACAAAATGCTCAATGCAAAAGTTGATTTCAAATCGCTCGATCTAAGTTTCATTCGCAGTTTTCCCAATGCATCCGTCTCATTGCAAGATGTTTACATAGCCGGAATCAATGAATTCGAAGGCGATACCCTCTTTGCGGCGAAAGAAGTTGCTGCTACGGTCAATATCAAAAGCCTTTGGGGAGATACCGGGTACGAAATTTCGAGCATTCATTTAAAAAACGGTCGTATCCATGCTATTATGTTGGAAAATGGCAAGGCGAATTGGGATATTGTGAAAACCGACAGTACCCAGGTTGAAAAAACGGATACAACCACTACCAATTTTAAATTGAGCCTGCAAAAAGTCCTCATTAGCAATACCGATATTATTTATACGGATGCGGTTTCCAAAATGAACCTGGAATTATTGGGGCTTGATTTAGGCCTTTCAGGAGATATGACTGCCGACAATACGCACATAGAAACCAGCTTAGAAGCTAAAGAATTATCTTTTATCTTGGATAAAATCCCTTATTTATCCAAAGCCAGGCTAATGACCGGCATAGAACTGGATGCCGATTTGAAAAATATGAAATTTACACTTACCGACAGCCGGATACAACTGAATGAAATCAAAGCTAAAATTGACGGATGGGTGTCTATGTCAGCCGAAGACCAAATTGATATGGATTTGAAATTATCAGCGCCCAACACGCAATTCAAAGATATACTCTCCATGATTCCGGCTATTTACGCCAAAGATTTTAAAGATATCAAAACCGCAGGTGAAGCTACATTGGATGCCGTAGTAAAAGGAACTATGCAGGGAGAAAATTATCCGGCATTCGATGTAAAATTAGTTGTTGCCAATGCCATGTTTCAATATCCGGCATTACCGAAGGCCGTCACCAATATTGCTGTCAACTCACGCATTTCCAATACCGGAGGTTCTTTAGATAACACCATTGTCGATGTACCGAAAGTTCATTTTGAAATGGGCGGCAATCCTTTTGATCTCAATCTTCGAATGAGCACCCCGATGAGCGATCCTAATATTGCGCTTTCTGCCGTAGGAAATTTGGATTTAGGAATGGTAAAAGAGGTATATCCATTGGAAGACATGGAACTGAATGGAAAATTAAATGCAAACCTGACTCTTAATACCCGGATGTCATATATCGAAAAAGAAGAATTCGAAAAAATAAACGCAGACGGTATGCTTAGCATTTCCGGTATGAATATCGACATGGAAAATATGGATCAGGTTAAAATCAACCAGGCCAACCTCGCTTTCTCTCCCAAATATGTAGATTTGAGCGCTTTTTCCGCCCAGATTGGAAAGAATGATATTGCAGCAAACGGAAAATTAGAAAACTTCATCCCCTATTTCCTGAAAGACGGAACCTTGAAAGGAACATTGACCGTAAACTCCAATTATCTTAATCTGAACGATTTCATGACAGAAAAGGCAGATGCAAATACAGCAGGCAACGATAGCGCCTCTTCGGTCGGAATCATCGTCATTCCCAAAAATTTAGACTTCAATTTGGCAGGCGACTTTAAGAGGGTATTGTTCGACAATTTGGATATGAGCAATGTAAAAGGGCAAATCCTTGTCAAAAACGGGAAAGTGGAAATGAAAAACTTGTCAATGAATGCATTAGGTGGAAGTTTAGGCGTGAATGGATCGTACGATACTTCCGTGGATCCGAAACAACCTCAAGTGGCATTAGCGTTGGATATAAAAAATGTTTCTTTCGCCCAAACTTATTCCACGTTTGCTACCATTCAACAAATAGCGCCGATTTTCGAGTCGGTACTCGGCAATTTTTCTACTTCATTCCAAATGAATACTCCCCTGGGAGCAGACTTTATGCCGGTTCTTACCAACTTCACAGCAAACGGATTGTTGCAATCGTCCGATGTTGAAGTAAAAAATGTAAAAACATTGGATATGTTAGCCGGCGCTTTAAAAAACGATCAACTGAAAGATATCAAAATTAAAGATCTGAAATTACCGTTCTCTATTGCCGATGGTCGCGTAAAAACGCAACCTTTTGATATTAACATGGGAAGTTTAGGAAAAATGAATCTTTCCGGAACAACCGGCTTGGATCAGACAATTGATTATACCGGAACCATCAATGTTGCCAATAAGCTGACAAAAGGATATGTTGATAACGTGAATGTGAAAATCGGAGGGACATTCAACAATCCGAAAGTGAGTGTGGATGTCGCCAATTTAGCATCCCAGGCCATCGGCAAAGCTGTAGGCGATGTAATCGGAATCGATTTAGCCAACCAGGCGGCACAAGCCGATGCCATTCGCCAACAAGCGAAAGCCGCCGGAGATAAATTAATTGCCGAAGCTGACAAACAAGGGAAAAATCTGATTGGCGAAGCTCAAAAAACAAAAAATCCTTTAGCCAAAGCGGCAGCTGTGGTAGCAGCCGAAGCATCTGCCAAAAAGCTAAAAGAAGAAGCTAAAAAGCAAGCCGACAAATTAAATGCTGAAGCCGAAAATCAAATACAAAAACTGAATCTGGCTCCCGTCGATTCTGTAAAGGCAAAGCAGTAATCCTCTGATATGCGAATTGATATAATTACCGTATTACCGGAAATGCTGGAAAGTCCCCTATCCTGCTCCATTTTAAAAAGGGCGCAGGATAAGGAATTAGTAGAAATTGTGGTTCATAATCTGCGTGATTATTCATTAGACAGAAAACATAAGCGGGTCGATGATTATCCTTTCGGCGGAACTGCAGGGATGGTGTTGCAATGCGAACCGATCGACCGGGCTATTTCGGCGCTCAAAGAACAACGGCCATACGATGAAGTGATCTATACATCCCCTGATGGAGAGCAATTCAATCAGGGGATTGCCAACCAACTTTCTTTACAGCAAAATTTGATTATTCTTTGCGGCCATTATAAAGGAATTGATTACCGCATCAGGGAACATTTGATTACCCGGGAAATTTCGATTGGAGACTACGTGCTTACCGGAGGAGAATTGGCTGCGGCTGTCATGGCAGATGCCATTGTGCGTGTCATTCCCGGAGTGATTGGAGATGAACAATCGGCATTGTCCGATTCATTCCAGGACAATTTGTTGGCTCCTCCTGTATATACCCGTCCGGCTGATTATAAAGGTTGGCAAGTTCCTGAAATACTGCTTTCAGGTCATCAGGCAAAAATTCAGGCTTGGGAATTAGAACAATCATTAGACCGCACCAGGCGGTTGCGACCCGATTTATTTGGTGGTTGAAAGTAATTCAACCCGTCAACTTTTGGAATAGATGAGCGCCACTGCATAAGCCGACATGCCTTCTTCCCTGCCAACAAAACCCATCTTTTCAGAGGTGGTGGCTTTTAAGGATAAAGCAGATGGTTCGACTTGCATTACTTGCGACATACAAGCGATCATATCCGGAATATGCGGATTAATTTTAGGATGTTCAGCGCATACAGTAGCATCGATGTTACCCAATTCATATCCCTCTTTGCGAATGAGTTCCATCACCTGGGCA
Organism: Bacteroidales bacterium; assembly: GCA_031553835.1. Lineage (GTDB taxonomy): Bacteria > Bacteroidota > Bacteroidia > Bacteroidales > Azobacteroidaceae > JAVBKX01. The sequence continues at coordinate 12,939 of JAVBKX010000047.1, forward strand.
AGCAAAATTTTACTATCAATATTTTTATAGGCAGCATCTTTATCCGAAAAATGAAATCCAATATCCCGTAAACCGGCGGCGCCTAACAGGGCATCACAAATAGCATGAATCAATACATCGGCGTCCGAATGTCCAAGTAACCCTACTGTATGTTCTAAACGAACCCCTCCCAGCCACAATTCACGACCAGGAGCAAAACGATGTACATCGTATCCGAATCCGACTCTGAATGGATGCATCATTACCTCATTAATCCTTTCAAACCATCCATATCGAATGTCAAGCTAAAACGCAAAGTCTGATCCAACGGATTGGAAGGAACAGTGGATACTAAATAGGCTGCATCCAATTGGAATACATTCAGTTTGAAACCTGCGCCAAATGAAAAATACTGCCGATTTCCCTTGTTGGGATTTTCATAGAAATAACCGCCCCTGACAAAGAATTTTTGATCATAGGCATATTCCGCACCAAACGACCACATAATTTCCTCAAATTCTTCTTTCGCTCCTCCTGGTGCGTCAGAAAAAGATTGAAACATGCCCGAAATAGGAGAAATAGCATTGTAGTCTTCTATAGCCGCTACTTTTTCGGCGGCTTCCATCCCTTCTGTATCCGGACGGGTCGGAACCAACAACTTGTTGGCATCCAAATTTAATGAAAGAGTATTGTAATCATCCAACGGGAACAGGAAAGATCCCCCCAACCGCAAATTAGTAGGTAAGAAATTACTGGTGTTGCCTCCGTCGTACGAAATTTTAGGCCCGATATTGGAAATATCAAACCCTAATCCCAATAAACATTCGCTGCTACCAGCCATTACATACGAATTATAGTAACCGGCTATATCGGCTCCAAAGCTGCTTCCCGGACGTAAGTCTGAGGTATTACCGGTAGTTCCCGTCCCTAAATCCGAATAGATAAAACGGAAAGCCACCGCTCCGGAAAATTTCTCAGATAATTTCAGCGAATAACTTAAATCGACAGCCATTTCGTATGGGTGAAGAGTTCCAGTACTATATTGTCCGTCTTCTGTCATGTTTATTTCCCCCATCGAAAAATAACGAAGTGAAGCGCCAATAGCCTGTCTGTCCTCATCTCCCAGCTTAAAATATCCGGAAAGGTAAACCAGGTCTATATCATCTACTAACTGACGCAACCAGGGAGTGTACGACAATTGAAGTCCTGCTTTACTATAAGCAAACGCATATTTGGCAGGATTCCAATACTGCGATGCCATATCCGGATCTGTAGCGGCGCCCACATCGCCCATCCCTCCTCCACGAGCATCGGGAGCAATAGTAAGCGACGGCACTCCTGTAAACAAAGGATTAAAATTATCATTCTTGATATCATCGGCCGCTAAAACCGGAAACGAACAAATGATACCACATACTATAATGACGAATTTAAACTGATTCATACAAAAATTACTTCAAAATTCTTAATAATAAACTCTTTCATTTGTCTTTTATTGCCCTACCACTACAATTTTTTTAGCTTCCGTTGTCGTTTTACTGTCGGCAGTTTTAATAGCAGCCTGATAAACATACACTCCGGGATCTACTTGTTGTCCGTTATCTCCAACTAAGTTCCACTCAATCGGATAAGATTCCATCCAATCGGTTGACCCTCTTTCTTTATGTCTCCAGACAGGTCGTCCGGAAAGATCATAAATGAATAGTTCGACTTCCACATCTGTATTCGGACGATCGTGTTGCAATATAAAAGACGTCCTTGCTTTGGCCGGATTAGCGGAAGCCATCAAATCAAACAAACGAGGTTTAATGGAAGCATCTACATAAAATTCAACCGTTTGAGAAGTTGAATTATTCAGCAAATCCCAAACTTTGAATTCCAGGGTATGCTTGCCTGCAGGCAGATCAGGAATAGAGAAACGCACGGTGCCTTTACCATATTCATCACCCGGTACAAAATAATTATTGAGAGGATAGGTTGTAAATGGAGAGCGGTCAATCGTAAGGATTATATCATGCCCCAAACTGCTTCCTGTCATATTTATTCCGATATCATCCATTACTTCGGCTATAAAATAAGGTGTGGAATTAACAATATCTCCGGACTTAAAAGCAGTAGAATTGAGATAAAGATAATTGATTACCGGTCCATCCGGATCATTTGGAATATTATCGGCCATACCATTCAATATATATTTCATAAATGAACCATTCACTTCTTCAGAAGTAGCATAGCTGGACGCATAGAAATTCATTTTCCCTTTATTGTCGCTCATATCAATATCGTACGGAATCCGGAATTGAACATTAAAAGTTCCATTTTTCACGGAATCTATGCCCATAAAAATAGTACCCGGATAATCTTTATAAGCAAATCTTCCGCCTTCGTTATTCACAATAACAGATTGTATGGTCTGTTGGCTTCCCAACGCTGTAACATCTAATCTGCCATTAAACTGAGTATCCACATCACCGGCCGCATTGAGTACTACACCGGATAAGCGGATTAATTCCATTCCTTTAAAATGCACATTATCGTTATCCACCGGCGCTCCATTAATCTCCCTGATTTCAATGCCTGGTTTTGGATAGTTCAAACGAAGGGCAGGATCTCCTAATAAAATGTAATTCAATTTATTAGCATCGCTTTGCAACGCGACTTTGCTTTGGCGCATAATGTCGCCCAAACGCAGATACTCCCCATCTTGTTGGACAAACAAATGTTCTGTAAATTGTTTATTTATATCAAAATTATTTGAAATATATACCAGGCGGGTCGTTGTAAACAGTGCAATACCTCCGCCTTGCTTGTTGAGTAAAACGGCTTCTCCGGCTGAACCGGATAAACAATCAAACCATCCGAAACTACAAGTAGCCGTAATCCAAAGAGGCAAGTTTTTAAAAGACATCTGATTTACTTTGGCCATAGTAATAAAATTTTCAGCCGCCAAACCGCTTTTACTTCCATGTCCCATATAATTAAAAAGGAACACACCACTTTTGAATAATTCATCCAATTTTCTATTGGCTCCCGGATACCCCGACTTCCCACCGGTCACATCTTCCTTAAATCCATCCAAATAAACTTTATTAAGCAAATATTCCGGATGTCTCAGCTCTACAATATTGGAAATCTGTTCGGCCTGTGCAGCATGTTGGCAAAAAGAATTTCCCGCGTTTTTGTTATCCGAGTTATCTGCCGCAATGATGAGATTATTTTTCCATTTTCCACGGTTTGTATTATTCATATAATGAATAATTTTTTCGACCACTGTGGTTGCCTCCGCCTGCGTACGAACAGGTAAACGGCCTATTCCTAACATCAAGACCGAAGAACCCAACGATTCATTCGCATCCCGCAAAAAGCCAAAATAATCATCCGTGCCATAAGAAGTCGCTTCATTCAAAGATTCTGCCACCTGGTATGTCAACAGAAAATTATTTTTATTCAAATTCTTTGCATCACTAACCAAAAAACGATTATCATAAATTCCATCGCCAAACAGCAACAGGTAGCGGGGTCTGTCCCCTTCTGTCTCCGCCCGGTCATAAAACATTTTCATAAACCGGCGATAAGCTGTCGCATCAAACGTACCGGAAGCAAATTCATTATAGATTTGCGATGCTTCTGCCACCGTCACTCGCAAATGAGAACGGGTGCGGTGTTCCTCTGCCAACATATTGGCCTGAGGAAGAAAGACACGAGGACAGATAATAACCATATCCGTTTGTGGCAATGCGTGTAAATCCTGATTTTCGACCACGCCTAATGAAATCGGTTTGGGAAAGGATTTGTCAGGATTAACCAAAGCAAATTCAGAAAGAGTACTCCCGGACGGACTGGAAATAAACTGTAAGTTACTGCCTGAAGGTGTCGTTTTTACCAATTTTGCATTGTAATTATCACTTACATCAAATACCAATAAGCCTGAAGCATTGCCAATTTCATATTTTACCGGAGATTGAGTGGATGATCCGGCTGAGTATTGCGGCTTGTTGCGGAAAAACAAGCAGGCTTCCCCGTAATTTTTCAACTCCCTTTCTACATTCAATCGAATAAAATTTAATGCCGCCAAAGAAGCTGAACCGGAAAAAATCACATCAACAGTGTTTTGTTCTTGTAAATTAGTGCAAGATACCGTAGATGTTTTTATACTTCCATGATCATCGCTCAATGATGTTTTCATGTACGAAGCAGCGATCATTTTCACGCCATTCACATTCATGGCTACTTCTGCACTTGTGAGAGTTCCCGCTGCAAACGACAATGTTGCATTGCCAGACGATTTTGCACCCGGAATGTCGAATCGAAATGTTTGTTTTGTATTATTGATAAAATTTTCACCAAATAACTCGCGTCCCGAATCTATAACCGAAAATAAATCTTTTTCATGCAGATAATAGTCGATAAAAGTATTCATGCCGACAGGAGATCCGCTTCCGGCATCGATCGACTCCATTTCTTTCGGCCCGCGTTCGCCTTGCGTCAGGAAATAGCACCCATACGTGGCATACGGATTATTTACATGTTCAAAGCCGGATTTACTTGAATAGTACCATTTGATTACACCGCGACCATAAAACAACAGGTAATCGCCCGGCCCGAATACATTGTCTCCGCCTTTATTTACCCAACAGGAAACTTCCGGCAGATCATCAATATATGTATTGTTCATGAAATTTTCATCCAAAATCCATCCCCCATAACCGTAAATATTCGCTTTGGATGGATCTTCAATACCCATACCCTTAATATCTTCGTATGTTAATTTATAAATGGCGTTGTCATTGACCTGCAACTTGACCCATTTGCCTTTGGCCAATCCGGAAGACGAAATATAGCGATCTCCCGGCCCGGAAGCAGCCGATGAACAGTGCACTATTAAAAAAAATGCGGTTAATAATATGATCCCTTTGTGTATATTTATTTTCATGTGTTTATTTGATATAACAATTCAATAACTTCTTTTGCTCCAAAAATCCTTCTAAATGATCATTGACAGCCACTTTGCCGACCCCCGCCGGCGTACCGGTAAATATCAAATCCCCTATTTTTAATGTAAAAAAACGGCTGGCATAAGCAATTATTTCATTCACATTAAATATCATTTGTTCTGTATTACCCTGTTGTACAATCGCTCCATTGTTGGTTAATGTAAAATCCAAATGATCAATCATTCCTCCTGCTTCCTGCAATGGGATAAAAGATCCAATAACAGCCGAATTATCAAACGATTTGCTGATTTCCCACGGCATTCCCTCCTGTCTTAATCGAGTCTGTAAATCCCTGGCTGTAAAATCAATACCTACAGTCACTTCGTCGTAATAACGAGATGCAAATCGGGCAGCAATATGCTTTCCTAATTTGTTTATCCGGACTACCACCTCTATTTCATGGTGAATTTCGGAAGAAAAATCCGGAATAAAAAACGGTTTTCCATCTTTTAACAATGCCGAATCGGCTTTCATAAAAAGAGTTGGCTCCTGACTGGCCACGGTATGTTGCATCTCTTTATTATGATTAGCATAATTCATGCCAACGCAAATGATTTTCATCTTTTTAAAGAAATTAATACATTAATAACGAGCGAAGAAGCAATATCGTATATGCTGTTTGGTAAATTTATATTCTCGAAGTAAAGGTTGCTGCAAAAAAAAAAGGATGGTCGAAAACCATCCTTTTCCTTAACAATAAAATTGTCATTATTTCAATGTTCCGGCTTCCGCATCTTTAATCATTTTCGCATTAGGAATGATATAAACTTCAACGCGACGGTTTTGGGCCTGACCTGCTTTTGTTGTATTATCGGCAACCGGTTGAGAAGAACCCATTCCCTGAACAGTCATACGAGTTTTAGCGACGCCTTGAGCTGCAAGAAAATCATCAACTGCCTGAGCGCGTTTTTGAGAAAGAGGCACATTTACTGCATCGGTTCCTGTGCTATCGGTATGTCCATAAATTTGCACATCAGTATCGGGAGTACCGTTCAAACTGGCTGCAAATTGAGTTAATGCACTTTTAGAAGCTGCACTTAAGTCGCTCTTACCTGTAGCAAAAAGGATTCCTGATTCGAAAGTAACCTTAATCGCCTGGCCATCATTCATAGACTCAACCTGAGCGCCTTGGATTTTTTCTAATTCAGCTTTTTGTTTATCCATTTTGTTGCCGATTAATGCACCTGCACTACCTCCAACTACAGCGCCAATACCAGCACCCCAGGCAGCGCCTTTTCCTCCACCAATCAAAGCGCCTACTCCGGCTCCGACAGCTGCGCCTGCGCCTGCACCAATACCAGTACCTTTAGCTGTATTACTTGCACCGCATCCTGACAATACAATCGCACCTGCCAATAGCAACGATGCAACAACATTCATTTTTTTCATTTTTACAGATTAATTAAAGTTTATAATATAAGATTATTGAAACATTACATAGCAACCTCAAGGCTATACCATAGCATCAATCAAACATATTCAATGTATCGCAATAAGAAAACTCTCCTTGAACAATAAACGCTATTTCTTCAGGGGCGAATTTGCCGACCTCATTTTTCTTTGATTGTTTAACAACGAATTCGATTAATTCATCTTCATCGATTTCTACTTCTTCGTCTTCCTGACCTTCATCCATGAAGCCTTTATCTTCATAGAATTCATACATCAAATCAACGATGTAATTTAATTCATCGTTTGAAAATCTACCTTTTAATTCTAAAGGTAAATAATTTTGAATAAATGCAACAGAAGCGTCATCATCATATTCAAACTGCAAATCATTTTCCTGGTTCATTTTATTCTTCGTTTTTAATGTCCGACTTTGCATCTTGAGACTCCTCTTCCGAAAATTCGGTCATACCTGCATCAATCAAAATATTGTACCACCCCATGAGCTTTTTTATATCTGACGGATATACCCGGTCATGGTCAAAGTCGGGTAAAACCCCTTCAAACCATGTTCTCAATTCGGATGGCTCTACATTAGATTTTATATCAATTTTCATACCATTTTCTTTCTCTTTGATGTCGGTAAGCACAGTAGATAACGGAACTTCTGCCGAAGTGGTATAAACTGCAATATCTCCCAACGAAACGACCTTGTCTCTGGCATACACCGGAATCCGTTTTTTATCGATTAACGACTCGGCAATAAACATATTTTTCCCTTGGGATATTAACTTGAACAAACCTGGTTTACCTGAAACCGACAAAATTTCTTTTAGCATAAGGATTTTTTTTCAAAAGTTAAAAACGATGCAAAAGTAATAAAAGTTTACAATACTTCAATAGCGTATTTTTTCAATAAAAATTCTACTTGCGGTAATACAGGGTCGGCATCATTGTTGTAAATTACATCATTGGCCAGCCGGCATTTTTCCTCTTCCGGAAACTGGCTGTTAATTCTCTGCATTACAGATTCATAAGTCGTATTTTCCCGGTGCAGGATACGTTTTATACGTACTTCTACAGGTGCATAAACCGACCATGTCAGATCCATATACCGGCTAAATCCGGATTCAAATAAGATCGCGGCTTCCATGGCTACGCAGCTCCGGGAGCGGTAATTTTCCGACCATTGTTTGAAATCTGCGGCGACTACAGGGTGAATGATGGAATTGACCAACTGCAAATGGGTGGTATTTGCAAAAATCAGGGAAGCCAGCTTACTTTTATTCAAAGTATCGTTAACATATATTTCATCTCCGAAATGAGCAATCAGGGCGGATCGAATTACTGGAGAAGCGACCGTCAACCGTTTAGCCTCATCATCGGCAATATAGACGGGGATGCCAAGGGCTTTCAGCAAAGAAACCACAACCGATTTTCCGCTACCGATACCGCCTGTAATTCCTAATGTTATCATATATCCGGTTTCTTTTCGATCAAGAATTCAACTTGTTCGGGAGCAATGCGATAATTTTTCAACCAGGATGGTTTTTTACATAATTCGACAGGAAAAGAATAGGTCTTATTTTGTAGCAATTGTTGAAATTCTACACAAATTTCCAAACTTGATTCCTGAATTTCCACATATTGCGACAATGCAACCTGGCAAACCACTTCTACTGAGGAAGGAAAAAAACGTACTGTAAAGTCGGAGGGAATATTGATACAATTCACAGGAATTTCGAGCATTTTTTCCGTATATTCAACAATAGACACCGACAATTCGGCCGACTGTTGATTTATCTTTGTATATTCGGGAGCTATCAGTTTTATTTTCTTATTCTGAGGTTTGTCAATCCCTTCCCATTGGATTTTTTCAGTCAAAACGCCGTTAATATTATCCAATACATCAGCCATTCCATAAACAGTAACCGTAGGCGGATCAAATCGTATCGTATCAAACACCATGTAGCCCATCGCCGGATGAATGTATCCATTGAGCAATACAGGTACCTGTTTTTGTGCTAACGGATGATAGGAAATGGTCAACTGCCGTGGAATATATCCGGACAGGCTGGTAGAAGACAAAAGGTGCTGACTTATTTCGTTTGCCAAATCATTTTCCGGCAAAACATACTTTGTCTTTTTCAAATCTAAATCCGACAGGTCGATTGTAATGGGATCGTATTTTTTTTTGAAATGGTAGCTCAATAAAGACGTGCCTTTATCTTGCACTTGTACCTGTAAGGCACGCGGTATAATGGTATCGAGAGTGACTCCTGCCGGAATGTTTTTATATTCAATCGGCATGGTCAGGCTTACATCAAATTTCTGCTGGCAATATTGAAGGATCCAAAAAGCGAGAGCCAATAGAAGAAACAGGAAAAAAGTCAACATGTTTCTCCACTTTTGCCCGTGAAAAAACAGGTTGACTTTGTCTTTGAAAGAATAATTATTTTGTTTGAGGGATGTCATCTGCGGCTGCAAAAACGGAAGCTTTGTCCACTTTGATCCGTACATTTTCCGCTATTTCAACGATAAAGTTGGTATCATTGACCTCTTTGATTTTTCCATAAATGCCACCGGAAGTTACCACTTTATCTCCGACTTTCATTTCGGCGCGCATTTTTGCAATTTCTTTTTGCTTTTTTTGTTGCGGACGGATCATAAAAAAATAAAAAACTGCAATCAAGGCCACAAAAAGTAATATTTGCTGAATACCAAAACCACCTCCTCCACCATCAGGCGTTGCGGTTGTACCGGCCTGTAACAAAATGCTTAATAAATTCATACTGCTTTTTTTTTCGTTTTTATTATTTGATAAATACTTCTCCTAATGTCCTGATAACTTCTCCTTATCATTCTACAAAAATACTGTTTTTATTCATTTTTGAACAATAATTTTTCCTTTTTTAAATCGGAAACAATCGTATCTAAAATTCCATTGATGAAATTACCGCTCTTTGCACTACTGTAGCATTTTGCCACATCGATATACTCATTTAAGCTGACGCTGACCGGAATGGTCTCGAAATGGAGAATTTCGGCCAGGGCAAGCTGCATGATATACATATCCATGATCGCAATCCTGTCGATATCCCAGTTGCGAATGTGTTTGGCAATCCGTACATCACAATTATCGGCTTCCTGAATGGCGTATCGCAACAGGTTCACGGCAAACGTTTTGTCGTCTTCATCTTTAAACATCGGCAACAGCAAACTGTCGCAAGGCGTTGTTTCCTGCATTCTTTTGATTGTTTTCAATGCAAAAGTACCCATAATGTCGATATCATCATTCCAGTAAATGCTTCGTTCTTCCAAAAATTCGGCAATCGGTTCGTTATCATAAATGATTTTCTTAAATACTTTTCGCCAAAATTCCTTATCCGATTCATAATTATCTGAGGATTGCAGGTATTCGGTATAAATATCGGAAGATAAAATTTCGTCCAGCAATGTTTTCAAGAAAGTGGCATCTTCGTTCCATAAATAGCCTTTTTCATTAGCAAAATTAGCCAAGGATTTATTTTTACTTAATTGGTCTGCTAAACGGTTATTTATAAACCTCGTATTAGGATTTTTATCTTCTTCGGTGGCTAAATATTTATGTTTACGCATATCAAGCCGCTTTTGCTCCATATCCGTCAATAACGGAATCAACAACAGCAAATAATGATACAGATCGTGTGCTTTCTGTAAACTCAACATCAATTCGCTTTCAGCCTGCAATAAATCATTACTCCCCTTCAAATAATACGCATAAAGAATTTGCAACACTTTTATACGAATGATAACCCGATTAATCATGTGAAAAGAACATCTTTTAATTTTGTGATGCAAAGTTAGCATTTTCTCTTATAAATTTGAACTATATTTGTGTGTTTTTAACAAAAGAGCTGATTCATGCACAACTTTTCAGACATCGTAGAAATGCTGGTCACATGGTTTGACAGCTTAAGCCCTACATTAAAAGGCTATTGGGTAATTGCCTGCAGCGCTTCTTTTAGCTTCCTGATTCAAACGACATTAATACAAACCAGCACGGATCTCCCTCGTGATCCGGATCCGGAGAAAAGACCGCGCTCCAACAATGTTTTCCAGTTTTTTTCCTTGCACAGTTGCATCCATTTTTTGATGGGGCTTGGATGGGGAGGCGTTATTTTGTCCTCGTTTTATTTTTCTCCCTTAAAAACAGGTATTTATGCATTGCTTTCCGGACTTTTGTGCACTATTTTGTTTTATTTTATGATCAACGCCATTTGTAAGCCCAGGCACTACCGTATGTTCCGCATGAAAGATACCATCGGACTTACAGCTATTGTGACGGTTGATATTCCGGGACAACAAACGGAGCGGGGTAAAATTGAAGTCGAGGTGCAAGGCTTTGTTTACAATTTTGACGCCATGACTGAAGGAGATGCCATTCCTGCCGGACAACAAGTGAATATTGTCGAAATTATAGATAATCATACTTTATCTGTCACTTTTTATGTGAAAAATCACCTAATATCTTAAAAAAAATTTCAAAAAACACATTTATTGTACAAAATTGTTGCATAAAAAGAAAATAATTAGCACTTTTGCAGGATTAAACTTTTTTTATACAATAAATACTTTTTTAGAATTGGAAATAATCACTTTACTTACGACAACTCTTTAATACAGACACTACAGATGGAGGAAAGTAGCAAACATAAAAATGACAACCGTGAAAATGATATTGTTTTCTCAAAAATCATCAAAGCGGGCAAACGAATCTACTATCTGGATGTTAAAAAAAATCGTAAGAACGAGCTTTTTTTAGCAATCACCGAGAGTCGCAAAGTTCATTATCCCGGTAAATCTTCTGCGATTCCTCAAATTGAAAAGCATAAAATTTTCTTGTACAAAGAAGATTTTGAGAAATTTCTTACAAGCCTAAACGAATCTATCCAGTACATCAAAGAAAATAACACGGTTAATTTTGCCCCTTTGCCACCATCAGAGGAAAACGCTCCATCTATAGAACCTATTATAGAAGAAATTAATCTCAAAGTGGATTTTTAAAACATATAGCGCAATTTTGCAGCCAATTCATTTACATATCCGGCATCTTTCAACAGAGGCATAATAAATTCGGCTGACAATGTCACTTTGGGGGTAATTGAATATCCACACTCCACATCTAACGGTAAGTCAAAAATATTCCGGTTAAAATCATACGTCCAGGTAGCATAGTACCCGACATACCAACGTTTAGCCCAATAATCGATATTCGGTACAATTCCTAACATACTGATATGGCTGCGGTTTTCAGATCCGGCATAATCAAATCGATAATCAGCACCCAGCACAATGGTTCCATATTCATGCCCCGGCTGTCCCATGAAATAAATAAACCCCACTTCGGGTCGCGCCTGCCATTTTCCGGTGCCTAATGATTCGTCTGTTGCGGCAGGCAATATCATTTCAGCTCCATACGCCAAATAAAACTGATGATAAAGCCGCGAAGAATGCACCAATCGCATTTTGATGTCCGACAATCCAAATACGTCAGAATTATTTGCAAGCGGTATTTCCACTCGAAAATGGTTATAATTGTCGAATGTACGTACTCCCCTAATCACATAAGTATTGAGATAACTCCCCGCATAATTAGTCCTGTCAAACCGGGGTTGTATAAACGTAAAATGCCGGAAGGGATATGGAAACGATTCTCCTTTTCTCCCGATATACTCCATCTGTTCTTGAGCATACAGACCGCTCCTATTCATGTTTGCAAGTATGAAAAAGACAACAACCAACATGGAAAAATATAATATTGCACCTCCTTTACGTCTCATCATAATTTTAGTATTTCAAGATTAAATTATCCATATAACATTTTCCACAGTCACAATGTTTTCGGTGATTTTATTATACAAAAAGCTGCCCGAAATATGTTGGGCAGCTTTCTCTTACATTACAAATTTGTATTATGGAATGAATAGATCATCGCTTAATGAATTTACCCTGACAAATACCGGTTTCTGTTTGTACTACAACAAAGTAAACCCCAAAAGATAAGGCAGACACATTCATTTCCGTAACGTCTGAATTTTCCCTTTTTACTATGACTCCCGAACTGTTTAGGATAATAATGCTCTTGATCGCCGCTTCGCTTTCAATATACAGTACATCTTTTACAGGATTGGGATACAGAACAATTGCATTTCGTTTCTCTTCAACCGGAGTTTCAGGAATAGAGGTTCCTCCCGAAATAGCTTCCACTGTGAAAGAACGGGTTGCTACGGTTTGTGAACCATCGATCGCCGTCACTTTAACGGTTACGGTTCCTCCCGTACTGTTGGATATTCCTTTCAATCGTCCGGTCTGATCAATTGTAGCTAAATCTGATCCGTCTTCAATACTCCAAATCACATTTTGATAAGTAGTGTTCAACGGGAATATTTCAGCATATAAATACAACGATTGTTGATCCTGATTCAGTACCGGATTGGATTCCACACACATAATATTCAAGTTGTTCATGTAAACTATGGTGCGGGCATCGCCACTATAAACGACATTGGAACGACCCGAATTGTCTTCGTTAGCCGATTTTAATCCCGAAGAACGAAGCTGCGGAGAAGGAATATATTCTAAGGCATAATAAGGTTCGCTTGCATTAGCGATATCAGAATACGATAATTGCATTCCGGAAATTTCAGCTAACAATTTTAATGATTCAGGTGTAGTTCCGCGCATAATGCGATAAGAGGCAATTTCACGTCCTTTATAAGGCGTCCAGATCAGGTTCCATTGTCCATCCGTCATTCCTTTATTGATTGTCAAATGAAGCGTTTGATGGATTTCACTTTTCGAACTGATAATGCCAGAATTCAGAACGGCGGCAATGGCATAACGCTCGCTTTTTACGGTAGTATTGGATGATATGTCAATAAACTGAACCTGAGATGCCGCAACCCGTCCTATTTCACGGAAATCGTTCAGGTAACTGCCTTCTTTGTAAATAATGACTTCCGAACTATTAGCCGGCAAGTTATTGATATCCCATGTAATGACATTCTTGTTACTTGCATTCGGATAAATTAAAGAAATAATGGGAGGATTTAATTTTTCAACGACATCGAATCCTTTCTTGTACGTTTTTTCACAACCGTTTTGAGAAACAGTTAGAGTCAATTCGCGATAACGGACACCGCCTCCGGTAATTTTAAGGATACCGGTTTTATTTCCCGGACGGGCATCAATCCAATGTTCTAAGAAGTTGGAAGAATTATTGGATAATTCCCAACGGAAAGTAGCATTCTGAGCAACTTC
>JAVBKX010000049.1:0-10407 GCA_031553835.1 Bacteroidales bacterium
TTTACCGTAATTTTCAATGTCATTCCAGGTTTCTGCTCCGCAAACTACGGCGGCAATAGTGATAAAGATAATATCTTCCAATAAATGATCTTTGGTACGGTCTACCCGTGGATCGGGAATATTAATAAAATAACTAATGGGAGTGTTCATAATCTCCGTTTTTAGAAATAAAACGGAGATTGCATAAAGATATTGTTTAAAATCTAATTTAGATGCGTCGGCCCTGGCAAGTTATCCTTTTCCTATTTTAATCCAGGTTGCTTTTTTCCATAACCATTCTAATGGCCCTTGACGATGTGAACGAAGCCACCAATGACAAAAGAAGAGTTGGATAAGAAACATTCCGATACCCATTAAGAAGCAGACTGTAATACCGGTGTATTTATAAAGGCCTAATCCCCAGTTGTAAAACAAGAATGCCCCTATCAAAGACTGCGACAGATAGTTTGTCGCACTCATGCGTCCATAAGGTGCTAATTGAAGAAGAACGCTTTTACACCTTGTCAGGTAATAAACAAGGATTACCCCTGCAAACAGTATTGTTGTAAATGCAAGATTAGAAAGAGACTTAAGTATAAGGGTAGAAGGAACAAGCAGTGCTTCCCGGTTTATAAAGTCAGGAAGTACAGGAATCAAATTATAAATCGGGAAAAAGGTGATGACGGATATGATGAAAACATTAATCCAAAGTCTGATGTTTTTTTCGGAATAGGGGAATAATTTGCCTCGTCCTATGAGCATGCCTGTCATAAACAGTCCGGCCGTTTGAGTAACCCTTCCATGCAGTAACATCCAGCCCATATTGGCAATATTGCCTGTCCCGATTGCAGTTTTGCACATCTCGAGGAAAGAACCCTCTTTCTGAACGGTATTGACTATCTCCCAGTATGGAGCATCGAGTTGAGCATTGATAATGTATCCGGGATTGAAGAGTGCATATATTAGTTGTCCCCATTCAATTGGTTGTAATAAAAGAATAATCGCTATTATTGCAACGGTACGGGTAGAAAGGCGACAGACTGCGATGAGTACATAGCCCAGCAATGCGTAGAGCATCAATATTTCACCGGGAAATAAAGTCGAATTGATGCAGGCTATAAAAAAAAGGATTACTAATCGCCAGGCAAACCGTCCGCGAAAATCTTTTCCTTTTTCTTTTTGAGCATTGTCCTGAATAAAAAAACTGAATCCGAAAAGCAATGCGAAAATGCAGTAGGCTTTACCGGAAATGGTAAAAAACACACTGTCCCAGATTATTCTATCTGTAAATATCAAAAAGTTGCAGGTTTCTTCCGGAAAACTGTAGAGGCTAAACCGTTCGATAAAATGGATAAGGGTAATTCCCATTACAGCAAAACCACGTAATACATCGGCTATTTCTATGCGATTATTGTTGGTGAGAGCAGGAGAGGAGAGCATGCTTTTAGAATTAAAATGTTAATATTTTATTTATTTTAAGCTGCAAATTTATTATAAACCTTTTATATTTCCTAAAAAATGATATTGCATTTTGTTGTCGTTTCCATTTTGGGAACTATTTTTTGATTGTCGAAACAGGAAATATTTCTAAGGGGACAGATGATTTTTTTGCCCGGAAATGTGTCATGTGGGAATGCATTTATACAAAAAGAAATCCCTCCAAAATTACTCGAAGGGATTTCTTTTTGTGCGGCTGAAGGGACTCGAACCCCCACGCCTCTCAGCACCAGATCCTAAGTCTGGCGTGGCTACCAATTACACCACAGCCGCTAAGCGAGTGCAAAAGTACGATTATTTTTTTATTTTACAATTTTTCTGCGACAAATCGTTTTCTTGAGTAAAATGTTTAATGGCAACTATTCCAACAGTGCAATATTGTCACAACAATTTGTTGAGATAGGCGCAAGCAATGGCTTCGGTGATGTTTTTTACCTTGAGTTTCGAGTAAATATTTGTTTTATGAAATTTTACCGTGCTGATATTAATGAACAAAGCATTGGCGATCGCTTCGTTTGGATAACCTTGTGTAGCCAATAATAAAATCTCTTTTTCCCGTTTTGAAAGTTGTGTGGCCGGAGCAGTTTTCCATCTTTTGGTTTCGAAAGAATATTTGTAATATTGGGTTTTGTCGTTTACGTTTACTACCATGTGACCAGGCGTATCATGCAATGACACACTCACAATGCATAAGGCATATCTTACCTCGTTGTCTTTCGTTAAAGCGAGTGGAGTGTTTTTTTCGTTTACCATGATAATGTTTCCTCCCGGTTGTTTTATTCTGTAATCAAAAGATAAGGTAGATTTCATTTTATCCTCAACAGAAAGCCGGTTGAAAAGCTCATATCCTTTTTTATCTACTTCCATCAGAAGTTTAAGATCGTCTTCAACAACTATTTTCCGGTAAAAAGCATAACCCATTTTTAGAACATCATCTGCTTTGTATCCGCATAGAAATAATGAATTAGAAGATACATACACAAATCTCCTCAGATGATAATCTACAATACAAAAACTGTGTCCGATAATCCTTTCAAATGCATTCAGAATTTCTATTTGTTTATCCGTCAGGGTTTGGTGTGTCTCAGTGTTCTCTATCTCTTTGAAAAACAAGTCGATCTCAGTCGATTTTATTCCATTCATTGGTGCATATCTTTGTTTTCTTTCTTTATTTATAACAATTGACTTCGAAGTTAGGTTGAATAACGATTGCGAAAACCTGTACTTTAGTATGGTTTTGACTTGTTTTTTTAAAAACCAGACTAAAGTACAGGTTGCCCGAACCGGATCGTCATGTACCTTTGCCGACATAGCTGAGATTTTTTTCACTATGTTTTAACTACATAGTCCATACCCTTTATGAGATTACGAAAACACACTAAGAAACAAAGATAAGAGGTTTTGATTAGACGAATCTTGTTTTTTTTACCCATGCAGCTTGAGAGAAGCCGCATGGGTTTTTTGCACTCATTTTTTTGAAGTAATAATTATTTTGGCTGGAGATTTGTCTTTTTCCATGGATATTTCATGTATAGTTGATGGATCGATTTTTTCCAATTCCTCTTTAGAAATTTGCTTTCCATCCAGTTCGATAATCGTATTATCGGCAATGGCTGAAAAAACAGGATTTGCTGTAGAGACCGGCTGCTGATCATCGCGCGCAAGCTTAAATCGAACCGGAAGTGTATAGTAAACGCTAACATTTTTCCCGCTCTGTTGTCCCGGGACCCATTTAGGCATTGCTTCGATGACACGAATAGATTCTTTGTCGCATGCAGGATCCAGGCTCCTGACAACTCGTGCATCCGTTACGTTGCCTTCTGCGTTAATGACAAAACGACATATTACCACTCCCTGAATACCTTTGTTTTGTGCTTCTACAGGATACTTGATGTTGTTGCTTAAATATTTCATTAATGCTTCCGTTCCTCCCGGAAATTCAGGCATTTTCTCTACATGCTCATAAATTTGTTTGTCTTTGGGCTGATCGATTGCAGTTTCCTGTCTCTCTTGAGTTTGAACGCTTTCCCGGCCAGATTCAACGACTGTGACGTCGGGCATAGATTGTGTTTCTTTCTCTTGGGTTTTGTCTTGGGCTTGCAGATTGTTGACAAGCAACAAGCCTGCAACAAAAGGTGCAATAATTGCATATTTGACCATTCCCATTTTTGATGTGCTTTTTTTGTTCATCATGTGAATTCTTGTTTTTAAAGGTGAAACGTTGAAATTATTTGATAATTGGGCTATAGCCTTATGGTATGATAAGCGAAGCAGATGGAGTTGGTAATGTTCGGTATTTACTTCCGATGAAATTACAGCGCGGTCTGCCAAAAATTCAAGATTGATCCGGATGTCTTTTTTTAAGAACCATGCGAATGGATTCATCCAACAGACAGCGCAACATAGTTCGCTAAAAATTACATCCCATGTATGTCTTTCCTGCACATGCGTTTCTTCATGGCGCAAAATTTCGTATAATTCCTTTTCATCGTGTTGTTTGGGATCGATGATGATGTAGTGGAAAAACGAAAATGGCGCTTTCAGACCGTCCCAAATCCGGATACGAAAACCCAGGTGTTCTTCCGGTTGACTTTGTCGGATTTTATGTAAAATAGAAGCCGTTTGAAAAAGAAATTTCGCCAGAAAGAAGCCCGTTCCGACAATCCAAATAAAAAATAGAATATCAGGAAAAGTGATATGTTGAGCCGTTCCTTCGGTGGCCGGACTGATTATGATTGTCGATAAAGTAATACCAATCGGATTGTCGGCAAATGGTAGCGCCTGATTGTCTAACAAACTTGTAAGATGAATGAATGGATAAACCAACGCAAATACCATGGAAAAAAGTAAAACAAAACGTTTTACCTGGAAAAACGTATCCTGTTGAAATAATAACCGGGAAATGCCATATAACAAAGTAATGGCGATGTTTGCTTTAAGAAGCCAATATAGCGCATCCATAGTTCAACTATTGTTTATTTTTGATCATTGCCAAAATTTCTTCCAGATCTTTTTCCGATAATTTTTCTTCTGCAGCAAAAAAAGTCACCATTTCTTTGTACGAATTGCTGAAGAAATTGCTTACTACTCCAGATACAAATGTTTTTTTGTATTCTTCTTCTTGAATTTTCGGAGTATATTCATAGGTATTGCCATATAACCGGGATTCAACATATCCTTTATTTTCTAATTTCTTCATGATAGTGGCAATTGTGGTGTAAGGAGGTTGAGGATCCGGATATTTGTCGCGATAATCTTTTACAAATCCCTTGCCTGTTTGCCATACAATCAGCATCAATTGTTCTTCTTGAGGAGTTAAACGTTTCATTGTTTTTCAGTGAAAAATTATTATTACGAATTTTACGCAAATCTACGCATTTTACGTAGATCTTATTTCTTTTTAGTGTTAAAAAAAACTAATTTATTCTGTATCTTATAAGAAGGATGTTAAAATACTTGTTTTATTGATTCAAAAAACCTTTCTTTGTAATCCTTAAAGCATTTCGCTTCAAAACTATGGTAATCTTGATAATATCATGGAACAGACATTAGTCATTTTTAAACCCTGTACTATTCAGCGCGGGATATTAGGAGAAATAATTAAACGTTTTGAACAAAAGGGTTTGATACTCTGTGGATTGAAAATGACTCAACTTACCGATGCGATATTGTCGGAACATTATGCCCACTTAAAAGAAAAACCTTTTTTTCAACGAATCAAAGATTCTATGATGGTCTGCCCTGCTGTGGTAGCCTGTTGGAAAGGGGTGGACGCGGTGGCAGCTGTAAGATCAATTGCCGGACCTACTAATGGACGGACGGCACAGCCGGGAACAATTCGCGGAGACTTTAGCATGAGTGTACAGGAAAACATTGTCCATGCATCTGATTCTGTAGAAACTGCCGCAATTGAATTAAAACGTTTTTTTCGACCGGAAGAATTATTTGATTATCCGGCCGTATTAATTAATAGCTTATATGCAAATGATGAATTTTAATCATTTGTAAAGCAAAATGAAATGATGATGAATCAAATTTTTCGAAACTTAATGTTAACAGCAGGAATATTGACTTCCGTTTCTGCTACTTATGACGCAACAGCTCAAACTTCAGATAACCACATTCAATCGATTCACTCCAAAATATCGGAGGATTTGCAATTAATAGCAGGAAAAGTCATATTCAAAGGCGAATTGGCTACCCTCGATTCCCTGAATATGGATCGCCTGTTGGACGCGGAAGAATTGGAATTCCCGGCGAGCGATTTATATGATTCCTGGAGCGATGAACATGTCAATCCCTACAGAAATGTAGAACTCCCCGATTCTTTTTCGGTCAATTTGGAAGGATTTTGTATGCCTTTCGAAGGAAAAGTTACTTCACAATATGGCCCTCGCAGACGTCGTTTTCACTATGGTACCGATATCAAATTACAAGTAGGGGATACTGTCCGGGCTACTTTTGACGGAAAAGTGCGCGTAAAACAATATGAACGCCGCGGTTATGGCTATTACTTGGTATTACGGCACCCCAATGGACTGGAAACAGTATATGGACACCTTTCAGAATTCCTGGTTGAACCGGATGATGTGGTAAAAGCCGGGCAACCGATTGCGTTGGGTGGAAATACCGGTCGTTCTACCGGTTCTCATTTGCATTTTGAAGTGCGTTTCCTCGGACGGGCTATTAATCCTGCCGAAATTGTTGACTTTGAAAATTTTGTAGCGCATACAGATACATATAAATTTGATAAACAGACATCCGGAGTCGTAAAAAGCAAATATGCAAAAGGAGGAATCGCTTACCATCGGGTGAAAAAAGGAGATACACTGGGCAAAATTGCACAACAGCATGGTGTAAGCGTCAAGCAGTTATGTCGATTGAATAATATAAAATCTACTAAAACATTAAGGCCGGGACAAACATTGCGGTGTTCGTAATTTTATTACCTTTGCACCCTGTTAATTGTAAACGTCAATTGTAAAGTGGATACTACAAAAGTTCAATTTGATCATGTTATAAATATTTGTCAGGGTCTGTTTGAAAAAAAACTAAAAGACTATGGTTCTTCGTGGCGGATCATGCGGCCCGAATCACTTACCGACCAGATTTTAATTAAGGCAAACCGGATCCGTACCCTGGAAATTACCGGGGAAAATAAAATCGGCGATGACATCAGGTCGGAATTGATCGGTATTGTTAACTATGGAGTAATCGGCTTGATCCAATTAACTCTCGGATTTTCCGACACGGTAGATATTTCAAATGAAGAAGCGCTTGCTTTATACGATAAATATATCACGCAAACAAAAGAATTGATGTATGCCAAAAATCATGATTATGGCGAGGCTTGGCGGAAAATGCGAATCAGTTCTTATACCGATCTTATCCTGACGAAAATTTACCGTACAAAACAAATCGAAGAACATAAAGGTCATACTTTAGTTTCAGAAGGAGTGGACGCTAATTATATGGACATGATTAATTATGCCCTTTTCGGATTAATCAAGTTAGAATACGAAGAATCATGAAGGCCGGACAATCTAAAAAAATCGTTGTAGAAATTTTCAGGGTATTAATCGGATGTGTATTCATTTTCTCCGGTTTTGTAAAAGCGGTCGATCCATTAGGCAGCGCATACAAATTCCATGATTACTTTGCAGCATTCGAATTGCTGTATTTTGATCATTTTACCCTTCCGGCTGCCTTTCTTCTGTCTGCCTTTGAGTTTGCATTAGGTGTTTGTCTTCTGTTAGGTGTTTATCGTAAAATCACTTCCCGGTTGGTTTTATTGTTTATGAGTTTCATGACGATGCTGACGCTGTATTCGGCTATTGCCAATCCGGTGAGCGATTGCGGCTGTTTTGGCGATGCCGTGGTGCTGTCCAATTGGACCACATTTTATAAGAATATCTTCTTGTTACTGGGCGCCATCATCATTCTCATTTGGAATCAGAAGATGACCTCTTTGTTTTATCATAAAACCTATTGGATTGTCACCCTTTACGCTTATTTGTTTATTCTGGGCGTTTCTTTCTATTGTTATAATCATTTACCCATTTTGGATTTCCGCCCTTATAAAATAGGAACTTATATTCCCGATCAAATGATAATTCCGGAAGGAGCTCCGCACGATGAATATGTTACATCTTTTATCTACGAGAAAGATGGATTGAAAAAAGTGTTTTCACTGGAGGATTATCCGTCGAATGATTCTACCTGGGTATTTGTCGATGCCCAGTCCGTACTAAAGAAAAAAGGATATCAACCGCCCATTCACGATTTTACCATCACTACAGATGATGGAATTGACATTACCGAAGATATATTGTCTGATCCGGCTTATACATTTTTGCTGATATCTTATAAATTCAATCAGGCGGATGATTCTTGCATTGATGATGTCAATGAAATCTATGATTATGCCCGCCAGAATAATTATCCGTTTTATTGCCTGACAGCATCGACCCGGGAAGCTGTAGTCCGTTGGATCGAGGAAATGGGAGCGGAATATCCCATTTGTACTACCGATGAAATTACACTAAAAACAATGATCCGTTCCAATCCGGGTTTAATGCTATTGAAAGAGGGAACCATTGTTAATAAATGGCATTATCGGGATTTGCCAAAAGGCGAAGGATTGCAGTTGCCTTTGAACGAATCTTCATTGGGACAGATTCCTCCTGAAAATGATTTGCCGGAAATGCTGATACTGGTGGGTATTTTTGTAATACCACTGGGTATATTATTTATGTTTAGCAATAAACACCGGAGTAAAAGCAAAAAACGAAAATAAATCTACGAATATCAATAATAATAAGAGTAAAAAATGAGAAAAAACATTGTCGCAGGGAACTGGAAAATGAACAACAGCCTGCAAGAAGGATTAGCATTGGCAACAGAGTTGGAAAAAGCATTGAATGGTAAAACGATTCATTGTGATGTGGTTATCGGAACTCCATTCATTCATTTGGCACCGGTTGCTGCTGCTATCGACACTAAAAAAATCGGCGTTTCCGCACAAAATTGTGCAGATAAGGCTTCAGGAGCATATACCGGTGAAGTCTCGGCTGCCATGGTGGCTTCTACAGGTGCAAAATATGTGATATTAGGACACTCGGAACGTCGTGCCTATTACGGCGAAACCGATGCTATCCTGAAAGAAAAAGTATTGCTGGCATTGGCTAATGGTTTAACTCCGATTTTTTGTGTAGGAGAAGTGTTGGACGAACGTGAAGCTAGTCGCCATTTTGATGTAGTGAAATCTCAAATTGAAAATGGATTGTTTCATTTGCCGGCTACAGAATTTGCAAAAATTGTGATTGCTTATGAACCTGTTTGGGCTATTGGAACCGGTAAAACAGCAACTTCGGATCAAGCTCAGGAAATGCATGCATTTATTCGTAAAACTTTAACGGATAAGTATGGCGCGGCAGTCGCTGATGACACGTCGATTTTGTATGGAGGCAGCTGTAATGCCGGAAATGCAAAAGAATTGTTCGCTAATCCCGATGTTGACGGAGGATTGATTGGAGGCGCTTCTTTGGGCGTAGATAAATTTTTACCAATTATTGAGGCTTTTTAATTCCATACGCATCGTTATGAAGTCGGTTCAGGTTTGTTCATTGTATATTTTATTCATTTGTCTGTTGACCGCAGGTTCGGCAAAGGCTCAATATAGTTCGATTATTGACCGGTTGAAAGCAGATGTTCCCGGAGAAGGGAAAGTGACCATTACAGCAGATGAGAAAATTTTGGCTTTGACTGGTAAATGTATGGCTGGTGATGACACTTGCCTGAAACTTAATGGTTTCCGGATCAATGTTTTTTCCGGAAATAATCGCGATGCAAAAGAAACAGCGTTGTCCAGGGAACGGATGATCAAAGAAAAATTCCCTGAAGTATCGACGTATGTCATTTATAATTCGCCTGTTTTTCGGCTTCGGGTAGGCGATTTCCAACATACTGAGGAAGCCACTGCATTCCTTTTTCAATTGAAAAAAGAATTTCCTCAGTTTGCCCGTGAAATGTTTGTCGTATCCGACGAAATTAAAATATCTATTGTCAATTGAACGTGGAAGAAAAAGAACAGGAACGAAGATCTCATATTGCTTCTCACTATAAACAAATTATTGCTTTATTAGGCGAAGATGCCAACCGTGAAGGATTACTAAAAACGCCTGAGCGGGTGGCAAAGGCCATGATGTTTATGACTAAAGGCTATTTACAGGATCCCGAAAAGATGTTGAAATCGGCCATGTTTGTAGAAGATTATCGCCAAATGGTGATTGTCAAGGATATTGATTTTTATTCGATGTGCGAACATCACATGTTGCCTTTTTTTGGCAAGGCGCATGTGGCCTATATTCCTAATGGCGCAGTGGTAGGATTGAGCAAAATTCCACGTGTGGTGGATGTTTTTGCGCACCGGCTGCAAATACAGGAACGAATGACTACCCAAATTAAAGATTGTATTCAAAACACGTTGAATCCGTTGGGCGTTATGGTCGTGATTGAAGCGCAACACATGTGTATGCAAATGCGAGGCGTGGAAAAGCAAAATTCGATTACTACTACTTCTGATTTTACGGGCGTGTTTAATCAGGCAAAAACGAGGGAGGAGTTTATTAGTTTAATTAAGAATTAAGAATCGCATTTGGAGACTGTAAATTAAACTGTGTTCGTAAAAGTAATATTTTTTTATTCAACTTTTACTGACACAGTTTAATTTACAGTCTCAATATTTCATCAAACAAATATTTATATTTCCAATGCTATTGCATCTAAAAACAGTCTATTTTCCTGTTTGTTGATAAAATTGACCGATTTTCATCCATATTTGACCGATTTTCGCTGTTATTACACAAATATTTTACCATATATTTGCAAACGATTACTTTAAATTCAAATAATACTAATGAAAATAAAGAC
>JAVBKX010000058.1:0-10675 GCA_031553835.1 Bacteroidales bacterium
TTTGCAAATATATGGTAAAATATTTGTGTAATAACAGCGAAAATCGGTCAAATATGGATGAAAATCGGTCAATTTTATCAACAAACAGGAAAATAGACTGGTTTTAGATGCAATAGCATTGGAAATATAAATATTTGTTTGCTGAAATATTTGCATTCGACTTTGATATATCTCTGCAACCAGTATAGATCATCATTATGCATATCATATATGTGCCAATATTTTTTCTCATATATTGCATTAATTCAAATTATAGAATGCAAGGATCGGATTATCATCTTCTTTGGTAACCTCCAATATTTCTTTTAAATTCAGATTGTCTTCAAAATCATCGGAAAGAGCCTCGTCGGCAGGTATAAAACAAACAAATGCTTTATCTGTGGTGGCAATTAAATTGTCTAAGGATGTATATAAGCTTGCGGGTATAATTTTATAATAATAACCCGACTGTGAGTTTGTATTAAAGAAAACCCTGTATTTACTGTTATTCATACTAAAAGTGAAATGGATATAATCGTCTGTTGTGTATAATTGATCGATCCCGGTGGATAAATGTTTGTTTCTGGCTATAACAAGAGCTTCCAGTGCTAAATCATACGTTTTGCCATCCAATTCTTCTTTTGTAGCCGGCATCGACTTTCCTTTGAATACCCATTGGGGAATAATCCTTTCTGAATCAATATTGTATGTATAGACAGTGTCTGACATAAAAGCACACATATATACAGTTTCTTTGAATTTGCCTATTTTGGACATTCCATAACTGAGCGTTTGATTTCCTATTGCCATATAAGGAATATAATTTTTTCGTTTTTTATTTTTGTTATCCAATATTCCATAATTAAATAATGATGTATTGTCGTTGTCGAGTGTTAGTATCCAATGCCTGTCATCTGCGAATGTAATAGCTGATACATTTGCAAACAAGTCATCATTAAATTTTTCTTTTCCTAATAAATTTCCAGAATAAGTATATTTGAACAGGGTTGATTTATAGATATCAAAAACAGTTATGATTTTGGATTTTGTATTCAAATCAAAATCAAAGATAACTAATTGTTCATCGGGGCCCAGGCCTATTTTGCCTATTGTATTTAAAAAACGGCCTTGATGATCGAATACGAATATTTTATTGTTAGTATCTTTGATGAAAATTTTATTATCATCAAATTTTATTTTTACAATCCATTTAATCAGGCATTCTTCTATAGTTTGTAATTTTACAAAATGACAATTATTGATGCTTTCAGTGATGATATTTCGCTCGGATAATGAGTCTAAATAAATATATGACAGATTGTTATCTATTGGGTGCTTTTCCGGATTACAGGAACTGTTGAAAAATAGCACAACTATTAATAAAATATTTGAGTGTTTTTTCAATTGAAGTAAAATCAGTATTATTTTTTTTTTCATATGTCCGGACGTATTTAGTGATGTTGATTTCATGAAAATTAGATTTTAAGAGGCTGTCTCAAAAGCAGATCAATAGAACACAGATGACACGGATGACACAGAAAAGCGCGGATTGATTTTTTTTCAACTGAATATGAGCACATTATAAGAATATATAAACAGTGAATTTCTGTGTATTCTGTATATTTTGTGTTCTAATTTAACTTTTGAGACAGCCTCTTGATTCATTAATAATATTTCGGGGATTTTTCGATAAAACTCTTTTCACAACAATTGCCATTACTGTCAACACAATCAGGAATTCCTACTGTGCCACCAGCACTTGCTTGGATACCTAATTTAATTGTTTTGCCCTGATATGAAGCATAAAGACCTCCTTGCGCATTGGCTTTAACATCTGTGGAAACATATTTTTCTTTTGCATTTCTTGTGTATTTTATAATATCGCACCGGTCAACACCGGTATCTCCATACGCCACTACCTCGACATTCGCCAAAGAAATACCTGACAGTTTGTTATCCGTTGAGTTTAACTGTATATATACAGCTGCTACAGCAGCAATTTTTTTAGTTTGTTTTGTACTGTTCATTTTTGTAAACCCAAATGTTTACTTTTGAGAGAAATCCGGCATCAGCCAGACTAAGAGCAATTTCTTTCGTTGTATTTATCCTTTCAACAACTTCAAACCTCGTAGGTTTGCTAATTAATTCCTATTTTTGTAGCCTCCTTCTTATTAGAAGGGAAATCGGGGCGGAATGCATTGTCACTTTTGAAGCAGGAGACAATTGTCCGCCCTTTCTTTTTCCTTTAGTTAGTTACTCTGCCGGTAATCTTCAGTTTTACCGATACTTTTTTATATTACTAAATGTTTTGCTGATTTATTGTTATTAGTTTAAGTAATTGTTTGCAAATATATGGTAAAATATTTGTGTAATAACAGCGAAAATCGGTCAAATATGGATGAAAATCGGTCAATTTTATCAATAAACAGGAAAATAGACTGGTTTTTAGATACAATAGTATTGAAAATATAAATATTTATTTATTTCTTTGTGCTCTATATTATTGTTAAAATTATATGGCATATCGTTTTTTGTGTAAAATATTATATCTTATTTGCTTTACTTTAGTACTTACTTCCTGTTTGAAAATCTATGATTCGGTCACACCATTGGATGCTGCTTTAAAAGTCGCAGGCGACAATCGAGTGGAACTGGAGAAAATTTTATCCCGGTATAGCCGAGAGGACAGTTTGAAATACCGGGCGGCGTGCTTTCTGATCGAAAATATGCCCTGGCATTATTATTATGAAGGTAATCAGTTGAATAATTACCTGAATTACTTTCGTCTGCTCCGGGAGAATAAAAATACGGCCATTCGCCCTGGGGAACTTTC
This sequence comes from Bacteroidales bacterium, assembly GCA_031553835.1. Classification (GTDB taxonomy): domain Bacteria; phylum Bacteroidota; class Bacteroidia; order Bacteroidales; family Azobacteroidaceae; genus JAVBKX01. The sequence continues at coordinate 2,813 of JAVBKX010000058.1, forward strand.
CGATTCGATTACCAGCCTTTATGGAAGTTTCTTTCGAGATTCTTTATTTTTGAGACATGATATTCTAACTTTAGATTCTGCTTACATCTGTAGTAATATTGATTGGGCTTTCAAGGTCTGGCAAGAACAACCTTGGGGTAAAAATGTATCATTTGACGATTTTTGCGAATACGTCCTGCCTTACCGCATAGGTGATGAAAAACCCGAATACTGGAGGCAACAGTTCTATGAAGAATATAATGAACTATTATTGAATGAACTCCGTCAGGAACCGCCGGAAATGGCTGAAGATCCGATCAATGCAGTTTTGGCTTTGATGCGGCATATTGCAGATCGGGAAGAGGTTTACTTTACTACAACAGCTCCGGCCAGATTGCCACATGTTGGCCCTTCCATTGCCCGGTTCAAAAGCGGTAACTGTGGGACCCTTACCGATTACGCTATATATGTATGCCGGGCATTGGGCATTCCCTGTCATATCGATTTTGTTCCGGTACGGGGCAATGATAATGTAGGACACTTCTGGATTTCTTATCAGGACAAAGAGAAAGAATTATATATGCAGGATTTTCCGGACAATGTAGTTCGGGTACGCGAAAGCGGATTCAGGTACGATCCGAAAACGAAAGTCTATCGCTATACATTCAGTTACAACCGCGAGATGAAAAAAAACATGGCCGCGTTGGAAAATTCTTGTCCTGAATTCTTTGTCCGGCCAATAATTAAGGATGTGACATATCCATATACTGAATATTATATGGAGAAGGTAAATATTCCGGTTTCCCGGTTATACAATAGTAAGATGGAAGCAAAAATTGCCTACTTGTGTACCGCCCGGCATCAGGACTGGATGCCGGTGACCTGGGCGCCGGTGCAACGGAACGAGGTCACTTTTCGCGCTATACAAAAAGGTGATATATTACGTGTTGCCACATGGGAAAATAACCGGTTGGTTTGTCAATCCGATCCTTTCCGGATTAATCCGTTTACAAATGAGGTTGTTTTTTATACCGGTCGCGATAGTGTACAGGATGTAGTACTTTGTGCAAAATTTAGTACGGGAGAGGAAGACTGGTTTAGAGACCGGATGTATGGCGGCGTTTTTGAAGGCAGTAATGATGCCGGTTTTGTACATAAAGATACACTGCATGTCATTAACAGGATGCCTCCCCGGCTTTGTGTAGCGGTGAAGCCGAAAATAAAAAACAAATACAGATATGTGCGTTTTTATGGAGCGGCAGAAAGCCGCTGCAATGTGGCGGAAGTGGCGTTGTATGAAACGGATCACGACACTGTTCCTTTGCAGGGAAAGGTGATTGGTACTCCTGGTTCTTTCGATCCGATTCGTTCTCAGGAATATACAAATGTGTTTGACGGAAAGACATGGACTTCTTTTGATTACAAGGAAGCATCGGGAGGATGGGCAGGATTAGATTTTGGTACACCTAAAGCAGTATCTGTTATTATTTTTAGTCCCCGCAACCGTGACAATTATATCCGGCCGGGAGATGTGTTTGAATTGTTTTATTTGAATCGTGAGTGGCAATCGTTAGGTATTGTGACAAGTCACTCCGACTCTCTGTTGTACCGGGGAGTTCCTAAAGATGCCCTGCTGTATCTGAAGAACCATAGCCGGGGTTCACAGGAAAGAATATTTGTGTATGAAAAAGGAAAGCAGATCTGGAGGTAAGATGAAGAATTTTTTTGCATACCTGATGTTTTTGTTGCTGATAACCAGCGTGTCGTGCAGTCGTTTGCCGGAGAATTCTTTGGTCACAAAAGATGTACGGAAAACATACCCTTGTCCTCTTATCACAATCGATGACAACATTAGTGTGTGGTCTTCAGCTGCAACACTATATGGAGTTCAACCCCGGTTTTTGGATGGAAAACCATGGCCTTTTACCGGTATTCTCCAGGTAGATGGAAAAAATTATCGCTTTATAGGATCGGGAGAGGGCTTTGATGAAGCGATCGCAGGTCTGTCGGGAGATGAACTCTGGGAGGGGAAATATATATTTACCAAACCTTCTAAAGGATGGCAACAACCTGAATTTGACGATAGCGGATGGGATTCGGGTGCAGCGCCGTTCGGTTCCATGGGATACCATTCGCCCTATTATATGCAGATAAATACGATATGGCCGTCTCCGTTTATTTGGGTGCGAAGGAGAGTGAATATTAATGAGAAAGAACTGGCCGGTAAAAAATTGTATATAAGATATTCACACGATGATGTATTCGAATTATATGTAAACGGAACCTTGATTGTGGAAACCGGTTTTGTATGGGGAGAAGATAAATGGGTGGAAATCCCAGCAGAAGTGATTGCTGCGTTACGGACAGGTGAGGTTGTCATTGCAGCACATGGTCAGAACTTGTTTGGGAATAGTTTGCTGGATTTTGGCATTTATGCTTCGGCTCTTCCAAAGGGAGAACGGTCTGGCCATTATACTTTTTCGCAACCTTCCGAAGGATGGGAAAAAGAAGATTTCGATGATACTGTATGGGATACAGGAAAATTGCCTTTCGGAACATTGGGCGGTTATTCTATCAATACCGTTTGGGATACGCCGGATATTTGGATACGCCGTACAATCGAGATTGCTCCTGATGCATTGGAAAAGACACTTCTCCTCAATTATTCTCATGATGATATTTTAGATGTATATGTCAATGGTACACAAGTAGTAAAGACCGGTTTTGAATGGGGATTGGATAAAATAATCGAAATTCCCGACAGCGTAAAAAAAACAATCCAGAATGGTAAAGTCCTGATAGCTGCCCATTGTATGAACAAGGCGGGTGGAGCATTTGTTGATTTTGATATCCGAGCAGACGAGGTAGCTTCGCAACTCTCGGTGGATGTGCAGGCAACCCGGACATGCTATCAGTTTGCATGTGGTCCGGTGAAACTAACGTTGACTTTTACCGCTCCTTTGTTGCTGAATGATTTGGAATTACTCTCGCGTCCCATTAATTATATTTCCTATGATATACATTCCTTAGATGAAAAACCGCATGATGTAACGTTGTATTGTGATGCTACGCCGGCTTGGATCTCAGATGGCGGCGTGCTGAGCCGTACAATTGAAATTTCCCAACAAAATAATTTATGGTTTGTGAAAATGGCAAGAAACGAACCGCATTTGTTTGAACAGAATCATAAAAACTGGGGCGGTTTTTATCTCTCTGCGGATACTGCCCATACATCAGTAGAGAAGTATGGCGCTTCTTATATTCGCATGACGAAGTCATTGGGCAAAACGACAACAGCGTCAGGTACCATAATGGTAGGATATGATGATATGTATGCTGTTCAATATTTTGGAGAAAATATACGTCCCTATTGGAACCGGAATGGAGACAAAACAATGGAACAATTGTTTGCTGTAGCTTATCGGGATTATCCGGATGTAAGTAAGAAATGTAATGCTTTTGACAAGCAATTTGAAAAGGAACAGGGATCTTTTACTTACCGCCAAATGGTAGCAGCTTATAAAATCATAGCTGATGAATCAGGAGATTTATTATTCGTTTCCAGGAAGGGCGTGGCAGAGATTGTTCGGTCTGCTCCATTCTTCAGCCATAATAGCCGTTTTCTTAAAGCGCAATTGACCCCCTTATTGAAATACAGCGCCAGTGATAATTGGGAGAAAGAGTATGCACCTTCCACTCTGGGCGATTATCCATTATTAAACGGACAAATCAGCAGTACGCAAACATCGGTAGAATCTACCAGTCGGATGCTGTTTTTATTATCCATGATAACCGCCTTGGATGGAAATGACGATTATGCACAGGTGCATTGGCCACTCATTCAGCAATGGCATTGTTTTTTACAACAAAGTAAGCAAAATCCGGATTTTGCAGAAACTGCCGGCATGGGTATTACTGCCTATAATTATATTAGAGAAATGGCAGAAAACTGATAATTAATTCTACATTTTCTAAAGAATAAAAAAGATTAGCGGTTTTTTCAAGCCAATGTAATCGTTTTATCCAGGTAAACATCCTGAATAGCATTCAATAGTTCAACACCCTCTTTCATTGGTTTTTGGAACGCTTTTCGTCCGCTGATTAAGCCCATTCCACCGGCGCGTTTATTGATAATGGCAGTGATGACAGCTTCTTTTAAATCGGATGCTCCTTTCGATTCTCCTCCTGAATTAATCAGTCCGACTCGTCCCATGTAACCATTGGCGACTTGATAACGACAAAGGTCAATAGGATGTTCCGTGCTTAATTCGCTATACATTTTAATATCGGTTTTCCCAAAACCAATGGCCGTAAATCCTCCATTATTTACGGGTAATTTTTGCTTTACGATATCAGCTTTGATAGTTACTCCCAAATGATTGGCCTGACTTGTCAGGTCGGCGGCGGCATGGTAATCGATTCCTTCTTTTTTGAATCCATTGTTGCGTAAATAACACCAAAGTACTGTTGCCATGCCCAATTCGTGCGCATATTCAAATGCCTGGGCAATTTCGATGATTTGCCGGCGACTTTTGTCCGATCCGAAATAAATAGTCGCTCCGATAGCTGCAGCGCCCATATTCCAGGCTTCTTTTACTGTTCCGAATAAAATTTGGTCATACGAGTTGGGATAAGTCAATAATTCATTGTGATTGATTTTTACAATGAATGGAATTTTGTGAGCATATTTACGCGCTACCGCTCCTAATACACCGAAAGTGGAAGCTACAGCATTGCAACCGCCTTCGATCGCTAATTTGACAATATTTTCAGGATCAAAATACAACGGATTGGGAGCAAACGAAGCGCCTGCGGTATGTTCAATACCTTGATCTACAGGAAGAATGGAAACGTAACCCGTATTGGCAAGGCGACCATGATTTAGCAGCCGTTGATAATTGGCCAACACTTTGTTGTTCCGGTCGGAAACAGTCCATACTTCGTCAACAATATTGGGAGAAGGGGCGTGCAATAAAGATTTATCGATGGTTTTGCATACATGTCCCAGATAATACTCTTGCTGATTACTTAATAATTCCCGCACTTTATTAGCATCCATAGCTTTTGTTATTTTAAGAGTTATTTTTGGAACACGAAGACACGAAAGCACAAAGAAATGAAAAAAATAAAATGAAAACTTTGTGACTGTGGGTCTTCGTGTTTTAACAAATATATTTACGATATAACCATTTACAACCTGAAGAAGTTTAGCATAACATGGATTTATTTGCTATTTTTGTCGCCAATCTAAAAAATGGCTCATTATTGCTGACTGGAAAAAAATAATTGCGTTATTCATGGCCGGCCAGGGCGTTTCGCTCTTTGGCTCGGCGTTGGTTGAATTTGCCGTTATCTGGCATATTACCCTGCTGACTAAATCAGGAGTAATGATGACTATCGGCACTGCCTGTACTTTCCTGCCCCGGTTGATTGTATCCTTATTTGCCGGAGTATGGGCAGATCGTTACAATCGTAAAAAGCTGATTATATGGGCTGATGCCGGAATTGCAACGGTTACTTTGTTGCTGGCAATCATTTATTTATCGGGATATCAGGAACTATGGCTGATTTTTCTTGTGTTAGGAATCCGGTCTGTTGGTACGGGAATCCAATCTCCGGCAGTCGGAGCTATTATTCCGCAAATGGTTCCGGTAGATCATCTATTGAAAGTAAATAGTATTAATGGTAGTTTGCAATCTTTTATCATGTTGTTGGCGCCGGCTGCCAGTGCAGGTTTGCTGTCATTTATGCCTCTTGGCTCTATTTTCTTTATTGATGTGGCAACTGCTATGGTTGGCATTTCTATCATGGTATATCTTCCTGTCAAAGCACATGAAAAATCATTACACAAACAGCAATTGGGTTATTTTGATGATTTAAAGGAAGGATTGCGATATGTGAAGCAGAATGTTTTCGTAAGGGAAATGTTGACCCTGTATGTCTTTTATTTTTTCCTGATTACACCAGCAGCTTTTCTCAGTCAGGTGGTGGTGGCGAGAAGTTATGGAGAGGAAGTCTGGAGATTGTCCGCGCTCGAAATTGCTTTCAGTGGTGGGATGATGTTGGGTGGTGGAATTTTGGCCTGGTGGGGAGGTTTTAAAAATGGAATTAACACGATTGCCATGTCTTGCTTTATCATAGGCATAACCAATAGTTTGCTGGCTTATCCCAATTTTTATGTTTTTCTTACCATGATGTTGATTATGGGAATATTCGCTTCATTTTTTTATTCGACTGAAATGTCGTTATTCCAGAGAAAAGTGGAACCCGATAAGCAGGGAAGGATATTTAGTGTGGTAGATATGGTCGCTACCTCTGTCATGCCTGTCGGGATGTTTGTTTTCGGACCGCTTGGCGATATAATGAAATTGGAAATCTTATTTCTGATTTGTGGCATTTTATTGGTTATACAAAGTATTCAGATTTTTTTCAATAAACGGCTGAAAGAGGCGGCGGTTAAGGATTAGTAGTAAAGTTGATTAGCTTTGGTGGGATTTTACCATGTGCTTATTTGGTTTTAACTTTCAATTATTTGCATGTGAAAATTAAACTGATATCTCCTTTAATGAGTCTTCGTCCGATGGATTCTGTTTTCAAAAGAGTTCTATCGCCTTCTCTTTCTTTGGTTGTCATTGCTACGTTGACTCCAGAGGAGCACCATGTTTGGATCGAAGATGAAAATGTTTCTAATCTGAATTTGTCGGACGAGCCAGATTTAGTTGGAATTACAGTAAATGTTGATACTTCTGAGCGTGCATTTTGGATTGCAGAGCAATACCGGAAACGAAAAATCAGGGTAGTATTTGGTGGAATTCATGCTTCTGCGAATCCGTCTTTAATGCTGGAGCATTGTGACAGTGTTGTTGTTGGGGAGGCAGAGCCAGTTTGGGAGAAACTTTTGGATGATCTTTCTAAAAATAATCTTCAGCAGGTTTACCAAAATGAAATTATTCCGGATTTAAAACTTGTTCCTATCCCAAATTGGAATTTTGTAAAGAAGAATAATTATTTGTATCACAATGTTGTAGTTACAAGTCGAGGGTGTCCGTTCAAATGTAATTTTTGTTATAATAGTAGTGAATATGTCTCCAGTCTGTTCCGAAATCGTCCGATTGAAAATGTGTTGGAAGAAATTGAAGCACTGAAAACCAAACAGATATTGTTTATTGATGATAATTTTATCGGAAATATTGCATGGACGAAAGGATTTATTCAGGCGATTAAAAATAAAGGATTTTCTTGGCATGCTGCAGTTTCCGCTAATATATATCATCATCAAGATTTAATTGATGACTTTGCTTTATCAGGATGTAAAAGTTTGTTTATTGGTTTTGAATCGATTGTGGAAGAATCTATTTGTTTTGCTAATAAAAAACAAAACACTGTAGATGAGTATGAAACTTTGATCGAACTTCTTCATAGCAAAGGAATTATGGTTAATGCCAGTTTGGTTTTCGGATTTGACTATGATAAAACTGTTGTGTTTGAAAAAACGTTGGACTGGTTGGTTCGAAATAAGGTTGAAACGATGACTGCACATATCCTGACACCGTATCCCGGAACCGCGTTATATAAACAATTATTGGATGAAAACCGAATTGTGAATTTCAATCTGTCACAATACAACACATCCAATGTGGTTTTCCAGCCAAAACAAATGACGGTTGATGAATTATACAATGGATATTTATGGATTTATAAAGAATTTTATTCCCTGAAAAATATTGTAAAAAGAACTCCACAAAATAAGTTCCTATGTTTAAAACCGGACAAGATGGATAAGTAGCAAAAAATAAGCTATATCATTTTAGTTAACTTTGTATTTGAAAGAATACCAGAGTATTAACTTCAATAATATAGCTTATGAAACGAGTACAAATTAAC
>JAVBKX010000030.1:0-60991 GCA_031553835.1 Bacteroidales bacterium
TCCGGAAAATTGGCTGGTTAGTTTTTGGGAGTGGTTTGTGGTGATTTATGATTTGAGTATTGAGAATACAAGTAATGTTTTTTTAGAATATATATTCTTCATGTCGTTTTTTTAATTCTCAATTCTCCGTTCTCAATTCTCCATTAATATATAACTTTCTTTCCGGCCAATAACGTATTTTTCATCAACGAAATGATCGTCATGGGGCCTACACCTCCGGGAACAGGTGTTATATATGAGCACTTCGGAGCCACTTCGTCGAATTTGGCATCTCCTGTCAGTTTAAAACCCGATTTGGTTTTGTCGGAAGGGATTCGTGTGGTACCCACATCGATTACTACGGCTCCTTCTTTCACCATATCTCCTTTCAAAAATTCCGGAGAACCTAATGCTGCAATGATAATATCAGCTCGGAGGCAATGGTCTTTGATGTCTTTGGTGCGGCTATGGCAAACGGTAATGGTGGCATCGCCCGGAATGGCTTTTTGCATCATCAGAGAGGCCATTGGTTTTCCGACGATATTGCTTCGGCCTAAAATGACACAATGTTTACCGGAAGTTTCGATATCATATCGTTTCAGTAATTCCAAAATACCGGCCGGAGTGGCAGAAACAAAACAAGGGAGCCCGATCGACATGCGTCCGACATTGATGGGATGGAATCCGTCAACATCTTTCCGATAGTCGATAGTTTCTATTACTTTTTGTTCTGAAATGTGTTTGGGGAGAGGAAGTTGAACGATAAAACCGTCCACATCCGGATCGTTGTTCAAATCTCGTACTTTATTTAAAAGTTCGGATTCCGAAACCGTGTCTTCAAAGCGGATCAAGGAAGATTTGAAACCGACTTCTTCGCAAGTTTTTACTTTGCTGGCAACGTAAGTTTCACTTCCGCCGTCGTGTCCAACAAGGATTGCTGCGAGATGGGGAATTTTTCCTCCGGCCGCTTTGATGGCATTTACTTCAGCCGCGATTTCCAATTTGATTTGTGCAGCAATTGCTTTTCCGTCGATTAACTTCATTTTATTTTCTTTTAGGCATTCCTTTTCCGGCAAATTTTGAAGTGGTCATCATCTTCATCATTTTCCGGGTTTGATCGAATTGTTTCATTAATTTGTTGACTTCCTGAATATTGGTTCCGCTTCCTTTGGCAATGCGGGCGCGACGGGAACCATCGAGTACGGACGGATTTTTGCGTTCATGCGGAGTCATCGAATAAATAATGGATTCGATGTTTTTGAATGCATTGTCGTCAATATCAACATCTTTCAATGCTTTTCCTACTCCGGGAATCATGGAAGCAAGATCTTTCAGGTTTCCCATCTTTTTGATTTGATGAATCTGGGAAAGGAAATCGTCGAAGTCGAATTGGTTTTTAGCGATTTTCTTTTGAAGTCTCCGGGCTTCTTCTTCGTCGTATTGTTCCTGCGCTCTTTCTACCAACGAAACGATGTCACCCATTCCGAGGATACGGTCGGCCATCCGGGTGGGGTGGAAGGGGTCGATGGCATCCATTTTTTCGCCGGTCCCGACAAATTTAATGGGCTTGTCAACGACAGTACGTATAGAAAGCGCCGCTCCACCACGGGTGTCTCCATCTAATTTTGTTAAAACCACTCCATCAAAATTCAACCGGTCGTTGAATTCTTTGGCAGTGTTAACGGCATCCTGTCCGGTCATCGAATCGACAACGAACAAAATTTCGTTTGGTTTGATGGCTTTTTTGATGGCTTCTATTTCGTTCATCATTTCTTCGTCAACAGCAAGACGGCCGGCGGTATCGATGATGACTACATCATTTCCGTTTTTCCTGGCTGTTTGAATGGCATTTTGAGCGATCTGAATCGGATTTTTATTTCCTTCTTCCATATAAACAGGAACACCAATTTGTTCGCCCAATACTTTCAATTGCTCGATAGCAGCCGGACGATATACGTCGCAAGCGGTCAACAACGGTTTTTTACCCCGTTTGCTTTTCAGCATGTTGGCTAATTTTCCTGAGAAGGTGGTTTTTCCAGAACCTTGTAATCCTGACATCAGGATGATGGAGGGATTGCTGTTGAGGTTGATGTCGGCTGTTTCGCCTCCCATTAAAGTGGCCAGTTCGTCATGGACTATTTTTACCATCAACTGGCCCGGTTTAACGGCGGTCAATACGTTTTGCCCCAACGCTTTGTCTTTTACCGTGTCGGTAAATTGTTTGGCGACTTTATAATTGACGTCGGCATCCAATAATGCGCGCCGTACATCTTTCAGAGTTTCGGCAACGTTAATCTCGGTGATTTTGCCTTCACCTTTCAGCAGTTTAAACGACCGGTCTAATCGTTCACTTAAATTTTCAAACATATAATAATCGTTTTTATTGTCGTAGATTGGGCTGATCTGATGGCACGCAGATGACGCGGATTGGACGAATTTTCGCTGATGTTTATGGATTGGAAAAATAAAATCCGTGAGAATCCGCCCAACTTGCGTTATCTGCGTGCCATAATTGCAGCGCAAAAATACAAACAAAAGCGGGAAGTATCAAATTTTTCTGTTCCTCCAGTTTCCTCGTTTCAGATAAAGAAGGCTCATTGAAAATATCCCTCCGGCGTAGATATATTCGCTTAACCAACAAACAGGTAACGATGATTTCAATTGCCATACGCATATCCATACAAAGGCTACATAGAGGATTAATGTACTGATTTCAATGCCTAATGCTGTCCGGGTGTTACCGGTTCCGGATACGGAATTAAAGAAAATATTGCCAATGGTAATGAGTGGCATCCCTACCAGGATGACATATAATGATGAGATGGAGGCGTCTATCAATGTCTGGTCGGGAGTATATATACTTAAGGCTAATCTTGGGAATAAGGCTATGACAAGTATAAAGACAGCCGTTATGAGTAATGCCAAACGTGTTACTTTCCAGATTAATGCCATCACTTCATCTTGCTTATTGGCTCCAATGGAGTTGCTGACCAGTGTGTTGGCTGTTGCTCCTAAAGCGAATATGGGTACCGTGAAAATCATATAAAGGCTTCTCACCAGATTGGTGGCGGCCAATTCTGTTTCTCCTAATTTTTCTATTGCTAAAAAGAAAAAGAACCAGGTGGCTAATGATAAAAAATGTTGTATCATCAATGACATGGCTACATTCAATGTCCTTTTTAATGCCGGGAATAAGTTGAATCCGGGTAAATTGAAGCCATATTTTTTTAAATCAATGGCAGATAATGTATAAATAATGAAGAAAACAACAGAAGACGATTCTGCAATGACAGAGCCAATGGCAGCGCCGGCAATTCCTAATGCAGGGAAGCCCCATTTGCCGAAAATCAATACATAATCAAAAATAATATTGGTGATGGCCATGATGGCGGCGTTGGCTGACAGTACTTTGGTTTTAGTAATTCCTACGAAAAAGGCGCGGAACATAACATTGATGGACGAGAAAAATATTCCATAAATCCGCCAGTCCAAGTATTCCAAAGAGGCCTGTAATACATTTTTGGAATTCAATATATTAGATAAAATGGGGCCTGAAAAACAACGGGTAAATCCAAAAAGAATTAATGACATGGAAAGTAGAAATACCATTCCGGAAATGACAATTTCTCCGATTTTTTGATAATTTTTTTCCCCGTTCCTCCGGCCAATGAGTATTTGGGATCCTACACTGAAGCCGAAAGCCAACATAAAGGTGGCAATGTAATAGATGCCGGCCAATGCCGATGCTCCTAATTCAACTTCACCGACACGACCTAAAAATGCAGTGTTGGTTACCTGAATCAGGTTTTGAACCAACAGGGTAAGAAGAATCGGGTAGGCGATTTTCCAGATTTGTGAGTAAGAATAGGATAATTGTGTCATGAAGCCCTCCTGCTATTTTTAAGGAGGACAAAGTTATGGAATTTAAATCATTTCCAATACCCACATCGTCCAGCCCGGAATGTTTTTAAGTTGATCGAGCGTCACTATTTCCCCTGTTTCTATGTTGCGAAACTTGGTAAATTGTTTTTCCATATCCGGATAATCATGTATGGAAACCGGTTGGGCATTATCATTCGTATTCATGATACACATTACCGTTTGTTTGTCGTTGTATCGGAAATAGGTGTATAGCCCATCTTTGGGAATGTATTGCATTAATTTGCCGGTTTTAAGCGCTGATGAATTTTTCCTGAAATTGGCTAATGTCTTCACATAATTTTGCATTTCTTTTTCATCTTTTGTCAATCCGGTTCCGGTAAAAGCATTTTTACTATCGCCTTCCCAACCGCCCGGAAAATCGAGTCGAACCCATCCATCCGGATTTGAAAATCCTTTCATCAAAATTTCTGTCCCATAATATAGTTGAGGGATTCCCCTGCATGTCAAAAGCCAGGCAACCGCTATTTTTTGTTTGGCGATATTCTCTCCGAGGATGGAGAAAATACGGGAATAGTCGTGATTATCGAGCATAATCACATTTTGCATCGGATTTTGGTATAGGAAATCATTGCTCAATGTCTGATACATCCGGTTCACACCTTCCACCCAGCCGAATTTCTCGGTCAGCGCCGGATGAATCCCGTAGATCATGCATTGGAAATCAGTAACTCCCGGAAGATTGCTTTTGAATGGTGTTTCAAAAATATTTTTTGCAAAATAAGCCTGGTTGGCAGTGCCATGTACCCAGGTTTCTCCAAATAAACTAAGTTTTGGGTATTCGTCCAGCAACGCCTGATTGCAACGATTCATGAAATTCAGGTTGTTGTAAATATAAGTGTCGATACGCCAGCCGTCGATTCCAAATTGTTCAACACACCAAATGGCATGTTGAATGAGAAAATTGGCGACGTATGGATTTTCCTGATTCAGATCTGGCATGTGGGTGGTAAACCAACCATCGGTTAAGATTTTTTGCTGGGATGCAGCTGCATGAGGATCGAAATAAAGTTGATCGCGATAATTTGTTTGTGTATAAACCGGCCATGGATGCACCCAATCGGCAGCAGGACTGTCTTGTACGATCCAATGGTCTAATCCGATATGATTATATACGGCATCCTGAATCAATTTCATCCCGCGGACATGCAGGGCATCAGATAATTCTAAATATGCTTTTTCGTCTCCCAAACGGGGATCGATCGTATAATGATCGGTAAAAGCATAACCGTGCTCGCTTCGTTCGGGCATGTCATTTTTTAAAACCGGCATCATCCACACGGCTGTAATTCCAAGATCTTGCAAGTAATCGAGATGGTGTTTGACTCCTTGCAAATCGCCTCCATGCCTAAAATAAAGCGAATCGCGGTTGAGGCTTTGATCTTTCATCCCGGGAATCCGGTCATTGGAAGGATCTCCGTTGCTAAAACGGTCGGGCATCAGGAGATAAATCAAATCTTCGGAAGTCACACCATTTGCAAAAGCAGTGCCCTTGCCCTGGCGGCGAGGTTTGAGTGGCCAGTCTAACGGTTTTTTGGCGCCTGAAAATTTGATTTTTACAGTGCCCGGTTGAGTTTCCGGCCGGATTCTTAAGTCCAGCGCTATATATTTCCCGTTTTCAAAAGAATGAGTTTGAATCAGTTCTATTCCCGGATAATCAATGGAAACCTGTTGCTTGCTGAAATTTTTATCCTGCGAATAAAATAATAACTGGATTTCGTTGTATTTCATATCCACCCACCAATTTGTCGGATAAAGTTTTATATTTTGTCCGCTAACAGTTGAGAAATAAGCTAAAACCGAAAATAATGCAATTAAATTTTTCATTTCTTCATTTTTTCATTTTTTCATTTCTTTCATTTTAATTGAAATCGCATATCCTCCTCCCGGCGCTGCCTGCAATTTCAATTTAGATTTGTGATTAACTTCTTTTTGATAAATGACGTATGCCTGTGGATTTGTTTCGTAATGCGCATTTTTTGCATCGCAATAGACGGTGGCAAGGTATTTTTTGCCGGGGTCAAGAAAATTAAATGATAATTCGGAAGTATGTCCGTTTTCATCGCTGGTGCAACCGATAAACCAATCGTTTGTACCTTTGGCTTTCCGGGCGACAGTGATATAATCGCCGGGCTCGGCTTCCAGGTATTTGCTGTCATCCCAATCGACCGCTACATCTTTGATGAACTGGAAGGCATCCATGAAACGTTCGTAATTTTCAGGCAAGTCGGCTGCCATTTGCAATGGACTGTACATGGTGACATATAAGGCCAATTGACGGGCTAAGGTACTGTGGACGAACGAATGGTTGTCCGGATTGATTTTGCTGATTTTGGTTTCGAAAATGCCCGGAGTGTAATCCATCGGACCTCCGATTAGCCGGGTAAACGGCAAGATCGTGGTATGGTCGGCATTGTTGCCGCCGAAGGCTTCGTATTCGGTTCCCCGTGCCGATTCATTACCAATCAGATTAGGATAAGTCCGGCAAAGCCCTGTCGGACGTACGGCTTCGTGAGCATTGACCATAATTTTACATTCTTCAGCTTTTTTTATGGCATAAAGATAATGATTAACCATCCACTGTCCGTAATGGTGTTCTCCGCGGGGAATGATATTACCGACATATCCGCTTTTTACGGCATTGTAACCATAATAGGTCATCAAGTGGTAAGCTCTGTCGATATGCCGCTCATAATTGCGGACGGAGGAACTGGTTTCGTGGTGCATCATCAATTTGACATTTTTGCTGTGTGCATATTCGTTTAATTCTTTGATGTTAAAATCGGGGTAGGGGGTCAGGAAATCAAAAACATAATCTTTCGATTTTCCGAACCAGTCTTCCCAGCCAATGTTCCAACCTTCTATCAAAACCTGGTCAAAACCATGTTGGGCGGCAAAATCAATGTATTGTTTTACTTTTTGATTGTTGGCGGCGTGTTTGCCATTGGGTATGACTTTGGAATAATCGGTTTCTCCTAATTTGACGGATGGTAAATCTGTATATGACCAGGTACTTTTTCCGGTAATCATTTCCCACCATACGCCAATGTATTTTACCGGCTTAATCCAGGATACATCTGTATATTTACAGGGTTCGTTTAAGTTTAATGTTAATTTAGAAGCCAAAATATCGCGAGCATCGTCGCTAACAATAATGGTTCGCCAGGGAGTTTGACAGGGAGCCTGCATATAAGCATTATTACCCAATACATCGGGAGTGAGCCAGGATTCGAAGATCATATTCTTGTCATTGAAGTTGAGATGCAGGCACGAATAATCGACTAATGCCGCTTCATGCAGGTTGATGTAAAGTCCGTCATCGCTTTTCATCATCAAAGGTGTTTGTACTCCGGTCATAGAGAATGGCGTTTGTGAAGAATTAGGAGTGATGGCTTCATTCATTTTGCCACGTATTTCGGAAAGTTTGGATGTTATGGTACTGTATTCTTGCGTATCGTAGTCTCCCGGCAACCAAAATGCTTTGTGGTCGCCGGCCATAGCAAATTGTGTTTTTTCCTGTTTGACAATAAAATAGATCAAGTTAGCCTGCAGGGGGAATTCATACCGGAAACCCAGTCCGTCGTCAAAAAGCCGGAACCGGATTTGGATAACCCTTTTTGCCTTTTGTTGTTCCAGGATTGCCAACATCTCGTTGTAGTGATTCCTGATAAGTTTGACTTCGCCCCATACAGGCTCCCAGGTTTCATCGAAATTGGAGTACTTAATGTCTTTAATTATAAAATCGTCGTATAACGAGACTCCTGTATCCGGTTGATTGTTCAGAATTTCCATGACAGCGCCGAATTCGACCGGTTGAGGTTCTGCTTTTAGTTCCAATCCCATTTGGCTGGGTTTGATTACATCTTTTCCTTTATAAGTCAGGGAATAGGTCGGTATTCCATTTTGAATGTCAAAAGAGAGTTTCAGATTGCCGCCGGGCGATTGTAAGTCGTGGGCGTATATCGTTATAATAAAAAACGATAAGGCTGTGGATAAAATTGTTTTCTTCATCTTTTTATGAATTTAAGTATCCCTGTGTTTCCTTCCGATTGAATTTTTAGAAAATACAATCCTTGG
Organism: Bacteroidales bacterium; assembly: GCA_031553835.1. GTDB lineage: Bacteria > Bacteroidota > Bacteroidia > Bacteroidales > Azobacteroidaceae > JAVBKX01. The sequence continues at coordinate 7,996 of JAVBKX010000030.1, forward strand.
GGTAATGTTGAAATATTAATGTTGTCAGTATTGATTTCCTGGATTATTATTTTCCCGGAAAGATTCATTACTTCTAATTTGTCGATTCCATTTCCTTGTTCTGCAACATGCAAGATGTCTGTTGCGGGATTAGGATAAATGACGAAAGAAGCATTTTCTCCCGTAACCAAAGAAATTCCGGAGGGAATATCAATGGGTTGGTCTGTGTACAAATGATACTCCCCCGGTTGAAGTGTAACGGAATATGTAGTAGATGTTGCGTTGATTGTCGTTCCCGATAAAACTTCATACCAAATTCCACTTTTGGGTAAGGTAAGGGAAACTGTCCCTTGTTTTACATCAAAATTGCCGACGGCAAATGCATTCATATCCTTGTCTTTCCAGATGAAATATTTGCCTGCATTTTTTAATGAATAATTAAAATCGGCGGTGGAAAATACCGGATAATTTTGTTTTAAATAATTTAATTTGTAGTAGGTATTGTACAACGCTCTACGGTTGGGATCATCATAATAATCCCAACGGACCGGTTTGGGAACGAGTCGGCAACTACCATCGGAACCGACAGTTCCGTCCGCACATGTATTGATTGAATAATCGTAACCCAATTCACCAAACTGCCATATCATTTTAGGTCCGGGCAACGGAAGATAAAAACAGGCGGAAAGAGCAGCGCGCTTCAATGCCGTGGGAATGTCTTTTACATTATATCCGGAAGCACTGTTTCCGTAAGTCTCGGCTTTATACATCAAGCGTTCTTCGTCGTGACTTTCCATGTAGGCGACCAAATTGGGATAATTGAATCCTCTTTCTTTATAAATTCCCCAGGATAAATCGGATTTGGAAGATTCGGTATATCCCATAATGCCTTCGCAATAATTATTGTTGATGTTGCCCCACAACATAATGTCGGCATTCGATAATTCAATTTCTTCGGAATTGTCGGTCAAATGTTCAAAAATGACAATGGCGTTGGCATTTCGTTTGTAAATTTCGGAAGTCATGCGTTTAAGGATTGTGATACGGGAAGCATCGTAAGCCCAGCCGTCGCCTGGTTTTTGTGTGAAGCCTTTTGTGAAATCAAAGCGGAAACCGTCGATTTTGTATTCCGACATCCAATAACTGTTGACGCTATCGACTAATGCTTGTGTTTGAGCGCTTTCGTGATTGAAGTCGTAACCCCAACTGTAAGTCTGATTGGGAGAAGTTATATTGTACCACGGATTGTTAGCCGCCGGAGTGTTGTTGGCGCTATTCCAATACAATTGAACAAAAGGAGACTGCCCGTAAGAATGGTTCAAAACCATATCCATGATGACGGCGATTCCTCTTTTGTGACATTCGTCGATAAACGTTTTGTAATCGTTTTTAGTTCCATAATATTTGTCCACAGCAAAGTAAAAGGAAGGGTTATACCCCCAACTGTCATTTCCTTCAAATTCGTTGACGGGCATTAATTCTATCGCATTGATTCCTAATGATTTTAAGTAATCCAATTTTTGCATGGCTGCGGAAAAAGAATGTTCCTGGACAAAATCGCGGATCAACATTTCATAAATGATCAGTTTGTTTTTAGTTGGCCGTTGGAAATCGGTGATTTTCCAATTGTAGGGAGTTTGTCCTGTTTGAAATATGGAGACAATTCCTTCTGTTTTTCCGGCAGGATACGGTTTGAGATTGGGATAAACGGAGGCTGGAATATAAGGGTCATTCCATGGATCGAGAATTTTGTCGGTATAAGGATCGGCAATTTTGAGCGTACCGTTGACCGAATATTGGAAAGCATATTCTTTCCCTTTTTCTAAATGGGAGAGGGTGAGCCACCAATAGTCTCCGTCTTTTTTCATCAAAAAATTATTGTCAATTTTCCAGTCATTGAAATCCCCAATGATGTAAACAAAGTTTTTGTAGGGAGCATAAAGACATAAAACAACTGAATTAGTATTGATGATGTTGATGCCTGGCTGGATTCCGGCGGGACGAACCTCATTCATGTTGGGTGGACGCGAGATAATCCATACAGTGTCATGTGCAATGTTGGGTGCGATACCTGCTTCAGCGGTTATTTCAAAAGTGCCTTCGGTATTGAATTGGAATGAAGTTTTCAGTTCAGTTGAGTTTTGTATGGAGGCTATTTCATTATTATTTATTTTGCATTTGATGTTTGTTGCTTGTGTTGCTTGTATCGTGAATAATTGTGTATTCCCTTTTAGTATAATATTGCTATTGGCAGTCGGTTCTGTAAAAACGACCGATAATCCTTTGGGATACACCTGTACATAAATATCTTTACCATTGGAGTCTTTTCCTTCTTTAGTACCATCAGCACTCCGGAATACGAATGCCATTTGTTGGATTGTTTCGGAAGCCGGTACGTTATAAAACTGCCGGACAGAAGGCGAAATGGTTAGCTTCCACTTATTATTTCCCAGATTGGTCATTTTGCAGGCTGGTATATTTTCCGACCATCCGGCTTTTACATACCTCCAATCTGCTCCGGAGGTAGATTTGTCAGTAATTACACCTGTATGCGCATATACGTCTCCGGAATAATTTTTTAGTCCGCCGGCGCCTTGAGATGCGTCAAAAACGATTTCTACACTTTCATCTTCTGTAACAATAGAAGGAGAGGTTGTGATGATTTGTGCATATCCGGCAGACAGGTAAAAGAAAAACAGAGAAAGGACCAGTGAAAGTTTCATATAATGTTAATATAGGATAAATAAATGGCAGTTAAAAATCTCCGGAAAGGAACTTGTTCCTTTCCGGAGATTTTGCAAATCGGATGTTATTTATTCAATTACTCCGGTGTCGTCGATGAAATTCAGTTTAGCCTGTTTTCCCTGCTCAACTTCTACAGGATCCTGGTCTCCACCGGTCCCCCGATATATAATTTTGCCCTCATAAATATTGAATTCAGCATTCCACCAACCCAAATCAATGGGAAGTACGGCACACATCCTCAGATTTCCATTGGCATTGAATGGATTCGAAACCAGTAATTTGTTGATGTCATCTATGGCAAAACCGTCGGTGTCAAATGTTGAATCCCATTGTCCAACTGCTACGTCGCCTTTCAGCATTACTTTTGGCTCGGTAATGATAATACTGCCGCTTTCTGTGTCAACATAAATCAAATAATATCCGGCTTGGGCAACTTTCAGATTACTTGCAGCTCCTGTTTGTATGGTATAAGTGCCAATAGGTCCGTCGTCAATAGCAGCTTCCACTCCGAAGTCTCCATTCCACGCATAATTGGGGGAAAATTTAAACTCACCAGGATTCAAGTACTTGATGCCCCAGAATTTTCCCGGGTTTTCCCGGATTGGAATCAAGTTTCCGGCAATGCCCTCTTCCCAGGGATCGCCCGGCCAGCCTTTATAGGCTTCGCCTACGATATACATTGCGGTTGGAGCGGGAGGAGCATCAGAGTCAACGCTTCCAATTCCTTCATTAAATTTCAATGTAACGGTTCCGCCGGTAGCAACAGTTACTCTTTCCTGGTCTCCTCCATTGCCTCTGTATTCAATTTTTTCGTTTAAGACTATAAATTCAACCCTCCACCAGTCGATGCTTGCATCAGGTAATACAGCACACATCCGTAGTTCGCCGCCTGCAGCAAAAGGTTGTGATTTCATAGTTTTATTATCATTATCCACAATGAAAGCATCAGTGTCATAGGTCGAATCCCAACTGCCATTAGCTGCTGCTCCTTTGAGAATGACTTTTGGCTCGGTAATTTGGATGCTGTTTTGAGTTAAATCAACAAATATCAGATAATATCCGGAAGTGGCGACATTAATATTTTTAGTGCCTTTAGTGTAAGTCCCGATTGCATCCGTGTTGTCTTCTGCAATGCCGAAATCTCCAGACCATGCAGGTTGAGGTGCAAATTTGAACGCTCTGTCAGCACCACCCTCTAAATAAGCGACTCTCCAGAATACTCCAGCCTTGCCATTTACCGGTATTAGGGCATCATAGCTTCCTTCTTCCCATGGACTTCCGGCTGGCCATCCTTTATAAGCGCTTCCTGTCATGTAAAGATTTTCAGGATATTCAGGAGTTGGTTCCACGTCTTCTCCGGGAATTGCATCTGCAAGTATTTTTTTTGTATTCAAATCGACTATTAAAGAAATGGTGTGGCTTCCGCTTCCTTTAATGGAGAAATTTTTGCCGCCGCCGGTTACTTCAGTTAGTTCTTCAGGCATAGGGACAGGTTCGTTGTTTCCGAGGGCGCCCATATTAGAATGGATTTTTAGCGATCCATCTTTGTACGGAATTTCAAATCCCCAATCTCCGCTATAACGGAATTTTAATGAAGCATTGGTTAATTGGAAATCAGATTTAAATTCTACATTAAACGCCTCTTGATTGAATGTTACTGATGGAAATGGGGTTTCTGCATTCCAGCCTCCTGCAGTGGCATCTCCTATAATTCCATATTTTGCGGGTAAAATGGTTAATTGATTGTCTGCCTGGTTGAAAACCAAATAATACAATCCGTCTTCAGTGACTGTATATGCAGGGCCATTCAATAATAGTTCAGTAGTTGTAGCTCTGTCTGTTTTCTGAACTTCAGTGCCTTGTCCATAGCTCTGACTATTCCCGTCTTCATCAACTATTTGGATGACATTGAAAGAACCATCTTTTTTTAGCCATGTAAAGAAACCGAAAACATCAGTTAGATCTTTCCGTTGATCCAGAGGGTCACGTGGTACGATGGAGTCGAACATAGCGGGTTTGCAATTTTCCCGCGTTAGTTCTTCTCCATATACTGTTGCAGAACCAGAGATATAATATCCTACACCGGGAGTGGTGGGAGTAGGAAGAATTCTCCAATTTTCATTATCCTCACATCCTGCCAGGATGAATAGTAATAAAGCTGATATATATCGGATTACGTTTTTCATATTCATATTCATTAAAAAATTAAGCATGCATTATTTTGTATATCCCGGATTTTGTGTGATATTATCGGGATTCATACGAATGACTTCCTGTGGAATCGGAAATACAGTTGTATAGGGTTGAGAGGCCGGACGATCGGTTATTGCAATAGTAAATTTCCCGAATCGGACTAAATCCTGCCGCCGGACTCCTTCCCAGGCAAATTCCAACATTCTTTCAGTAAGAATATTATCTAATGTAGCGGTTCTTGCCGGAGCACTGACCCGATTGCGTATCATATCAAATTCTGCTTGTCCGCTTTGTCCGTTTCTCACCAAAGCTTCAGATTTCATCAATAGAACATCTGCATAACGGAATAGCACGTAATCATTATGGACTAATTGTCCATTATCTGTTGCGGCTCTGTCTATTTCGTATTTTTTCATCCTGGCTCCGGCTGTTTTTTCTACGGATGTTCCGGAAACATCAATACTGACACCATCGGCAACATATTCCAACGGATTTCCATTTTCATCGGTGACTCCCGGTACTAAACCATAAAAATAAGTCATATCCCAACGAGGATCCGGAGTGGCGTCAAAATATCCAAAAGCCTGAATGGCTTCTTTTGTTGCAGAAGCTCCATTCCATCCTGTTTGATTATAATATTTGGCATGATTGTAGTGCAACGTACGGACTATATTGATGCATTTTGCATTTACATATATTGCAGGATCCATTGGAATAGTGAATAGGTTTTCTGTCGAAGTTTCATTTGTAGTAGAAAAATTGGCAGAGAAGGTCGGATTTAAAGCGTACTCCAAACCTGAATTTGTAATGGAATCGCAATAAGCGGCAGCTGCTTCCCATGCATTTAATTCTTGTCCACCAACATTAAATATGATTAAGCTTCCATCCGGATGAGTTCCTGTATCCCAGGTGTCATTAGTGTAAATTTCTGCATTCAAAGCTATTTTTGCTAAAAGATAATACGCAACCGGCTTGGTCATACGTCCATAATACTCTCCTTTGTTGTTACTTCTTTCGTTAGGCAAATAAGGAAGAGCATTTTGTAATTCTGTTTTTACGAATTCAAAAACTTCTGAACGTTTAGATTGCTTGATGTCGGCAATTGTTTCATCGGGAGATTGAACAATCGGAACTCTTGCAAAAAAATCCATCAGGTAATAGTAATACATAGCCCTGAATGTTTTTACTTCGGCAATAAGGGCGTCATACACGGCAGGTTCTTCCGGATATTTCGCTTTGGTTGCTTCCAGGTTCTGAAGAGATTGATTGGATTTTCCAACTACACGGTAAAGGTAATCCCAAATTCCTTTGAACATTTCATTATCTACGCTCCAATTGTGTTGGAAAATATCTTTCCATAATCCATTATCCGACCAGTCGCCTCCTCTTTTGGGTAGAATAGCCTCGTCTGTAGTGAATGTGTTGAAATCATATAATCCCCTGTCAGGACCGGCGATACCTTGATACCATCCATTTCCTCCTATTTCTGAATAAAGGCTTGAAACATTAGCCAAATAGACGAGATATGGGTCTTGTTCTACTATTTCAGGAGGCAATTGATCTTCCGGCGTTTCTGTCAGAAAATCGGAACAGGACAACAGGCCTAAACTCAAGCTCCCGATTATTATGCTATATATAAATCTATTTTTCATAATTACATGTGTTAAAAGTTGACATTAAGACTGATTGAATAAGTACGGGACAATGGGTAGAAGTTTTTGTTATCCACCCCCAAATTGTCATTTACGACACTGCTGTTAATCATAGGAGACAATCCCGAATAGTTGGTAAATGTGTACAGGTTATTGACAGAAGCCCTTAATGTGAGTGTTTTGACCCAATTAATTTTGCTAACATTAAATTTATAACCAATACTCAAATAATCTATATTCACATAATCTCCCTTTTCAAGCCAGTAATCGGAGATTGTCTGGTCGTAAATATTTTTTGTGGGGGCATCTTCCAATACGTTATAATTTGGGAACTGTGTCATATTCATATAGGCTAAAGATGTTCCATTGAATATTTTATGTCCAAATGCACCATTGAACTGAACTTGTGCATCCCATTGTTTATACCTGAAATTAACATTTCCTCCCAAATAATATTTTGGGATAGCCTGCCCTGCGAAATAACGGTCTTTACCATCACCTGTGTCGATTCCTGGTACTCCATCCAGATTAACCAGGTGATAGGAATATTGGCCATTGCCTTCCATGTCAATGATTCCGTCACTCTTAGGAATGTAAAAAACGCCTAAAGGATGGCCAACCATCTTGTATGTAATCTTACTATTCCCTCCAATAGCACCTGCATTGGAGAAACTTGCCAAACCTTCATAATTTCTGGAATACATCTCTTGTCCGTTGTATGTTCCATCCAATGAAAGTAATTCATTAGTTTGGTATGCAAAATTGACATTGAATCCTAATTCCATATCTTTTTGTTTAATAGGGGTATAGCCTGCGGTAATTTCTAATCCGTCGTTTTTCATTTCTCCTAAATTGGCTAATAATGTATTGAAAACAAAAGGAGGAACATTTACCGGATAGTTGTACAACAAATCTTTTGTTCTTGAAGTGTACCAGTCAACAGTGAGTGTAACTTTATTATTCCATAATCCCAAATCAATCCCGGCATCAAACATTTCTTTTACTTCCCACCGTAATTCAGGATTAGAATTACGTGCGTATGCAGGTAATGTTACCGGTCTTCCTTCGGGGTCTTCCCCAATTTTATCAGGTGTATATAAAGCCATGGAGTTATACGCGGAAATTGCATCCTGGTTACCTGTTTTACCATAACCAGCACGTAGTTTAAGATTGCTTATAATGGCATAATCTTTCATGAAGTCTTCATCTGTAATGCTCCAGGCCAATGATCCGGAGGGGAAAAATCCCCATTTGTCATTTTCTCCCAATTTGGAGGATCCATCCATCCTTAAATTGATGGTAGCAATATACCTGCTGTCATATATATAGTTTAAGCGAGCCATATAGGAAAGCAGGCTGTTTTCATTTGCAAATCCTCCTACATCCCCCCATTTAACCTGGGCTCCGGCTTTGAGGTTGTTAAAGCCGTAATAATCGGTTCCAAATCTGCGGGAAGTAGCATTAAATCCTCTGTATTTGTACGTTTGCCCTTCAATCAATCCCAAAGCATCAATGCTGTGGACGTTGTTGATCGTTTTTTTATAGTTGAGAATCAGGTTCCCTAAAATGCTTTGATTTTCATTTTGACTTTTTTCGGCGCGTCCATCATCGCTTCTTCCGGCATTGATAGTACGGGGAAAATATTTGGAATTTACTTTATCTCCATAAGTATATGATCCGAATGCTGCTAAATCAAGTCCTTCAATGATCGTCCAGGTGAGACGTCCGTAAGCGTTCATATAGGTGTACACTTCTTCATCCTGAATATCTAACCGTCCCAATGGATTGTCGATTTCACTGGCTTCCGGATTGTCAGGCCAGTTGCCATCTTTATCAGGGACATTAGGATAAGTGGGATTAAATGATGCAGCAGAATAAAAAGTTTTATTATAGTCGTTCAGATAATTATTTTCTTTTCGGGATCCAAATGTGCCGGCTTCGATTTTTAGTTTGTTATTAAACATCATTTGCGAAGCGTCTAATTTTACCGTATAATTTCTCATGTCATTACCTTTGATGATTCCCTGTTGGTCGATGACACCGATGGATGCACGGTAGTTAGAGTAATCTGTCGTGGAGCCTCCAAATGACACATTATGATTTTGGGTAAATCCGGTACGTTCCATTTCTTCGAAATAATTAGTGCTGTAGCCTTTGTCAACCGGAGTTAGTCCTTTTTGTTCTGCCCAGTACCTGAACTGGTTACCATCAAGCATTTTGAGATTTTTGTAAACCGTTTCGATACCGAAAGTACCTTCATAGGTAAGTATTTTTCCAGCACCACCTTGTTTGCCTTTAATAGTTGTAACTACGATTACCCCACTTGCTCCACGGGAACCATATTGTGCAGTTTCCGAGGCATCTTTCAATACCGTGAAGCTTTCAATGTCGGCAGGAGCTAATGCATTTAACATGCCGACATCGGCAAAAATTCCATCGATGATGATTAATGGATCGTTTCCTCCGGATAGCGAAGTGGTACCTCTGACCCGGATATCCATTGAAGCAGTCGGGTCTCCCCCTTTTTTTGTGATATTGACTCCCGCCATCTTGCCTTTAATAGCTTGTAAGGGAGTATTAACCACGCCCACATTCATATCAGCTCTGTTCACTTTCTGAACGGCTCCGGAAATCGTTTTTTGACTTCCTGTGGCATACCCGATTGCAATGACTTCGTTGAGCATCAGGACATCTTCGTCTAAGGTAATATTGGTTATGCCGGGTATTGCCTTAAACTCTTTACTTTTGTATCCAAGAAATGATACGCTAATGGTGCTTTCTGGTGGAGCGCTTAATGAAAAATTGCCGTCTAAATCTGTAATGGTACCCGACCCGGTACCTTTTACGAAAACACTGGCGCCAATGATTGCTTCACCGGTTTGGGAATCTGTAATTTTTCCATTTACGACAATGTTTTGACCATAAGCCGAAAAAGAAAAAAGGATGCCCACAAACAAAGAAGAGAAAATGTTCTTCCAAGGGAGAAATAACTTTTGCTTCATGTTAAACTATTTTAAGGTTAGTATAATAAACATTATGTTGACTAATATTGGTTGTTGATTGATCTAAAATTTATAATAAAGCATTATAAATCATTTGTTTATTGTTATTTGTTTTTGTGTTGAAAAAATAACTAAAAATATTAAATATAAAATCAGTTAAAATTTTTAGATGAGGCAGGGGCGGAATTTCCGTATCTTTTTTATAATAATGCTTCATGGTATAAAAGGTAATATTAATAAACATTGAAAAATAAATAAACATAATGTTTATTATTTATATTCTACACAAAACTACTGTAATCAGCCGGATAAATCACTTGTATTTGACAATTCGCTATAACTATTTTTGTGCAAACGATTGCATTTTCTGACATTATGATAACTGTTGACGATATGCTTTTGTTCTGAAAAAATATATTTTTTTTGAAAAAAATTATGCAATCGTTTGCGGAATGAAAAGATTATGATTTTTTTATGTTGCGGAAAAAAATGATTATTTTTGAATCGTTTCTTACGAATACCATGAAAAAAAGGCAAATAACTCTGAAAGATATTGCTAAAGCATTGGATCTTTCGGTATCTACTGTTTCCCGATCGCTGAGTGATCATCCCGATATTAGCCCGGGAACAAAAGTATTGGTGCAGCGGTTTGCGAAAGAACATAAATACAAACCCAATGCGTTTGCTTTAGGTCTCAAAACTAATGCAAATAAAACGATTGGCGTCATTATTCCTGAAATTGTACATTTCTTTTTTTCTTCGGTATTGTCGGGTATGCAGGACGAGGCAGAAAAGGATGATTTCAACATTATTATTTGTCAATCCAATGAAGATTATGCACAGGAAGTGAAAGCGACTCAAACACTGCTTGCTGCGCAGGTTCAGGGTATATTGGTTTCTTCATCCAAAACCACTACTTGTTTTGAACATTTCCAGGAAATAGTTGATAATAATATTCCGTTGGTGTTTTTTGACCGGATTTGTACAGGAATTAATACCGACAGGGTTGTTGTGGATGACTATCAAGGCGCTTTCACGGCTGTCTGCCACTTAATAGGGCAGGGGTGCCGGCGTATTGTTTTTTTGGGGGCGTCTTCTTTGTTGGCGATCGCTAATAATCGACGGATGGGATACGAGGATGCTTTGCGTAAACATGGCATTGTGATTGATGAAGAATGTATGCCGGTATGCGACACGATTGAGTTGGCGCGCAGGATTATTCCTTTGTTTCTCGCAAAAGAGCAACGTCCGGATGCATTTTTTTGCGTCAATGACGAAGTCGCTTCTTTTTGTATCCGGATGATTAAGCAAGCAGGGATACGCGTTCCGGAAGATATTTCCGTTTGCGGTTTTACCAATAGTCAGATTGCCGAATTAATCGATCCGGCATTGACCACTGTTGATCAACATGGATTTGAATTGGGCGCTACCGCTATGCGATTGGTGATTGACCGGATCAATGGCGAAGAAACGAAAGATGGAATTGTAAGCAGGGTAATTAAAACAAAATTAATAATACGGGAATCAACAAGATGAAAAGACAACGAATGGGTTTTTGGGATATCTGGAACATGAGTTTCGGATTCCTGGGTATTCAGTTTGGGTTTGCGTTGCAAAACGGTAATGCGAGTCGTATTTTACTAACATTTGGAGCTGATTTGGAACAGCTTTCCTGGTTTTGGATCGTAGCTCCGCTTACAGGATTGATTGTGCAGCCGATTATCGGTCATTACAGTGACAAGACCTGGACGAAACTTGGTCGTCGAAAACCTTATTTTCTGGCAGGAGCGGTATTGACTTCCATTGCTCTTGCATTGATGCCTAATGCAGCTATGTTTACCGCTTTTGCTCCGGCTCTTTTTATCGGGGCGGGCATGATGATGATAATGGATGCTTCGATCAATGTGGCGATGGAGCCTTTCCGGGCGCTGGTGGCTGATTTGTTGCCGTCGGATCAGCGAACGTTGGGATTTTCCGTTCAAACTACATTGATAGGTATTGGTGCGGTAATCGGTTCTTGGTTGCCGTATGTATTAGCCGAATGGATTGGAATGTCAAAAACGGCTGACGAAGGGCATGTTCCCGATAATGTGATTTTTTCATTCTATATTGGAGCGGCTGTCTTGATTGGATGTGTGTTGTGGACTGTTTTTACAACAAAAGAATATCCGCCGGAGGAGTGTGGGGATGAAAAGAATGAAGGGGATGAGAAAAATGAAAAGAATGAAAGGAATGAAGGGAATTTTTTAATTGCGATTTTTCGGGATTTCAGGCAAATGCCCAAAACGATGAAGCAATTGGGATTGGTTCAGTTCTTTTCCTGGTTCGCTTTGTTTGCCATGTGGGTATTTATGACGCCTGCGGTTGCTTCACATATTTATGGGACAGATGTTCATGATAGTTCTTCCGAAACCTTTAATGATGCGGCCAATTGGGTCTGTTTTATTTTTGGTATTTACAATGGAATCGCCGCTTTATATGCTTTTGCTCTTCCTGCAATTGCTAAACGGATCGGGCGAAAAAAAACGCATGCCTTTTCTTTGATCATAGGTGGCATCGCGTTGATATCTGTTTATTTTATTTCCAATCCGGATTTGCTACTGATTCCGATGGTTGGAATTGGTATGGCCTGGGGAAGCATTTTGGCGATGCCTTATGCTATTTTAGCCGGTTCTCTTCCTGTCAAAAAGATAGGAGTATATATGGGTATTTTTAATTTCTTTATTACGTTGCCGCAAATAGTGAACGCTATTGCAGGAGGGCCGATGGTGAAGCGAATGTTTGATAATCAGGCCATTTATGCGATTGTGATGGCGGGAGTTTTGCTGTTGTTCGCTGCTTTTTCAGTATTATTTGTAGAAGATAAAGAATGAGGCTGTTTATTTAAAGTAGAAAAGGGAATTCTCACGAACTCCCTAATTCAATCTTTGTTAACCTTAAATCTATACTATTATGAAAAAACCACGATACAAAGGTATAATTTTTTTTGTTATGAGAAGAATTATTCTACATAAAAAATGTTAAACCTGATGCGGTTTTTAATTGTATTTGATCAAACAAGCTCCGGCAGAGTATCCTCCTCCAAAAACGGAGATGCAAATCAAATCGCCCGGTTTAAATTGTGCTGCATTTTGGGCGAAAACTAAGATGGAACTTACCGATCCGGTATTGCCCAGCTCTTCGATATTGTTTAATGTCTTTTCCAACGGAAGATCCAATTCTTTTGCAACATGGCTGATGATACGCATATTAGCCTGGTGGCTGATTAAATAAGATAAATCCGAAAGACAGTATCCGGCCTCTTGCAATATTTGCCTGGTATTTTCAGAGATATAGGTGCAGGCGTGGATGAATACATCTTTTCCATCCGGCATGCGAATCCCGGAATGTTTGGGATCAAGAGCAACACCCCCCGGGCCTTTACCTTTATGTCCTAATCCTTGAGAACTAATAGAAATGATATTGGGTTCATTACCGGTCATTGGCCCGTTTGATAAAAACATGGCGACAGCGGCGTCTCCCCACAAATGGCCTGATTGCGGATCGCTTTCATTTGTATAAGTAGAATTACGATCGGCAGATACAAGCAATGCTTTGGATGCAATATTGGTCTTAAAGAAAGACCGGATAATCTCCATCGCATTAATAGCCGACGAACAAGCGGACGAAATGAAAAACGCTTTTGCATTTTGTATATTGAAAGCGCGTTGTACTTCGTGAGCTGTTGTGGCGACAGTATCGGAAGGTGAGTAAGATGCAAATATAATCAAATCCACCTCTTGTATAGGGTAGGGCAGATGTGCTGCAGCGCGTTTGACGGCTTCAATACACATATAGTTCATGGTTTCTTCTTCTGAAGCCTTTGAGCGGGTTTTGATTCCTGTACGTTGAAAGATCCATTCATCGGTCAAACCATTGACTTTCAAAAAATAACTATTCGGTATTCGGGTAGCCGGCACATAGAATCCGGTTGCGTTAATGTACATCTCAAAAAATGTTTTTTTAAAATTTAAGCAGGCAAAGTTAATAAAAAATTCAGATGCTCACATTTTCACTTCTCTATTTTCCTTTTCATTTCACTAATTTCATCCAACCATAGTTGAACAGATGCATCGCTTGGCATTTTCCAGTCTCCACGCGGAGATAGATTGACTGATCCTATTTTCGGGCCATCAGGCATGCAAGAACGTTTGAATTGTTGGCTGAAAAAACGTTTGAAAAAGATTTCCAACCAATGAATGAGTATCTCATCTGAATATGTTTCGCTCCAGGCTTGTTGAGCTAAAAAATAAATTTTGGCCGGAGTAAAACCGAAACGAATAAAATAATACAGGAAAAAATCATGCAATTCGTAAGGCCCGACATAATCTTCGGTTTTTTGAACAGATTGTTCCTGGTCTGGCGAAGGCAACAGTTCCGGACTGACCGGAGTGTTGAGAATGTCGGATAATGTGTTTTTGATTGTATCGTTGACCTTGGTGGAAGCTACCCAATGGACTAAGTGCCGCACCAATGTTTTGGGGATCCCCGAGTTGATTCCGTACATCGACATGTGGTCGCCGTTATATGTTGCCCATCCTAATGCCAATTCCGATAAATCGCCCGTTCCGACGACTAAGCCTCCGTTTTGGTTTGCAATGTTCATCAACAGTTGTGTGCGCTCGCGAGCCTGCGTATTTTCATACGTTACATCATGTATGTCTGGATTATGGCCAATGTCCTGGAAATGTTGTTTGCAGGCCGCTTCAATGTTGATTTCACGAATGGTAATTCCCAATTCCTGCATCAGTTTGAGAGCATTGGAATAAGTGCGGGAAGTCGTGCCGAATCCGGGCATGGTAACTCCAATAATTTTATCGCGTGACCAACCCAATGCATCTGCAGTGAAAATGCAAGCCAACAATGCTAATGTGGAATCTAATCCGCCGGAAATGCCGATGACCATGCTTTGAGCCTGAGTATGAGTTAATCGTTTGGCTAAACCGAAAATCTGAATGCAGAAAATATCGTTACACTCCGTGTCAGTGTTGGTGGAAGACGGAATGAACGGGTGCATGGAGATGTGCCGGTTTAGTTTGGTCAATTGTTTCGAAGAAAACCCCGTAGGGACAATATTATATTCGGGATCTAACGGAGAATTCCGGAAAAAAGCTTTTTGCTGACGGTCGGCATTTAACCGGTCGGTATCAATTTCGCTGATGATTAATTGCTGATCCATTACAAAACGCTGAGACTCTGCTAATATAGCACCGTTTTCGCAGATCAATGCATCTCCGGCATACACGGTGTCGGTAGTGGATTCTCCCCATCCTGCAGAAGCGTAAATATATCCCGAAAAGCAACGGGCAGATTGTTGGGAAATTAATGATTTCCGGTAAATATGCTTTTGGGTCAGTTCGTTACTGGCCGAAAGATTAAAAATAATATTAGCTCCATTCAATGCATGAAAAGAACTGGGAGGAATGGTTGTCCATAAATCTTCGCAGATTTCTATCGCAAACAAACAGGCATCATGTCCAAACAATAAATTGACTCCAAACGGGACTTGTTGCCCGGCAAACAGAATCATGGCCGGCACATTGGTTGCCGGTTCGGCAAACCATCGTTTTTCGTGAAATTCCATTTCATTAGGCAAGTACGATTTTGGAACAATGCCTAAAATGTCGCCTTGACGGCAAACAACAGCAGCGTTGTACAGCTTATTGTGGGTGCGAACAGGCATCCCTGCAATGAAAGCGGTCTTTAAGTGGCGGGTTTCGTTCAGTAATTTTACTAAAGCTTTTTCCGCACTTTCGATGAGAAATTGTTGATTGAATAAATCGCCACACGTATAAGCCGTAATGGAAAGTTCCGGAAAACATAAGATTTCTACCTGTTGATCGTCAGCTTCCCATATCAGGTCTTTCATTTTTTCGATGTTGAAAAAACAATCGCTCACTTTTACTTCCGGTATGGCGGCGGCTACCCGAACGAATCCATAGTTTTCCATAGACAATCAGTTTGTTATCAAGTTTGAGCTGCCAGTTGATTTTTAACCGGATAAGCGTACATTTCCATGATTTTTGCACTCAGGAAAGATACATCTTTATCCGGGATATTAATCAAGTCGAGCTTTTGTTGCAAATATAAGTCAAAATTTTCAATGTCTTTGGCAGAATACATGGAAGAAAATGTTTGATTATTTCCCCACAGTCTGTCATAGGCAATGTAATTAATCGGGTAAAATTTGTAATTCAGGTAAATTTCTCGATCAATAACCGCAGCTACGGCGCTGATTATTTCGTTTTTATCTTTTATCACAGCCTCAATTTGGTCTAAAAAAGGATTAATCGGCCTGCCGATTTGAAAATGAATATTGCCTTTGGATCCGAATAGTCCGGTTTCCATGTTGGTGAGATCATCCAGTGGTGATTTTTTGTGTTCCGGATTATCCCGCTTTAATTGAAATTCTTTTGCTTTCAGATAATCGCAGGGATCGTATTCGTAAGAAATAGAGAGCGGCGTGATATTCAATTCCCGAATGCTGTCGATAAAATTAGTGTCGCTTCCAAGGCTCAGCATTTTTAGTAAACTTTCCTGGGTTTTATCATTTGAATCCTTGGCTCTTCCTTCTCGCTGGGCGATCCAGACTGATTGCTTTTTTTGATTAATGGCGTAGTGGATGTAAGCGGATAAATGTTTGGACGCTTCTAACATTTGCCGGATCGAGACCCCTCTTTTTACAATGAAACTTTTATTCAGCCGGACTACATCTTTAATCCATGGCTGAATCAATAAATTATCCCCAATCGCTATTTCTACGGTATCGTATCCGTGCCCCAACAATAAAATGCATAAGATAGAGGCATCCAGCACAATGTCGCGGTGATTGGATATGAAAGTATGAGCGCCGTTTTTGGCTATGTTTTCGTATCCCGAACAATCGAATGAATGACTTGTTTTGTCTAACAGTTGCACAACAAGATTGTTGATGACGGTCGATTGAAAATCATATACATTGTTGAACGAACGCATAGTTTGTTCAAATTGAGCCCAATCGTTGCCGGGTTGTACGTAGTTGACTACCCGTTTGAACTCCGGGTCACTCAATAAGCGGGCAATCGCCGGCGCTACTTCATCATCATTGTAAGGACGAATATCGTCGAATTCTGTCATGATTTATAGTTGTTGAATATTGTTTTCAATAATTTCAGTCATTACATTCCGGATCTCTAAGCCTGCTGCGGCCACTTGTTGCGGAATGAAACTGGTTTTCGTCATTCCCGGCGTGGTGTTAATTTCCAGTAATGTAATTGTATTTTCGGGAGAAACGATGTAATCGACCCGGATAATGCCTTTGGCTCCTACCAAATCGTAAATGCGGGATGTAAGTTGTTGCACCTGCAACGTTAATTTTTGCGAAATGCGCGCCGGCGTAATTTCATCCACTTTGGAGGCTGTATATTTGGCTTCAAAATCAAAGAATTCATTTTTGCTGACGACTTCGGTTACAGGGAATACCGTTGATTTTCCTTTTATTTTGTAACAACCGCAAGTTAATTCCGTTCCGGGAAGAAAACGTTCAATAATAACTTCTTTGCCTTCATGAAATGCTTTTTGAATGGCCGGTTGTATTTCGGCTTCCTGTTTTACTTTAGTTGTGCCGCAACTGGAGCCTCCGTCATTCGGTTTTATAAACACAGGCAATCCTAATTCTTGAATTATGGTTGAGTTTTCGATTGTTTCTCCCGGTAATAAGCGTATTGAAGGAGCTACATGAATGCCGAAGTTGCAAAGAAATTGTTTGCAGATGTATTTGTTGAAAGTTAATGCGGATGTCAGCGCTCCGCACGACGAATACGGCATTCCGATCATATCGAAATAGCCTTGTAGCAGACCATCTTCTCCGGGAGTGCCATGAATGGTTATGTAGGCAAAATCAAAAGTAATTTTTGTTTCATTACATTGAAAACTAAAATTGTTTTTATCAATGGGAAAATGTTGTCCTTCACATTCGACTTCCCATTTGTTTTTTGTAATGGAAACAATATAGCGGTTGTATTTTTCTCCGTCGATGAAGGAATAGATGCCTTCTCCGCTTTTCAGAGATATTACGTATTCAGACGAATATCCTCCCACTATGATGGCAATATTTTTTTTCATTTTCTTCGATGTGTGGTTATGTGATTATTTATCTTGTAGTTAGTTAAACTGAATAATGGGCAGATTTCTCCATTTTGTAATTAATGCCGCCATGTCATCCGGTAATTCTGATTGAAACAACATATTTTCACCTGTTTTCGGATGAATAAACCCCAGGGTTTGGGCATGAAGCGCCTGGCGCGGACAGGCAGCAAAGCAATTTTGGATAAATTGTTTGTATTTAGCCTGGTTTACGCCTTTGAGAATACCATCTCCGCCATATCTGGCATCATTAAACAATGTATGCCCGATGTATTTTAAATGGACGCGGATCTGATGGGTTCTGCCTGTTTCCAACTGACATTCAATCAAAGTAGTATATCCAAAACGTTCCAATACTTTGTAATGGGTAACGGCCGGCTTGCCATGGTCGCCTTCGGGAAATACAGTCATTAATAATTTGTCCCGCAAATGACGGCCAATATTGCCTTCAATCGTACCGGCATCATCTTTTACATTTCCCCAAACCAATGCAATGTATTTGCGTTGAGTAGATTTTTGGAAAAATTGCGTTCCCAGGTGAGTTTTAGCATCCGGATTTTTAGCAACAACAAGTAATCCGGATGTATCTTTGTCGATTCGGTGAACTAAGCCCAGGCGAGGGTCTTTGATGTCGAATGCAGGATTGTCTTTTAAGTGCCAGGCGATGGCGTTGACAAGTGTGCCGGTATAATTGCCGTGACCAGGATGCACCACTAATCCGGCAGTTTTGTTAATAACCATTACATCATCGTCTTCATATACAATATTAAGAGGAATATTTTCGGGGATAATGTCTATTTCACGCCGGGGACGATCCATTTCGATCGTGATAATGTCTCCGGGTTTTACTTTGTAGTTGGATTTTACAGCTTGTCCGTTGACGAGTACAAATCCACTGTCGGCTGCTTGCTGGATACGGTTGCGGGAAGCGTTTTCAATTCTGTCAACCAGAAATTTGTCTATTCGAAGTAAACTCTGGCCTTTATCTGCCGTAAAACGAAAATGTTCGTATCGCTCGCAGGATTCGTCTTCGCCTCCGTCATTTAGAAAATCTTCTTCAATATCTTCAAAATCGTGCATAATTTCGACTAATACCAGGATTCATCTTGTGGCGAATCTGTATCAGAATTAAGAGTGGGATTGTCGGAGTCTGGCGTATGCTCCTCATTTCCATTGCTTACTTTTAATACCAGTTTGCTGTTGGTCGGTAAACGCTCGCCGGCATGCACTGTTTGGTTGCCGAGATTTAAACTGACTACAAGGTCTTTATATGGAGCGGTAACATATTCGATGCTGACATTGGAAAAACCAATGGCATGCAACAAAGATAATGCCTGCCGGAGTGATTGGTCTTTTACTTCCGGAATGACGAGTTTGCGGGGCGAGTAAGCATTGATAGTAACAGAAATGTTGCGTTGTTCTTTGACTTTTGTTCCTGCAGAAGGTCTTGTTTCCACAATACTGCCTGCAGCCACCTTGTCATTATAAACAGAATCTGCCACAGTATATCGCATGGAGTTGCGTTCAAAAAACGGAGCGGCTTGCGACACTTGCAATCCCCGTACATCGGGTACCGTAACCGCCTGGCCATGTTTCGTGTAAATATTTAACCACTGAAATGTGCCAAACAACAGGAGAATGACTGCCAAAATGGCGGCCAGTATGTTTTTTAGATAAACATTGTTTATAAAGTTTAAGATTTTCATTGTTCTCCTAATGCTTACAAGTTTTTAACACAAAAAGGGAATAAACAGTATTACCGGTTTATCCCCTCTGTAGGTCTATTATTGATAAATTATCCGTTGTATTCGTCGGATACCGTTAGTTTTTTTCTACCCTTTGCACGGCGGCTGGCTAATACCCTGCGGCCATTGGCTGTTTCCATTCTGCTGCGGAAGCCGTGTTTGTTTTTTCTTTTTCTGTTTGAAGGTTGAAATGTCCTCTTCATGACGTTTGATATTTATTTATTGAAATAATTTTTTACTTTCGGGTTGCAAAGATAGAATTATTTTTCAGATGGTACAAACTTTTTGACAAAAAATGCCTACTTTTGCAACTTTCAAAAAGGAGTTTTGATGCAGTTAAATGGATTTACAAGAAGTTAGAGGAAGTTACAAATCTTTTTCGTATAACTTCATTTAACTTTGTTTCGTACATTTAACTTCCCCAAGCCTGTAACGTATAATTTAAAACTCAAAATATGGCAACGACTGCAGATTTTAAAAACGGTATGTGTATTGATTTGGAAGGTCAATATTATTATATCGTCGAATTTTTACATGTGAAACCTGGTAAAGGCCCGGCATTTGTCCGTACGAAATTGAAAAATGTAACCAGTGGACGGATTCTTGAAAAAACTTTCAACTCGGGAGTAAAGGTAGATGAAGTTCGTATAGAAAGACGTCCATATCAATACTTGTATCAGGATGATATGGGATACAATTTTATGAATAATGAGACATACGAACAAATTTCCATTCCCAAAGAAAGTATTAACGGCGTTGATTTCCTGAAAGAAGGCGATGTGGCAGAAGTGGTGGTGCATGCTGCGACAGAGACTGTGCTTTTTGCAGAGTTGCCGGCTCATGTGGTGCTCCAGGTAACCTATACCGAACCGGGATTGAAAGGCGATACAGCTACGAATGCTACCAAACCGGCTACACTGGAAACCGGAGCTGTTATCCGGGTGCCTTTATTTATTGAAGAAGGCGAAAAAATCCGTGTAGATACACGAGATGGCTCGTATGTAGAAAGAGCGAAATGAAATTAGTTGATAGTTGAGAATGGAGAATTCATTTCCTTGTCATAAAAACTCTCCATTCTCCACTCTCCATTCTAAAATTAAAAGCCAACCAAACCTATGACTGAATTTTACAGTCCAAAACTGTCTTTTAAAGATAGGGCGGACGAAGACAAGCCCCGTGAAAAATTACTGCAACAGGGCGTACGGGCGCTCTCCAATGCCGAGTTATTAGCCATTATTTTAGGCTCAGGAAACAGGGAAGAAACTGTTGTCGAATTATCTCAACGTATTTTGGCGTCAGCAGGAAATAACCTCACTGCATTAGGCAAATATTCCATTAATCAGTTGGTGTCGGATTTCAGGGGAATTGGCCAGGCCAAAGCCATTAGTATTATTGCCGCCCTTGAATTGGGAAAACGCAGAAAGGCGGAAGAACAATCCGTAGTCCGTGTAAAATGTAGTAACGATATTTACCATGTGTTTTATCCGATATTATCGGATTTGCAAGTGGAAGAATGTTGGGTGATGTTATTAACCCGGTCTAATACTATTTTGGAAAAAATACGTGTCAGCCAGGGCGGTGTTTCGGAAACCGCAGTCGATGCAAAGCTGATTTTGAAAGAAGCTGTTGTGCGTCTGGCTTCAGGATTGGTACTGTGCCACAATCATCCATCCGGAAATATGTATCCAAGTACGCAGGATGACCTGATTACGAAAAAAGTGAAAGAGTCTGCCCGTTTGTTGGATATAACGCTGGTTGATCATGTGATTTTTTGCGAATCGGGTTATTATAGTTACGTGGACGAAGGCAGGCTCTAAAAAATATGCATTCCGAATAACGGATTCCGAATTAATGTTTATTTTTGTCCGTTAGAAAATAAAAGGATGATGATTATGGCTGATGAATTAATGGCGTTAGAAGAAAAAATCGTAAAAATGCTGAAAACGGTATATGATCCGGAAATCCCGGTAAATATTTACGATTTGGGTTTAATATATGGAGTAGAAGTGGATGACGACAACAATGTGCTGATCCGTATGACGTTGACCGCTCCCGCTTGTCCTGCCGCCGATTTTATAATGGAAGATGTTCAAATGAAAGTGGAGTCGGTTGAAGGGGTAAAATCTGTGGAAGTGAAGTTGGTTTTTGATCCGCCCTGGGATAAAGATATGATGAGCGAGGAAGCGAAGCTGGAATTGGGATTTTTGTAAAATAGATTCGGAGAAGATTAAAAAATGCAAGAGAGGAAAGGCATCGGTTGGATTAACTAAACATGGAGAATAAATCGGATAAAATATATTTTGCCTCAGATGTTCATTTAGGATCATTTGTTTTTGAAGATTCCCGAATCGTGGAAAAGCGGTTTGTACGTTGGCTCGACAGTATTAAGCACGATGCAAAGGAAATCTATTTAGTCGGCGATATTTTTGATTTTTGGTTTGAATATAAATATGTGGTTCCCCGTGGATTTACGCGTTTTTTAGGGAAAATTGCCGAATTGTCTGACAGTGGAATCGAAATCCATTTTTTTATAGGTAATCATGATATCTGGATTTTTGATTATCTGACCAAAGAAACCGGGGCCGTTGTGCATAAAAAACCGTTTATTAAGGAAATAGCCGGGAAGAAATTCTTTATTACACACGGCGACGGACTGGGCGATAATTCCAAATCTTTTAAGCTGATCCGTTGGATGTTTCACAACCGGTTTTGCCAAATTCTTTTTGCGGCTATTCATCCGCGTTGGGGAATCGGATTGGCTCATCATTGGTCGCGGCATAGTCGATTGCAGGGGTTGAAAGAAGTGGCCGGTTATTTTGGAGAAGATAAAGAACATTTGGTCTTATTTACCAAAGATTATTTACAGAAAGATTCGTCTGTTAACTACTTCATTTTTGGACATCGACATATTATGCTGGACCTGATGTTGTCGCAACAATCCCGGATGTTGATTTTGGGCGATTGGATACAGTATTATTCTTTTGCTGTTTTTGACGGACAGGAATTGTATTTGGAACAATGGGAGGAATGAGTTTTACCTTGATATATGAGTACGATGAGAACACTTTTGCAAAAAAAAGTTATAACTCGAATTTTTTTGCAACAAAATCACCAATATAATCTGTTGTCCCATTAATTCCCAATGCCGAAGAATTGATACACAAATGGTAAGACGTTGCCATTCCCCAAGTCTTGTTGCTGTAATAATTATAATAATTAGCCCGTTGCTTGTCTGTACGTTCAATCACTTCCTGCGCTTTGTCGGGAGAAATATGCTGTTGCTCTGTTACACGTTGCAGCCGTTCGTCTAAATTGGCGGAAATGAAGACATTAATGCAGCGAGGATGATCGCGCAGTACATAATCGGCGCAACGACCTACGAAAATACAGGATTGCTGTTCTGCCAATTGCCGGATTACATCGCTTTGTATTTGGAATAAAGATTCGTTTCGTAAATAATTATTGAGATATCCCTCATTAAAAGGAGATGAAAATAAGCCTGAAAAATCACCCAATAAATTGAATTTATTTTTTTCGTCGGCGCGTTCGAAAAATTCTTTTCCCAGTCCGCTTTCTTTAGAAGCCATGTGTATCAATTCTTTATCGAAAAATTCGATTTCAAACTTTTGAGCTAATTGTTGCCCGATTAACCGGCCGCCACTGCCTAATTGCCGGCCAATGTTGATAACATATCTTTCATTTTTCATAAAATGTTGAATCATTTGTCGTTTAAATTATTTCCGGATTAAAATTTCGTCTTTTAAATTGACGATATTGAACGATTAGCAATACAGCCGTAATAATTACAGATATGAAGTCGGCAATAGGCATGCTGAGCCAAACTCCCGAAATGCCAAGGTATTGAGGTAAAATAATCAGTAAAGGAATCAGGAAGAGTACCTGCCGTGTCAGAGATAAGAAAATGGCTTTTTTTGCCATGCCGATACTTTGGAAAAATGTTGAGACTACCATTTGGAAGCCTACCAAGGGGTAAAACATGAATACATACCGAAGTCCTGGAACCGCCAAATCAATCAGATGAGTGTCGGTCGTAAAAATAGAAGCGACCGCATGTGGAAATAATTCAACAATACTGAAACCAATAACCATGATGATCGTGGCAATGACGATTGATTTTTTTAGTACTTCATTTACACGGGGATAGAGCCTGGCTCCATAATTGTAACCGGCAATAGGCTGCATCCCTTGATTTAACCCCATGACTACCATCACGAAGAGGAATGCGACCCGGTTGACGATTCCGAAAGCGCCGACAGCCAGGTCGCCACCGGTTTGAATAAGTCCGTGGTTAATCAGCACCACAATGATACACGAAGCGGCATTCATAAGAAAAGGAGAGAGCCCGATGGCTACAATGTCTTTTACGATCTCCTTTTTTATCCGAAGCGCTTCCCGCTTTAAGGAAATAAAATCATTTTTATCTGAAAAAAGATGAAATTGCCATATCAGAACAATCATTTGAGAAATCACGGTGGCAGAAGCGCTTCCTTGTATTCCCCAGTTGAAACCAAAAATAAATAACGGATTGAGTACCAGGTTGATCATTACGGTGTAAATCGTAGCCATCATCGCTTTTTGAGGTTTTCCTGCCGAACGTAGCAATGCGTTCAGCCCCATGTAAATATGAGTCACCACATTGCCCAATAAAATGATGACCATAAAGTCATGCGCATACGGTAGCGTTTGCTCGCTGGCTCCGAAAAAATACAAAATAGGGGTGAGGAATGTCAGCAATATAACTGTAAATGAAAGGCCGATAATTAAATTCAATACCAATACATTCCCTAAAATGCGATTAGCAGTTTCGTAATCTCTTTGCCCTATGCGAAGCGATAGTAAGGCGGCTCCTCCAACTCCGACCAATGAACCGAATGCCGCTGCAAGATTCATCAATGGAAATGTAATAGTTAGTCCGGATAGAGCCATAGCTCCAACTCCGTGCCCGATAAAAATACTGTCGGTAATGTTGTAAAGTGAAGCGGCTGTCATGGCAATAATTGCCGGGATGGCATATTGCATCAATAATTTCCCGATAGGTTCTGTGCCCAGAACCAACGGAACTCCTTCTTTTTTCATCCGTTTTTTATGTTCGACTTAAAATGTTTTGTTTATTTTTTTGTAGATTATTCTGGTTGCCCCTGTATTGTCTGATACATATTTGCCTGCCATTTTACCTGCTTGTTCCAATTTTTGCGGAGAGGTTTGGAAATGATCCAACAAATGGTCGAATGAAGTCGGATCACTGATGGTAAAGCCGCCTTCGCTTGCGATTAAGTCCCGCGCTTCCCTGAATTTTTGATAATTAGGCCCGAAAATTACAGGAATGCCATATACGGCAGCTTCCAATACATTGTGAATTCCAGCGCCGAACCCGCCTCCGATATACGCAGCCTGTCCGTAACGATATATGGAGGAAAGTAAGCCGTAGCAATCCAAAATCAGGCAATCGGCCTGGATGATATTGGTTTCGTTGGCCTTTGAATAACGTATATGAGGACGTTTCAGTTTATTGATGATTCCCTTTTGGTGCTCTTTGTCGATTTCATGAGGAGCAATGATCAATTTGAGTTCGGGATGCCGGTTGAAGTAATCGATCAGAATGTCTTCATCTTTAGGCCAGGTGCTTCCGGCTACCAAAGTAAATGTGTTGTTATGGTGAATGAAACGTTCAACGAGCGATAACTCTTTCCGGTTTTGATAAATTTCAAATACTCTGTCGAAGCGGGTGTCGCCCGAAACAGAAACATTGTGGATGTTGTGCTGGTGCAACAGGGCTAAAGACGATTGATCCTGAACGAAAATCCAATTGTAACACCGGAGTACGGGGCGGTATAACTTTCCGTAAGGGCGGAAGAATAGCTGGCTGGGACGGAAAATAGCGGAAATGATATACGTCGGGATTTGCTTTTTGTGAAGCGCCAGCAGGAAATTCATCCAAAATTCATATTTGATGAAAATGGCCATCGCCGGATTAACTAATTCTAAGAAGCGATGCACGTTTTTGGGTAAATCAAACGGAAGATAACATACAATATCGGCGCCTTCATATTCTTTTCTGACTTCATAGCCCGACGGCGAGAAAAAAGTAAGTAAAATTTTTAACTCCGGATGCTCTTTCCTGATCTTTTCAATCATTGGCCTTCCTTGTTCAAATTCGCCTAAAGAAGCTGCATGAAACCATACATAACGTTCCTGAGGGTCGATTGATTGGCGCAAGGTGGAAAATGTTTCCTTTTGTCCTTGGATCATTTTTCCCGCTTTGGCGTGAAACGGAGCTATTAATCGGACAACCAAGGCGTACAATGCAATGGCAAATGTGTACATGGAATTTTATTTGAGTCGTTCAATGGCTTGTTGCAGCCGGCGTATCACTTCGTCTTTTCCCAATATTTCGGTTATGTCGAAGATATGGGGACCTTTGGATTCCCCGACTAATGCCAGCCTGAATGCATTCATAACATTTCCCAGGTGATATTGTTTTGCTTCTATCCACTGTTTGACCAATTCTTCTGTGTGGTGCGCCGAAAAATCAGCAATGGATTGCAACAACCGGGCTAATTCTCCCAATTGAGCGGCAGAATCGTCTTTCCAACGCTTTTGAACGGTTTTTTCATCATACGTTTCGGGAGCGACAAAAAAGAATGATGTTTGCTCCCAGAATTCGGTGGTAAAGTTGATCCGGTCTTTTACCAAACCGATGATTTTTTCCACTTGTTTTTCATGAACGGGAACGCCCTTCTTTTTTAATTCCGGTAAAAATAGTTGCGCCAATTCTTCGTTTGATTTTAACTGAATGTATTGGTGATTAAACCACATTCCTTTTTTATAATCAAATTTAGCGCCGCTTTTACTGCATCGATCGAGGTTAAATAAGGTGATTAAATCTTCCATGGAAATTATTTCCCTGTCATCGCCGGGATTCCAACCCAACAGCGCTAAGAAATTAACAACTGCTTCGGGAAGATAGCCTTTTTCTCTATATCCGGATGATATTTCGCCTGAAACAGGATCTTTCCATTCCAGCGGAAATACCGGAAATCCTAAACGGTCGCCATCGCGTTTGCTTAATTTTCCGTTGCCTTCCGGTTTGAGTAATAAAGGTAAATGGGCGAATTGAGGCATTGTGTTTTCCCAACCGAAGTACTGGTATAACAGCACATGCAAGGGAGCGGACGGTAACCATTCTTCTCCTCGTATCACGTGGGTGATTTTCATTAAATGGTCATCGATAATATTGGCCAAATGATAGGTGGGCAGACCGTCGGATGATTTGTAGAGCACTTTGTCATCCAAAATAGAGGAGTTGATGCGTACTTCTCCCCGAATCAGGTCGTGAACGACAATATCAGTATCCGGCTCGATTTTAATACGCACAACATATTGTTTTCCGGCATGGATCAAAGCTTCGGTTTCTTCAGGAGAAAGCACAAGCGAATTGTTCATCAATCCGCGGGTGGAAGCGTCGTACTGGAAATTCGGAGTTTTTTCCCGCATTTCATTTAATGCTTCGGGTGTGTCGAAAGCAATGTAGGCTAATCTTTTTTCCAATAAATCATCTACATATTTTTTGTAAATGCTTTTTCGTTCTGATTGGCGGTAAGGCCCATCCGGGCCACCTGTGTGAACACCGGCATCAAAGTGGATGCCCAGCCAATGGAACGATTCTATAATATATTGTTCGGCGCCTTCTACAAAGCGTTGCGAATCGGTGTCTTCAATTCTTAAGAGGAATTCGCCTCCATGCTTTTTTGCAAACAGATAATTGTATAGCGCAGTTCTTACGCCGCCGATATGCAAAGGCCCGGTTGGGCTTGGAGCAAAGCGAACCCTAACTTTTTTGTCTGACATACGGTATGATTTAGCTAAATTTCCCGCAAAAGTACGTATATTTATCTTTTTTTTACTACTTTTCGGCAAAAATCGATTTGGATATGGACAAAAAAAATATCAAAATACCGGTATATGTATATTTTATTGTGGTCGCGCTTATCATTATTTCCCTCTTTCCGCGTCAGAGTAAATTCCGATATACTTTTATGGAAAACAAACCTTGGAAGTATGGTTTGCTGACTGCTCCGTTTGATTTTCCTATTTATAAATCGTCTGCCGAATTAAAGCAGGAACAGGATAGTATATTGACTGCGTTTATCCCTTATTTCCAACGGAAAGCGCCTGCAATTGGAGATCCGGTAGAGCGATTTGCAAAGACATATAGTCAACATTTGCCGCCCCAATGGACTTATGCTTATTATCAATATGCTTATAAAACGTTGAAGGAAATTTATGCGGCAGGCATTGTTTCCGTTAGCGATTATGCTTTTTTAAGAGATAATCAGTATGCATATTTTAAGATTGTAGAAGGTAACGAAGCTTCTTCGCCGCGCAATACCAACGATTTATTTACCGTAAAATCGGCTTATTCGTATTTGTTGGATAATTGTCCCGACAACCTGGATGTAAATATTCTGAAAGAAGGGGATTTGAATGAATATTTGTCGGAATCGTTGAAACAGGATAAACAAATATCGGATAAAGTCAAAAATGAAATCATCCAAAAAATTTCCCCGTCTAACGGGATGGTTCAGGCCGGACAAAAGATTGTGGATCGCGGTGAAATTGTCAATGCTTCCACCTATAAAATCCTCAATTCATTGAAATCTGTTTATGATTCGCGTACCGATAATGCACAACGGCAGGGGTGGCTGTTGGTAGGTTGTATTGTGTTGGTGTGTGTGTTGCTGGCGTGTTTTTATTGTTACCTGTATCTTTTCCGGCATCTTCAGATATTCAGCCACGATAAAGATATGTGGTTTATGTTGAGTATGATCTTATTGTTTACGGTATTGACGGAATTGACGGTGAATTATGGTTTTTTTAACGTGTATATCATTCCTTATGCGATCATACCGATATCTATCCGTACTTTTTTCGATTCGCGAACGGCATTTATGGCTCATTCGGTGACCATTTTGATGTGTTCGCTGATGGTATTGTTTCCTTTCGAATTTATTGTACTGCAATTAGTGGCCGGAATGATTGCGATTTATACATTGAAAGATTTGTCCACCCGGTTGCAATTGATTCAATGTTCGGTCTATGTGTTGTTGTCGTATGTAGTATTGTATTGGGCATTGATGATGTATCAGGAAGGGGAATGGGCAAAACTCAACTGGAAGATGTTCATTTATTTTGGTATTAATTGTGTCCTTCTGATGTTTACTTATGCATTCATTTATATTATTGAACGTTTGTTTCGATACACATCAGGAGTGACATTGGTGGAATTATCTGACATTCATTCTCCTGTTTTACAGCAATTTTCGGAGTTGTCGCCCGGTAGTTTCCAACATTCTATCCAGGTGTCTATTCTGGCTTCTGCGGCTGCATCCAAAATCAGGGCGAATGCCTGGTTGGTGCGTACCGGAGCATTGTATCACGATATTGGAAAAATGAAAAACCCTGCCTATTTTACTGAAAATCAGGTTGGGGAATATAATCCGCATAAAGGATTGACTTATGAGCAAAGCGCTCAAATTATCATTAGCCATGTGACTGATGGCATGCAAATAGCGGAAAAATATAACATTCCAAAGGTCATCCGTGATTTTATACAGACTCATCATGGAATGGGAAAAACCTGGTATTTTTACAACTCTCAGCGGAATGAATATCCTGATGAGCCGATTGATGAATCCAAATTTACTTATCCCGGTCCCAATCCTTTTTCAAAGGAAACCGCTTTATTGATGATGGCTGACGCCGTGGAAGCTTCTTCACGCAGTTTGACTAATTATTCGGAAGGGTCGATTACCGAATTAGTTCATAAAATTATTGATCGTCAGATTAAGGAAGGGTTGCTCAAAGAAGCCCCGGTTTCGTTTCGCGATATCGAGATGGTGAAAGCGGTTTTTATTGAAAAATTGATAACGATGTTTCATTCCCGGATTAGTTATCCGGAGTTAAAAAATGAGCAGGAAGAAAATCTAAAACCGGGGAAAGAATAAAGTGTAAGAAGATATTGTATGAGAGTTGTAATTCAACGAGTGTCGGAGGCTTCGGTAACGATTGACGGTCTTGTTTATTCATCCATAGGTAACGGCTTATTAATTTTGGTTGGCATTGAAGAGGCCGACAAGCGTGAGGATATTGATTTTTTGTGTAAGAAAATAGTACAATTACGTATTTTTAACGATGACAATGGCGTAATGAATTGTTCATTGTTGGATATTGATGGCGAAATCCTCTGTGTCAGTCAGTTTACATTACATGCTTCTACTAAAAAAGGGAATCGTCCGTCGTATATCAGAGCTGCAAAACCGGATATTGCGATCCCTTTGTACCATGATTTTTGCAATCAGTTGGAAAGTAAGTTGGGAAAAAAAATAAAAACAGGTAAATTTGGCGCCGATATGAAAGTAGCCCTCATCAATGATGGGCCGGTCACTATTTGGATGGATTCGAAAGAGGGGATGTAACTAATTGACATTTTTATGGATAAATATCAAGATGTATTGGAACTGTTTAATCTGCATTTGAATGATGCTGAGGTAAGCCGGAAAGTGAATGAAATAATAGATAATAACGTGCAGGAGAACATGACTCCGGAAGTATATAAAAATATCTATTCGTGTATTGATTTAACTTCTTTGAATACAGAAGATTCGAGAGAAAGTATCTGGAAATTCACAGGGCAGGTAAATGATTTTGACGGAACGTCCGACATGGATAATGTGGCGGCTGTCTGTGTGTATCCGAATTTTGTAGAAACAGTCAAAGAAGCGCTTACCGCCAATGTGAAGATTGCTGCTGTGGCCGGAGGTTTTCCTTCTTCGCAAACTTTTATTGAAGTGAAAATTGCCGAAGTCGGATTAGCAGTGGCCGAAGGCGCCGACGAAATTGATATCGTAATGAATCTCGGCGCATTTTTTGAAAATGATCTTGAATCTGTCTGCACAGAAATCACAGAGATACAAGAAACTTGTCGCGAAGCCCGTTTGAAAGTGATTTTGGAAACCGGATTGTTGAAATCGGCTTCGGCAATCAAAAAAGCATCGGTATTGGCCATGTATTCGGGAGCGGATTTCATTAAAACATCGACAGGAAAAGTATATCCGGGCGCTTCCCCCGAAGCTGTGTATGTGATGTGTGAGGCCATTCGTGAATATTATCAATTGCATAACAAAAAAATAGGAATTAAAGTGTCCGGAGGAATCCGCACAGTGGCTGATGCTGTGAAATATTATACCATAGTCAAAGCAATGCTGGGTTCCGAATGGCTCGATCCTGAGTGTTTCAGAATAGGAGCGAGCGGATTAACTACAAATTTGTTGGAGGCGATCGGATGATGGTGTGGCGTTTTTTGAAACAATCATGGATTAGTATCCTTGTTTATGGAGCGATTCTTGTTCTGTGTATGATCGATTCGACCGATCTGCCGGCAGAACCGATGTCTGATTTTGACAAACTGGTTCACCTGTTAATGTTTGGCGTGGTCTCCGGCGTCGCTTTCTTTGAGAATTCACATTATTTCCGATGCTTTGTTCCCTATATTCGACTGTTGATGGGGTCGTTAGTATTTCCCATTATTTTTGGAGGAATGATCGAATTGTTACAGGAATATTGTTCGGCCTCCCGCTCCGGCGATTGGATGGATTTTCTTTTTGATGTAGTGGGAATTGGTATGGGTTATTTGCTTTGCGTTTTTATCAATAAAAAATTAAAGCGTGCCATTTGATGGCTTTTACTGAATCGGTATAGATTGGTGTTGTTATTTCTTTAATGCCCAACGACCGAACCAGGCGATCACAATAAAACAAATCAAAGGTAATACGAACGAAATCCGTACGGAGGATAGTGATTCAAACCAAACGGCTTTATCGATTAGCAGCCCTTGTAAGGGAGGCATCAGGCAACCGCCTCCAATGGCCAGGATTAATCCTGCGGAACCTAATTTGGCATCATTTCCCAATCCTTTCAGCGCAATTCCGTAGATGGTGGGAAACATTAATGACATACAGGCTGAAATAGCCATTAGGCAGTATAATCCGGTCATACCGGGTATGAAAATAGTGCCTGATGTGAACAAAATGCCGCCGGTAGCCAAGTAGAGCAATAATGCACTGGGTTTTATGTATTTTAAGAGAAAAGTACAAATAAAACGGCTGGTGACAAAAATTCCCATAGCTATCATATTGTAGCCTTGTGCGTCGGCTTTGCTCATCCCTAATTCAGAGCCGGCATACTGGATAATGAATGTCCATACCATGATTTGAACTCCAACGTAAAATGCTTGAGCGACAACCGACCAAATGTAGCGGTGATTTTTAATCAAACGTTTGAAAGTAGAACCTAAATTTAAAGCGCTTTTGGTTTTGAGAGTATCGTTAGGCAGTTTGGAAAATGCAAAAACAAGGAAAAAACACAATACCACGGCACCAAGTATAAGATAAGGCCAACTGACCACATCCAAATCGCTTTTTTGCAGGGTCGAGAATGCTGCAGGATCGACATTTTTCAAGAGGATCCGTTCGTCTTCGGTAGCGGTATTCAGTTTGGAAAGAATAAATTCTTTGGCAACAAGCATTCCTGTAAGAGAGCCAATCGGATTGAATGCTTGCGACAGATTGAGCCGGCGCGTTGCCGTTTCTTCTGCACCCATTGACAAAATGTAAGGATTAGAAGTGGTTTCTAAAAAAGCTAATCCGCAAGTCATGACAAAATAGGCGATCAAAAATGCCCAAAAAGCCATGGCGTTGCCTGCCGGAATAAAAAGGAAACAACCTGTGGCATACAACAGCAATCCGACTAAAATGCCTTTTTTGTAGGTGTATTTTGTAATGAAAATGGCAGCCGGAATGGCCATAAAACAGTATCCGCCATAAAAAGCGAATTGTACCAAGGCGCTTTCAAAATTAGAAATCAGCAAAATATTTTTGAATGCAGCGACCATCGGATTGGTGATGTCATTCGCAAATCCCCATAAAGCAAACAGAGAAGTGACAAGAATAAAAGGAAATAGCAACGCCCGGGTTACAACTGGTATTTTTTGTGTCGTCATGATCTAAGAGTATGAGTAAAAATTAACATGAAAGCACAAAGATATTAAAAACTTTGTGCCTGCATGTCTTTACGTTAAAAAACTTACAAATGAACGGATCAATGATTTGCATCAACGAACAGAATCCTCTCGTAAATAGCCGGTTTTGATCACTTCCTGGCTTTGACGGTCTCTATCCTGATTGTGGAGAACGTCCGGGGACCGGGTAATAAATGACTGAAAATTAATTCGAATCGGATTGATGAAAATAAAAAGGCGAACCGGTTGGCTCGCCTTTTCACGTATGTCAGGTCGTTTTCTTAGAAAGACATGCTTAAGCCAAAGTTTAATGTGCTGGCATCCAGGCGAAGTCCGCCTGCATGAGCATCGCCTTGCGCTGCATATCCTAAGAAACCATAAGTAGCAGTGATAGCAAAGCGGTCGCTTAAGTTGTAAGCAATACCTGGTTTGATGCCTAAATCCCAATAAACATCGGAATTTTCAGTATCAGTTCCTGCTAATGATAGTTGAGCTTGCCCGTAAAGACTGAATTTGTCGAAAGTCTTACAGTAGTAACGTGCATAAGGAGCAATGCCGTATTGGAATGATTCACCTTCGGTTTCATAGCCTAATCCTAATGCAAGCCCGATAGCCAGGTTGTCTTGGATGAAATATCCTAATTCAGGGCTGATAGAAATTGTGTTGGATTTCGCTCCTGTTTGAGATTTTGTTGACCAAAAACCAGTGATAAATTCGGGGGAATTTCCAACGTAAGATGCTGAACCTCCGATGTTATTCATTCCTAAATACATTGAACCTTTTTGTGCATTTGCTGCAAGAGCAACAACCATAACTAAAGCTACTAAAAACGTTTTTTTCATTTTGATTAAAAATAAATCTTGCCTACTCTCTATGCTTTTCGGCGTCCGCATTTGTTAAAAAACGGTGCAAAGGTAGAGTATTATTATTGAATTGCAAATTTTTGGTTAACGAAATGATTTTTTAGTTAATTCGTTTTTTAGTAATTTGCTGTGTGATAGATAATTTTGGTCGTTGGCATAAATAAAGAGTAGTGTGCCATCTTTTATGGTGTTTATAATTTCTTCGCAAATAGGTTCGGGAAGGGCAGGACATCCAAAACTGCGTCCCAATCGTCCGTCGGATGGTATCAGATTCGGATCGCAATAGGATGCGCCATGGATAACGATGGCGCGTTCTCTCGCCAGATCGTTGAACCCCGGTTCCAGGCCGTCAAGGAGCAACGAATAGCCATTTCTGCCGTCATAAGTTCCTCCGGTACGATAAAATCCTAACGAGCTTTTGTGAGATCCTTTTTTATTGGAAAAGGAAGTGGCGTAATTTTCACCGCTGTTTTTTCCATGAGCGACATGGGAAAGGTATAGTAGTTTTTTGTGTCTGAGATCTAAAACATAAAATCTTTTTTCCGTAGAAGGTTTGGAGAAATCGACTAAAGAGAAAATTTCATTTTTTTGGGTGTTGATATTGTTGTATCCTGCCATGGCTTTCTCGAAAACAGTATAATTGATAATATTTTCCAAATGCATGTCAAGATAAAGTTGTTGACAATCAGAGAGGGAGGTTTGGATAGTTGTGTTGGTTTTGGTGTCGGGATTAGCTTCGTTGGCCGAAGCGGAATTTAATGAAAAGGTTGCTAAGAATATGGATGCAACCACATTGACTAACGAATGTAACATAATTTGGTGTGTTGGATTAATCGAAAATGTAAACCAGGCTTCCGTGTGTAGGAGCCCAGTTGTAAATAAATTTACTGTGTGAGGTTGCGTTACGCACACACATGTGAGAGCGTGGAGTTGTACCCAGCGTTCTGCTGAATTCAATCATTTCGGTACGGGGGTAATTGACCGGTACGCCATGGATGTATCCTCCGTTGCAAAAACGGTTGGCGTAAGGGGCAAACCCATCTTCTTCATCGGTGCCGTCTTTCAGGAATATCATCTGTAATCTTTTTTCCTGGATGACGAAAATGCCCGGTGGTGTTTCGTGCATATAAGGTGGACGATGTACTCCGGTAGTAGCCGGATTCATACTTCTCACTAACCAAACGGAATCTACTTTTTCTAAAGTGGCGATATTTTGATTAGTCCGGTCCACACACAAGACTTTGTTAAATACTACTGTGTCTGCAATAAACTGAATGTATTTTTTAGGAACTATCCATTCGCCGGCGAAATAAATCGTATGGGTTTGAATGAATATTGTTGTATCCGGTTCTACTTTTACTAATGTGCCATCTAATGCATAACGGAAAGGCGCAACGGAATCGGATTCGAGAAACAAGGGGATTCCCTGGTATCGTTCGATGCCAAAAGTGTCTGTTACGTTATTGTATGCATTACGATGATATACATTGACTAACGGCGCTAATCCGTTTTTATTGTGGCGGTTTTGCAAAATTCCCCAAAAGGCCGGTTCTTCCTGGATGGAATCGACAACTGCCAGAAAGTCCCGTATTTTGTTCCACTGGAATATACGTACGGTGTCTTTATACGGAAATGTGTCTGCCAATGTATGCTGCGTATATAGCAGTTCTTTTTCAATGATCACTTTTCTTAGTTTTCTTTCCGTTACGGTTTGTTCTGCAATAGAATCGTTTACGTCGTCTATTGCAGGGAGATTTTCGACAACCGGACGTTTTGTTCCGCTGCCATTACAAGCTCCCAGTATCAGTATAAGAAAAACAAGAACCATATTTCCCTTGTTAAAATTTCTCATGCAGTTTTGATCCATTAATAGTGCGTGTGATTGGTTTTTTAAAATTCGGAACTGAAATGAAATCGTATTTCTTTAAAATCTTGTTGAGCCATCTGTAAAACGTAATTGGAATCGGCTAAAAATACATCCCTGCCTTCTTTGTCTTTGGCGATGTATTGATATTTTCGTTTTTTGAAATTTTCCAATGCTTCAGGAGAATCGCTTTCAATCCAGCAGGCTTTGTAGAGATTGATGGGTTCCCATTTGCATTGCGCTCCATATTCATGTAATAATCGATATTGGATGACTTCGAATTGAAGCTGTCCCACTGTCCCGATAATTTTCCGTCCGTTGAATTGGTTGGTAAATAATTGTGCTACGCCTTCGTCCATTAATTGATCGATGCCTTTGTTGAGCTGTTTGGCTTTCATCGGATCGGCGTTTTCAATGTATTTGAACATTTCGGGAGAAAAACTGGGCAGTCCTTTGAAATGGAGTTCTTCTCCGGCGGTAAGGGTATCTCCGATTTTGAAGTTTCCGGTGTCGGGCAATCCGATGATATCACCTGCGAACGCTTCGTCAACCGTTTCCTTTTTCTGCGCCATAAAGGCCGTAGCCGAGGAAAATTTCATCATTTTTCCAAAACGGACATGTTTATAATTGGTGTTTCTCTCAAATTGTCCGGAACAGATTTTTAAAAATGCAATGCAACTTCGGTGGTTGGGGTCCATATTGGCATGGATTTTAAATATAAATCCGGAAAATGAGTCCTGATCCGGAACGATTGTTTTTTCCATCGCCTGTACCGGGCGAGGGGAGGGGGCGATTCGTACAAAGCAATCTAATAATTCTTTGACTCCAAAATTATTGAGCGCTGAGCCGAAAAAGACGGGAGCGATTTCACCTTTTAAATAGGTATTGACATCAAATTCGGGATAAACACCCTGGATTAATTCGATGTCGGCGCGCAATTTTGCAGCTAATGATTCTCCGATGTGTTTTTCCAGTTCAGGGCTTTGAATGTCTTTGAATTCAATCGACTCGGTTACCGTTTGCTTGCTTGGAGTGTATAGATCTAATTTTTCTTCATAAATATTATATACTCCTTTGAAGTTGTAGCCCATATCAATGGGCCAGCTTAATGGTCGTACGTGGATTTTTAGTTCTTCTTCCAGTTCGTCTAACAAATCGAACGGATCTTTTCCGTCCCGGTCCATCTTGTTGACAAAGACTATTACCGGAGTATTGCGCATCCGGCAGACCTCCATCAGTTTCCGGGTTTGGGTTTCCACCCCTTTGGCAATATCCACAACAATGATCACGCTATCGACGGCAGTTAACGTGCGGTAAGTATCTTCAGCAAAATCCTGGTGTCCCGGAGTGTCTAAGATGTTGATTTTATAGTCTTGATAATCAAATCCCATGACCGAAGTAGCAACGGAAATTCCCCGTTGTTTTTCGATTTCCATCCAGTCGGAAGTCGCCGTTTTTTTGATTTTATTGGATTTAACTGCGCCGGCTACATGAATAGCTCCTCCAAAGAGCAATAATTTTTCGGTTAATGTCGTCTTTCCCGCATCCGGGTGGCTGATAATGGCAAAAGTTCTTCGCCGCAGAATCTCGTTTGTCAGGTTGCTCATTCTTTCATTTCTTCAATGCATCTCTTCAAACTCTCTTCCCATTCCGGAATTTGTATTCCGAATGTTTCTTTGATTTTTGTTTTATTCAAGACACTATACATGGGTCTTGTCGCTTTGGTCGGATATTCGCTTGTGGAAATCGGGTTTACCTTGCAAGTCGTGATTCCTGCGAATTCATGTATTTTCAATGTGAAATCATACCAGGAGCAGATGCCTTCATTACTATAATGATAGATGCCGGGCATGAAAGTTTGCTTTTCCTCTGTCCAGGCTATGATTTGGAGTATAGCGGTCGCTAAATCTCCTGCATAGGTTGGCGTTCCGATTTGATCGGCCACGACATTCAGGCTTTCTTTTTCTTTTCCCAGCCGGATCATGGTTTTTACAAAATTATTTCCGAATGTAGAATAAAGCCAGGCGGTACGAATGATGATACTTTCCCGACAATACTGCATCAACCGTTCTTCTCCGGCTAATTTGCTTTTTCCATAGACGGATTGCGGATTGACAGGATCGGTTTCTGCATAAGGGCGATGACCTTTTCCGTCGAAGACATAATCGGTCGATACATGGATGACTTTGGTTTTGCCGGCAGCTGCTTTAGCGATATTTTCCATCGCTTCGCAATTCACTTTCCAGCATAATTCCTGATCATCTTCCGCTTTGTCAACAGCGGTGTAAGCAGCACAATTAACAACATGCTGGATGTTGTGATGCGAAATAAAGTCTGCTACGGCAACTGCATCGCATAAATCCAATTCGGCGATGTCGGTAAAAAAGAATTTGCAATTTTGCAACATGGCCTGTCTTGTCCGCATTTCATTGCCTAATTGTCCGTTGGCTCCGGTAACTAAGATCCGTTTTTCCACCCATCCGTATTCAAATTGTTGCGGTATCGCATAATGGGCTTTGCGTTGTGCATCTTCTTGTATTCCTTTAGTAACGATATCCATGATTGTTTCAAAAAAGAAGTGCAAAGGTATATAAAATCAGGGTTAAATTGGTAATCTCGAGGAAAAAACTTATTTTTGGGGAACAAATCGAACTATTTTGAATTAAAATGTTAATTATGAAACATATTACACCCTTCTGTGCTTGTCTTTTTGTCCTGTATATCGGATTTTCTTCCTGTAGTTTTTCATTAGCTCCGGGTATTACCGGCAATGGTCGCCTGATCAACCAGGAGATTGCTGTTACTGATTATACTGCCATTGAATTGAATAATACGGCGAATGTTATTTATGAACAAAAATCGGCTAAAGCGCCTTATTTGCAGGTGTATATTGATGAAAACCTGATGCCGGAGTTGGATATTAAAGTGGTTCAAAATCGTTTGATTATTGCTTCAAAGGATGGCAAAAATTTGACTCCGACTCAATTTAAGATTTATACTAATTCTAAGAATATTAGTAATGTGCAGTCGAATGGTACGGGAGCACTGCATTTGAAAGGGGAAGTGAATGCTCCGCGTATGGAAATTGATATTCATGGCACGGGAGATGTGGTTTCGGATAGTCTGTATTGTGAACAATTGAAAGTTAATATTACCGGAACAGGCGATTCGCGTTTGGCCGGAGTAACGGATGACGCTACATTTGAAATTTCAGGAACGGGAGATATTGAGGCGTCTGATTATTTTACTCAACGGTTGCAGGCTGTTTTATCCGGTACGGGAGATATGAATGTGCGTGTTTCCGAACAGTTAAATGCAGCTATTTCAGGAACAGGCGATATCCGATACGCCGGAAATCCAAAGAAAATAAGCGAATCGATTAGTGGTACCGGCCGGTTGATACGCCGGTAAGATCTCCGGATTTATTGTTCTCCCATTAAATATAATCCTAAATCGTGCGACGGTAATCCGAAATGCTTGGCGACATAGGTGTTGACCGGATTTCCCGAATAAAGATAGACGCCCGACCGGAAGTCCATGTTGAGTTTACTCATGCCGGTTACTCCTCCGGAATTTCCCATTTGTATGATTAATGGCGTGAAAATGTTGCTAAGCGCCATGGAGGTGGTTCGCGCTACTCTTGAACTTAAATTCGGAACGCAATAATGAATTACGCCGTGTTTTTCAAATACAGGCGGATGGCCCGGAACTGGTAATGTGGTTTCAAAACATCCGCCCAGATTGACCCGTAAGTCGATGATTAATGACCCTTTTTTCATTGCTTTAATCACATCTTCCGAGATAAAATAACGTACGGAAGAATCAATGTAATGCATGGCGCCGATAACAACGTCGGCCGAGCGGAATGCATTGAGCAGGATATGCGGTTGGAAGACGGATGTAAATAAGGTTCTCCCTAATGTATTCTGTATTTCTCGCAATTTGTGTATATCGTCGTCGAATACTTTGACAATCGCTCCCAATCCCAAGGCAGCCCGGGCGGCAACCGTGCCGGCAGTTCCTGCGCCGATAATGACTACTTCGGTCGGTGAAACACCCGGAATTCCTCCCAATAATACACCTTTTCCCCCATGCGCATTACTGAGTAGTTCGGATGCTACGGAAATAGCTGCTGCGCCTTCTATTTCGGAAATGGAACATCTTACGGGAAAGCATTTTCCCCCTAAAGAAATCATTTCGTAGCCGACGGCATTCATTTTTTTTGCCATCATGGCTTTCATGGCTTCCGGCGAAAAATTAGAGAATTGTAACATGCTGCATACCGTCGATCTGTTTTGCATGCCTGATACTTCCGCATAAGTCGGAGGGATTATTTTAAAAACGATATCACTTTGAAATACCTGGGCGGCAGAAACAATTTCGGCGCCTGCTTTTGCATACTGGGCATCCGAATAGTTGATTCCGGATCCGGCATTTTTCTCTACGAATACACAATGTCCCGCATCTACGATCATGTCAACGGCTTCGGGAGTCAAAGCCAATCGTTTTTCCACCGAAAGATCTTCTTTGGGAATGCCGATAGTCAGTCGTTTTTTTGCTTTGCCCAATTCCTGCATCAATTCCTGGGTTATTTGTGCAGTTTCTGTCAACGGAGAAGAGGTTGCTTTTATCATTGTGTTATCATTTTTGCTTTTAATTCATCGGCCAGCCGGGTGACGATGTGTTCTAAGCTGTTATGCGTCAATTCGTTCTCGCTTTCAAATACGATGTCGGCTTCATTATAATAACGTTCTCTTTTTTGTAAATTATCAGAAATAAAAGCCGCTAATTCTTCTTTCGATTTATCCTTGATCAATGGGCGGCTGTGTCTGCCGACGTCCAATCGTTTGACTAATTCAGGAATCGCCACTTTGAGATAAATAGTGGTTCCCAATTGGTTCATCAACGTCATATTGTCGTGAAAGCACGGTACGCCGCCACCGGTAGAGATTACTGTCTGTTCAAACGAAGCGACTT
The DNA here is from genome assembly GCA_031553835.1 of Bacteroidales bacterium. Taxonomy (GTDB): domain Bacteria; phylum Bacteroidota; class Bacteroidia; order Bacteroidales; family Azobacteroidaceae; genus JAVBKX01. The sequence continues at coordinate 48,275 of JAVBKX010000030.1, forward strand.
CCACCAACGTTTTATGTTCCATTTCGCGAAAAGCAGCTTCTCCGCTTTCGGTAAAAATCTGCGAAATTGATTTCCGGTAACGGTTTTCAATAAAAAAATCCAGGTCGATAAATTGCCAGCCTATTTTTTGTGCCAACAATCTTCCTACACTCGATTTTCCGGATCCCATGTAGCCTACCAAAAAAATCCGATTCATACTCATCTTTCAGCCGGTATTTTGACTGGTGCAAAATTACATCTTTTTAGTCATAAATTCGACGTTGGAGGAGTTTTTAAGATAAATCGGGGACTAAGTAATGTTTTTTTAATCAGGAAAACTTATCTTTCCGCTTTTTTGAATAAAAAATTCTAATTTTGTAACATTAATGTATATAACGCAATGAGAAAAATTAATGCTTTGAGTGTAGTATTCGCAGGATTGTTTTTGTTGTCTTCCTGCTGCGGAAAAAAGGAACAATCGGTGTCTTCAAAATCTCCGGTCGAGTATGTAAATCCTTATATGGGTAATATTAGCCATTTACTCGTTCCGACTTATCCTACAGTCAGTCTTCCCAACAGTATGTTGCGGGTGTATCCCGAACGGGCGGATTATACTTCCGACCAGATTAGCGGACTTCCCGTCGTTGTAACCAGCCACCGGGGCAGATCGGCTTTCAATATTAGTCCGGTACATGGACAGGGTCATTTGCCGGCAGTGAAAAGATATACATACGATCAGGAAAAAATCACTCCATATCGTTATTCTGTTTATTTAGATCAGGAAAATGTGGCCGTGGATTTTGCGCCTTCTCACCAATCGGCTGTTTATTCTGTCGATTTTGAAAAAGAAGGAGATAATCATTTGATCATTAATACGCGGAATGGAAAACTGGAGTACATAAATAATGCATTGTGCGGATACCAGCTTATTGATGGAAATACGAAAGTGTACCTGTATCTGGAAACGCAACAACGTCCGATACGAACCGGCGCTTTAGTGGAAGGAACCGTCCGGCCCGACCGGTTGGCAGTGGAAGGAAACAATGAAGCGATCGTACTTCATTTCCAGGACAAACAAATCAATCTGCGCTATGGCATTTCTTTTATCGATACAGAACAGGCGATGAAAAATTTGAAACGCGAAATCGATACTTATGATGTGGATGCGATTGCCCGTATCGGCCGGGATAAATGGAATGAGACATTGGGTAAAATTGAAGTGGAAGGAAATGGTGAAAATGATAAAATTGTGTTTTATACATCGTTGTACCGGGTGTATGAACGCATGATTAATATTTCGGAAGACGGACGGTATTACAGCGCTTCGGATGGTCAGGTACATGATGATGAAGGCATACCGTTTTTTACTGACGACTGGATTTGGGATACTTATCGCGCCGCTCATCCTTTACGGGTATTGATTGATCCGGAAATGGAAGTCAATATGATTCATTCCTATATCCGTATGGCTCAGCAAACGAAAGAAGGCTGGATGCCGACATTCCCGGAAATAACGGGCGACAGCCATCGGATGAATGGCAATCATGCCGTTGCCGTGGTGTGGGATGCTTATTGCAAAGGGTTGCGCGGTTTTGAATTGGAAGCGGCATACAATGCATGCAAAGGGGCGTTGACGGAAAAATCGTTATTGCCCTGGGTACGTGTTCCGAATACGGAATTAGATGTATTTTATCAGGAAAAAGGATATTTCCCGGCATTGAAGGCGGATGAAACAGAAACGATAGCCGAAGTCAATTCCTGGGAAAAAAGACAACCGGTGGCCGTGACGTTAGGAACCTGTTTTGACGACTGGTGCTTGTCGCAAATAGCTAAAGAACTCAACATGGAAGACGATTATCAATATTTTCTGAAACGCTCTTATAATTACCGGAATTTATATCATCCGGTTTCGGGATTTTTTCATCCGAAAAGCAGCGACGGACAATTTGTAGAACCGTTTGATTATCGCTATTCCGGAGGGCCTGGTGCGCGCGATTATTATGATGAAAATAACGGTTGGGTCTATCGCTGGGATGTTCCGCACAATCCGGCGGATCTGATTGCCTTGATGGGATCTCCCGAAAAATTCATTCAGAATCTGGATCAGACTTATCAGGAATCGCTGGGGAAAAGTAAATTTGACTTTTATACGTCTCTGCCCGATCACACCGGTAATGTAGGGCAATTTAGCATGGCGAATGAACCGTCGTTGCATATACCTTATTTATATAATTATGCGGGGCAACCCTGGAAGACGCAAAAACGAATCCGGAGTTTGTTGGATATGTGGTTCCGTAACGATTTGATGGGAATGCCCGGAGATGAAGACGGCGGCGGAATGTCTGCCTTTGTTGTATTTTCTTCGATGGGATTTTATCCGGTTACTCCCGGATCACCGGTTTATAATATTGGAAGTCCGGTATTTAACCGTGTGAAAATGAAATTGAGTAACGGCAACGTGTTTGAAATTGAAGCGCAACATTGCTCCAAAGAAAACAAATACATCCAATCGGCTGTTTTAAATGGCGAAACCTGGAATAAACCCTGGTTCAGTCATAAGGATATTGCAAATGGAGGCAAACTCATCCTGGTAATGGGCGATAAAGCGAACAAAAACTGGGGTGCGGCGTTAGAAAATGCACCTCCATCGGCCGAGAAAATAAACCCGTAAATACCCTATGTCGTTATCTGATATTGAACGGAGCGAATTGTTGGTTTCTTATAAGAGACTCCTGATCAGTCTGGGTGATACCGTCACCCGGCAGGATATTATTGCGGTGAAACGTTTGATGAAAGAAGGGATGGAGCACGGTTTATACGACCGGGATGCGCATCAGATTCCGCTTTTAATACGCAATCTTCAAACCGCGTTGATTGTATCGGAAGAAATCGGATTAAAAAGGGAAGCTGTTATTGCCCTCTTGTTGGCGCCGGTTGTATCCCATGGGAAAATTACCCTGAAAGAAATTATGCAACAGGTTGGCGGCGAGGTGCAGGGTATCGTGCAGGGTATTGATAAAACCCGCGAACTGTATAAGAAAAATGCAGCCATAGGAACCGAAAATTTTCGTAACCTGCTGTTGTCTTTTGCCGAAGATATCCGCGTCATCCTGATCATGATCGCCGACCGGTTGTATCTCATGCGACATGCCAAATCGTTTAATGAAGCGTCCCGCCTGAAAGTGGCAGCCGAAGCCTCCTATTTATATGCTCCATTATCCCACCGCCTGGGTTTGTATAAGATCAAATCCGAACTGGAAGATCTGGCGTTGAAATACCAGGACAGGGAAATGTATGATTATATTGCCCAAAAACTCAATGAAACGAAACGGGCGAGAGATAAGTACATTGCCGGATTTATTGCGCCGGTAGAGAAAAAACTAAAAGAGGCCGGACTTCATTTTGATATAAAAGGCCGTACAAAGTCCATTCATTCGATTCGAAACAAATTATTGAAAAATAAAGTGGATTTTGAATCAATCTATGATCTTTTTGCGATCCGGGTGGTGTTGGATACTTCGCCTGACAAAGAAAAAGCCGAATGTTGGCAGGTGTATTCCATTATTACCGATATGTATCAGCCCAATCCGCAACGGCTGAAAGATTGGTTGTCCGTGCCCAAAAGCAATGGTTACGAATCGCTCCACATTACAGTCATGGGATTCGAAGGCCGCTGGGTGGAGGTGCAGATACGCAGCAAACGCATGGATGAAATTGCCGAAAAAGGACTTGCCGCCCATTGGAAATACAAAGGGTTGAAAGGGGAATCCGGTTTGGACGAATGGATGAATGGCGTGCGGGCTGTATTGGAGAATCAGGAAAATACGCCTGCCGATTTGATCCGGGATTTCAAAATGGATTTGTATGACGACGAAATATTTGTCTTTACTCCTGCCGGCGACTTATTCAAATTGCCCCGCAATGCAACTGTTCTCGATTTTGCATTCGCTATTCATACTAAATTAGGGGAAAAATGCGTTTCCGCCCGCATCAACGGCAAAAATGCAACCATCAAACACCGGCTGCAAAGCGGCGATCAGGTGGAAATCGTCACCTCATCCACTCAGGCTCCGAAACAGGATTGGCTTTCGTTTGTCGTTACCTCCAAGGCGCGTACCAAGATCCGGCAATCTTTAAAAGAAGCCACCGCCTTACAGGTCGATTTTGCTAAAGAACTGCTTCAACGCCGGTTTAAAAACCGGAAAATAGAGGAAGACGAGGCCATTTTGATGCGGTTGATCCGCAAAATGGGGTACAAAACAGTAACCGATTTTTATGCGGCAATCGCAGAAGAGCGTTTGGATGTGAATACGGTTATCGACCAGTATGTGGAACAGGAAAAGAAAGAACATGAACCGGAGCATACCGATCGTACAGCCGAGCATTTTCAGGCGATTCCGGTTTCCATAGAAGAAATTACGCACAAAGAAGACGTTTTGGTAATTGATGAGAACCTCACCGGGGTAGAATATAAATTAGCAAAATGTTGTCATCCTATATTCGGCGACGAAATCTTCGGTTTTGTTTCCTTGCAGGGCATTAAAATACATCGGATGAATTGTCCCAATGCTAAGGAAATGTTCAGTCGTTTCGGGTATCGCATCCTGAAAGCGCGTTGGACAGGAGACGCTTCCGGAGTGAATTATCCGGTGACTTTGCGAATTACCGGCCGGGATGATATCGGTATTGTGACCAATATTACCTCATTGATCTCCAAAGAGACCGGCGCCGCTCTCCGCTCCATTCATGTTGACTCGCGCGACGGCTTGTTTCAGGGCAACCTGACCGTATTGATACAAAACACCTCCATGATGGATGTGCTGGTCAAAAAAATAAAATCGGTCAAAGGCGTGAAGCAGGTAGAAAGAATCAATTGAAACTATCCCCCTCCGGAGGGGGCAGGGGGAGGAAACATTAAGAGTTAAGAGTTGAGAATTGAGAATGAAAATGCGATATATTACAGTAATTATACTTAGTTTTTAACTTTTTTGCTAAAAAAAAACGGTCTGAGTTTTTTTTTAATGCAAATTTGCATATATTTGCAGCGTGAATTGCTTTTTCTGTTTGATTGCAATTTTTATAAATATAAGGTGTTTTGCAAAAAGACAGGAAAAAGTTGGTTCAGTAAACAATCAATGCTCAGTTTTTGGCATTTTTTTTGTTAGCATTTTTTAATAAAGCAAAATACATTAGACGAAACATTAATTTAATTTTTTTTAATATGAAAATCAAAATTTCCTTAGTTAGTTTATTACTGGCTTTCGTTACGTTTTCATTTGCACAGGAAGCCAAAACTTACAGCGAAGTGGCCGGTGTGAAAACTGCATTCAAACCGAATAAAACCTGGGACAACTGGTTTATTCAGTTAGGCGCAGGAGCTCAAATGTTCTTAGGTGAAAACTTCGAAACAGACAACATTGGGGATGCCATTTCTTATCCGGCTCTTAATTTTTCTGTCGGCAGATGGTGGTCTCCTTATTGGGGATTCCGTTTCAAAGTACAAGATCAGGGAATGCTTGTGGGTGATTTCGTGGATTTTGCAAATAATGAGACTAAAATTAAGAGTATCAACGGACATTTGGATGCTATGTGGAACATGTCTCAGTATTTTGGAAAATACAATGCAAAGAGAGTGTTTAACTTTATTCCTTATGCTGGTTTAGGCGCTTATTGGAGAGAGCCTTTTGGAACAGAAAAAGGTCCTGAGGCTGGCATGGAAGGCGTTACAGTCAATGGAGGTTTGTTGTTTCAATTCCGTTTGAGTGACCATGTGGGTATTCATTTGGATTTGGCCGGAACTTTATTGACCGATGATTATTTGAATGGCTTTGTTGGCGGCATGCGTTACGAAGGTATTGCTTCTGCTACAGCCGGTTTGACTTTCAACTTAGGCAAAACTTATTTCGAAGTGGCTGAAGGAATGGATTATGGTTTGATCAACGATTTGAATGCTAAAATCAATGCATTGCGTTCTGAAAACGAAATCTTGTCCAAACGTCCGGTTTCTTGTCCTGAATGTCCGAAATTACCGGATGCTCCTGCCGTACAAAAAGCCGTCAGCTATTCTCCAAGTGTGGTTTATTTCCGTATCAACAGCGCTAAAGTGGATGCTAACCAAAAAATCAGCATTTACAATACCGCTCAGTTCCTGAAAAGCAATAGCAACGAAAAGATCAAAGTAATCGGTTACGCTGATAAGAAAACAGGTTCTGCTGCTTACAACCTCAAACTTTCTGAACAACGCGCTAAAGCAGTTGCTAAAGAATTGATGAGCAAATACAACATTCCTTCCGATAGAATCGTAGTGGAATGGAAAGGCGCAGGTGAACAACCTTATCAACAAAATGACTGGAACCGCGTAGTCATTATGAGTGCACAATAATTTTGCACAATAAATAACGATAACTAAAAAAAAGCGCCCTGAATTTCAGGGCGCTTTTTTTGTCTCCAGGCTTCCTCCCTCTGCCGCCGGATAGGCGACTTAATCTCATTGTTTTTGAATGGAATTAATGCATTAACTTTTTTTTTATTTTTAATTCTTAATAATTTCCACTACTTTTGCACTCGCTCCCGTTTGCCGGAGCCGGAGATTTATGTTGTGAGTCTGTGCCGGACAAAAGATGCAAAGTGGATGCGGGTATTTACTTTGTGTCTTCATGTTTTTGTGTTTATAAACAATTTTTGTATGAAAAGAATCTCTTTTGTTTTTTTTCTTTTGTTATTTACTATAGGCGCCGCTTTGGCGCAAATGTCGGATGCGCAGGTCATCGATTATGTTAAACAGGAACATTCGAAAGGAACTTCCCAACAACAAATAGCCACGGATCTGATGAAACGGGGAGTATCCCGTAATCAATTGGCACGGATCAAAAGCCAGCAGGAAAAAGCGCAGGCGGATCCGGTCAGCAGCGAAAAAAGCAGTGCTGCGATTCATCGCGAACGGCGAGCTGAAGATCCTCAGGAGGACCTGAGTGGGGGGGATTTTGATGTGTTGTCCGCTGATATGCAGCCGGGCGCTGTGACGACGAATGCAGGTGCTGTTTTCGGACGGAATATTTTTAATGCGCGGAATTTGACTTTTGCCCCGAATACCAACATCCCGACGCCGGTGGATTACCGGTTGGGACCGGGCGATGAAGTCATTATCGATATATGGGGAGCTTCTCAGACTTCGGTTCGCCAGACTATTTCTCCCGAAGGGAGTATTATGGTCGATCGGTTGGGACCCATTTATTTGAATGGAATGACCATTAAAGATGCCAACAATTATGTACAGCGTAAATTTGCGGAAGTGTATGCCGGGATTGATGCCGGAGGTGCTTCCCAAATCAAATTAACCTTAGGGCAGATCCGTACCATTCAGATTAATGTGATGGGTGAAGTGGCGGCTCCGGGCACCTATTCTCTTTCTTCCCTTTCTTCTGTGTTTCATGCCCTGTACCGGGCAGGTGGAGTCAATGCAATTGGCTCATTGCGTTCGGTGAAATTGTACCGGAATGGAAAGTTGTTGCGGACCATGGATGTATATGATTACCTGATGCAGGGAAAGTTGAATGAAGATATCCGGATGACCGATGGGGATGTGGTGATTGTGCCTCCCTATATTGCCATGGTGGATGTATCCGGTAATATCAAACGACCGATGTTGTATGAACTGAAAGCCGGGGAAACGTTGGCAGACTTAGTTAATTATGCCGGTGGATTTACCGGAGATGCTTATACCAAAAAGATCCGGGTGACCCGTAGCACTCAGGGGGAAAATCAGATTTTTACAGTTTCCGAAGACGGCTATCAGTCCTTTGCCCTGAAAGATAAAGATGTGATTTCGATCGGCGCCGGATTGGAATTGTTTGAAAACCGGGTGGAAATCAAAGGAGCGGTTTATCGGAGCGGTTATTACGAGATCGGAAAAGAGATTACCACCGTTAAAGATTTAATTGCAGCGGCCGATGGGGTGAGGGGAGATGCCTTCCTTAACCGGGCTATACTGACCCGCGAGAAAGATGATTATACATTGGAAACTTTGCCGTTGGATGTGAGCGGTTTATTGTCGGGTAAGGGGGCGAATATTGTGCTGCGTAAAAACGATATATTGTATATTCCGTCCATTCATGACTTGCGCGAACAGGGTGATTTTGTGATTCATGGCGCTGTTCCTCGTCCCGGACATTATAAATATGCGGATAATACGACCCTGGAAGACCTGATTGTGCAGGCGGGAGGGTTGTTGGAGTCGGCTTCTACGGTGAAAGTGGATATTGCCCGCCGGATCATTGATCCGACGAGTATGACGGTCAATAATGCACGCTCCGAAACTTTTGCTTTTGGTATCAAAGATGGTTTTATTGTGGATGGAGAAGCCGGTTTTATTCTGGAGCCGTACGATGAGGTATATGTGCGGCGCAGTCCGGGGTATCACGCACAGCAAAATGTACAATTGTCGGGCGAATTATTATTTCCGGGAACGTATGCATTGAACAAAAAAAACGAACGACTGTCAGATGTTGTGAAGCGGGCGGGAGACCTTACGCCCGATGCTTATACACAAGGTGCGCGGTTAATTCGTCAACGGGATACCGAAGAATGGTTTCGTAGCCGCATGGCGTTGCGCATGGCGGCCCAGGGAGGCAAAGATTCCATTGATGTGAATACCCTGGATATGTCTGAGACTTATCCTGTGGGTATTGAATTGGATAAAGCGTTGAAAAATCCGGGTTCGGATTATGACCTGGTATTGAAAGAAGGAGATGTACTGATTATTCCGGAATACGAAAATACGGTGAAAATCAATGGAGCTGTGATGTATCCGAATACCGTGGTGTATAAGAAAGGAGAAAAATTAGATTATTATATCAACCAGGCGGGAGGATATTCCGATAAAGCGAAGAAAAGCAAGGCCTTTGTGGTTTATCTGAACGGGACAGTCAGTAAAGTGAAGGGGTCGGATAAAAAAGCGATACAGCCGGGCAGTGAAATTATTATTCCTGTCAAGGACGATTCGAAGAAGTGGACCGTGCCGGAAATCGTAGCGGTTAGTTCGGCTCTGGTATCGATGACGACGATGGTGGGATTGTTGATTAATACGTTTAAATAATGGATGCACAACAAAATAAAGCAGCTTCTGAAGAGCAGGAAATAGACCTGATTGAATTAGGGAAAAAAATCTGGAGCCAACGGAAATTGATTTTTAAAGTGTGTGGTATTGCTGTAGTCGTAGCGATTGTTGTCGCTTTCAGCATTCCGAAAGAATATACGACAACGGTCATTTTAGCGCCGGACGTGAAGTCCGGAAAAGGCGGCAATATGGGACAGTTGGCGGCCATGGCCGGCATTAATCTGCAATCGCAGGATAACCAGGAATTATCTCCGGATATTTATCCGGAAATCGTACAATCGACTCCTTTTTTGTTGGGTTTGTTTGAAGTGCCGGTGCAGGACAAGAAAAAAGAGATTCATACCTCTTTATACACTTATTTGGATGAATATCAGCGGAGCGCCTGGTGGAGTTCTATTTTGAATGCACCTTTTAAATTGACAGGCTTGTTAACGTCTTCTAAAAACGATACGACTCAATTGGCAGAAGATGCTGACAAAGACCAGGTGTTGGTTATTTCCAAAAAGCAAGCGGGCATTGTGGGCGCTTTGAAAAACCGGATCAGTATTACAGTGGATAAAAAAATGGGATTGATCACCCTTACTTCTACCATGCAGAGTCCCGAAGTTTCAGCCTTGGTGGCCGATACTGTTACTTCTTATATGCAGCGGTATGTGATTGGATATCGCACCCAGAAAGCCCGGCAGGATTTGATTTTCACTGAAAAACTATATGAAGAAGCGCAGGCTAATTACTACAGGGCGCAGCAAACTTATGCATCCTATGTTGATGAGAATATGGGTATTATATCGGCAAGGTATCGCACGACACAGGAGCGACTGCAAAATGAAATGAATCTGGCGTATGGCCTTTACAATCAGATGGCGCAACAACTGCAAATGGCGAAAGTAAAAGTGCAGGATACAAAACCGGTATATACAGTGGTGCAGCCGGCTGTAGTGCCATTGAAAGCAGCCAGTCCGAGAAAAGCGTTGATTCTGATCGGGTTTGTATTCTTGGCGGCGGTTGGTTCCTGCGGATGGATTTTAGTAAAAGATTCATTTCTAAAAGAAGCCATAAAGAAGTAAAAAAATGAAGAAGGAGGGGATGATCGTTTAACTATGAAAATATTAGTAACAGGAGGCGCCGGTTTCATTGGATCAAATCTTTGTGAATGCTTGTTGGATAAAGATCACGAAGTGATTTGCCTGGATAATTTAGCCACTGGTAAGTCCGAAAATATTCAGCCATTACTTTCTAATCCGCGTTTTCAATACATAGCAGGAGACATTCGTAATATAGAAGATTGCCGCAAAGCCTGCGAAGGAGTGGAATATATCTCACATCAGGCCGCCCTTGGATCAGTTCCCCGTTCCATCAAAGATCCGATCACCACCAATCAGGTGAATGTGGGCGGATTTGTCAATATGCTAACCGCTGCTCAGGAAGCGGGAGTGAAACGGTTTGTCTATGCCGCCAGTTCTTCTACTTACGGAGATTCCGAAACCTTGCCTAAAGTCGAGGACAAGATCGGAAAACCGTTATCGCCGTATGCAGTTACTAAATATATCAACGAATTATACGCCGATGTGTTTCATCGTGTGTATGGATTGGATTGTATCGGATTGCGCTATTTCAATGTATTCGGCAGAAAACAGGACCCCAATGGAGCGTATGCCGCGGTTATTCCTTTATTTGTAAAACTATTGCTGAATCATGAAAGTCCGGTCATCAACGGCGACGGTGAATATTCGCGCGACTTTACCTATATCGACAATGTCTTGCAGGCAAACTATTTGGCGCTGACTACTCAGACGCCGGAAAGCTTGAATACGGTATATAATATTGCATACGGAGAACGTACTACGTTGAATCAAATGGTCGAATACCTGAAAGAGGCTCTTGCCGGATTTGATTCCAACATTGCCCGGGTGAATGTGTTGCATGGGGATTATAGAACGGGCGATATTCCGCATTCGTTAGCTTCCATCGATAAGGCGAGAAAATTATTGGGATACGAGCCTTCGCATTCTTTACGGCAAGGGATCAGGGAAGCTGTGAAATGGTATAAAGATCATTTGTAATCTCCACCTCTACGACCTCTCCCCCCGCCCTCACCACAAGAGAGGGAGCTGCTTGCGCCAGAGACTGTCTCAAAAGCAGGTCAATAGAACACAGAATACACAGAAGTTCACTGTTTATACATTTTTATAATAGAAACCATCTTGACTTTTTATCTGCTTGCAAAAAGGCTCGTTTTGAATGTTTTTCAATTGCCGTTGGTTTTAACCAACGGATTTAAGAATAGCTACACTCATATTGGGCTGTAGCCCAAACATCTGTTATTTATGGGGCTAAAGCCCAATGTGGGCCGATCAATATTCTTTATCCGTCAGCTGAAGCTGACGGCAATTTAATTTTTACAAAAAGCATTCAAATCGTTCCCAAATCGTAATTTTAGCAAAAGTCAAGACGGCTTCATATACTATATTCAGTTGAAAATAAAAAATCAATCTGCGTTTCTCTGCGTCATCCGTGTTCTATTGATTTGCTTTTGAAACAGCCTTGAGTGAGAGTGAGTCCGTTTTTATTTCTTCGAAATAAGTGAATTAATGAATTTAATTCATATATTTGCATTAACGTAACCAAAATTACAGTAACTACGGTTACGATAATTTTAAAATATACAGGAAATGAAATTCTACGACAGAACATCTGAAATAGCTGCTTTGCAAAATATTGAACAGGCTTCGGCAGAAACGGCGCAAATGACAATGATGATTGGACGCAGACGTATCGGCAAGACGACATTGCTAAAAAATGCGTTTACAGCTACTCCTTTTCTGTATTTTTTTATAGCAAAAAAAAATGAAGTGCTATTGTGTGATGAGTTTTCTCAGGAAATTAACGAAAAATTGGGTATTCCTATCGGTAGTTATTCCAGTTTTTCAGCATTGTTCAAAGCAATCATGCAGTTATCGCAACGGATGAATTTCACTTTAGTTATTGACGAGTTTCAGGAATTTCGCAATATCAATCCTTCAGTATTCAGCGATATGCAGAATATATGGGACTCAACAAAAAACAACAGTAAAATCAATTTTATACTTTGCGGCTCAATCTACTCTATGATGCAACGTATTTTCGAGAGTTCCAAAGAGCCTCTTTTTGGCAGGGCAACGGCGCGAATGATAGTCAAAACCTTTGATATCAATACAATTAAAGAGATATTGTCGGACTACCACCCCAATTATTCCAATGAAGATTTATTGGCTTTTTACATGATAACCGGCGGTGTGGCTAAATATATTGAACAATTAGTTAATAAAAAGGCATTTACAAAAAAAACTATTCTTAATACCTTGTTCACCGAAGGGTCATTCTTTCTGGATGAAGGTCGCGATGTGCTGATTGACGAATTCGGCAAGGATTATGGAAATTATTTTTCTATCCTTTCATTGATTGCTTCATCCAAAACCGATAGAGGGCAGATTGAAAGCACCCTTAATATGGATATTGGTGGCTACCTTGACCGATTGGAAAAAGAATACAACATCATTAAACGCAACCGTCCTTTCGGAGCTAAGGAAGGCAGCCGTTCCAATAAGTACAAAATTGAAGATAACTTTTTGAATTTCTGGTTC
>JAVBKX010000035.1:0-42811 GCA_031553835.1 Bacteroidales bacterium
CTTACAAAACCGATGAGCTGATTATTCTTGCCGGAAAAGCGGTAAAAGAAATGCCTGCCGTACATCGCCCTATTGTGCGTAGCACGCGTATGGGCGTGAATATCACCGAAAAAGGCATTTCCGGAAATTTGTTGAGCGACGCCATAGTTGAATATGGAAAAGAAAATCCAACTGTTTCCGACTTGCCTGATGTGGTTTCTTACATTCAGAATAAAACGGAATTGACCCGTCAAACGGTTTTCGACATTATCCGCCGATCGGGGCGGATGAAGGATATTTTGGTGAATCCGCAACTGTTTATGGATAATGCGGTAAAAGCGATCAAAAACACCTTGTACGAGTTGATGATTGAGGGCATTCAATATGAAAAAATCGGCAATAAGTTTTATGAAATGACCTTATTTGATGATGCTGATTTTGAAATTTATTTGGATCATTTTACTCATACTGTAAAAGACCCCGACAAAACCATTTACGAAAACTATATTCCACTCGATTCTTCTGTCGAAAGCCAATTTGCACAAGACTGTGAAACCAGCGAAAACATTGAATTTTATTTCAAATTGCCAAATTGGTTCAAAATCCCCACGCCAATTGGAAATTATAATCCCGACTGGGCAGTAATCTTCAAAGGCGAAACGAAAATCTACTTCATAGCCGAAACCAAAGGCGAAAATCAGGAATTGCGCGGCAGCGAATCCCTGAAAATCAAGTGCGGGAAAGCACATTTTGAAAAATTTGAAGAGGTGGTATATAAGCAGGCATCATCGGTGGTAGAATTAAGCAATATCTAAAAATTTTCTACAATGCCGTTATTCCCGAAGGCACGGCCGATGGATGGCTATGGCGCAATTACAAATTATATTTACTGCTCAGTAAAAAATGTAAGCCGGAGATTGAAACATAAATACAGGAAGATGACTATTTTTATTGATAACAGAAGATTTATGATGAAATTTTTTGTTGCGTTCACTTATAAATCCCGTATTTTTTCTAAGTTTGCAATGAAAACGATTTGAAAAGTGTCAATGAAAAAAATAAGTTATAATGAGGCATATTCCCGCTTGCAGGAAATATTAAACCTGATTGAAGACAACCAACTGGATGTGGATCAATTAAGCGAGAAGTTGAAAGAAGCTGCAACTCTGCTGAAACTGTGCAAGGAAAAATTATTTGTCGCCAATGAGGAGACGAAGAAAATTTTGGATGAAATGGAAGGAGTATGAAAAAATATGCGATCATTGTAGCTGGCGGAAAAGGTTTGCGAATGGGAACCGGACTTCCTAAACAATTTCTTTCTTTGCGAGGACTACCTGTTTTAATGCATACTTTAACTGCTTTTCATGTGTACGATCCTGATCTTTCTATCTTGTTGGTATTGCCGCGCAAACATCAGGATTACTGGAAAAATTTATGCGATAAATATAATTTTACAATTCAACATCAGGTAGTGGATGGCGGCGAAACTCGTTTTCATTCTGTAAAAAATGGAGTGGAAGCCATTTGGGGTGCTGGGAGCAGGGAACAGGATGCTGGTGAGGATGAGGTTTTGATTGCGATACATGATGGAGTAAGACCATTAGTATCGAAAGAAATTATAGGCCGCTGTTTTGATAACGCTGCAAAAAACGGAGGAGCTTATCCTGTCATTCCTGTAACAGATACGTTGCGAATGAAAACCGATTCGGGAAGTATTACAGTAGATCGTACATCCTATTTTTTGGTGCAAACTCCTCAGGTATTTCAAAGCGGGATTTTATTGGAAGCGTTCAGGCAACCCTATTCAGAATCTTTTACTGACGATGTTTCTGTGGTGGAATCATTAGGAAAATATACCATAATACCCGTTGAAGGAGAAAAAAACAACCTGAAAATTACCACGCCATTTGATTTGCTGATTGCAGAATCTCTTTTAGACTTTTGAGTTTGTTATCCTCCAATTCTTAATTTTGTAATTTTTTCATTCTTTTATTTTTTTCATTCAATCAATGGATTTAGGTACTCAAAATATCATGTATCTTCCGGGAGTCGGCCCCAAAAAAGCAGAAGTGCTTCGATTGGAAATCCGGGTTACTTCGTGGGAAGATATGTTATATTATTTTCCTTACAAATATGTTGATCGTAGTCGTACCTATAAAATCCGGGAAATAAACGGTACCATGCCTTATATTCAATTGAAAGGAAAAATTCATCATTTTGAATCGATAGGAGAAGGTCGTGCCCGCCGGATGACCGCTTTGTTTTATGATGATACCGGAAGCGTGGAATTGGTTTGGTTTAAAGGCTTGAAAGCGATTCCCAATATGTATAAAATCGGGACAGAGTACATTCTTTTCGGAAAACCGACTTTATTTGGCAGTCGCATGAATATCGCCCATCCTGAATTGGAGACCGAAGACAAATTTTTGAATAAAGAATCGGGAGTACAGGGCCAGTATAATACGACGGAAAAAATGAAGAATGCATTTTTGCATTCCCGCGCGATACAAAATATTATTACATCCATTTTTGAAAACTATAAAGGGAAAATTCCCGAAACGTTGAATGCGGAAATTCTTCAAAAAGCTCATTTAATCCCATTGGATGAGGCTTTGCATAATATTCATTTTCCTCAATCGCCCCAGTTGTTGCAACATGCCCGGTACCGGTTAAAATTTGAAGAACTGTTTTATATACAATTGAATATATTGCAAGTGACGAAATATCGTCAACACCGGTTGGGCGGTTTTATTTTTAGCACTGTCGGAAATTATTTCAATGACTTTTATCGACTCAATCTTCCATTTGAACTGACAAACGCTCAAAAAAAAGTGATCAAAGAAATCAGGCAGGATGTAAATAACGGGCGCCAAATGAACCGCTTATTACAGGGAGATGTAGGAAGCGGGAAAACATTGGTAGCATTGATGTCTATGCTGATCGCCTTAGACAATGGTTATCAGGCTGCCATGATGGCTCCTACGGAAATTTTGGCTGCCCAACATTATGAAACCATAAAAGAAATGGTTTTTGGCTTGAATGTGGAAGTACGGTTACTCACCGGATCTACTAAAAAGAAAGAACGGGAAGAATTGCTTCCAGCCATTCAGAATAGAACCGTACAAATATTGATTGGAACACATGCATTGATCGAAGATACGGTGTCTTTTGGTAATTTAGGACTCGTTGTAATTGACGAACAACACCGTTTTGGAGTCGCTCAACGGGCACGGCTTTGGTCGAAAAACAATTTACCACCTCATGTGTTAGTGATGACAGCCACACCGATTCCCCGTACATTGGCCATGACATTATATGGAGATCTGGATGTTTCGGTGATTGATGAATTACCTCCCGGGCGTAAACCGATCAAAACGCTGCACATGTACAGCGCCAAGCGGACCAACTTATATGATTCCGTACGGAAACAGTTGCAAGAAGGACGTCAGGTATATATTGTGTATCCGTTGATAGAGGAAAGCGAAAAAATGGATTTGAAAAATCTGAGCACGGGTTTTGAACATACCAGGGAAATTTTTCCAGAATACGAAGTATGTATGGTGCATGGAAAAATGAAACCTGTGGAAAAAGATGCCGAAATGCAAAAATTTGTTACCGGACAGGCTCGGATTATGGTAGCGACTACAGTGATCGAAGTGGGAGTGAATGTGCCCAATGCTTCGGTTATGATTATTGAAAATGCCGAACGGTTTGGACTTTCCCAATTACATCAGTTACGTGGTCGGGTAGGGCGGGGCGCCGATCAATCGTATTGTATCTTGTTGACCAACTATGAGCTGGCTGAAAATACGCGTAAAAGATTGGCTATCATGACCGAAACCAATGATGGCTTTGTGATTGCCGAAGAAGATTTAAAGCTGCGTGGCCCTGGAGATATTGATGGAACACAACAAAGTGGAGTTGCTTTTGATCTGAAAATCGCCGATTTAGCACGAGACGGGCAGGTGCTTAGCCTGGCTCGCGATATAGCAATGGAAATCCTGGAGCAGGATCCCGAGTTACAGGAATCGCGGCATACCATTCTCCGTTATCGGTTGAAAAAATTGAATGAAGATCGCCAAATGGGTTGGTTTATGATCAGTTGAAGTGGACGACTTCTTCATGGGAAATGTCTGAAAGACGTTGTTTCAGTTTGGCAGTTTCATTTCGTGCAACTCTAAGCACCATAGTACATTGCATTTCCAATTGTTGGGAAACAATACGTACATTTTCCTCTTTCACAATCCGCATCACTTTATCCATCACCGGATAATCAAATGAAATACTGATTTCTTCCTCTTCCACTTTTTCGATGATGACAACATTTGCGATAGCATCTTGAGCTGCAGCCCGATAAGCGACAATTAATCCTCCTGTGCCGAGTTTTACACCACCGAAATAGCGGACAACTATAATCAGGATATTAGTTAATCCATTCGATTGAATAACTCCTAAAATCGGTTTTCCGGCGGTAGAAGATGGTTCGCCGTCATCATTTACGCGAAATACAGCTTTGTCCGCCCCCAACATGTATGCCCAGCAAACATGCCGGGCATCATAATATTTTTTTCGGAACGTTTCAATCCATGCTAATGCATCCTCTATTGTTTCTACCGGAAAAGCAAAAGACAGAAATTTGCTTCGTTGTTCCGTAATATAACCTTCAGAAGGTTGAGATATGGTTTTGTAAGATGACAATCCTATACTTAACCCAATTTATGAATAATCAGTCCCGACCGCAACTTCGGTTCAAACCAGGTAGTTTTGGGAGGCATAATATTTCCCGAATCAGCAATATCGATCAATTGTTTCATCGAAACCGGATATAAAGCCAACGCCGCTTTCATTTCCCCGCTATCAACCCGGCGTTTCAGTTCGTCCAATCCGCGCAGTCCGCCAACGAAATCAATTCGTTTTTCAGTCCGCAAATCCTTCATTCCCAACAATTTATCCAAAATTAAATCGGAAGAAATTGTAACATCCAGCACGCCGATCGGATCATGATCGTTGTAAGTGCCCGGTTTGGCAGTCAAAGAATACCAATTACCCTCAAGATACAGCGAAAAATTATGTAAGGCTTGCGGATGATAAATAGCTTCGCCTTTCTTTTCTACTGTGAAATTATTGGATAACGCCTGCAAAAAAGCATCCGAATTCATTCCATTCAAATCTTTTACCACCCGATTGTAATCCATAATTTTTAATTGATTATCAGGAAAACAAACAGCCAGAAAGAAGTTGTATTCTTCCCGACCGGTATGATTCGGATTTTGGCGGGCTTTTTCTGCACCTACCAATGCCGCAGCGGCAGTGCGGTGGTGCCCGTCGGCAATATATAAATAAGGAATCGAAGCAAAAATTTCCGTAATCTGACGGATTTGATCCGGATTATTAATGATCCAAAAACGATGGCCGAAGTGATCGGAAGAGACAAAATCATATTCAGGAACACCTTGAGTAACGGTTGCCACGATCTGATCCAATTCTTTATTATCGGGATATGCGAAGAAAACGGGTTCAATGTTGGCATTGTTAATACGGACGTGTATCATTCGGTCTTCTTCTTTATCTTTACGGGTTAATTCATGTTTTTTGATCACTCCCGACAGATAATCCTGCACATTGGCGCAAACCACCAGACCGTATTGCGTATGATTTACCATCGTTTGGGCATATACATAATACAGTTCCTGTTCATCTTGTTTAAGCCAGCCTTTATCCTGAAATTTTTTGAAATTTTCGACAGCCTTATCGTACACAGGTTGTGAATGTTCGTCCGTACCGGCAGGAAAATCAATTTCAGGCTTGATAATGTGATATAACGATTTTTTATTTCCCTTAGCTTCTTCCCGGGCTTCTTCCGAATTCAAAACATCATAAGGTCGTGATGCAACTTCTGTCGCAAATTCTTTTGGAGGACGGAGTCCTTTGAACGGTTTAATAAGTGCCATAATTTCAAGATTAAAAACAGGGAACAAAGTTAATGTAAATTGAGAATTGAGAATTGAGAATTGAGAATTTTTTTATACCCAAATGAATCCCACTCTCAACTCTTAGTTCTCCACTCTCAACTTGAGCTTCAACACAGAGCTGATCGAATCAAATTCTACTTTATTCTGTTCGTGAATAGGTTCAACAGGAGGAGATTCAATGGTGAGCGGATTGACCGGACTATTGTTTTTCCAAACCCGGAAATCCAAATGCGGGCCGGTAGATAAACCGGTACTTCCGACATAACCAATGATTTGTCCTTGGCTCACCCTTCCTCCTTCGCGAATATTACTGGCAAATTTGGAAAGATGAAGATAAGCAGTAGTATAAACGCCATTGTGACGGATTTTGATGGTATTTCCACCGCCACCTTTATAACCCTTTTCGACTACAGTCCCGTCTCCGATCGACATTACGGGCGTTCCTGTCGGCGCGGCATAATCTACACCGGTATGGGGACGTACAATGCGCAATACAGGATGTTTCCGGGCGTATGAAAAATGAGAAGAAATGCGGGAAAATTGCAGCGGAGCTTTTAAAAAAGCCCGTTTTAGGTTATTTCCTTGCTCGTCCCAATAGCTGCTTATGCTATCTTGTTCATAATAAAATGCATAATGGTTTTTATCGGAATGATAAAAATTGGCTGCATGAATTCGTCCGATTCCAACATAAGTAGTATCTACATAAATTTCATCATAATACACAGTAAAACGGTCGCCTGGTTGTAACCCGAAAAAATCGATCGTCCAGGCGTAGATCTCCGACAACTGCAATCCCAGGTTAATATCAATCCCGTTTTCGACTGTAGCATTCCACAACGATGATTTAATTTCAGCATGAGCCGTTTTCGTTTTCAGTACAATTTCTTTTTCCCCATTGTAAACCGTAAAGGTATCTTTCAAACAAAAGACAGTGTATTTGAGCGGACTTTTTTCATAAACAAAATAACACAGTGCACTGTCGGGACGAGAATAGAATGCTTTATATGTATTTCCTACTCTGATATTGCGGGCGTCAAATTCGGTTTTATCCAACATGCCGGCCTGGCCTACCTGCAATGGTGTAGCTCCCAATGACTGCAAAATAGGAGCTAACAAATCATTCTTCTGTACTGTAAATGTTTCTATGTAAAAATAATCGACCGGAATGTCGTATTCTGTAGTGATGACTGGTTCCGGTATGGGTTCGATCTCATCAGTAGCATGTAACTGATGAGAAATATAATACCAAAATCCAAAAACAATGAGTGTGATAATCCCGGCGAAGATATAAAAATACCTTCTGCTATGTTTTTTCATGGTGTCAATATGTTATTAATCTAATTTTAATACTGCCAAAAACGCTTTTTGAGGCACTTCAACATTACCGACCTGTTTCATCCGTTTTTTTCCTTCTTTTTGTTTTTCAAGCAGTTTCCGTTTTCGTGAAATGTCACCGCCGTAACATTTGGCAGTTACGTCTTTCCGAACGGCTTTGATGGTCTCCCGGGCTACAATTTTTGCTCCGATGGCGGCTTGTACAGCTACGTCGAATTGTTGGCGGGGAATCAATTCTTTTAATTTTTCACACATACGCCGGCCAAAAGAAACAGCATTATCCATGTGCGTCAATGTCGAAAGGGCATCCACCTGTTCTCCATTCAGTAAAATATCCAATTTAACCAATTTGGATGGACGATAATCGTGCATGTGATAATCGAACGAAGCGTATCCTTTGGATATACTTTTCAATTTATCGTAAAAATCAATAACGATTTCCCCCAATGGCAGGTCATAGATAATTTCCACCCGGTCGCCCGAAATATAATTTTGCCTCACTAATATCCCTCGTTTTCCCAAACATAAGGTCATAATCGGGCCAATATACGCTGTATTGGTAATGACAGAAGCCCGGATAAAAGGTTCATCGATGTGCTCGATTAATGTTGGGTCGGGCAATCCTGCCGGATTATGCACTTCGATGCAAGCCCCTTTTTTGTCATATACTTTATAGGATACGTTTGGAACGGTAGTGATCACATCCATATTGAATTCCCTGTCCAACCGTTCCTGCACGAGTTCCATGTGCAGCAATCCCAGGAAACCGCAGCGGAATCCAAAGCCCAAAGCCACCGACGATTCCGGTTGAAAGGTAAGGGAAGCATCGTTTAGCTGTAATTTTTCCAACGAACTGCGGAGATTTTCAAAATCCTCGCTGTCAATCGGATACAATCCGGCGAATACCATAGGCTTCACTTCTTCAAATCCGGCAATGGCTTTATTACAAGGACGTTTTACATGGGTAATCGTATCACCCACTTTTACTTCTTTCGAAGTTTTAATCCCGGAAATGATGTAACCAACATCGCCGCATGTCACTTCTTCACGAGGAGACATATCTAATTTTAAGATGCCGACTTCATCGGCATCGTATTCTTTTTCAGTGGCGACGAATTTGACCATATCGCCTTTCCTGATCGAACCGTTTACAATTTTGAAATATGCGATAATTCCCCGGAAAGCATTAAAAACCGAATCAAAAATCAAGGCTTGCAAAGGTGCATCGGGATCACCCTTAGGGGCTGGAACTTTTTCTATTACAGCATCCAGGATATCATATACCCCTTCTCCTGTTTTACCGCTGGCTCGCAGAATATTTTCGCGCGGACAGCCCAGGAGTTCCACGATCTGATCCTCTACTTCTTCGGGCATAGCGCTTGGCAAATCGATTTTATTGAGCACGGGAATAATCTCCAAATCGTGATCAATAGCCATATATAGATTGGAAATTGTTTGCGCTTGAATGCCTTGTGCTGCATCTACGATTAACAAAGCGCCTTCGCAAGCGGCAATCGACCGGGATACTTCATACGAAAAATCGACATGCCCCGGAGTATCGATCAGGTTCAGGATATATTTTTCTCCTTTATAAACATATTCCATTTGGATCGCGTGGCTTTTGATCGTGATTCCCCGTTCACGTTCCAAATCCATATTGTCGAGTACTTGCGCTTGTAAATCTTTGCCGGCTACAGTTTGGGTATATTCTAATAATCGGTCGGCTAATGTGCTTTTACCGTGATCTATGTGGGCAATAATACAAAAATTCCGGATGTGCTTCATCTGAAAAGAATAAACAATTAAAAAAATGTACGCAAAGATAGAGAATTCCCTTTAAATGACAAAAAGGCTCACTTCTCAATGAGCCTTTCTATTCAGTTTTAATAGGCATTAGTCCTTTAAGGCAAAAAGATTGTTTTAGGTTATCGTTGCAAAGGTGGAGTTTTTTTTACCTACCGCCAAATAAAAAAACATATTATATAACATATTTTTGCAACGAAATCTTAACATTTAAAATAGCTTAAAATACCAACCTTATGATTTTCAGGAATTTATGCTTATTTTTGAGTCTTGTTCACCCATAGAAATTAGCAGGTTTATTATAAATTTTAACATAATTATGTTAAAATATTAGTTTTTTGAGTAGAAAAACCTCTCCATACAGTCGTTTTTCTATTTTCTAAAAGGTATTTTTATAATTTTTGCGGCTAATTGTTTATTCCGGATTTGCACATAAACAGTAGAACCGGGCTGAGCATATTCCGGAAGTACATACCCCATACCGATACCTTGTTTGAGTACGGGCGACATAGTACCCGAAGTAACCTGTCCGATGATCTTGCCTGTCTCATTCGCAATGTCATAACCGTGCCGGGGAATTCCTTTTTCCTGTAATACGAAGCCACATAGCTTACGAGAAACTCCTACGCTTTTTTCTGTTAATAAGATCTGTTTCCCGATCAACGGTTTTTCGTCTGTCAGTTTGGTAATCCAGCCTAATCCGGCTTGAATAGGAGTCGTTGTATCATCCAGGTCATTGCCGTACAAAGGAAATCCCATCTCCAGTCGCAGGGTGTCGCGCGCACCCAATCCAATCGGTTTGATACCAAATTCGGCGCCTGCTTCAAAAATGGCGTTCCATATTTTGATTGCATTTTCAGGATAAAAATACAACTCAAAACCACCTGCCCCGGTGTATCCGGTATTGGAGATAATGACACGATCATCGCCTGCCAATTTGCCGGTAGTAAATTCATAATACGGAATGGCAGATAAATCTACATCCGTCAATTTTTGTAAGGCAGCCAGGGCTTTCGGACCTTGAATTGCCAATTGTGCAGTATGATCCGATGCATTTTCCAGTACAGCACCTTCCGTATTGTTTTTGTTACACCATTCCCAGTCTTTCTGCACATTTCCGGCATTGACAACCAGCAAATATTTTTCCGGTTCGTAATGATATACCAACAGGTCGTCCACAATTCCTCCCTGTTCGTTGGTAAAACAAGAATATTGTGCTTTACCTAAAGGCAAGGCTGCTACATTATTGGAAGTGATTTTTTGTAAAAATGCCAATGCATTTGGCCCCTTTACCCAAAATTCTCCCATGTGTGAAACGTCGAAGACCCCAACTCCGTTTACCACGGTCATGTGTTCGTCGATAATTCCGGAATACTCAATCGGCATATTGTAACCTGCAAATTCATGCATTTTAGCGCCTAAAGATTCATGCAGGGCTGTAAAAGGTGTATTTTTCATCGATTTAAAATTGAAATGATAAATGAAGCTGTCTCAAAGATCGTTTCGACTTTTGAGACAGACTCAATTTGTTTTTTAAGAGGAAGTAACTACGCTACTGCACTTGGAGCTGTTTGCTGATTTGCTACTTTACGGCTTTTTCTCCTTCTATATGCCACAATTCCAACATACAAACCGCAGAGAATCATAATGAATGTCAGGTCATCGCTGATAGGGGCAAAGCCAACCCAATACCAATATCCACCATTAGGTTTATTTGAATCTAGCCACCATACATACTCATGGCCATCCTTATCCCATTTATCGCCTTCATGGTTACCAACCCATACCCAATTATCCCAATGACCACGTAGGCTCGGAAAAGAGCTACCTTCCCCGCTTGTATTAATCAGTTTACTCTCCGTAGATTGAAACGGATTAAACGCAGATTGGGGAGCAGACGGCGCTATCGAACTGGATATGGCAGTTGCAGTGGCAGGGGATGTGGAAAATCCCAATGGTGTAGTTTGATTTGTAAACACTTGAGCGAAACTTCCTACAGGCAAAAGTAAAACCATAGCTAACAGGATAAGCGATTTTTTCTTAACGAATTTGGTGTGAAAATTTGTTTTTTCCATGACGAAAAATTTAATTTATAAATAAATAGTTAATTAATATGTATTATAATTGAGCGTACAAGTTGTGCATAATAGTTTGTATATGAGCGTCAAGTGTTCATTTCTGCAATTTTAACAATCACTTCAACTGCTTTTTCCATGGATTGAATCGGTACAAATTCGTATCGTCCGTGAAAATTCAAACCTCCGGCAAAAAGGTTGGGACATGGTAATCCTTTGAACGATAGTTGACTGCCATCGGTTCCTCCCCTGATTGCTTTGACTTTTGGTTTGACGCCTGCGGCTTCCATTGCTTTGAATGCCAAATCCACTATATGTATTTGAGGTTCAACGACCTCCCTCATATTTTTATATTGTTGCCGGATTTCCAATCGCACAGCTCCGGGATACTGTTTATTCAGGTATTGGGCTATTTCCTCCAATAATTGCAACTTGTTGTTGAACAGGTCTTTATTGTGGTCGCGAATAATATACGACAGCGTGGCTTCTTCTACGGTTCCCGACATTCCTGTCAGATGAAAAAAACCTTCATAACCATCGGTATGTTCGGGCCGTTGCTCCGGCGGTAACATGCCGGCAAATTGGATAGCGATATGTTGCGCATTCACCATTTTATTTTTGGCATATCCGGGATGTACATTTCTTCCGTTTATGATGATTTTTGCTGCAGCAGCATTAAAATTTTCAAATTCCAATTCGCCGATCTCCCCTCCGTCCACGGTATAAGCCCATTCGCAACCAAACAGGGCGACGTCAAATTTTGCAGCGCCGAGACCTATTTCTTCGTCGGGATTAAAGGCGACCCTGATTTTTCCGTGTTTGATTTCCGGATGGTCGATCAGATATTGCATGGCAGTCATGATCTCTGCGATGCCGGCTTTATCGTCGGCTCCCAGCAACGTATTGCCATCGGTGACAATTAAATCTTGTCCAAGATAATGTTTCAATTCCGGAAATTCTGTCGGAGCAAGAATCATATTTTTTTCCTGATTCAACACAATATCGCTTCCGTCGTAATGATGTACAATTCTTGGCCTGACATTGGCGCCCGAAAGGTCAGGACTTGTATCCAAATGGGCGATAAATCCGATAGTGGGTCGTTTTTCAGCAGTGTTAGCCGGTAGAGTCGCCATCAAGTAGGCATTATCGTCCAGGGTAATTTCTTCTAATCCCATGGCTATAAGCTCGTCTTTCAAGGCCAACGCCAACGCCCGTTGTTTGTCTGTACTGGGCGTGACCCCAGTCGATTCATTCGACTGGGTATCATACGCTACATATTTTAAAAATCGATCCGTTACATTCATATTAAAAATAGCTTGTTCCGTCCCAGCAGTGCGTGCATAAATCTTCTTTGGGAAGACCGATGGCGCTCACTAAATTTTCCAGCGAATTGAATTTTAAAGTAGTGATATTCAATTCTTTCCGGATTTCATCTACTAAGGCATTGTATTGAGGCGTGCCTGTTTTCCGGTACAATTCCAAATCTTTATCATCTACACCTTCCAATTTTTTCACCACTCTTCTGGCTATCAATTCCAAATGAGATTTTGACGCAGTAAAATTCAGGTATGGACATTCGTAAAGGAGTGGAGGACAGGCAATTCGCATGTGTACCTCTTTAGCTCCGTAATCATATAAAATATTGACATTATCCCGCAATTGAGTTCCGCGAACAATAGAGTCATCGCAGAAAATAATGCGTTTTCCTTTTAACAATGACTTGTTGGGGATCAACTTCATCTTGGCAACCAGTTCCCGTTGTTCCTGGCGGGAGGGTGTAAAACTTCGCGGCCAAGTCGGAGTATATTTGATAAATGCACGGCGATAGGGCACTCCTTTTCCTTCGGCATATCCCAATGCGTGACCGATACCCGAATCAGGAATACCGGAAACATAGTCCACCTGCAAATCGTCTTCTTTAGCCATTTCCCGGCCGCCATTGTTTCGCACCAGGTCAACATTAATACCTTCATATTCGGAAACAGGGTAACCGTAATAAACCCACAGGAAAGAACAGATCTGTTTTTTCAGATTAGGTTTACGCAGCTGTTGCATTCCTTCGGCAGTCAACAATACAATTTCACCCGGGCCGATATTGTATTCAATGTCATATCCTAAATTCGGAAAACCGCAAGGTTCGTTAGAGACAGCCATTGCGTCTTGTTTTTTTCCGACAATCAGAGGAATACGTCCTATCTTATCCCGGGCGGCGATGATCCCGTTTTCTGTCAGTATCAGCATGGTGCAGGAACCTTGAACTTTGTTATATACGTTTTCGATTCCTTCCACAAAATCTTTTCCTTCATCAATCAATAACGAAATCAATTCGGTCGGGTTGGTTTTTCCGGAACTTAATTCCGAAAAATGTTTCCCTTTTGACAACAATTCTTTTTCCAGGATTTCCAAATTGTTGATCCGGGCTACAGTGACTACGGCAAATTTACCCAGATGAGAATTAATTACCATAGGCTGGGGATCGGTATCGCTGATGACACCGATTCCCGATTTTCCGGAAAATTTATTCAGATCTTCTTCGAATTTTCCCCTGAAATAAGAATTTTCCAGGTTGTGTATGGAACGACGCAGTCCTTCGCCATTCCAGGTAGCCATCCCGCCCCGCTTTGTTCCCATGTGGGAATTGTAGTCGGTCCCGTAAAAGAGATCGTTAATGCATTCTTGTTTTGATATGGTACCAAAAATACCTCCCATTTACTTAACTTGTTCTATTTGTAACGTTTTTGTAGGTTGATCGCATACTTCAGTTGGTCCAAAATATTGGATTGGTCCGGGATACACATAATCGGTGCTAATCGCCCAGTTTTCGCGATTCTTCACAAATGTTTTGAACGGACCGCCATCTAATTTAACCAATGCCTTTTGAATAACCGGTTTCATTTCCCCATGACGACGTTCCATGTTCATCATCATAGTGATCGGAACACCTCCGGCGATCCACTCGGAAGCCGGAGCGGTTGTATTTCGTACAGATGACATGTAGCCGGTTTTACCCATGCCGATTAACCCGGCTGCAGTGTACCCTAAAGAGTAGCAGTAGTCCGCATCGTAATTGGAAGGAGCGGCGCAACGGCCTTCGTATCCGAAGAAATGTACCTGGGAAGCAAATTTGCCTTTGTATTTTCCTTCTTCTTTCCATTCGGCTAAACGGTTTCCAACCATTTCGGCCAAAAGTTTTTCGGTTTCGATCAATGACACTTGTACGTTTCCGTGCGGATCGCGATCTAATGTCAATTGACGGGCAACGGTTTCCGGAAGACTCTTATAAATCCGTGAATTTTCCGGGGTAAGTTTATCGATGATATGGTCACGTTGAGCAGAACGTTTGATTCGTTTGAATTCATCTTCGTTATGAGCCAGGTATTCATTCAATTCCGAAATCAATTTTTTCATGGCAGGAATGAATTCAATCAATCCTTCAGGAATCAATACGGTACCGAAATTATTTCCGTCCTTGGCCCGGCGCGCTACGATTTCTGCAATGTAATTAACAACATCGTCAAGCGATTGGTTGTTTGCTTCTATTTCTTCTGAAATGAGGCAAACATTCGGTTGTACCTGCAATGCACATTCTAAAGCAATGTGGGAAGCCGAACGTCCCATCAATTTGATAAAATGCCAATATTTACGGGCTGAATTGCAGTCTCTCTGGATATTACCAATCACTTCGGAATATACTTTACAAGCCGTGTCAAAACCAAAAGAAGCTTCGATCATTTCATTTTTCAAGTCTCCATCAATGGTTTTCGGGCAACCGATCACCTGTACTCCGGCTCCGATTTCCTGATAATATTCGGCTAAAACACAGGCATTGGTATTGGAGTCGTCTCCGCCAATGATTACCAATGCTTTGATATTTAATTTTTTCAGGATTTCCAATCCTTTGTCAAATTGTTCTTTTGTTTCCAGCTTGGTTCGTCCCGACCCGATAATGTCGAATCCGCCCGTATTGCGGTATTCTTCGATAATATCGGCAGTCAGCTCCATATATTTATGATCGACCAAACCGCCGGGGCCTAAAATGAACCCATACAAACGGCTGTCTTTGTTCATCGCTTTGATGCCATCAAAAATTCCGGCAATGACATTGTGGCCTCCGGGAGCTTGTCCTCCCGAAAGGATCACTCCAACATTCATCGGAGCATAATTTCCTTTTTCTGTACTTTCCACAAATTTTAAAACCGGCATACCATAGGTATGTGGAAATAGTTTTTTAATAGCTTCCTGATCGGAAACAGATTGAGTTGGCGCTCCTTCGGATAATTTGATATATCCTTTCAACACTTTGGGCACTTTAGGCTGATAAGTTGCCCTGGCAATTTGCAATGCACTTTTTGTCATTGTTTCTATTCGTTATTAAATTGTTAACCGTTTCCTTATATATAAATATAATTTTACCTTCCTATGCAATAATAGTCAAATCCGTATTCATTTAAATCCGATTTATCATATATATTGCGGCCATCCAAAACGACAGGATGTTTCATTACTTTTTTAATTACTTTCCAGGACGGGAGTCTGAATTCTTTCCACTCAGTAACCACAACCAAAGCATCGGCATCTACTACCGCATCATATATATCGGAAGTATATTCGATCAGGTCGCCCATTTGCTTTTTAGTGACATCCATAGCAACCGGGTCGTATGCATGAACCACTCCGCCGGCCTTGAGAATGAGATCGATTAAAACGAGAGAAGTAGCTTCTCTGATATCATCGGTTTCCGGCTTGAAAGCCAGTCCCCACAAAGCTATTTTTTTATTTTTCAGTTCTCCGTTAAAATGTTTCAGCAGTTTGTCAAACAAGACTTGTTTTTGCGACTCGTTTACCTCTTCTACCGCTTTTAGTAAGCGCATGTTGTACCCATTAAGTTCGGCAGTTTTGATAATCGATTTTACATCCTTCGGAAAACAACTTCCGCCATATCCGCAACCGGGATAAAGGAATTTGCTGCCGATACGGGCGTCTGATCCGATACCTTTTCTTACCATATTTACATCGGCGCCGACTATTTCGCAGAGGTTGGCAATATCGTTCATAAAACTGATACGGGTGGCCAACATTGCGTTAGCCGCGTATTTCGTCATTTCTGCCGAAGCGATATCCATAAAGATGACCCTGAAGTTATTGAGCAGGAATGGGCGATAGAGGGTGCTCATTAATTTTTGGGCTTTATCGGAATTGACGCCGACAACCACCCGGTCGGGACTCATGAAATCGTTGATAGCAGCGCCTTCTTTCAGGAACTCGGGGTTGGATGCAACATCAAAGGGAATAGATACGCCACGTTTGTCTAATTCAGATTGGATGATGTTTTTTACGACCTGTGCGGTTCCTACCGGTACCGTACTTTTATTGACGACCAATACATAACTATTGATGGATTGCCCGATGGAGGCGGCTACATGTTGTACGTAACTCAAATCGGTGCTACCGTCTTCAGCCGGAGGGGTACCCACGGCACAGAAAATGATTTCCACGTCGTCTAACACAGAGGTTAAATCAGTAGAAAAAGTAAGACGACCTGCCTGCACATTGCGCATAACAATGTCTTCTAACCCTGGCTCGTAAATGGGGATAATTCCTTTCTTGAGATTTTCAATTTTTTGTTTGTCAATATCAATGCAAACAACATTGGTTCCCATTTCGGAAAAACAAGCTCCACTCACTAAACCCACGTATCCAGTACCAATAACTGCGATCTTCATGAGAGGTGTTCAGTAAATAATTAGATAGAGTATAATTTTATGTTTGCAAAGCTACAAAAAAAAATGGATTGTGATTCTTTTTTTTGAATTAAGTTATCAACAATTTTGCAGGAAAGTTGGAGGTTGCTGAAAATCAGGCGGTAATAAATAAAAAATCATCCGGATATTTATATTGGGATTACCTTAATATAATTCCGGATGATAGGATAAGATACTGAAAAGAATAAAAGACTATGGTTTTAACGAATTTCCCCACAATTCATTACCTAAAGCTAGTGCTCTTTTGATAGAATCGGATTCTTTTGGATTCGTAATTCCATACCCATCCAGATGGGGGATCCGGATTGAAGTATGGGCTAAAGCATTTCCCGGATATTTTAATTCCTGTTTATTTTCCAGGAAAATATATACCCAGTAACACGAATTTCCATAATATTTAGCTGCTAAACCTAATAAGGTTTCATTGTTTTCCAATGTTTCGCAAGCTATGCAACCTTCCGGAACTGTTTGATTGTCAACGGTCGCAATCATAGATCTTTCGACTTGAAAGCGTAGTCCGAAAAACCGATCCAGATATTGTTGCTTATAAGCCCAATAACCTAACCCGGCCAGAATTACAATAATCAATAGTACATACCAGATGCGTTTAGATCCGGATTTTTCCTCCTCTTCTTC
This sequence comes from Bacteroidales bacterium, assembly GCA_031553835.1. GTDB lineage: Bacteria > Bacteroidota > Bacteroidia > Bacteroidales > Azobacteroidaceae > JAVBKX01. The sequence continues at coordinate 17,563 of JAVBKX010000035.1, forward strand.
CTCACCTTCAGCTTTTACATAAACCGGAGGTTTATTAGGTTCTGTCCGCTCGATCCGTTCTGTCCGGAGAGGAGTGGGAACATCGGGTTCGGATGTGTGAATCGGATTGTCGCCAGCAGAAACGCTTGTCAGTGTTGTCTGTTCTTTGATTTCATTATGCTGGATGAGTACAGGAGCAGCTTCCGGTACATTTGTTATATCCGCTGCTTTATTTTGAGTGTCTGGATCTATTACTTTTCCGACCCAATCCTGTTTTTCCTCAACCGGCGTTTGAATAGGTTCAATCAATTGTTGTCCGGAATCATTTTTACTTAATTCCTGACGAAGAAATGATGAAGGAATAAAAGTGATTTTAGGTTTTGAATCGTCTTTGACCAGATATTGGAAGGACCCCAACGCTCCAAAATTCACCTTTCCCTCCTCAATAAGCAACTGCTTCACATGGGCAAATGCTTCTTCCAAAAATCCATCAGGAAGATTTAAATTTTCATTGCCCAATTGCGCTCTGATTGCCTCCTCAAAATTACTTAAATCTTTCATGTTGTTGTAAATTCAGCAGATGGTTTGAAAAACACCGTCTTACGACCGGACAAACTTTTTACTTCAAGTTGCCCGAACCCGGGAAGTTGCAAATCATTTCCTTCTGAAAGTTCTTTTATTATAAGATCAACTAATATTTCAAATACGTTATCTACTGTCTGTAGAGGTAATTGCATCTTTTCAGACAAATATTTTACTATGTGCGCGTTGTTATTCATTATTGTGTGTATTTGTGTATATTTGGTGTGTTTAAACGCACAAATTAATATTGCATGTTTGTATATGGACGATTATGCAATAAAATTTTATACGTTCTATTCAAATACGGTTTAACGGGAACATAAAAAGTCGATTTCCTTTTCCACGAAAGGAATATCCTGAGAAATGATTCTGTCGGACAGATCTTGCAATGCTTGTTTCATCGGTTGCAGATAGGTCTCATCGTAATCGTTAAATACTTCTTCCATCAATCCTTGATTTTCGTACAGAGCGTAGATGTTATTTTCATACTTTTGGGAAAGTAATTTTAAATCTTGCTCAAACTCTGAAAGTACTTTGGATAATTGTTCCATCAAATTTTTTTGATGTGCAAAAGATGTTTGTCTAGCCATAATAAATAAAACTTAGAAAAATTTATAATATTAAAACAGAATTAATTACATTTAGACAAGCATTACATTCAAAGTGAAAAATGATTAGTATGCAACCAAATAACACTTAATTTCATCATGACAATATTAGAGATGTAAAACTTGTGCGAAAACCTGCAACAAAGATACTATCATTTTTTTGACATACAATATCCTATGAAGAATAATTTTTTTGATTTACTCAAAAACCTGTTTGTTCGTTTGTTTTTTAAAATAGTTAAATATTGTTAATCGCTGATCTTCTGGAATTCGGGTGATACTTTTTATTATTTTTGGTCTGGTTGCATTATATAAACAAGAATAACATAAATCATAATTTTCTCAATATTTTGCTTAAAATTTGTTTGCGGTTATGTATTAAAATTATATATTTGCACGTTTACAAATCAGTTTTATTAACAATTTTGTCACATAAGAAGTTTAATCCATGAATAAAACAACCACTATCGGGAAGTTAACTAAAGAGAACTTCCAACAAACAGTCGATGGCAAGTCGGTCGATTTGTTTATACTCTCCAACAAAAATGGCTTGGAAATGTCAGTAATTAATTATGGTGCGAAAATCGTTTCTTTACATGTTCCCGGTAAAAATGGAGAAATGGTGGATGTGGTATTAGGACATAATTCCATTGCCGAATATCTCATTTCGAAAGAACCTTATTTTGGCGCTGCATGTGGACGTACCGGCAACCGGATCGCCAAAGGTAAATTTACTTTAGAAGGTAAGGAATATACGTTGGCTGTGAATAATGGCCCTAATAATTTGCACGGCGGTTTAAAAGGTTTTAATGCCGTAGTCTGGGATGCCAAACAAATTGATTCTCAAACGTTGGAATTGAAATATTTGTCGAGAGACGGAGAAGAAGGATTTCCCGGAAATCTTTTTACTACCATAATATATAAGTTGACCGATGATAATGCTGTCGAAATTGATTATAAAGCGACAACAGATAAGACGACGATTGTAAATCTGACGAATCATTCCTATTTTAATTTGTCGGGAGCCGGTGATCCGTATATCGGAGATCATTTGCTAACGATCAATGCAGATACTTATCTGCCTACCGACGATACAGCAATTCCTTACGGTAAACCGGAAAAAGTGGAAGGAACTCCGATGGATTTTCGTACGCCGCATGAAATAGGCGCTCGCATTAATGATAATTTCCAACAATTAATATATGGTAAAGGTTATGATCATACCTATATTCTGAATAAAAAAGGATTGGAGATGTCATTGTGCGCCAAAGCAGTGTCCCTCAAAACAGGTATTGTGATGGAAACTTATACGACAGAACCCGGAGTGCAATTATATACAGGCAACTGGATGACCGGCGAATTTGTCGCGAAAGAAGGAAAACGTTATCCTATGCGGTCGGCTTTTTGTTTGGAAACACAGCATTATCCCGATAGTATCAATAAACCGGAGTATCCTTCAGTAGTACTACGTCCGGGAGAAACTTTCTCTTCGCAAACGGTATATAAATTTTCAATAGAATAACAACAAATAAAACAATTAATTAAACTTATTAACTTTATGGCAAAACAAAAACAAAATGGCAATCTTGTTGCCATCATTATGATGATCTTGCTTTTTGGTATGATCTCATTTGTAACTAATTTGGCTGCCCCGATGGGTATAGTATTAAAAAGCCAGTTTGGCGTTTCCAACGCTATGGGAATGTTGGGAAACATGGGTAATTTTATTGCTTATGCAGTGATGGGTATTCCTGGCGGTTTGTTATTGCAAAGAGTCGGATACAAGAAAACGGCGCTGATAGCCATTGCTGTTGGTTTTATCGGTATTTTTGTTCAGTATTTATCCGGTTATGCAGGACATGCGTCTGCTTTCGGGGTTTATCTTCTCGGAGCTTTTATTGCCGGTTTTTCCATGTGTTTGTTAAATACGGTTGTCAACCCGATGTTAAATACATTAGGCGGCGGCGGTAACAAAGGTAACCAATTGATTCAGACAGGAGGTTCATTCAATTCGGTAATGGCAACTTTTACGCCTGCATTTGTGGGAATATTGATTGGAGAAGCCTCTAAAGCTCAAATCAAGGATATATTTCCCGTTATGTACATTGCTATGGGTATTTTTGCTCTTGTTTTCATCGTTTTAGCCTTTGTAGCGATTCCGGAACCTCATGCTGAACGTGCTTCCGAAAAACTTGGAAGTTTAATTTCCGGCGCTTTGAAATTCCGTCATTTCATACTTGGCGCAGTGGCAATCTTTGTATATGTAGGGGTGGAAGTAGGAACTCCTGCTATGGTAAACCTTTGGCTTTCAGACGCTAAGGTTTCTTCCGTCGGAGCGAATACCGCTGGTTTTGTTGTCGGAACTTATTGGCTTTTGATGCTTGTCGGACGTTTAATCGGTGCCTCCATTGGACATAAAGTATCCAGTAAAACGATGCTTACAGTTACCTCGTTTGCCGGATTGATCCTGGTACTGGCAGCAATTTTTTCAAACCCTGAAACACAAGTCCCTATGCCCGCGTTTAATGCCAACTCATTGTCTTTCGAATTTCCTCAGGTGCCAATAAATGCCATGTTTTTGGTATTAGTTGGTTTGTGTACTTCTATCATGTGGGGTGGTATTTTCAACCTGGCAGTAGAAGGTTTAGGTAAATATTTAGCTGCGGCATCGGGTATTTTCATGACATTGGTTTGTGGTGGTGGAATCCTTCCATGGATACAAGGAATCGTAGCTGATAAAGCAGGTTACCTGACCAGTTATTGGGTTATCATCATAGGTTTGGCTTATTTGCTATACTATGCATTGGTCGGCAGCAAGAATGTGAATAAAAATATTTCGGTGAACTAAACAACTCAAACTAAGAACTGGAAACGATTCATTTTCAGTTCTTAATTTTTAACTTAAAATATTATGGACATTTCAAAAATCAGAGAAAAATTCAAATCTTTATACGGTTCTGAAGGTACGGTGTACACTTCTCCCGGCCGTATCAATATTATTGGCGAACATACAGATTATAACGGAGGTTTTGTACTTCCCGGAGCAATCGACAAAGCTATGTATTGTGAAATCAAGCCGAATGGAACCAATAAAGTACGCGCTTATGCGTTGGACTTGGGCGAATCCTGTGAATTTGGGTTGGAAGAGGCAGATAAACCGAAACAACAATGGGCTTGTTATATTTTCGGTATTTGCCGTGAAATGGCTAAAAAAGGTAAACCGGTAAAAGGTTTTGATACTGTATTTGCAGGTGATGTACCTCTGGGTGCAGGGATGTCTTCTTCCGCAGCCTTGGAAAGTTGCTTTGGATATGCTTTGAATGACCAATATAATTTGGGTTTCAGCCGGATGGAAATTGCCCTGATGGGACAACAAACAGAGCACAATTATTGTGGCGTAAAATGTGGAATCATGGACCAATTTGCTTCCTGCAACGGAAAAGAAGGCTACTTGATGCGCCTGGATTGCCGTTCGTTGGAATTTGAATATGTGCCATTCAATCCTAAAGGATACAGATTGGTATTGCTAAATACTTGTGTAACACATAATTTAGCTGGAGGTGAATATAACAAACGCCGCGAATCGTGCGAAAGAGTAGTGGCGGCTATTGCTAAACGTCATCCCGAAGTAAAATTATTGCGTGATGCCAACATGGATATGCTGAAAGAAGTAAAAAGTGAAGTAGATGCCATTGATTATATGCGTTCTGAGTTTGTAGTCGAAGAAATCCAACGTTTGCTTGATGCTTGTGCTGCCATGGAAAAAGACGATTACGAAACGGTGGGCAAAAAAATGTATGGAACTCACGAAGGTTTGAGTAAAAAATACGAAGTAAGTTGTCCAGAACTCGATTTCCTCAATGGCATGGCCAAAGAATGCGGCGTTACCGGTTCTCGCGTGATGGGTGGCGGATTTGGAGGTTGTACAATCAACCTGGTTAAAAACGAACTGCATGATGAGTTTGTAAAAAAAGCCACAGAAGCGTACGAGAAAAAATTCGGCATCAAAGCCAAAGTATATGATGTTGTAATTAAAGACGGAGCCCGGAAGTTATAATTAATAATCCGATTCAAATAAACGGCAAACAGAAAGGGTAAATTACTTTTTTTGTTTGCCGTTTGTATTTTTACTATTTTTGCGTTCAAATTTATGGCAGCATGATGACTTTGACTATTGCATTAGATTTTTCTTTCCCGATTGCTAATCCGGTATTGAAATTCCTTGTGATATTGATTATTATTTTGTTTGCTCCTATCCTTTTAAATAAAGTCAGAATTCCTCATTTGTTGGGATTGATTATTGCCGGAGCTGTAATCGGTCCGCATGGATTCAATCTGATGGAACGAGATAGCAGCATTATCTTATCCGGGACGGCCGGTTTGTTGTATATTATGTTTTTGGCCGGGTTGGATATTGACCTGGCTGATTTCAGGAAGCATAAAAATAAAAGTGTCGTTTTTGGTATTTACACTTTCACCATACCTATGATATTGGGATTCCTGACCGGATATTACATCTTACAATTTTCAGTACTTAGTTCTTTCTTATTAGCCAGTATTTTTGCATCGCATACTTTATTGACTTATCCGATAATCAGTAAGTTTGGCGTTTCAAAAAACCGGGCTGTCAATGTGACGATCGGAGGAACTCTGATTACGGATACATTGGCCTTATTGGTGTTGGCAGTGATCGTCGGATTGTCCCAGGGAGAAATGAGCGTTGATTTTTGGCTTCGGATCGGTATTTCTTTAATTGTATTTGCCGCCATCGTATTATTTGTTTTTCCTCCGCTTGCCCGTTGGTTTTTTAAACATTTTCAGGATGGCGTTTCCCAATACATTTTTGTTTTGATGATTGTTTTTTTAGGCGCTTTTTTGGCAGAAGTGGCAGGAGTCGATGGCATTATCGGCGCTTTTTTAGCTGGAATATCTTTAAATCGTTTGATTCCGAATACTTCTCCCTTAATGAACCGGATAGGATTTGTGGGGAATGCCATTTTTATTCCTTTCTTTTTGATTGGCGTAGGTATGCTGGTCGATTACCGTGTCTTTTTTAAAGGATTTGAGACGCTTAAAATTGCCACATGTATGACAGTTGTAGCTCTTCTCGCCAAATATCTTGCGGCCATATTGACCCAAAAAACATTTCGGTTTACTGCCGATGAACGACGGTTGATATTTGGCTTGAGCAGCTCGCACGTTGCCGCTACCCTGGCTATTGTGATGGTCGGTTATAATGTTATTTTGGGCACAAATCCGGACGGGACGCCGATTCGGTTGTTGAATGAAAGTGTATTGAATGGTACAATTATTATGATTCTGGTTACTTGTACTGTTGCTGCATTTGTGGCTCAAAAAGGCGCGACCAATATGGCGCTCAGCGATAATATTTCTTCACCGGATGTGGACGAAACTGAATTTGAAGAAAAAATTCTGATTCCTGTCAGCAATATGGATACAATGGAAGAATTGCTCAATTTGAGCGTAGCCATCAAATCCAAACGGAGTAAAAACAATTTATATGCTTTAAATATTGTTGATAATAACAATTTTAGTGGATCTACAGATACCAGCGCGCGAAAAATATTGGATCGGGCGGCCGTGATTGCTGCCGCTTCGGATCACCGGATACATGAATTATTACGCTATGATCTGAATATAGTCAATGGAATAACCAGTGCGGTGCGGGAAAACCGCATTACCGATTTGATTTTGGGTATCCATGAAAAGAAAGGATTATCCGATTCTTTTTTAGGAAATCTGACGGAAGGAATTTTGACAAAGTGTAATACTACAACGCTGATTTACAAATCGGTTCAACCCTTAGGCACTATCAAAAGGCATGTAATTCTGGTACCGGATAAAGCAGAAAAAGAAATAGGCTTTCCTTATTGGTTGATCAAAGTGTGGAATATCGCTCGTAACACGAGCGCCAAATTAGTGTTTTTTGCTAGTCCCGAAACGCTTTTTTTTATAAAAAAAGTACAGGCAAAATATCCATTACCCTGCGATTTCAATGAATTTTCGGATTGGGATAATCTTTTGAGATTAAGTAAAGAAATTCTTCCGGATGATAATGTAATTATGCTGCTTAGCCGGGCTAATCGTCCGTCTTATGATGAACACATGAATAAAGTACCGACCTACCTCAACAAATATCTTCAGAGCAATAGCTTTATCCTCATTTATCCGATGCAGATAGGAGTTTCGGATATGGAAACCGGCAGTGTTGACATGACCAATCCTTCTGTGATGGATCCTGTGCTTAAAATTGATGAAATCGGTAAAACGCTTGCCAGTTTATTTCAAAAAAAATATTAGAGCAGCCATCTTCCATGTGCCTTGTGTGATGAATGAGAAAAAAATAGTTATCTTTGCCGCACATAAAAATAAAAAACATATAAATGAAGAATTATAAGTTAGTTAACAATCTTTTAGGATGGCTTACATTCATTGTAGCGGCTATTACCTATGTTTTGACGATTGAACCTACAGCCAGTTTCTGGGATTGTGGAGAGTTTATTTCCTCTGCTTATAAACTCGAAGTAGGACACCCTCCCGGCAATCCGATTTTTATGTTAACAGCAAATCTTTTCACTCAATTGGCTTCTACTCCCGAGGGTGTGGCTATCAGTGTGAATATTATGTCAGCTTTATTTAGCGCTCTGACTATTCTTTTCCTCTTTTGGACGATTACGCATTTAGCTAAAAAATTGATCGTTTCCGGAGACAAACCGATTACAGTTTCGCAACTCATATTAATAATGGGAGCCGGATTGGCAGGCGCATTCGCTTATACTTTTTCTGATACTTTTTGGTTTTCCGCAGTCGAAGGTGAAGTGTATGCTTTTTCATCCTTAATGACAGCATTGGTATTTTGGCTTATTTTGAAATGGGAAGATGTGGCCGACCAGCCTCATGCCGATCGGTGGATTATCCTGATTGCTTATCTGATGGGACTTTCCATTGCGGTTCACTTGTTGAATTTACTTTGTATCCCGGCTATCGTATTGGTTTATTATTATAAAAAATATCCGAATCCAACCCTGAAAGGTTCTTTCATAGCCTTATTACTTTCATTCGTCTTGATTGTATTAATATTATATGGTCTAATTCAAGGATTAGTAGAAGTTTGCGGTTGGTTTGAATTATTCTTTGTGAATACATTGGGAATGCCGTATAATAGCGGAGTAGCTACATATATCCTGTTGATATTCGCCATATTAATGTGGGGTATTTGGGAGAGTATGCGGGAAGAACCCAATGCTACCCGTGTAAGGATCTCCTTTATTCTTGCGATTACATTATTAGGCATTCCATTTATGGGATCAGGTTATGTATTGGGAATCCTGTTGATTATTGCCCTTACAGCAGGATTGTTTTATTTTAAACAAATAAATCCGGCTGCATTAAATACCATTCTGATTTGTTTGTTTGTTGTCACCATTGGATATTCTTCTTATGCATTGATCATGATAAGGTCAACAGCCAATACACCGATGAATCAGAATTCTCCCAAAGATATTTTTACATTAAGGACTTATCTGACTCGTGAACAATATGGAGAAACTCCTTTGATTTACGGGCGGACTTATGCTTCCGAAGTCAAGCGGGTTCCTGATGGTGAGTATTGCGCTCCGGTGACTAAGGAAGGTGATCCGGTATGGACTCGGGTTGATAAAAAAGACCCGAAAGAAAAAGATCGCTACTATATTTCCACCCATAAGTTTGATTATGAGTATTGTGATGAATTGAATATGTTGTTTCCCCGGATGTATAGCCCCGATCCGCAACATGTTGCTGCATATAAAGAATGGGCCAATATTAAGGGAAAGAAAGTTTCGGTAGATGTTTGCGGGAGAAATCAGATGGTGACCATGCCTACTTTTGCCGAAAATCTCCGGTTCTTTTTCTCGTATCAGGTCAATTTTATGTACTGGCGATATTTTATGTGGAATTTTGCCGGACGACAAAATGATATTCAGGGATTTGGCGAAGTGCATCACGGCAATTGGATTACCGGAATCAAATTTTTGGATGCCATGCGTGTAGGACCGCAGGAAAATCTGCCTATGGATATTGCTCAGAATAAGGGACATAACGTGTACTATATGTTGCCGTTGTTGTTAGGAATTATTGGAATTTTATTTCAGGCCTATTCAGGAAATAAAGGCATACAAGGTTTTTGGATCACGTTTACCCTGTTTTTTATGACAGGATTGGCTATCGTACTGTATTTGAATCAGACGCCATATCAGCCGCGGGAACGTGATTATGCTTATGCCGGATCGTTTTATGCATTTTGTATTTGGATTGGCTTGGGTGTGTGTGCCATAGCCAAAATCCTGCAGCAGATGAAACTGCCGGATGCGGTGGCTTCTACGGTAGCCAGTGTCTTGTGTTTATTGATACCTTTGCAAATGGCTGCGCAAAACTGGGATGACCATGATCGTTCCCATCGCTATGTAGCAAAAGATTTCGGACAGAATTACCTTACAACTTGTGAACCTAATGCGGTGATTTTTACCAATGGAGACAATGATACTTTCCCCTTGTGGTACAATCAGGAAGTAGAAGGGTTCCGTACTGATGTGCGAGTGTGTAATTTGAGCTATTTACAAACCGATTGGTATATCGATCAAATGAAACTCGAAGCCTATGAATCCAAACCATTGCCGATCAATTGGCATCATTCTGAATATGTGCAGGGTACCCGCGATGTTGCGTTTGTACTTGACCTGACAGATAAACCGATTGATGTTGCTACTGCGCTTGAGTGGGTCAGGAGTGATGATGAACGTTTCAAAAAATTACCAGGTTTTACCGAAAAAATGGATATCATACCCTCTTCTATTTTATATATCCCCATTGATTCGGTTGCCGCGGTTTACTCAGGTACCATTAAACCTGAAGATGCAAAATGGATTCCTAAGGAGATGGTCATTGACTTAAGAGAAAATAAACAACAAGGCCTTGCGGCAAAAAACCGGTTGGGAAAACATGAGTTAATGATATTGGAAATGCTGAATAACAATCAGGATTGGAACAGGCCATTTTATTATGCAGCTACCGTAGGAGCTTCGCAGTACCTGCGTTTGGAACCTTATTTCCGACAAGTCGGTATCGCGTACAGGATTTCACCTTTTGATGTAGAACGTGCTCAAAGCGCTATAGATACGGATGTGATGTTCGACAACATGATGAACAAATATAAATGGGGTGGAATTGATACTCCGGGTATCTATTTGGATGAAAATACTTTACGGATGACCAAAACTTTTCGGCAAATGTTTGGTTATATGATCAAAGCGTTGATCCAGGAAGGGAAAAAAGACAAAGCCCTACAAGCCTTGGAATATTGTCAGCAAGTAATACCTGCTGAAAATATTCCTTACGATTATACCGCTTTGGAAATTTTTAACGGATATTATGAATTAGGATTAAAAGAAAAAGCGATTGAAGCCGGTGATAAAATTCTTGAGTATTCCATGAGCAATCTCCGTTGGTATAATTTACTGAAACCGGGCGATTTTGTGAGTGTGTTGTCAAGTATGCGATACGATTTGCTTGCTGTTCAAACCGTATTAACAGCATATCAGGATATAGATCCGACGCTGGTAAGTCCGTACATGGATGATTTCAATTTGAGTTTCGGCCGTTATTCTCAATATGTGAAACGTCCGCAGGCGACTCCATCCATGCAAGAACAGAATCAATAACATTGAATGGTAATATGTTGATCGAACAACCGCCCCGTATATACCGGATGTTTTTTCCCGGAGCCGTTTGGAGGTTGAATACTTCTGAAAAATGTGTGTATTTGACATTTGATGACGGTCCGATTCCGGAAATAACCCCCTGGGTGCTGGATTTATTGGACCAGTACAACATCAAGGCTACCTTTTTTTGTGTGGGAGATAATGTGCGCAAGTATCCTGAAGTGTATCAACAAGTGATTGATAGGGGACATGTGGTAGGAAATCATACGTTTCATCATAAACAAGGAATTCGATCCCGGACGGCCAATTATGTGTCTAATGTTCATTTGGCAAAAGTCTATATAAAAAGTGATTTTTTCAGACCTCCTCACGGACACATGCGTTTCCGCCAATTGCTCAAGTTGAGGAAAACGTACAGCGTCATTATGTGGGATGTAGTTACCCGCGATTATAGCTGGAGGATGAATGCGGATCAGGTTTTTAATGTAGTGAAAAAATACACCAGAAACGGCTCTATCATTGTTTTTCATGATTCCATAAAAGCAGGAGACCGGATGAAAGAAGCGCTGCCTCGTTCTATCGAATGGTTGCTGGAACAGGGTTACGAGTTTCGGTTAATAGACCCGGCTTTGTTGTAACAACCAGGAAAGTATAAGAACAACGCAGGAAAATATCATAAAAATTTGGTAGATAGCAAAAAAATGTATTACTTTGCACCCTCGTTGTGGAGGCATTTTTGTGTCAGTATGCCATAAGTTAGTGAGAATCAAACAATAAAGATATAATACGCGATGTCAAAGATTTGTCAAATTACCGGAAAAAAAGCTATGGTGGGTAACAATGTTTCTCACTCCAATAAGAAAACAAAAAGAAAATTTGATGTCAACCTGTTTACGAAAAAATTCTACTGGGTAGAACAAGACGGTTGGATCGATTTGAATCTTTCTGCTGCTGGATTGCGGACAATTAATAAAATTGGATTAGATGCAGCTATTCGAAGAGCAGTAGAAAAAGGTTATTTAAAATTTTAATAGATAGGAGACCTTACAATGGCAAAGAAAGCAAAAGGAAACAGGGTTCAGGTAATTCTTGAATGTACCGAGCACAAAGAAAGTGGAATGCCCGGAACTTCTCGTTATATTACTACTAAAAACAGAAAAAATACAACTGGAAGAATGGAATTGAAAAAATACAATCCGGTTCTGAAAAAAGTAACTGTTCATAAAGAAATTAAATAAAACGATATAAACCATGGCAAAAAAGACCGTAGCAGGATATCGTGAGAAGTCGGAAGGACGTTCTTACTCAAAGGTTATTAAAGTAGTAAAATCTCCTAAAACAGGAGCGTATATTTTCAAAGAAGAAATGGTTCCGAATGAAGCAGTAAAAGATTACTTCGCGAAGTAATCCGCTGATTGTCATTTAAATTCATGATATTATAAAAACTTCCTTACGAGTATTCGTAAGGAAGTTTTTGCATTTAAATGTTTATACTTCTATTGATATTTAACAAATATGATGTAACTTTGCCTGATTAGAATAAGTAAAGTGTTATGGGGATTCTTAGTTTTTTCACAAAAGATAAAAAAGAACATTTAGATAAAGGCCTGTCCAAAACGAAAGAAAGCGTTTTTTCGAAATTGACACGTGCTGTGGCCGGAAAATCGAAAGTCGATGACGATGTGTTGGATAAACTGGAAGAGGTACTGATAACCTCGGATGTGGGAGTCGAAACCACATTGAAGATCATCGAACACATCGAATCCCGGATAAGTCACGATAAATATGTTAATACCAGCGAATTAAATCAGATATTGAAAGAAGAAATCGCTAACTTATTAACAGAAAACGATGCGGAAGAATTAGCTGATTTTGAATTGCCGGCAGATAAAAAACCTTATGTCATTATGGTAGTAGGCGTCAATGGAGTAGGTAAAACCACCACTATTGGCAAACTGGCTTACCATTTTAAGAAAACAGGAAAAAAAGTGTATTTAGGCGCTGCCGACACTTTTCGAGCTGCAGCTGTGGAGCAATTAATGATCTGGGGTGATCGGGTAGGAGTAGAGGTAATCAAACAAAAAATGGGAGCCGATCCGGCCTCCGTTGCGTACGATACATTAAATTCGGCCAAAGCGAATGAGGCTGATGTTGTGATTATTGATACTGCAGGTCGTTTGCACAATAAAATCAACTTAATGAATGAGTTGACGAAGATTAAAAATGTAATGAAAAAAGTGATTCCGGATGCCCCGCATGAAGTGTTGCTGGTGCTGGACGGATCCACCGGTCAAAATGCATTTGAACAAGCTAAACAGTTTACAGCTGCGACAGAAGTAAATGCATTGGCCATTACTAAATTAGATGGTACGGCGAAAGGTGGAGTCGTCATCGGAATCTCCGATCATTTTCATATTCCGGTAAAATACATTGGCCTTGGCGAAGGTTTGGAAGATTTGCAGGTATTCCGGAAAAGAGAATTTGTAGAGTCGCTTTTTGGAGAGAATGAAAAAGAATAAAATTGACATTATTACATTAGGTTGTTCTAAAAATCTGGTTGATTCTGAATTGCTAATGAGGCAATTAGTCGCTAACGGATATACCGTGGAGCATGACCCGGAAACGATCAACGGTGAAATAGTGGTAGTCAATACATGCGGATTTATAGGTGATGCCAAAGAAGAATCCGTCAATATGATCCTGGAAATTGCAGAGGCAAAAAAAAACAGGAAAATCAAAATGCTGATAGTAATGGGCTGTTTGTCGGAACGTTACCGAAATGAACTGCAAGCGGAAATTCCGGAAGTAGATCAATTTTATGGTAAATTTGACTGGAAGATGCTGATTCGTGATTTAGGAAAATCGTATGACAGCGGATTAGCATTGGATCGGGTCGTGACCACTCCTCCCCATTATGCATATTTGAAAATAGCAGAAGGGTGCAACCGGACCTGCGCTTATTGTTCTATTCCCCTTATTACAGGGAAATATGTATCGCGAAGCATGGATGATATCCGGCAGGAAGTACAGAAATTGGTAGCGCATGGCGTCAGGGAGTTTCAATTCATAGCGCAGGATTTGACTTATTATGGGTTGGATTTATATAAAGAATTGAAATTGCCGGAATTGGTTGAACGCCTATCCGATGTTCCCGGCGTGGAATGGATTCGTTTGCATTATGCTTATCCGGCTCATTTTCCGATGGATCTGCTTCGGGTAATGCGTGAACGGGATAACGTGTGCAAGTATTTGGATATTGCATTGCAACACAGTAGCGATCGCATGTTGAAGTTGATGCGCAGGAATATTAGCCGAATGGAGACGGAACAATTGCTGCAAACCATTCGCCGGGAAGTTCCCGGTATTCATTTGCGGACAACCATGATGGTAGGCCATCCCGGTGAAACGGAAGCTGATTTTGAAGACATGCTTGATTTTGTCAGGCAACAACGGTTTGAACGATTGGGAGCTTTTCCTTATTCGGATGAAGAAGGAACATATTCTAATAAACAGTATAAGGATGATGTTGCTCCTCAGGTTAAACAAGAACGCATGAACAGGTTGATGGATCTGCAAGAGCAGATTGCAATGGAGCAGAATGAAAGTAAAATAGGCCAAACCATGCGTGTAATTATTGACAGAGAAGAATCCGGATTTTATATCGGAAGGTCTGAATATGATTCGCCAGAAGTCGATCCGGAAATTTTAATCGAAAAACGAATGAAATTGGAAATAGGACAATTATATCCTGTTTCTATATATGGAACACAATCATTTGATTTATTAGCTAACGTAATTAATAGCAAATACTGAATTTATATTGTTTAATATTTTAGACACCACGAAATGAACACTTCTACGCTGATCGTTGAGTTGTCACACCGTTTGGAAATTCCTAAAACGAAAATAGGGGAATTACTGGAGGGTACTGTGTCTATTATCACTCAACAATTAAATGAAAATAATACAGTGGCGATCCAACATTTCGGAACGTTTGAGATCAAGAAAAAAGAAGAACGGGTAAATGTACATCCCATTAGTGGGAAACGTACCCTTATTCCACCTAAATTAACGGTCAATTATAAACCATCGCCTTCGTTGAAAGAAAAAATAAGGGGAAGAAAATGATGCGGATGATCTTTTTATTAAGAAGCAATGTGTAAGAGGTATGAATGATAAGATTAATTTACAGGAATTAACAGAATTGCTGGCCTTGAAATCAGGTATTTCCAGGAAAGATTCAGAATCTTTTCTCAGGGCGTTATTTGCCCTTATGGAAGAAGCTTTGATTGAAGATAAACAGATAAAAATCAAAGATTTAGGTACATTTAAGCTGATTTCGATAGAGGAACGGGAGAGTATAGATGTCAGAACCGGACATCGTGTGGTGATTCCGGCTCATCAAAAAATTTCTTTCATTCCGGCTGCGCAGTTGGCGGATGTCATCAATGAGCCGTTTGCTTTGTTTGAGCCGGTTGAAATTGAAGATAAACCGGAAAATAATCTGATTCAACCGGAAACGCCACATTCTGAACCTACGGTTGTAACACCGGAAAACATTGAACCACAAGAAAAACCGCCGGTTACCGATCAGTCTCATGACAATAATGTAAAAGCCGCAGATAATGCATTCAGCATGGAGAATATATTTCATTTGAGTAAAGAAGATTTGGAACGCATAAGAAAAAACCGAGAAGAAGAAAAAAAAATTATGAATAGAAGAAAATTACTTGTAAGAACATTTTCAGTACTTGTTGTTTTAATAGTTATTGCCGGAGGTATTTGGTATTTCATGAGAACCAAACAAGCGAAACAATCCATCGTTTCCAGTATGCCGACAGCTTATGAATTAGCTTATAGAGATAGCGTCAGGCGTATAAATGAACAACTGGAAGGTGATACAACCAAACAATCCAGTCAAATTGATCCGATTTATGGTACAACAGATCTATCCGATCCTAATAAAAATGCAGGTGCACAGCAAAGTACGGCTCCGATGGCAACTTCCGATGTCCCCAAACCGTCAGTAACGCCTCCTGCTACAACTGCTCCATCTTCTTCTGAAGATAAAAAAACGCAAACTCCGGTAACCGATACAAAACCGGCGACTGCAACTGCTGCCACCACAACGCCGGTTCAGACGAAACCAACAGTTACCGAGCAGCAACCGGCTACGACTACGACTTCAAAGCCGGCCAATCAAGAAGCACAAGTTGCAAAACCGTCAGTAACAACGGCTTCGCCCTCATCAACAGAGCAAAGTCAGACTTCCAACGTGAAGAAAAGAAGAATCAAAACCGGCGAACGCTTAACTTTGATTGCTTTGAGTGAATATGGAAATAAAGCTTTCTGGGTGTATATTTACTTGGAAAATAAAAATAATATTCCGAATCCAAACGATGTGCCAATCGGGTTGGAAGTAATTATTCCTCCTGCTCAAAAGTATGGTATTAACAGTAATGATCCGGCTTCTGTTGAAAAAGCGAAAAACATGGAAAATGAAATACTCCAAAAATAATACTCTCTCAAAATTAATCTGACAACAGAATTAAATAAGGATTAATCATTTTTAACTCGCAAACTCTTTCACCAGAAAATTAACATTTCTATTTTTGCGCAGTTTTTGTAAGTATGTCGATAGTCATTCGAGTGACATGCTGAGGATATATTGTGTGAATGAATAGTAGAATAATCTAAAAATAAATTATAAGTATGAATCAAACGGTAGATATTCGTGAACTAAACGAAAAAATCGAAAGTAAGAGTGCTTTTGTCGGACTGATTACCAAAGGAATGGATCAGGTGATTGTTGGCCAAAAACATTTGGTAGAATCGTTGTTGATCGGATTGTTGTCTGACGGACATATTCTATTGGAAGGAGTTCCCGGTTTGGCAAAAACATTGGCCATTAAAACGTTGGGCGCTTTGATTGATGCAAAGTACAGCCGGATCCAGTTTACACCGGACTTACTTCCTGCCGACGTAGTTGGAACCATGATTTACAGTCAGAAAACCGAAGAATTTTTGGTAAAAAAAGGTCCTGTATTTGCGAATTTTATTTTGGCGGATGAGATCAACCGGGCACCGGCCAAAGTGCAAAGTGCTTTGTTGGAAGCGATGCAAGAACGCCAGGTAACAATTGGTGAACAAACTTATAAGCTTCCCGAGCCCTTTTTGGTCATGGCTACGCAAAACCCGATCGAACAGGAAGGAACTTATCCGTTACCGGAAGCCCAAGTTGACCGTTTTATGTTGAAAGTGATTATCGGTTATCCGAAGAAAGACGAAGAAAAACTGATTATCCGTCAAAATATCAGCGGTGACAAGATTGAACTTAAACCGGTGTTGAAAAAAGAAGAAATACTGGAAGCCCGTAAAGTGGTCAGGGAAGTGTATTTGGATGAAAAAATTGAAAAATACATCGTTGATATTGTATTTGCAACCCGCTATCCGCAAGATCATGGATTGGCCAACCTGAAAGGTATGATTTCTTTTGGCGCTTCTCCCCGGGCCTCTATCAACCTTGCATTAGCCGCCCGCTCTTATGCTTTTATTAAACGGAGAGGATATGTAATTCCGGAAGATGTACGTGCCGTATGCTATGACGTAATGCGCCACCGGATTGGTTTAAGTTACGAAGCGGAAGCAAACAATCTGACTTCGGAAGAAATCGTAAGCGAGATTTTGAATAAAGTAGAAGTACCCTAAATAATTGAGAATTGAGAATGGAGAATTAAAAACTAAATGAATTCATTTTTCAATTCTCCATTCTTCATTCTCCACACTCAATTATAGAAGTTGTGGAAACAAGCGAACTTTTAAAGAAAGTACGTCAAATCGAGATAAAAACCCGGGGATTATCCCGTAATATTTTTGCAGGACAATATCATTCGGCTTTCAAAGGAAGAGGGATGGCATTTTCTGAAGTGCGGGAATATGAATTCGGGGATGATATCCGTGATATTGACTGGAATGTAACAGCCCGTTATTCGAAACCATACATTAAAGTGTTTGAAGAAGAACGGGAACTTACAGTTATGCTGTTGATCGATGTTTCGGGAAGCCGTGACTTTGGTACGGTGAGTATGATGAAAAAGGATGTGATCACTGAAATTGCAGCAACACTTGCGTTTTCCGCTATTCAAAATAATGACAAAATAGGTGTGATCTTTTTTTCCGATAAAATCGAGAAATTTATTCCTCCTAAAAAAGGGAAAAAACATATTTTGTACATTATTCGGGAGTTGATAGAATTTCATCCTGTTCATACACAGACTGATATTTCCCAGGTATTAAAGTATCTGACCAATGCGATCAAAAAACGATGTACTGCTTTCATCCTTTCGGATTACATTGATAAAGAAGATTATAGTCATGCTCTTACTATTGCCAACCGGAAACATGATATGGTGGCTATCCAGGTCTATGATCAACGCGAAACCGAAATTCCTTCGGTTGGATTTATGAAGATAAAGGATGCCGAAACCGGTGTTGAAAAATGGGTCGATACATCTTCCCGGAAAACCAGGGAAGCGTACGGTTCGTGGTGGTCGAAACGGCAAAAAGCGATGGATAATACTTTCAAACGGAGTAAGGTAGATTCTGTTTCTATCCGAACTGATGAAGATTATGTGAAAGCTTTGATTTCGTTGTTTAACCAACGTTAAAAGTCTTTAATAATTAGAGTATGTTGAAAAACTTAATAGCAATATGTACATTAGCCTTGAGTGTGGCGATGAATCTTTCGGCTCAGCAGACGTTGGTGAGAGCGTCTATTGATTCGACAGCCATTTTGATCGGACATCAGACAAAGGTACACCTGGAAATAACAGCCGATAAAAATAAACTACTGCAATTGCCTGTTTTTCAGGATACCTTGATGAAAAATATCGAGGTTCTGGAAATGCCGAAAGCAGATACCGTTGATCTCGGTAATAATAGAATTCAGATTAATCAGGATTACCTGATTACTTCGTTCGATTCGGCTCTATATGTATTGCCGCCCTTACGGGTTATCGACGGAGCGGATACTTTGTATTCCAATCCATTGGCATTGAAGGTGACGACATTTCCGGTAGATGTGGAATCCGGAGAGTTTTACGATATCAAAGATGTCATAGAACCACCTTTTGTCTTTGCCGATTATTTGTGGATCGTGTGGTTGGTAGTGATTGTGGTTGCATTAATTGCCTTCCTCTACTTCTTTATCCGTATGTTAAACAAAGGCGAAGGCATCGGCTATATCAAGAGGAAGAAAGCCAAATTGCCGCCGCATATTATCGCCGTCAATAAATTGGATGAGATAAAATCCGAAAAATTGTGGCAACAAGGAAAATACAAAGAATATCATTCGGAGGTAGCAGATACTCTCCGGGAATATATCGGAGACCGGTTTGATATTACAGCATTGGAAATGACTTCAGGAGAAACGTTGACAAAGATCAGGCAAATCAACGATACGGAGTCTGTCTATGACAATTTGAAACAGGTGCTTGAATTGGCCGATTTTGTCAAATTCGCTAAATATAATCCGTTGCCCGAAGAAAATGAATTAAGTCTGATGAATGCATATTTATTTGTAAATCAGACCAAACCGGCAGAACAAGTGCCAAATGGAGAGAATAATAATGAAAATGAGAAATTTGAAAAAGTATGATTTTTGCTAATCCATATTATTTGTTATTGCTATTGCTGCTCATTCCGATGATCGTATGGTACATCTGGAAATTGCGGAAATCGCAGGCAAGCCTTCAGATATCCTCTTCATCCGGATTTGACAAAGCGCCGGTTAGCCCCAAAGTATATCTGAGGCACCTTCCTTTTATTTTCCGGATCATAGCCCTCGCATTATTGATCATCGCATTAGCCCGCCCGCAATCGACCGACAGTTGGCAAAATTCGACCACTGAAGGAATTGATATTGTTCTTGCGATCGACGTTTCAACTTCCATGTTGGCTGAAGATTTGAAACCCAACCGTTTAGAAGCGGCCAAAGAAGTTGCCGCCTCTTTTATCAGCGGTCGTCCCAACGATAACATTGGGTTGGTTGTATTTGCAGGAGAAAGTTTTACGCAATGTCCTTTGACAACCGACCATGCCGTGCTGCTTAATTTATTGAAAGATATCAAATGCGGAATCATCGAAGATGGTACAGCTATCGGACATGGTTTAGCTACTTCTGTGATTCGGTTGAAAGATAGTCAGGCAAAATCGAAGGTCGTTATTTTATTGACCGACGGATCAAACAACAGGGGAGAAATCGCTCCTGTCACTGCTGCCGAAATTGCCCGTAAGTATGGTGTTCGGGTTTATACGATTGCTGTAGGAACCAAAGGAACTGCTCCCTATCCGTTTCAGACTCCGGTGGGCATTCGTTATCAGAATATTCCGGTAGAAATTGATGAAGGCACCCTGACCCAAATTGCACAAATTACAGGCGGACAGTATTTCCGGGCAACGAATAATAAAACGTTGCAATCCATTTATGGGGAAATCGATCAGATGGAAAAAACAAAAATCAGTGTGCAGGAATACAGTAAAAAGCAAGAAGAATACCTTGTTTTTGCCTTGTTTGGTTTATTGGCTTTTCTGCTTGAATTATTGTTGAGATATACCGTGTTGAAGAACATTCCATAATCAATCAAATGACTATGTTTAGATTTGCACATCCCGAGTATTTATATTTACTGTTTCTTTTACCGGCTTTATTTGCGTTGTTTATTTATTCAATGTACAATAAAAAACGGGCAATCAAGCGATTTGGTAATATGGCATTGATGCGTCCGTTGATGCCGGATGTATCATTAAAAAAACAATATTTGAAATTCTGGATACTTTTTGCCGGCGTCACTTTATTTGTTTTTATTTTGGCAGAACCTCAATTTGGTTCCAAATTAGAAAAAGTCAAACGGCAGGGAGTCGAAGTCATGGTTTGCCTTGACGTTTCCAATTCTATGTTGTGTACCGATGTAGCGCCCAGCCGATTGGATAAATCCAAGCAGATATTATCCAAATTGGTCGAAAATCTTAAGGATGATAAAATCGGATTGATCGTATTTGCAGGAAATGCTTTCATTCAATTGCCGATTACTTCCGATTACGCTTCTGCCAAAATGTTTTTGTCGTCTATTAATCCGTCGATGGTGGGTACGCAGGGAACGGCTATTGGTGCAGCCCTCAATTTAGCATTACGTTCTTTTACTCCCAGTGAAACGAGTGATAAGACGATCATTTTAATTACTGATGGGGAAAATCATGAGGATGATGTTTCTGCGGCTTTAAAAACGGCAGAAGAAAAAAATATAAAGATCAATGTATTAGGTGTCGGCTCACTACAGGGAGCGCCCATTCCGATTAATGGCGGATCCAATAATTTTTTGAAAGACCAGCAAGGTAATGTGGTCATTACAAAGTTAAATGAAGCTATGTGTCAGGAAATTGCAGCTGGTGGACATGGAATATATGTCAGAACCGACAATACCAATTCGGCATTGAAAGCATTGCAAAAAGAAATCGACAAAATGAATAAATCCGATATTGAAACCCGGGTATATTCAGAATATGATGAAAAATATCAATTATTGGCCTGGGTACTGGTCGCTTTACTTTTTGTCGAATTTTTTATTTTAGACCGTAAAAATCGGGTATTCAGAAAAATCAGATTGTTTAGATAAAAAGGTTTGCAATTTATAACCTAAAACATAGTTAGAACATAAACATGAAACTGCAACTATTAATTGTTGGATTATTACTATTTCCTGTTTTCGCTTTTTCGCAAAAAGAAGTGCGGCAGCAATTGAAAGCTGGGAACAAAGAATATAAACAGGAAAAATATACTGAGGCTGAAATCAGTTACAGGAAAGCATTGGAAGCCAATGCCCGTTCGACCGATGCCGCTTACAACCTGGGAAATTCATTGTATAAACAGGGGAAATTCCAGGAAGCTGCCGAACAATATTTGGCTGTAGTCAATGAAGAAAAAGATAAGGAGAAATTGCACAACGTTTGGCATAATGTGGGAAATATTTTTATGAGTAATAAGGATTATGCTAAAAGTATTGATGCCTATAAAAAATCATTGAGAAACAATCCGAATGATGATCAAACGCGATACAATTTAGCGTTAGCTCAAAAATTATTGCAGGATCAACAGCAAAATCAGGATCAGAATCAAGACCAAAATCAAGACCAAAATCAAGATCAGCAACAGGATCAAAAGCAGGATCAGCAACAAGATCAGAAGCAGGATCAACAACAAGATCAACAGGATCAACAACAGCAGGAAAATAAACAGGATAAGACTCAGGAACAGCCGCAGCAGGATGAAAAAATGAGTCAGGATAATGCACAGCAGATTTTGGATGCTTTGTTGCAAAATGAAAAAGACACGCAAGAAAAAGTGCAACAGATGAAAAAGCAACAACAACGTAAAAAAACAGATAAAGAATGGTAAAAATGAGGCATAAATTTTTGTTAATATCAGCAATCTGTTTCATTGCAGGAGTGTTGAATGCCAATGCAGATGACGTCAGGTTCACCGCTTCGGCACCCGGCGCTGTAGTACAAGGGCAACAATTCAGGTTGAGTTATACGCTGACCAATGCCGATGGTTCGGATTTGCGTATTCCCGAACTTCCCGACTTTGATGTTTTGATGGGCCCTTCTACGTCGCAATCCAGTCGTACACAAATAATTAATGGAACAGTTTCCAGTGAACGGAGTATTATTTTTACCTATATTTTGGTAGCAAAAAAAGAAGGAACATTTGATATTCCCGAAGCTACGATCAAAGTGAAAAACGGACAATATACGTCCAATACTTTAAAAATCAAGGTACTTCCTCCAGACGCCAATGCTAATGCCAATCCTGGTGCAAGTTCTAATCAGGGAAATGGAGGACAGGCTTCATCTCCGGCTTCCGCAGGAAAAAATATAAGCAATGAAGATATTTTTGTGCGGGCTAATGTAGCCCAACGTTCGGTGTACGAAAACGAAGGTTTTTTGATTACTTTCAAATTATATACATTGTATGATGTTGTAAGTCAGGAATCTATCAAGTTTCCCGAATTTGAGGGATTCATTGCTCAGGAAATAGAATTACCGCAGAATCGCCAGTGGGCGTTGGAAAACTATAATGGCCGTAATTACAGGACTATTGTATTGAAACAAGCTGTTTTATTTCCACAACGATCGGGAGAAATCACCATTGGAACAGGCAAATATGATTTTGTCCTTAGAATGCGTACACAACAACAAGTCCGTAGCATTTTCGATGATTTCTTTGATACATATACCAATGTCACTAAGCCACTTGTTTCGCCGGCGGTAACAATCAATGTAAAACCATTGCCTCCGGGTAAACCGGCTTCGTTCAGCGGTGCGGTTGGTGATTACAAAATGACATCTTCCATTAGTCCGGCAACATTAAAGTCGGATGAGTCGGTAACGGTAAAAGTGGTGATTTCCGGTTCGGGTAACATCAAAATGGTAAAAAATCCGGAAATTGTTTTTCCTAATGATTTTGAAATATATGATCCGACGGTCGATGTGAATACAAAAATCAATGCCGGCGGAGTATCCGGTACGAAAACAATTGAGTATTTGGCGATTCCGAGGTATGCCGGTGATTTTACGATTCCCTCGGCCGAATTTTCTTATTTCGATGTAAAATCAGGAACATATAAAACGTTGCATACCGAAACGTTTGCTTTGCATGTGGATAAAGGGACAGGCAATGCCGGAGCATCTCCCCAGGTATTTTCTTCAGGAGCAAACAAAGAAGACTTAAAGTTGTTGGGTCAGGATATTCGTTACATTAAGACCGACGGCTTTCATTTCAATAAAAAAGGAGATTTCTTTTTCGGCACATGGTCTTATTGGCTTTGCTACATAATTCCGGCCATTTTATTTATCACATTTTTCATTGTGTATCGAAAACAAGCCAAAGAAAATGCAAACATAGCTTTGGTGCGCACCAAAAAAGCCAATAAAGTAGCGACCAAACGGTTGAAAACGGCCAACAAATACATGAGGGAAAATAAATCGGAAGCATTCTACGATGAAGTGTTGAAAGCATTGTGGGGCTATTTGAGTGATAAATTAAGCATTCCGGTTTCTCAACTGACGAAAGATAATGTAGAATCGGAATTAAGCCGGTTTGGAGCGGGAGAGGATCTGATTAAAGATTTCCGGACTATTTTGGATAGCTGCGAATTTGCCCGTTTTGCTCCCGTGCAAAATGAATCGCAAATGGACATTATATATGATTTTGCAGTGAAAGCGATTGATAAAATGGAAAATACAATTAAAAAATAAGGAGAGAATATCATGAAGAAGATATTATTTCTATTAACTATACCATTTCTCTTTGTAAATGTTTGGTCTCAGAATACAACCATACAAGAGGCCAATGATGCCTATTCCAAAAATGACTACAAGAAAGCGATGGAATTGTACCAGAGCGTGTTGCAGGAAAATGGGGAATCGGCCAATGTATATTATAATTTGGGCAATTGCTATTATAAAATAAACCAGACAGCTCCGGCAATTTTAAATTATGAACGGGCTTTATTATTAGATCCGGGAAATAGCGATATTCGATTTAATTTAGAAATGGCATACCTTAAAACAGTCGATAAAATTGAACCGGTTGGTGATTTTTTTCTGGAAAATTGGAGCGTTTCCATACGTAATTTATATACGACCAATCAGTGGTCGTACATAAGCATTGTCTGTTTTTGTCTGTTGATTGGCTGTCTTGTATTATTCTTTTTTTCAAGAAAAATCATACTCAAGAAAGCCGGTTTTTATGCAGGCATTGTCTTGTTGATTTTTACCATTGCCGGCAATGCCTTTGCTTACAAGCAAAAAGCAAAACTGGAAAATCGTGATACTGCCATTGTTTTTACACCTACAGTTACGATCAAAAGTTCTCCGTCTGCAAGCGGCAATGATCTGTTTCTTCTCCATGAAGGCACAAAAGTTGATATTAAATCGCAACTCAGCGGTTGGTATGAAATAGAAACAGCCGACGGGCATATCGGCTGGATTTCTGAAAAGGATGTTCAAATAATCTAATCAACTAATCAGTTAATAATCATTTTGCTTTACGTAAGGTGACGTCATTATCTTACGTAAGGCAGTAATGCTACCTTACGTAAAGCATCAATGTTGCCTTGCGTAAGGTGTAGTTTCTTGAAAAAGATCTCTACGTTAATAAAGATTTAACGTAAATTTAACGTTCGTTAATTGCGAATCTGCTTTTTTCTTTCTTCATTTGTACCGAGAATCTTATTAACCCTAAAAATAGTAATCGGTATGAAAAAACAAATCTTGCTTGTTTTCCTGTTTGTAGGGACTTTA
>JAVBKX010000029.1:0-49757 GCA_031553835.1 Bacteroidales bacterium
AGGAACTTATTGAGAAATATAAAGGAGTAGATGAAAAAGGGAGATTGTTTCCTTTTATTTCGGCACAGAAGTACAATGATGATATAAAGGAAATATTTCGGCTTTGTGGAATTACTCGTATGGTTACGGTAATTAATTCAACCACAGGCAAAGAAGAAAAACGACCTATCAATGAAGTAGCATCATCGCATCTTGCAAGGCGTGCATTTATAGGTAATCTTTATAATTTAGTAGGAGAGTCCTTTCTGGACATAAGGAAAGCAGTAAGGCATTTGCCCGGTATCGGGATATTGATGAGGAAATGAAACAAGGTCTTGTAAAACTTTTGGAATAATATATTTGATGTTATGTAATAAATTTATTACTTTTGCAAAATGGAAATAGACAACAATCTGATACGTGAAGTTTGGAAAACGGAGGAATATGAATTGTATTTTCAATCATTAGACGATCGGACAAAAATAAAATATGACTATGCCATACAGTTAATGCAGACACAGAAAATCATCAGTGAAAAGTTCATAAAGAAAATTCAAGATACAGAATTTTATGAAGTCCGAGTATCTGTTGGCGCAAATGAACATCGTACAATATTGATAGCAACCGACAATCAAAATTTTATGGAAGCAACAAGGGTTATATTCTTAAACTCATTTCTAAAAAAAATAGTAAACAGTATAAACGAGAAATAGAAAAAGCAAGAACAATTATAGAAAAGGAGGAAATATTATGAAGTTCAATGAAGAAAAGTTAGCAAAAATGAAAACTGCAGATGAACTGTTTGATGAACGTTACGGAGTGTCAGGAACACCCGAACGAAACGAATTTGAAGCCAAAACCAAAGCATGGTATTATGCCGAAATACTAAGGGATGCCCGAAAAAAAGAAAAGATTACCCAAAAGGAACTTGCCGAAAAAATCGGTAAGAAAAGGGAATATATTGCATTGTTGGAACAAGGTAAAACCGATATGCAATTATCTACTTTCCTGCAAATATCACAAGCGTTAGGCTTGAATTTTACACTTGTCTGAAAGTAATTCAGGAATGGCGACAAATGACTTGCGTTATGAATTAAGAAGATATAAATTAAAAGATGGCTGTTACAGCCTCATCGAAAAGTTAAAATAAGAGATCTTAAAGTAGAAGTACACTTTTGGTTGAAATTTGCGCCCTATTTGCGCTCCAAAGAAACGCAAAATCCTCAAAATCAAATGATTAAGAGGCTTTTGTTGTACTCGGAGCGGGACTACAAAAATTAAATTCAGATAAATTCAAATACATATGTAAATTATTGTTTATAAATCATTTACTTCTTTTTTATATATCAACAAAATGTATTTGAATGTAATTAAATAACCAATTTGTTTCAGTATTGTTTCAGTAATCATTATCTTTGTCATGTAGATTAAAACAATTAAATGATAAAGATATAAAAATTATGCCTGCAACATTTGCCTTTGAGTTGAATAATAAACCTAACAGAATGGGTAGGTACACCATATTGTTGAGAATTACTCAAGACAGAAAGCATAAACGGACAAAAACGACTGTTGACCTGAAGAAAAAGACAGATTTCAACAAAAATGCGAAAAACGAAAACTGGATAAGGAGTTCCGAACCAAATAGCAAGGTTTGGAATGAAACTTTGTCAAATGAATTAGAACAGGCCAAAAGCACATACCGGGACCTTAAACAAGACGGAAAAGGAACATCTGAAAATATTGCATCAAGATTGAAGTCAGGGCAAAATACACTTTCTTTCCTGTCATTTGCTGAAGAATATACAGAACGGACATTACAGGCTGGAGATTATAATACATACAAGAAATACAATACTTTCCTTACCAAACTAAAGTTTTTCATTAATGGTAAAAATCCTGAAAGAATAATTGAAGTTAAAGGAAAAGATCTACAGGATGAATTATCATCCATGAAAAAGGATTTGCTTTTTTCTGAAATCACATTGCACTTTTTGAATCGATTCAAAACATATCTTCAGAAACAGCCTAATTTACGAAATCCAGAACTTACTTTGCACCCAAACACCATAAGCAAACAATTTGACCAGTTCATCAGCCTTTACAACAAAGGTTGTATTGAACTAAAAGAAAAAGGATTGAAGATTAAAGAAAATCCTTTTGATGGCTTTAAATGTAAAACTATTCCTACCAACAAAGAAAAATTGACCATTCGGGAAATTGAAGCTATTAAAGCATTGGATCTTGAAAAAAACAGTTTAATTTGGCATTGCAGAAATTATTTCCTTTTCTCCTATTATTGTGCTGGCATGAGAGCTGGGGATTTTATTCAAGTGAGAGGAACAGATATAAAATCCGGCAGGCTTGAATATCAGATGGGAAAAAATGTCAAACCAAAATCGATAAAATTACTTCCTGAAGCCATTGAAATATTATCGTATTATATGGACATAAATAAGCCATCCACCACATTTATCTTTCCATTACTGGATAATTCCGCACCTTATGCCAAAGCCATCACAATCGAAGAAAAAGAGCAGCTGCCGGCTGAACTGAAAAAGAAACTACTACAGCAAGTGAATAGCAAAAACAGCCTCATCAACAAATATCTGAAAATCATTGCTGATGTGGCAGGGATATCGAAAAAATTAACATTTCATATAAGCCGGCATTCGTTCGCAAATATAGCCCGGCAGAAAGAAGCAAATGTTTATGATATCAGTAAAGCACTGGGGCATTCATCAATCAAAATCACTGAAACATATTTGTCAAGTTTCGATAACAAGAGCCAGGACAAAACCATGGAGAAAGTGTTTGCAGAAAGTCCGAAAAATGAGCTTCTTTCTTTACTTGAAAATATGAATCCGGAAGATGTTAAAAGCCTCATCAGTCAATTAAAAACGAAATAATCATATGAATTCTGATCAAATAAAAAACAGGTTGGAAAAGTGGAGTAGCAATCCTTACAAATTCTTTTTTCCAAGAGAATATGATAGTTATTCTAATAAAAATCCATTTATTACCGATATGGTTGATATCGATGCAAATCAATTTGACAGGAATGAGTTTGATCGCCTTTTAATAAAAACCGATTTAGAATGCTGTAAAGATGATTTGTGGAGTTTAGGTATTATCTTAAGAAAAAAGGCTGAATATGAAAAACAAAATCCAAATACAATAAAGCAGGAAGCAGATGAAATATTGAAAATATCAAATGTCCTTTTGTATGCTATCGAGAATAAAAATCGACCATTGTCGATATCGAATGCGTCGAACAGAAAAATAGATATTGACAAAGAATCGTCTAACATAGTATTGGACGAGATTGAAAAAATATATAAGGAAAAATATAAACATAAAGAGCTTAATAAATATACTCATGATGAGGCTGAATCATTATTGAGATCAGGAACTGAAGATGAATGGATTGAATCATATTGGAACAATTATGCTGATTATGTACAATTAAATTATGAAGAAAAATCATTATACAGACCTGGAGATATTGATATAGAAATGATTGAAGAATTTATTTATGACAATCATATTCCTATAGAAAATATATCTGCTGGTCAAATAAAGGCTCAAATCGATCTTATTACTAATATGACATGGAAAAAAGGAGCAAAACGAAAAAATCATTTTTCTGGAATCGCTTTATTAATTTTATCATCTATCTTAAAAATTAAAAGATTAATCGAATCGAAAGAATTGATAAAAGAAACAAACCTACCTCCAAATCTTGACTTACAATTGATTCATAAGTATTTGCTGTTTTTTGGATTAATAGAAGAAAATAGCAAATGGGGATCATTAAAGCAGACCTTTACGACTTGGTCCGGTTTTGAATCGGAATTGTTTAATGATTTGAACCGGAAAATAGATTTTGCAAAATATAATATAAATCAGTCAAACTTACCTTTTTAGAAACTGGTATATAATTGCTTAAAGTTTGATTTAAAATATACCAAAACTGGTATATTTTATGTTTAACTATTTTTATTTATATTCCAAGTATTTGTATTTCATCCAGTTATATCTTATTTACATTTGCATAAAGAATTTCAAAAGATTATTAATCATTTAACATTATATTCTTATGCAACCAAATGAAGCAAGCCTACAAATGGCTGTCATACCACAATCTTTTTTGTCTGAAATTACATCAGAACTAAGGGAAGTAAAAAAACTTTTAACGAAAAAAACAGAAGAAGAAATCAATGGTCAATGGATTGAATCTACTCAGGCTCGAAAATTACTTGGAGTATCTCAAAAAACATGGCAAACCTACCGGGATGAAAGACGAATTCCATTCAGTCAATTCGGACGCAAAATTTATGTCAAGAGAGCTGATTTAGATAATTTCATGCAATCTCATTACATCGAATCAAAACTATAACTATGAGAAATGGTATAAAATCAAAAAGTCCCGCCGGTGAGCAAGGACTTATTGAAACGCAGGGCAAAGATACAAAACTTTTCTTCTCTCATCCGATGCGGCAAAAGATTTACGAACTGCTTCTTTCCGGAGGACAATATTCTGTTGTGGATTTATCCATAATATTAAATATTCCTGATCCTCGTTCACATATCAGGTATATCCGAGACGTGGGAGTATCGATATCCGATTACTGGGTAAATACTCCATTCAGCAGACATAAGATTTATTTCATTCATCCGGAAGGAGGTGAACAATGAAAGATGATTTTATCGGAAAACGCCTTGAACAGTATTACCACTGGAACAGTTCGGATAATTTCAAATCTCCTACCTTGGAACTCGAAAAAATCATGAGTGAGATTTCGGATGATTTAGGCCGGTACATGAATAATAACCCTAATGTAAAACAAGGGTATGTTGCCAAACAACAAGCAATCATCAGCAGGCTATTCGATATCGTTGAGCAACTGAAAGATGTTGAACCATTGGATGTATGGGTAAGGATTAATGAGCGAATCCGGCAAGCTTCAGCCGTTGGCCAAGCTGACTACATCAAGATGCTTTTGCCTCTTAAGCCCGACATCAAGAAAATCAATTTAATGAACCAACCTAATCCAACACAGGCGCTCATTGATTTTGTTTGGAATGGGAAATTATCCGAAACCGAATGCATGATGGTATGAAAAAATATGATTTACTACATATCAAAGACAATACGGATGATTTACCCGAATTCGACCTGATCAATGAAAACCTGATTGATTTGTCGGAGGAATTCACAGAACCAGATCCGGTGATAAAGTTAGATGATAAAGTAATTTTTTCCCGGAGTGACTTTGTTGTAATAGGTGGGAGCGCCAAGACAAGAAAAACCTTTCTAACCTCTGCAATGATTGCCGGATTCTTAGGAGCCGATGAGGCTTTAGGTTTTGAAAGTCCGATTACCAAGGGCATTTGCCTTTTAATTGATACGGAACAATCCAGGCCTTTTGTTCAACGAGTGGCCCGAAGAATACACCGGTTATGTGAATGGGAGATTAAAAATAACTCACGGCTCATTGTTTTGGTTTTACGGGAACTTTCATCACCTGAACGGGTCAAAGCATTGGAACAAGCAATGGAGCGATTTAAACCAGATTTATGCGTTATTGACGGCTGTGTCGATTTACTGGACGACTTTAACGACATCAGGCAATCTAACGAAGTAAAACAGCTTCTTTTGCGCCTTACTTCACAGTATAACTGTGGATTACTGACAGTTATTCATGAAAACAAAGTCGGTGGAGCCTTAAGAGGTCATTTAGGTAGTTTCATGGTTCAAAAAGCACAAACGGTACTATCTGTTAAATCAAACGGAAATCATTCAACTGTATCGCCTGCTTATTGTCGTGGGGTCCCATTCGAGGAGTTTAATTTCACAATCAATAATGAGGGTTTACCTGAACTATGTACAATAGAACCTAAGAAGCCAAAGACGGATAAATTAACCCCTTTGTTTTCGGAGATTCTTCCTACTACTGTCACGCTTAATTATGCAGACCTAACGGCAAAAATTATAAACAAGACTGGAAAGGTTTCAAGAACAGCTGAAAGGCATATTAAAGAGGCTTTAGATTTAAGTATAATAGTAAAAAATAATTCCGGTATGTATTACTGTCCGGGAACCAATTTAACTGATAATAACGATGAATTACCATTCTAACCGACATATAAAAATACCGTCTACCGACAACCGACATTCGCATATATATAAATGCGAAAATGTCGGTAGTATGACGGTTATATGCTTGTCGGTAAATGTCGGTGATTTTGTCGGTAAAAATGTCGGTAGCTAAAAAAATCAAAAAAATATGTACGAAATTCCAATCATAGAAACAAAGAAAAGAACACCGGGTAAACGGTATATAAAACCTGATTCGATTAAAGAACTCGAACGGCTTCATTTTGAATGTAAGCAAAAGAAACATCCGGATGTGCCATATCTTGTTAAAACTAAATTCAGGGATGACACTGCCAATGGATTGACAAAGTGTATTACCGCCTGGTTGCAGATTCATGGCCATTTTGCCGGACGTGTTAACACAACCGGAACGTATAACTCAAAATTAGGCAAATACATTCATTCAGGGAGCAAAAAAGGAATGGCTGACATTACTGCTGTCATTCGAGGCAAACACGTCTCTATCGAGATAAAAACAGGCAAAGATCGGATGAGGCCGGAACAGATAAAAGTAAAACAGGAAATTGAAGCAGCAGGAGGGGTTTATATTGTAGCCTCATCATTTGATAACTTCTTACATCAGATCACTACACTATGAACGAAGAAAAGAATAACAGAATCGAACTAACCAAAGATTTGAAAGCTCGTTTGCTCAACACAATCGTTAAAGGTTATCTTGATTTAGACGAGTTTCCGGAGATCAAAGAAAAAGCAAAACAATCAAACGGATTTACCGGATTTCATTTTTTGCCTTATACTCCTGAAGCTGATGAAAAATAATTTTTGAAAACAACAAAGATTTACAAAAATGGGATTGAAAAAAGGACAAACAAATAATCCAGCTGGACGGCCAAAGGGAAAGCCGAATAAGTCAACATCAGAAACAAAAGCTTGGATAAATCAACTGATCGAAGACAATCGGGACCAGGTAGCAAAAGACTTAAAGAAATTAGAGCCTAAAGACAGGTTAGCCATCATAGAAAAACTTATTCAGTATGTTGTGCCCAAACAGCAATCAATCAGCGTTGAGGCGCAAATACAGGCTGAATACGATTCCCTTGAACGGTTGCTTAAAGAAGCTCCTGAAGAGGCCATTGAAGAGATTACAAGACGAATTATTAGCTTAAATGAATTGAATAATGAGCAAGGAAATCCTACTTAAGTTTGCTAAAGGAGACAGCTTAGAATCTAAATACTTGATTGTATACCACTATGATGCTGAAAGTGATCAAATCAGAATTATCTCAGGAAGTGAGATCCAGGAACTTGAACAATCGATATTTGTAAGAACCGTACACTCTACAACGGAGAAAGATATGAGTGTTCCGGAGCAAAAAATTATTGAAGCATACAAACTACAAATAAAGAATAAACAACCATGATTGAAATGTTACCAGCGGAATATTATCCGCAATTATATGAAGAGCTATGTTTGTGGAAATCACAACAGCCTCAACAGCAGGAAACAAGAACTGAACAACACAGTAGGTTGCTTGATAACTATTATAGAGCAAAAAGAGAATTAGATATATTTCATTTAAAAAAATAACGACAATGAAAGATCGGAATAAAAGAGTAAACAAAATACTCAGTTATGCAAAAGGCAAAGTGCTGAAAAAGAATTTCAACCGGCAATACATAGTTGAGAATGGTAAAAAGACATTGATAAAAGAAATAGAAACGGAATACGATCCCATAGAATTTGTAATGAAGTTTGATGATATTCCGGAAAAAGAAAACAGGCTTGATTGTCTACAAATAGATGATGTAAAAGACCTGTCAACATACGATCTTAATGTGACGTATCAACAAATGAGCCTCAACGGGGAAACCGATGGTGAAATGTTTTTAGCAATTAAAGAGCAAATAGAACTCCGGAATAGGGCAAACTATTAAATCTAATATCATGAGACAAAAATATCAAATACTAATTGAAGATAAAAACGGGGTCTGGAAACAACTCGATCTTGGTAGTGAGAAACTTGTATGGACCTATCAGGTCAATGACATTGCAGAACTTGTCAGCCGTCAGGCCTCATACTCTCAAAACCTGAGATTGCCAAAAACAGCCAGTAACGTCAACATCTTTGATCATGCAAATAATCATGATGTTGTAACTGACTTTCCATATCAGAAACATAATTGCCGTGTATTTTGCGCTGACCGGACGATAGCAGGAAAAGGTTCATTTTTGATTCTTCTGAAGGTTACAGACTATTTCGAGTGCCAGGTATTATCCGGGAACGCGAATTTCTTTGAAACATTACAGGATTCTCCTATGTCTGATTTAGATTTAGGAGTATATCAAGTTTGTTTCAAATCAATGATTCCTGCTAATTGGCCATCATCTTATAAGATTGGTTTTGGAATAGATTACTCATCGCCTTCATATCCATATGTTCCTGGTGATTTCAAATATTTGACAGGACCAGGTTCAAGGTACCCAATTCTTTCAATTGATGATATTTTAACTAAAATATTTTCCAAGCAAGGGTATACCTTACAATCTAATATTCAAAGCTGGAAAGGTATGTATCTGTCAATATCGTCTGCTGACGCTGAAGCTACACCTGAAAACTTAAAATTGTGGGAAGTTGTCGCAAATACAAGTACGATAGTCACAGGATTTCCGTATAACTATCTAAATTGGCAAATAACAAAAAACGATGACTTTTTAGCACAACAACAACTAAGCGACGGAGTGCCGTGGCTTTATTATTACAAGCCGATAGGAGGAGCAATGACCATACAAGTAGACCTTTTAGATTCGTATGTATCAGGAGGCTCTTTATTGGTTGATATTGAAGTAGACGGAGATGTACATACAGAAACATTTTATGGAAATAGAGGGCGAAGAACTTATACACGGGATGATATTACCGACGACTTTCCACGTGTTATAAATGTTAGAGCAAGATCTTCTGTAGGACAAACAGATCAAGGATGTAAAATAACAATCGGAAAAACATATACAGATGTAAAGCCAAAGAATGCAACCGCAATACTAAATTTATCTGAGAGAACAGGTTTTGAGACACAGTTTGATTTTATGAAGTTTTTCGCTCAGACATTTGGATTAACCTTCGTTGTAAATGAGATAACAAAAAATGTATATGCTTTCACGCTTCAATTATTGTATGACAATGTGAAGTCTGGAAAAGTAAAAGATTGGAGTAGCAAGGTAGATCGCAATCCTAAATCAACATTAAACTTCACATTGGATAAATATGCTCAGGAAAACATCATTTCTTTGGAAGAAAACACTCAGGACGGAATAACGGATTCAGGTATATTCCATATTGAAAATAAAACACTCAAGTTTTCAAAGGAATTATTTAAGATCGGAGTAGGATCCGGGCAAGATGTCAACATAAATGACATTGCAAATTCTTCTATAGGAGCGGAAATACCACTAATAAAGTTAACTCCTCCAAGTTATTTAGAAGATGGAAAGCTTGCTCCTTTTAGCGCATATCTTAATAATGCAAGTTTTCCTGAAATTAAACCTCATTTGGTCAAACTATCAAGTACAAAATCGATAATCGTTTATCCTTCTATTTGGACAACAGTTGGACCAGTGAGATACTATGTTGCTAACCATATCACGGCTCAACAAATAGTTGACACGGGATATTCAATACTTCAGGATAAAATGCTAAAGAATGCCCGGATGGTGGAAGATAAATTTTACCTGACACCGGAAGATGTAGAACAGTTTGATCCGTCAATACCTGTTTATATCGACAAATACGGAGCGTATTTCTACGTGAATAAGATTAAGAATTTTGAATTAGGAAGGTTGACGGAGTGTCAATTAGTTAGGTTGTAGGTTATTTTTTCTTCCTTGAAGAACGGAAGATATAAGTTATTATCTGCATGAATGCGCAGAAGAAAAACAAGAGGACTAATATTCCTAAAAATGTAGATAACATATTGATATAATTTACCTTACAAAAGTAACAAATAAAATGAGAGAAAAGAGGATGTACCACTTTTTAGGCGCCCACTTTTGACACACCCTCTTTGCTTTTATATATTTGCCTTACCAACTTTCTCCAGCTTTTATCAAATCATTGATGTGCTTTTCAGTAAACATTCTCTTTCTACCGATTTTTGTTGAGTTGAGTTTGCCGGCAGAAACGAAATTGTCGATAGTGCGTTCGCTAACTTTTAATTTTTTAGCGGTTTCCGTTTTTGTGTATAATGTTGGTATCATAAGGCAAGAATTTTACAAATTCAAAATTTGATTTTTTGTACTATTATATTTTCTGGTCTTCTCTATTTGGGCCATTAAGGATACTACTATTAATATCTACAATACTGGAAAAGCCACAATATTGATTCAATCGGAGAAAAAACAAAAAGACAAAGAACAAGATTTGGAATGCAATCCACGTGATTAC
This sequence comes from Bacteroidales bacterium, assembly GCA_031553835.1. GTDB lineage: Bacteria > Bacteroidota > Bacteroidia > Bacteroidales > Azobacteroidaceae > JAVBKX01. The sequence goes on from JAVBKX010000029.1 coordinate 10,543, forward strand.
GGACAATATTCTGTTTTCTTTTGTTCTTTTAATTTGATAATATCCCTTGAACTCAATCCCTTGTATTTTTTAGTTTTCAGCCAAAGGATTTCAGAAAGTAGATATTTGTTGTGGATGCTTCCGCTGTCTTTCGATCTATCTTCAATGACATCATCTTTCAATAGTTGCAATAGGGTAGGACGTGTAATGCATAGTAGACGTTCACATTCTGCAGCATTTACATATACCTTTTCCACTTTTTTTGAAAGTGATTGCTTGAGAAGATTTTCAAGCTCCATCAATTTACAGGCTATTTCATCAAGAGATACGGACATTGATCTACTTTTGATAATTTTGATACCCTATCGGTTTTATTGGTTTGTTTAATTCTTTATTTTTGGCCTGCAATTCAGCTAATGTTTCATTGATTAGTTCTAATTGCATCCGGGTATCTTCGTTTATGTCGTTATAGTCGGTAAAGACTTCCTCAATGTATTGTTTCAGTTCCCGGACTTCGTTTTGTAGTTCACCCATCTTGTCGGCTGGGGGATTAAGTATCAATTGACGCATAGCAACAAAAGCACGCATAATTTTCCGGTTGATCTCAATTGCAGTTTTTGAGTTTAACACGCTGCTTAACATTGAAACCCCTAATTCAGTAAATGCAAAAGGTAAGTATTTTATGTTGCTTCCTCGACCTTTGTTCAAGATGCCAAATTGGCACCTTGAAAGTTCATCCTTTGTTAACTCAAACATGAAGTCGTCACCCTCAAAACGCTCAATATTACGTCTTACAGCTCGTTTTAATTGTGCTGTCTCTGTTCCATACATTTCGGCCAAATCAAAGTCTAACATCACCTTGTAGCCTCGAATCTCGTAAATCTTATTTTGTATTACTTGTAATTCCATAGTATGGTTATCTTAACTTCCATAAAACAACGCTAACAAGGATAGTTACAATCATTAAAATAATTGTCCAAGTCGATTTATGCTGTTCAATCTTATTTACTCTCTTCTCTTTCTCTCTTTCATCTATGACTTTTTCAAGTCCTCCATCAACATTTAACAACTTTGAGCCTTCAGGTGTAATTTGACAATAGTAACTTTCATGATAAAGATTTCGATACATCCGTTTTTCATTATCGAAATACTGAATATATCCCATGCTTTTGGCTTTCTTAATAGCATCTAACCTAAATTTTACTTGAAGTTCATTGCTTGTTCGTCCAAGATCGTCTCCATCAAGTTCTTTTAATAGTCTATCAATTTCTTTTTCCATAACCTTATCCTTTGCTTACTTTTATCTTTCCTCCACAATGAGGACAATTAATTACATCGGTGGCCGATTGCTCGAATAGTTCCGGAATCGTTACTCCCAAAGCATTCGCAATTTTTTCAAGCGTTTCCATTGTAGGGTTTCCATTTACATTCCTTGTTAATGTATTTGGTGTAATTTCTAACTTATCTGCAAGCTGCTCCATCGTTAAGCCTTTTTCTCTGGAAATTGCCTTTACTCTTAAATTCATCACTATACATTTTAATGTCAATGACGCAAAAATACTTATTATTCATCATATTGTATATATGAAATGGAAAATATTCATCAAATTGTATATTTTAACATTTTATATTTGCATTCAATATACATTATGTTGTATATTTGTAGAACAAAAATCAACATCAAAATGTATATTACAATGAAAACAATCAACAAATCCAAATTAATGAAAAGAGCATGGAGTATTTTCTACGGAAGTCTTGACCGTGATACATTATCTTATGATATGACATTCGCAGAAAGTTTGAAAAACGCATGGGCATTTGAAAAAAGAGAAGCAAATTTCAAACCAGCAGAAAGAAAGCAGATTGATGTGTTTCAACTTTTGGCAGATGCAATGAAACCGCAGATTCACACAACAGGGATCAGCCAACAGGGATATGATCAGTTTTATTCAAATACAAGATATTTTGGAGATTAATGTTTAATAATTAATATTTACAACCATGAAAACAAATTTTGACTACTTCGATAACATAGGCAAAGAAGTCGTTATCACAAAAAACAATGGAGAAGTGAAACAAGGTATTTTATTGATCTTATGTCCTGATGATACTGTAATTCTCGATATAGAATCACCATCAGGAATTACTTATATTTGCGAAATTGACAGAGCAGATATCAAAGAGATCGTTTTAAGCTAATAAATAATTTGCCCGGATAAGTCATATTGATTTACCGGGCTTTCTTTATTTTATGGAATTTTGAAGCGTATTTAGACATCACTATGCGCTCACGTATATCTATGAAGTTTTTTGTATCTTTCGTGTCCCTAAAAATATGATTATGGAAAAGATGATTGTTTATCAGGTTACACCGGAAGATTTAAGGACTTTTTTAATGGATGAAATTGCGAAACGTGATATGAACGCTTTACGTGATGCTTTATTAAAGCGCTATGATAATGTTTTTGTTGGTGTTAGTGAAGTTGCTACTATCCATCAAGTTACTGGGCAAACAGTTCGAAACTACATCAATGATGGCTTGATTAATCCTGAACTAAGGATGATTGAAAATGGTAAATATCACTTTCGGTTGAGTTATGTCTTACAGCTTGATTTTGAAGAATTAAGAAAACAATTGAGAATGAGAAAATGGAGATAATTATCAAAATGTTTCAGTACTGTTTCAGTTAAAAATAAAAAATCCTTTGTAATTTATTTATTTACAAAGGATTAATCAAAAATAAAAGTACTCGGAGCGGGACTTGAACCCGCACAACCGCAATGGTCACAAGATTTTAAGTCTTGCGTGTCTACCATTCCACCATCCGAGCAACATTGATAAGATCGTTTGAGCGAAAGACGGGACTCGAACCCGCGACCCTAACCTTGGCAAGGTTATGCTCTACCAACTGAGCTACTTTCGCGTTTTGCGACTGCAAAGATACAGCTATTTTTGTTTTTTGCAACTCAATCGATTCATTTTTTCATTATTTTCATTGCCACATTTAAAAGGATTGCATATCACACAAGCGTTTGTAATACCCATCCAAAGCAATTAATGCATCATGCCGGCCCTGCTCCACTATTTCTCCTTCGTGCATCACACAAATCATGTCGGCATTTTTAATGGTTGACAACCGGTGAGCAATTACAATGGTCGTCCGGTTTTTCATCAGATTTTCCAAGGCATCCTGCACCAACCGCTCCGATTCCGTATCCAATGCAGAAGTGGCTTCATCCAGAATTAAAATCGGCGGATTTTTTAATACGGCCCGGGCAATGCTAATGCGCTGGCGCTGTCCTCCCGAAAGTTTCCCCCCCCTGTCTCCAATATTAGTATCATAGCCTTCTTCCGTAGCAATAATAAACTCATGGGCATTGGCTATTTTGGCCGCTTCAATTACTTGTTCCAATGTCGCATGTTCAACTCCAAAAGCAATATTATTGAAAAATGTATCATTAAACAAAATGGCTTCCTGATTTACAATTCCCATCAACTGCCTCAAATCATGCAATTTAGCATCTTTTATATTGACTCCGTCAATCGTAATCGATCCGTCGTGAACATCATAAAAACGAGGTAACAAATCTACCATAGTGGATTTGCCTGACCCCGATTGCCCGACTAAAGCAATGGTTTTCCCCTTCTGTATCGTCAAATTGACTCCTTTAATAACCCATGCATCCCGATATTTGAACCAAATATTTTCATACTCAATTTTATCCGTCAAATGAATTGCCTGCGAAACAGCAGGATCTTTAATATTAGATTCTGCTTTCAAAATTTTATCAATCCGATCTAAAGAGGCTAACCCTTTTTGAATGGAATAAACTGATTTTGAAAGGTCTTTGGAAGGATTAATCAGCATGTAAAAAACAGACAGATAATACATAAAAGCAGCAGCATCAATCGCACTGTCGTTTGACAAAATCAATGATCCGCCATACCATATTACAATTGCAATAGTGATCGTCCCAAGCAATTCACTCATGGGATGAGCCAATTGCTGTCTTCTGAAAATCCGGTTGGTGATTTTGCGAAATGCATCATTGCCCTTATGAAACCGGTCGGAAATTTTCTTTTCTGCATTAAACGCTTTAATGATGCGCAGACCACTCAACGTTTCTTCCATTTGCGACATCAAATTGCCCCATTGTTGCTGACCGATAGCAGAACTCTTCTTCAGTTTTTTTCCTACCTGCCCCATCACATATCCCGCAACGGGAAGCATTACAAAAACAAAAATGGTGAGCTGCCAACTAATAATCAACATTCCGGTAAGATAAATGATAATCAATATCGGATTTTTAAATAACATATCGAGAGAACTCATTATAGAACTCTCCACTTCGTTGACATCACCCGAAATGCGCGCTAAAATATCACCCTTTCGTTCTTCGGAAAAGAAAGCCAAAGGCAAAGAAATTACTTTATCGTTGATTTGATTCCGGATATCTCTGACGACTCCGGTACGAAGAGGAATCATAAAAAAAGAAGAAAAATACATGGCTGCCGTCCGCAAAATAGTAGTAACTACCAAAAAGACACCCAAAAGGATCAAAACGAAAGATCCTCCATGGGTTTGCGTAATATCCGAAATATAAATGTAAAAATTATTATCAAATGCCTTAATCATTGCCTCCCAAGAAGATATAGAAAACGGATCCAGATGAAAATCCATATACCCCGTAGATTGTATATCCTCCATTTTAAATAATATTTTTAGAATAGGCTGGATACTTGCAAAAGAAATTAAAGTTAACAGAGCCGACAATATAGTCATCAGGATACTGAGAATCAAAAACTTTTTATAAGAAAATACAAACCTTTTGAGCACTTGGAAAAAGTCTTTCATATTCGATTTTTTATTTGAGGCCGCAAGTTAGCGAATATCTGTGATTCGGCTATGAAATATTTATAAAAATCGCTACCTTTGTGTCTCTTTTGCAAAAAATATGGACAATTACATCGTATCGGCAAGAAAATACCGTCCTTCCACTTTTCAATCGGTCGTCGGGCAAAAATCCCTGACTATGACCTTGAAAAATGCGATTCAAAATCATAAACTGGCACATGCTTACCTGTTTTGCGGACCTCGTGGCGTGGGTAAAACTACTTGTGCCCGGATTTTTGCAAAAACCATCAACTGCCTTGCTCCCACTACTGAAGGAGAAGCGTGCAATGCCTGCGAATCGTGCCTGTCATTCAACGAAAACCGTTCGTACAATATCCATGAACTCGACGCCGCTTCCAACAATTCGGTCGATGATATTCGTTCTTTAATCGAACAGGTGCGCATCCCTCCTCAAATCGGGAAATACAAGGTATATATTATTGATGAGGTACACATGCTTTCTGCCGCCGCATTCAATGCTTTCCTAAAGACATTGGAAGAACCGCCTCATCATGCGATTTTCGTGTTGGCAACCACAGAGAAACACAAAGTGTTGCCCACCATCTTGTCTCGTTGTCAGATTTATGATTTTAATAGAATAAGCATTAACGATACAGTCGATCACCTCCAGTATGTTGCTCAGCAAGAAGGGGTAACTGCTATCCCCGAAGCGCTTTTGATCATTGCCCAAAAAGCGGACGGCGGAATGCGCGATGCTCTGTCTATTTTTGACCAGGTAGTTAGTTATACCGGTGGAAATATCACATATCAGGCAGTAATCGACAACCTGAATGTGTTGGATTATGAATATTATTTCAATCTGACCAAGTCGATACTCAGGGATAAGGTTGGCGAATGCATGCTGATTCTCAATGAAATTCTGAACAAAGGATTTGAAGGACAGCATATTGTAAGCGGATTAGCTTCTTTTTTCCGGGATTTATTGGTCTGCAAAGATCCGGAAACAATCATCCTGTTTGAAGTAGGCGATTCGGTGAAAGATCGTTATCAGGCCTGCGCCAAAGCTTGCGAAACACAATTCTTGTATAAAGCGATTGAGCTTGCCAATAAATGCGACCTCGAATATCGTATCAGTCGAAATAAGCGGCTACTAATTGAACTCCTGTTCATCCAGCTTTGCCAACTCAACTCCCCGGAAACCTCGGGTGAGGATAAAAAAAAAACTGAATTAAGGCCGATTACGCCTGATACCGGAAGTCCTGATACTGTTTCTTCGAACGAAAAAACAAATATTACGACCTCTCCTCATCATCAACCAGAATATCAAAGCGCTCCTGTCCAAAAAACAGTAAAAACGCCTATTCCGACTCAGCAACGTCCAGGACCGCCCGGACTGCTTTCCGTATCCTTGAAAAATCCGAAAGGCCTTTCCGGAAAAGATCTGTCTGACGTCAAACAAGATGCTCACACAGAGCAAGTTATTTCAAATTTTAGCAACGAAGAATTGATCCGTCTGTGGGTTACTTATGCCGAGCAATTTCTCCAAACCACCCCTTTGCTGATGAATACCATGAAGAGTTCGTTACCCAGCCTGAAAGAGAATTTTTCGTTTGAAGTAAAAGTACACAACCACGATCAGATGCAACTCCTTTTGGAAAAAGCTACAGACATTTTGACTTTCCTGCGAAATCAACTCAAGAATTCAGAGATAAAAATGGACGTGGGTATAACCGAAGCCGGTAGTACAAAAATTGTTCTTGATGATACCAAGAAATTAGAATTAATGATTGCAGAAAATAAAAATCTGATCGGACTGATCGAAGAATTCGACTTGCATATTTATTAATGCCGATACAAAGCCAAATCGCTTTCCTTTTTTATAAAACGCCCCCTGTTTTAAGACATTTTCCAATTTTATCCAATGCGATATCGACCTGTTCTATGGTATGGGTAGCCATCAGGGAAAAACGAATCAATGTATCCGTTGGCGCTACTGCCGGCGAAACAACGGGATTTACAAAAATACCCTGATTAAACAATTCGGTAGTCACATAGAATGTTTTATCATTGTCGCGAATAAAAATCGGAATAATCGGAGTAGAAGTATGGCCGATTTCACAACCCAGATTCCGGAAGCCTTCCACGGCTTAATTGGTTACCACCCAAAGGTTTTCGATACGTTCCGGCTCATTGACCATAATATCAAAAGCGGCGCTGGCGGCGGCCGTAGCAGCCGGCGTGTTACTGGCGCTGAAAATATATGAACGGGAATTGTGGCGCAAATAATTGATCGTATCTTTATCCGCAGCAATAAAACCACCGATTGAAGCCAACGATTTACTGAATGTCCCCATTATCAAATCCACATGATCAATGACTCCAAAATGATCGCAGGTTCCTCGTCCCAAGTGACCTAACACTCCCAATCCGTGAGCTTCATCGACCATAACGTTAGCATTGTATTTTTGGGCTAGTCTCACGATTTCGGGGAGATTGGCAATATCGCCTTCCATGCTGAATACCCCGTCCACCACAATCAATTTGACTTTGTCGGAATCACATTTTTTCAATTGGGTTTCCAACGATTCCATATCATTGTGTTTGAATTTTACTTTTTGGGAATAGGAAAGGCGGTGGCCCTCAATAATTGAAGCATGATCCAATTCGTCCCAAAGAATATAATCTTCACGGCCGGTGAGACAAGAAACTACACCCAAATTCACCTGAAAACCAGTCGAATAGGTCAGTGCATCATCTTTGCCCATAAACTTCGCCAGCTTTTGTTCCAATTCCACATGTATATCTAAGGTCCCGTTCAAAAAGCGGCTTCCGGCCATACCAGTACCGTATTTCTTCACGGCATTGATGGCTGCTTCTTTCACTTTAGGATGGTTGGTAAGCCCAAGATAGGCATTTGAACCAAACATCAATACTCTTTTACCATTGATTATTACTTCTGTGTCTTGGTCGCTTTGGATTTCCCTGAAGTAAGGATAAATACCGGCAGCTTTTGCACGCTGGGGAGCATCATATTTGCTCAATTTTTCAACCAGGAGGTTCTTCATACCCGAAAAATCTTTAATATCAAATTGTTTTTAATATTACTGCTTTTCTTTACAAATGTCAGAAAAACACCCCTCAAAAAAAAGCAGGCTGCAAAGGTAATTAAAGTTTTTGAAATAAAATCTAATTTAAATAAAAACTAAAGAAATAAAATTAACAATCGCGATTTTGTTATCTATTGTAGTTGGGGAACGATTTGAATGAATTTTGCGTTAGCCTCTCCCCCTTAGGAGGGGGAGAGGCTAACGCAAAATTCATCGCTTAGCCCCAAATTTGCAACAGAGTCCTTTTGTTTAATAAAAGTTAAAAGATAAGGGCTGTCATTAAACTTTCGTCTCCTTTCATTGTCTTTTTAACTCAAATGGTCGGTATTCCGGCCTTTTAAGTACAAACATCATGATTAAACGTATCGGTGGGGTATTATTCGCTACCCTATTTTCTCTTTCGGTATATGCTCAAAATACCAATTCAATTACAGGCATTTTGGTTGACAAAAAAGATGACGCACCCATCGAATTGGCTACCATCCGGTTGCTCAAAGCCAATGACAGTACATTTGTAAAAGGAACCAGCAGCAATGCCAAAGGTGCATTTTCCATCACGGGTATAGCGCCGGGGAGATACCTGATCAATGTCATGTTTATCGGCTACCAGGATCTTTTTCAACCGGTAAATGTCAGTTCCTCTCAAAAAACAATGCAAGTAGGAAGACTTTTGCTCTCGCAATCAGACATTGAATTACAGGAAGCGGTGGTGGTAGGGAAAGCCGCCGAAATGGTAGTCAAAGACGATACGATCGAATACAACGCCGAATCCTATAAAACTCCGGCCAATTCTGTACTGGAAGATTTATTGAAACGGCTTCCGGGCGCTGAAGTGGATAAAGATGGAAAAATTACCATCAACGGAAAAGAAATTAAAAAGGTGCTGGTAGAAGGAAAAGAATTTTTCTCGGATGACCCCAAAGTCGCTTCCAAAAACCTTCCGGTGGAAATGGTAAAAAAACTACAGGTGGTGGACAGAAAATCCGATATGGCGCGGATGACCGGATTTGATGACGGAGAGGAAGAAACGGTGATCAACCTGACGGTTAAAGAAGGAATGAAACAAGGGCTTATAATCAATGCCATGGCTGGAGCCGGACATGATGTCCCGGAAGGCGGAGACATGCGATATGAAGCAGGCGCCGTCATCAATCAAATGAAAAATAGCGACCGATATACTTTAATGATGGGGGCCAATAATACCAACAACATGGGGGCTGCCGACCTGGGAGCGCAACGATTCGGAGGGATGCGCGGAATGCGCCGGGGCAGCGGAGGTATCAACGAGTCTGCCAATCTTGCTTTTGGTGTAAACAAAGAATTTTCGCCCAAGTTTTCTCTCAACGGAGATGCCTCTTACAATTCTTCCGACCGCAATTCGGCAAGCAGGGTAGAAACAGAAACTTTTATGGACGACAATCTCAATTGGATCGAAAGGCAAATTACCAGGAATGAAGATATTTCCGATAATTTTGGCCTCAATATGCGAATGGAATGGAAGCCCGATACTTTCACCACTATCCTTTTCCGCCCGAATATCAGCTACAACAACAGCGAAAGTTATGAAAATCAACTGTTTGAAGGCTTTGAAAGCATGGATAACATACAAGGAGACACGCTTTATACCGGCTACGCCAATTCAAAAAATCAGGGTGAAGGCTTTAATGTGGGCGGAACTATGGAATACGCGCGTAAACTGGCTAAGCCCGGACGAGTATTCAGCATTAGCCTTACAGGATCTTACAACGAAAGCTATTCGCAAGGAAATTCTTATTGGATAAAGAACATTTATGAGAATAATGCATTTAACCGTGACTCTATCCTTAATCAACGTTCCGAAAATGACAATCAAACGGCGACATACAGGGTTTTCTCTTCGTATGTGGAACCCATCGGACACAATAATTTCCTGCAATTCTCTTACCGGTACAGCCGTTACAATACTGAAAGTATCAACAGTACTTATGACCTGAAACATGATGCTGCATTGCCGCAAGATACCGCCGTTTTAAATGGGAATCAAAGCCGAAGTACATCCCGGAATGCCACCGAGCAACGTTTCAGCCTGAAATTCAAATCCGTCAGGGAAAAATACAACTACACGGCAGGCGTCAATATTGATCCTTCTTATTCGCTCAACGAGACATTGCAGCCTTCCCGCGAAGATCTTTCTTCGTTGATATTACCCGCTCCGTATGATAAACGACTGCCTAATATCATGGGAGATTCTATTATTCCGGGAGGACGGGTAGAGCAAAGGGTAACTAATCTTTCGCCCGAATTGAATTTCAATTATTTGTTTGCCAAACGCACCAATTTGCGCATCGATTATTCGGGCAATATGAATCAGCCTACTGCCAGGCAGTTAGCCAATTATAAAGATTATTCAAATCCTATGAATGTCGTTGAAGGAAATCCGGATCTGAAACCCAGTTATTCCAATCGAATTTCGGCGCGGTTCCAAAAATTCGTACCGGAATCCCAATTCTTTTACAATGTAGATGTGCAAGGTAATTTTTCTTTCAACGATATTGTCAACGTTACGACAATTAACTCCAAAGATCAGACTAAATATACCACTTATGCGAATGTAAACGGCAACTGGAATACGCGGTTGAGAGGGATGTTTAATACGCCTTTGAAAAACAAAAAATTTACAATCGGCAATTTTTCCATGATCTATTACAACAATGCAAATGGCTACACCAACGGAGCGCCAAATACCACAAAGAATTTTTCTGTGACCGACCGCGCCAATGCCAATTATCGTTCCGAATTGTTTGACTTAGGTATCAATGCTTCGATCTCTTATCAAAATGTTACCAATGAATTGCAACCGCAAAATAACCGCCAGACCTATGATTGGGGAGTCGGAGGTTCTACAGCCTGGTATCTGCCCTACGATATTACTTTAGATTCCGACATCGAATGGTCTGCCCGGAGCGGCTATTCCAACGACTTCAATACGAGCCAGACAATATGGAATGCTTCGGTTGCCAAACAATTATTCAATAAAAAATACGGTATCGGAACACTTAAATTGAAGATTTACGATATATTGCAAGAACGAAACGATTTGCGCTACACAGTCGGAAACGGTTATACTCAAAACCGGGAATCTACGACTCTGCCCAGTTTCTTCATGTGCAGTTTTATTTACAGGATCAACCTCTTCCCTTCGGGAAGTTCTGCGGCTCAGGATGATTTCAGGCCACAACCGCCGGGCGGCTGGAGAGGTGGAGGAGGAAGAGGTCCCGATGGCCCTCCCCCATTTTAATTTGAGGTACAGGGTGAAGGATACTGGGTACAAGGTTTACAAAATCGCGTGTTCAGTATAATTATCCTGCATAACTGTGTTTTCCGCCTAAAACATAATTTACTCCGAAATAGGTCATCAATACCGCGGTAAAAATAACGATTACAAACAGATGATAAAAAACCGGGCGTTGAAACCAGCGGAGGGTCTTTCCATGCAATGTAAAACTCATTAATAAAAAGGTAATGAGCGCCCACACTTCTTTGGGATCCCAGCCCCAATAGCGTCCCCAGGATACATTCGCCCAAATGGCTCCGACAAAAATGCCCGCACCCATAAAAAATGTGGCCGGATACATAAATAGTTCGCTCATTTCTTTCATCTTGACAATCGACGCATTAAGCTGCGGATTTTTGCGGGAAAATAGCAATAAAATAAAGGATGTAATGCTGTTGAGCACCATAAAACCGCAAAAGCCGTAAGCAATCATGATCAACGAAACATGAATGCTCAGTAATGGTGATTGCAACACAGGAACTAAGGGTGTAATCTGTGGATTCATCGCCCCGATATGCGCAACCAACAGAGCAAAACCCGATAGTAAAAACGAAAAAATGGCAAGTAAAAAAGTGTATTTTCGGGTTAACACGCCGACTAACAACGAACACCAGGCTATAAACAACATCGTCTCATACCCGTTGCTCATGGGTAATCGTCCGCTGATGTAGCCGCGAAGACTCATCCCGAATGTCATACAAAGAAATGAAATGACCAGCGCCATATAAAAAACAGGTTTGACGCGGGCTATGGAAATATTTTTTATGGAATAATACACAAAAAAGAAAATGCCTAAACACCCCAATGTCAAATTGATTTTAAAAAGCCAATCAAACAGACTCAGGCGGTTATTTAATAATTCTGCTTGCAACCTGGTATGGGACGGCAATATTCCGCCCGCATTTTTCTGCTGAAATGCACTTAATTTCTGAATCAATTGCGTTGCAACTTCCGGTTGATTCTGACGGATGCATTCATCATACAAAACAAAGAAATTACGAATAAACAATGCGGTCATTTTATCCGTCTCTTCCGGCAACGAAGAATCGGCGGAAGCATACCATTTGACGATGCCGTTTTCTGTTTGCACGGGAAACAATTCCAACAAATTGCCTTCTTTGAGCATCATGATCAATTGCACCTTTTCGTCTAACTTGACGGCTTCCTTAGTGAATGCCGTTTGCTTGTCCGAACGGTACATTTCCCGCCAATACGGTTCTAATTTATAACGTTGGTCGCTATTGAAAAAATCTGCAAAACAAATCTTTTTTGATCCATGAAATAATGCCTGTAAATCCGGATGTTTGACTTCAAAAAGCGGAATTTGTTCCCATTTTTCAGGAAAAAGCATCCAACCCAACATCACTTGTTCGGCATTGGCGTCCTTATATTTTTTCTTACCGGTAAGCTTTGTCGTAAAATCAATGGCTAAGGTTTGAAAAGGGCAAATCCGCCCCTGGTAATGTACCCACAACGAGGAAAATTGATCGGTCTGTTCGCGGCTCAAAGTCACCCCATCGGCTGATAACACTGCATGGTTTGTTGCTTTTACAGAAAAAAAAGTAAACAGGAATAATAATAAAATAAATGAACGAACAAATAAATGATTAGTCATATTCAATTTTTCGAAAAAACAAAGTTAGTGATTTCTGCAAAAAGTTCTTCTTTCTGTTATTCTATAATCTTGCCACTATCGTTTAGATACTTCATAAAAGTCTCCCATTCTGTTTTTCTCTTCTGGGCATTTTCTTTTCGTATTGTTTGTAGTTCATCTTCATTCGGCCAGGAATCCTGAATTTTAGGATATCCATCTTCCAAATAAAATTTGAAATCTTGCACGACAAAGACCAGATCATTATGTAACCGACTGGAAATCACTGGTACTATTGAAATGGAATCAAGCAATGGCTTATCATTGAAATACAATGTCAAAGTAGAAAAAAGTCCCAAAAATTGGGTGGAGAGTTTGTTAATCATCGCATCAGTAAATACAATTTCCCTTGTTTTAACATTAAAAGATACAAGGTCATCTCCTGAGAAGATTAAGTTCAAAGAAGAATCAGGATTTGCGTTGTCATTGTCCATAATATCACCTCGCAGTTCAGCTCTTGTACCTATTGCGTATAACGATTCATTCTCTTTTTCTTTTTTTTCCAGTTGGTCGGAATCATTGTTGCAGGAAAATGAGAGAAATATAAATCCTGCTATTAGTGTGCAAAATACTGTTGTTTTCATACGTTTTTCTTTTTTAATTTGTAAATTTAATATTCATGTTGATCTTGCGGGTGAATTTAATGATATTTATTCTGATATTTCCGTTTTTTTTGTTAATAAGACTCAATATTTTGCATTTTTATGTTAACCCAACTTCAACCCTCACAAGCCAATATTCTTGGCTGCACATAGTTCCATCGCTACTCATGGCGGAGACTGTGTCCTACAGATTTTTATTTCTCTAAATGGTGTTTTCTGATAGTTCAGTTTGGTATAATGTTTTCACCGGATCATCATTCATCCTGCAACAAGCACCACCAAAGGATAAGAAAACAAGCGATATTTTTTTCATGTCACAAAAGTATGAAAAATATTTTTGCCGCACTACCTAAAAAATCAGGCTTGTCCACGTTATACCGGACAAGCCTGATCAAAAAAATGTATGTAGTATTTACCTGATAACAATTTTCATGCTATCATTGTTGATTTTTACAATATAAATTCCACGGATCAAATTAATTTTTTCGTTTCCGGCAATTTCAGATTGATACACTGATTGTCCCGAAACATTGAAAATTGAAATGGAAACAGGATGCTGCGTTTCAATGTAAATTCCATCCGAAACAGGAGAAATAACAATACCGTCTTTCATTATGGCATCGATGGCGCTACGCAATCCGAGATTACAACTCAATGTGATTTCCGGATCATTCGATTCGACAGAATGCAACATTGCATAATATACGCCTTCTTGTGCAACACGGATGCCTTTGCCTTCCACACCGGTTTCGGGCGTGAGCTTGCATACTTCCTCTCCGGAAGCGTTGAATATCTGAACAATACAAGACTGACTGGCAGTCCACATTAAACTATCGCCTGCTAACGCACTCAATTGATAGAAATGAATTTCATCCGAAGCCGGTTTGGATTTCGTTACCGGAGTACCGACATACAAGGTTTCAGCATCCACTTCCACGCTTCGTCCCTCATCAAATTTATCGACAGATGTAACGCTCCAATTGTTGTATGCGTCTTTGAAACGGATACTGAACTGATTTTTCGAAGCATAATAAATCAATGCTTTGCCACCGAGCATGCCGGGCATGAAGACGAATGATTCGGGTGTTACTTTTACCGGAATATCGTTGATTTCCAATACCAAATCTTTTAGTTCCAAAGGATTGACAGGTTCGATATTGACGGTAGTCCTTGCATTTACCGCATCGTTCCACCAGTATTCGTAAGCTATTATATTGTTGTTGGTTAACATTGCTCCGGAGCGATAAAAATATTGCGTAACGGGCGCCGACCAATGTCCGTAAACATCCTGTGCGCGGAAATTAAAGTGGTGGATACCTTCGCGCAAAGCGGTAACATCTAAATCCAAAGCGATGATTCCCGTTTCATCGGCAACCGATTGCTTGGCTTCGGTGGCGCGATCGATCCAGTATTCGTATTTCATCGGTTTATTGGCTGCAGGATTCAACGGAGTACGAAGGAAATAGTGCGTAACGGGTGCACTCCAATGGCCGTAAACATCCTGAGATCGGAAATTAAAGTGGTGAATGCCTTCGCGTAAAGCGGTAACATCCAAATCCAGGGCAATGATTCCCGTTTCGTCTGCAACCGATTGCTTGGCATCGGTGGTGCGATCGATCCAGTATTCGTATTTCACCGGTTTATTGGCTACAGGATTCAACGGAGTACGAAGGAAATAGTGCGTAACGGGTGCACTCCAATGGCCGTAAACATCCTGTGAACGGAAATTAAAGTGGTGAATGCCTTCGCGTAAAGCGGTAACATCTAAATCCAAAGCAATGATTCCCGTTTCATCAGCAACCGATTGCTTGACATCGATGGCGCGATCGATCCAGTATTCATATTTCACCGGTTTATTGGCTACAGGATTCAACGGAGTACGTAGGAAATAGTGAGTAACAGGTGCCGACCAATAACCATCTTTGTCTTTTACCCTAAAATTGTAATGATGAATTCCTTCCCTCAATTGAGAAACATCCAAATCCAACACAATATTTTCAGTGGAAGACGAAACCTTAACCTTCGCATCTACATTCCTGTCAAACCAATACTCATACTCCACGATGTCTTGTCCGTTCGATAATTGAACGCAAAAAAACAACAACAGCGCTATGATTATTTTTTGCATAGTGTTTTATTATTTATTCTGCGCTTTGACCGTGATATTGACTTTCAACTTACCATCGGCAGACGATTTGGTTTCGATACTTTTCGAAACGATTTGTGGATTGGTAGGTACATCTGTGAACGGATTAGAACCTCCGAAAATACCGACCTGCGTACCGTCGGTTCCTAAGAAAGTGGCGCGGGCAGATTCAGTGAGTTCGTAGGTTTCGGTGTCAGTATAATTGTATATACCTTTACCAAATAAAGTATTTTCATCTGAAAACATGTTGCCTGATTTCACAGATACAATGTCAATGTTGGCATTAATAAGGACATTATTATAAGCTGAAGATGTTTGCAAGGGCATACCACCAAATAGAATGCTATTTTTGAACATTGCATTTGTAGGACCAACACTCAACACACAATTTTCCACAGATACTGTTGATGTTGGTTTAGTTTCACATAAGATGCTGATAATAGAGTTTTTGATAAGAAAATTTTCTTGCTTCATCCCCGAAATATCAATCCTGTCCGCAATTCGACACTGCACTATTGTACAATTTGCGGTTTGACCAGCATTCCCCCAACCACAATCGGTAGAAAGTTTGCTTAATCTACATTTTTTGATGGTCAGCCCAACTATCGGCAACTTGTAAGAGTCATCACCGCCACTTCTTCCCAAATAAATAGTTGCACCATTATAGACACCCTCAATTGTAATATTTTCGGCACCTCCTTTTATTTCCCACTCTCCAGTGATAGTGGTCGGATACCTCCCGTTCTCTTCATCCGTCACATATCCTGCACCTTGAATGGTTACACCTTTATTAATAGTCGCAGCATTAAACGTTCCGGCAGACAACGTAATCAGGTCACCTTGAACGGCGGCGGCAAGCGCATCTTTTAAACCGTCGGCGCCATAAAATACTTTCATGTTTTCGCCGTGCTGCAAGGTGGCGATATGCACGTCTTGCGCATACATACTTTTTACTCCTAATGCCAATGCAACAATCAGTGTTGCCCTTAAAAATAAATTTTTCATTTGGAATGAATTTTTAACTTAATAATATGTCGAATAATAATGTTGAGTCAATCTGTTAATGAAAACACCATAGAGGCATCGCGTTTTTCTCTTTTGTGCACTATGCCTCTGTTGTAAAACTCTTCCTCTTATTTTATTTTTTGACAAGTAATTTCCTCATAAGTTTCATAAGTAATTTTCTTATCACCTTCTTCATAAGTATCTTTGTATGAAAACGAAACAAATAATACTGTGACCAATACTGCCCATTTCATACTCAATACTTTGTGTAAACCTTTCTTTGTCATAATCGATATTTTTGAAAATTAATAATAGAATAAGGACAGTTCATCAACCGGCTCGAAGTTGAACTGCAAACGATAAAAAAATCTTGATTTGTTTAAAAAGGAAGTGTGGGATAAATTGCTTATCTACCTGTTCAGAGGTTCTGACAAAACCCGGACAGAGCAATTCAAATATAAGGTAATCCCCTCACCTCAACAAAACACGGCAAATTTAGACGGAACCGGTAAATCCGACAAATACCGAAAAGCGCTTTTTCTCTCAGCATGCAAAAATTGCGCTTATGCGGTTTATTGTTTTGTTTATGTGGCATTTTCTATTTATAGGATTTCCAATTCTTCCTTTACTTTGGAATAATAGCGACGCGATATAAATAAGTCGGCCGGGTAATTAATTTCGGGAGATAATATACAACGAAAAGTGTTGTTTTCAATCGCAACCAAATGATTGATATTGATAATACATTCCTGATTGATTTGTATAAAAGACAGATTTGTTTTCAAAATGTCTTTAGAACTGGTCATTGAGCTAAGCTTTTGTTCTCGTCCATTGGTTTGGACAATTTTCCAGCAACGGATATCTTTATTGTAAATAAAACAAAGCGTTTCCGACGGATGCAGGAAAATTAATTCGGTGGCTCCGTGAAAAATAATTTTTTTTTCCAACGGCAGAAGACGACGGATCGATTGTTCCCAATCCACTTTCTTCTCTTTTAACTTCTTTTTCACCCTATCAATGATCAATTCCAATTCTTCGTGCGTATAAGGCTTTAATAAATAGTCAAATACCGAATTGCGCAAAGCATCCAGCATGTATTTATTGAAAGCGCTGTAACAAACCACGCACATATTGGAATGAATTTCCGGACGAATTTCCTGTAAAAACTCGATACCATTTGTTTGCCCTATTTCTATATCTAAGAACAGTAAATCGGGCTGTTGGCTGATGATGGTCCGTCTGGCCTTCTCTGCAGAAGAAAAAGTAGCGGTAAGCGTTATTTCGGGAAAAGCGGTAAGGCTTTTCTTCAGCGTATCAATGGCAGCTATATGGTCATCGATAATAATGGTATGCATAGATGTATTCATAAAAATAAGTGTTTAACAAAAGTAACAAATATTTTCAAAATTTGTCATAATGAAAATCAACCGGAATCTCAATCGATACTTTAGTTCCATGCCTATTTGCATCGATATCAGCCTGGTTTTGAATGGAAAACCGGATTTTCCGGTAATTTTTTTCGTTGAGCAATTCTATCGTGCGGTATAAAATCTTAAGTCCGGTTCCCGTTCCCTGAGCGCTGACCTGTTGTCTCGACGGGTTAAATCCAATGCCATTATCTTCAATGACAATAAAAATGGTATCATTTTTTTGAGCAATATCAATCAGGATCTGTTTGCCGGTATCATCGGGATTGAAAGCATATTTCAGTGAATTTTCGATGGGTATTTGCAGTATCATCGATGGCAACATGGTATTCAAATCAATACCGGGCGCAATATTCCATTGCAATTCTGGAATATCAGGGTCGATAGTTTTCCTCAATTCGACATAGTTTTTCACAATACCGATCTCTTCTTCCAATGAAATGGCAGGTTCTTCCGAAATCAACAAACTATTCCGTATCGATTGCATCAACAATTGTACGGAACGATTCAAATTTTTATGCTCACGCATTCCGGGAACAATGGAATTTAAAACATTCAATATAAAATGAGGAGAAACACGATTGCGAACGTTTTCCATGCGCAGTTTTGTCATGGCCGACATTTGGCGCGAATGGCGCAATTCGTTTTTCCGGCGGTTGTAAATAACAATAAAAATAACGGCTAACGCAATCAAAACAATAGCCAATATCAATACTAAACTCACATTCCGGAATTTCTGCACTTTTTGTTCTTTCTGGGCAATCAATACATCGCGTTTCATCACGGTCGTATCCTGACGGTAACGCGAATCGATTTCTGCAATGTTATTTTGCGCAGCGATATTTCGTTGAACAACATCATAAACATCTGTTTTCAAATGATATTCATACGCTTTTTTGTAATCACCTTTTTTGTGATACAATTCTTCCAACCGTTTATCATTATAATAAAGATAAACAGGAGTAATCATTGTAGAATCAACCGATTGTAACAAAATCCGTTCTGCAGATTTCAAATCATCCCTTTGAAGATAGAGGGAAGCATACAGGCCATTGACATAGAAAGCTGCCGAAGCGCCCATTTCCGGTTTTAGAAAAAATTCAGCAGCTTTATCTAAATAAAATTGCGCCGAATCCGGCTGATTCAAGAGCAGATATATTTCGCCGAAATTGCTATCCACCACTGCCTGGGAAAAAGGAGAATCCATTGTTTTCACAATCTGATCTGCTTTTCGTAACCAAGGAATCGCGTCCCGATATTCTTTCGTATTATAATAATAATTGACCCGCGTCACTGCAAGATATTGCTGATTAATAGGAAGCATGCTGTCGAAATGAGATTCTGCCAGATTTAAATAATAATCAGCCATCGGAAAATTTTTCAAATTAATGTATATGTGTCCGAGTCCACTATACACAGGATATTTAAGTGATTCTTCATATTGCAAAGAATCAGCCAACAATAAGGCCTGTCTGTAAGCGCCCGCCGCTTTTGGATAGTCGCCGGTCATATCATAAGCTTCAGCCAGATTGGTATAAATTTCAGGCAACAACGTCCGGTTTTTCTGTTGAAGTGATTTTTGAATCGCTTTATTAAAATAGAAAACAGCAGAATCGTGCATACCTGAGTATTGAAAGTTGACACCTTTTTTATTGTAACCATTAATTTCAAAATTGGCAAGAGAATCAACAGACATGTTGTCCCCGATTCCTTTTTGTTTATCGCTACAACTGAAAATCAAACAAGTAATGCCAACTAATAAAAAGAAATTTTTCATCATAATGGAATGATTGACAAATGATAATTAGCAAGACAGTTCTTCAATTGATAACTATTTTGTAATTAAACAATGTATGCAATTTATATTTTATGCAGCAACTCTACAAACCGCCCCCTACGGTCTGCCAATATCCAGATCATAGCAATAAACAAAAGAAAATATCCGGCATAAGTCACTGTAATTCCAATAGTATCTCGATTGACACTCAATATCGACCCTTTTTTATCGTTATCGAAAGAAGATTGATAAAAACGGTATCCACGATATTTTAAAATATGATTCATGGAAATTTCAGATTCAAAGCGCTTTCCGTTTTTCAAATCATTTATTTCCACTATACTTTTATAATTGGAAGGAGATTCTGTTCCCGGATAAAATTCTACCTGAAACGATTTTAGTGTCAGGGAAAAAGGCAGATTAAGATTACGTTGGGCTTCTTCACAAAAAAAAGATTGGATGGCTTGTTGCTCACGTACATGAACGATTCCTGTTTTCCCTGAAAACCGGGTAATTCCTGCTCCCGCAACAACAACAATTAAGGCGATATGCAACAAAAACGCCGGTTTTTTCTTCCACAATCCTGCCTTGAAAATATAATACCCACCGGTCAGGACTAACCAGGTCCACAATAAATTAAACCACCAGGAACGATAAAAAACAGACCAGGCATGTTCAGTACCATGCAAATGCTCATCCCAAGTCGCCCAGCCCATAACAATGGACAAAATAAGCAAAAGAGCAAAAGCCGTATATGCTATTCCTTTTTTCATGTGGTTCAAAAAAAAAGATTATAAAAAAAGTACCGCTTCCGGTCCCATATTAAACAACAAATCGATACAACTCAAATTTCCCTTAAAACCATATTTTTGTGCAAAAACCTGATAATAAGGCTTAAACTCGTGCAATTGAGCAGGTTGCTTCGGATGAATCGTTTCACGACAATCCAATACTTCGTCCGGTAATTCTTTCCGGTATTCGGAAGAATATGAAATTTTTGGATCGAAATCCATCAAACGACAAACTACTTCCCGCAATTGTTCATTAAAATCAAACAAAAATTCATGCTTTTTTTCATAAAAAGGACGAAAATCATCGGCATAATACTCAAAAAAAGGAGTAGAGTTATATGCTGAAATAATAGCATTCCAATGCAAATGACGCCAGTTTCCATGCTCTGCAATCCGGATGTCTCGAGTCAGACCTTTGAGTGCATCCGGTTTTTCAACAGGAATACTCAACGTCTGAGGCCCGTTGGCCGAAGCAATTACACAACGGTTGCGATAGGTTTGCTTAATATAATTATCATGCTGTTCGATCACCACTTCCCGACAATGGTACAGCCGGCTATAATATTCTACCGGAGCCAAATAAGCGGTTGACAGATAAACAGTATCCGGCATATTTATTATTTCAGGCTGCCGACTGTACGGAACAACCGGTTCCAGCGGATAGCGCCGTCAAACAAGCCGCGATCTTTATCCAAGGATAACCAAACCAATAGAGGTTCTCCGACCACATGGTCTTCGGGAACAAATCCCCACGAGCGTGAATCGGCCGACTTGTGGCGATTATCTCCCATCATGAAATAATAATCGTATTTAAATGTATATTGGTTGGTTTCCTGACCATTAATGAAAATTTTATTCCCTTCCACTTTCAAATCATTGCCTTCAAAATTACGAATGCAACGCGAATAAAGCGCCATATTCAATGGGGTCAATTCGACTGTCGCGCCTTTGGCCGGAATCCAGACAGGCCCGTAATTATCGCGTCGCCATCCGGTTTCGTAATCAACGGGATAATACATGTCTCCGCCGAAGAATTCCGGTTCTCTGATAATCGTTTTCGCCCATCCCGAACGTTGTAATTTCTCGTAAGCCTCTTTAGTTAATGGAATATTATACACAGGATTGTAAACCGGCGGCTGCCCATACACATGCGCATTCGCGGGTTGGACGCCAATCATGTTCATATATCCTGCATTCGGTTGTATAAATTTTCGGTCTTCTTTACTGACATTCAATGCTCTGAATTGTTTTTCAGTCAATTGAAGTCCGTTGGTTTCCACAAAATAATTCAATTGCATGTGTTTGGGATTTTCCATTTTTTCTCCATTGATATACACACTGCAATCAATAATTTGTAAAGAATCGCCGGGCATCCCGATACATCGTTTCACATAATTTTCGCGACGATCTACGGGACGGTACATCACTTTTCCCAAGTCTTGTTCATGTGTTTGAATGTATGTTCTGCCCGCTCCCTGGCAATTGGCATAATATTGGTTTATTTGCTCAAGAGATAAACCGGATGTATCAGCTTGAGGTCGAGGGATTAATTCCCGTCCAATTTGCTGGCACCATGAATAATAATCCGGATTTTGTGCTAAAAAAGCAATTGTATCTCCTGCAGGGAAATTAAATACAACAATATCATTGCGTTTCACGTGCCCCAACCCTTTCAATCGATGATAATCCCAATGCGGTGTTTCGGAATAAGACTTACAATTCAAAATAGGGATTGTATTTTGTACCAAGGGAAATGCCAATGGAGTATTGGGAACCCGCGGACCGTAATTCACTTTGCTTACAAAAAGAAAATCGCCGACCAACAATGATTTTTCCAATGAGGAAGTCGGGATTTTATAATTCTGAAAAACAAACAAATTGATGATTGTCACGGCAATCAACGCAAAAATGATAGCATCTGCCCAATCTCCAATCGTGCGGATAGTCTTGTTTTTCGACTTTTTCCAGCCTCCCCAGGGAATAAATTTGGAAACATAAATATCAAAAATCACCGGAATTCCCAGCAATAACCAATAATTACCGACCCAAACGGTGAACAGAAGATAAATGAATGAGATAATGATAAATTTTATCCATTGGGATTTTGTTGTTTTTCTCATGATTTGTTGTTTTCTAAAAATTGAACATGTCTTTCATTGTAAGGAATCCTTTTTTGCCACAAGTAAACTCGGCCGCCATGACAGCGCCCAAAGCAAAGCCTTTGCGACTTTTCGCATCGTGCTTTATACTGATCATATCGGCTTCCGATTCATAAATAATCTCATGAATTCCGGGTACTTCTCCCTCTCTCTTAGAATGAATTAAGAGCTCATTTGCACTACCGGTTCCGGCTTCTTTCCATTGCGTTTTCCGGTCGATATTTTCAATAATACCTTCTGCCAATGTAATGGCAGTTCCGCTGGGCGAATCCAATTTATGGATATGATGTACTTCTTCCATTCGCACATCATAAGCCGGAAAATGGTTCATGATACGAGCCAGGTATTTATTGACTGCGAAAAAAACATTCACTCCGATGCTGTAATTAGAAGCATAGAAAAATGTTTGTTGTCCGTTGGCGCAAGCCTGTTTCACTTCATCTAAATATTGCAGCCAGCCGGTGGTACCGGCTACTACCGGGATGTTTCGCCCGAAACATTTGCGGTAGTTAGACATGGCCGTGGCCGGTTGAGTAAATTCGATGGCGACATCCGCTTTCAGGAAGGCTTCCGAATCAAAATCGTCCAAATTGTTTATATCAATAATGGATACTATCTGATGTCCACGGTCCAAGGCAATTCTTTCAATCTCCCTGCCCATTTTTCCGTATCCGATTAATGCTATTTTCATGTTATAAATAATTTTTTAAATTGTAGGGCTTTAGGGTTAAAACCCTGTACATGGAATATCTTCTAATTCCGCCAGCTGAAGCTGACGGCAATTTACAGCCTCTAACTTCTTCTGGCTCCTTCTAACCCCCTCTAACTTCTTCTAATTCCCTTTCCCTTCAAAATACTTCTCCAGCAATTGCTTGGCGGCAACAAACGAACTGATTTCAGAATTAAGTACTTGTTGTTCTCTGAATTTCAGGTCCCGTTCAATTTCCGGATTCTGATAGAAATGTGCTTTCAGTTGTTCATTAATGGTTTCGTACATCCAGAATTTGGATTGTTCATTGCGATTTTTTTCAAAAAAACCGTTGGCGGTGGTAAAATGAATGTACTCATACACCATGTCCCAAATTTCTTTAATTCCTAATCCGTAATAACCGGAATAAGTCAACACTTTGGGCGACCAACCCGATGCGGGTAATGGAAAAAGATGCAAGGCATTCCTGAATTGAGCGGCTGCCAAATTCGCTTTGTCAATATTATCGCCATCGGCTTTATTAACAACAATACCGTCGGCCATTTCCATGATTCCTCGCTTGATTCCCTGCAATTCATCGCCGGTTCCGGCTAATTGAATCAACAAGAAAAAATCGACCATGGAATGAACTGCCGTTTCCGATTGCCCTACTCCAACCGTTTCCACAAAAATCGTATCAAATCCGGCAGCTTCACAAAGGACAATGGTTTCCCGGGTTTTACGGGCCACGCCACCCAATGAACCGGCTGAAGGCGAAGGGCGGATAAAGGCGTCCATCTCACGCGAAAGAGATTCCATCCGCGTTTTATCACCCAAAATACTGCCTTTGGAACGTTCACTGCTGGGGTCAATGGCCAACACTGCCAATTTTTTGTTCCGGTCTTTTATCAAGTGCATCCCGAATGAATCAATAGATGTACTTTTTCCGGCGCCGGGAACTCCGGTAATGCCGATACGGACGGATTTAGACGCAAAAGGAAGGCATTTTTCAATGACTTCCTGTGCAATAATCTGATGTTCGTATTTATTACTTTCAATTAATGTTACCGCCTGGCTCAGCACGGTACGGTTCCCTTTAATGATTTGCTCCACATATTCTGCAGGAGAATATTCCTGCCGCTCCTGTCGTTTCCTCGTTTTAAGATACGGGTTGACAGAAGGAGGCTGAGGAACACCCTGATTCACGGAAAGTCCCGCATAAGCGGGGTCATTTTCGGGATGATTCATGCCAAAGACAAAACTATTGATTGGTTGCCAATACTAATATCCTGTAAACACTACGAACCGGGTCATTCGAGATAATCTCGATACTATTGCTGACATTTCCCGTTACTTTCCCTGTCAATACCACGTTATAGTTGACTTTTTCTCCCGGTTTGAGTTCTTTTTTTCCTTTGGAAATAGTGTAAAGTCCTGAAGATGATTTGATATTACGGATAATCAGCTTGGATTTTCCTTCATTGACAAGGGTCAATTGTTGCGTTTTTTTGAAACCTTTAGCCGAAACATTGCCAAAATCAATACTGGATTGTTCTACTTTCAACACCGGAGCCTGCGCTTTTTCTTCCGCAGTCATCGCATTAAAATCGTCCACAAAAGTAGCGGCAATCGTAATGCCCTTGCTGTTAAAATTACCACTGTAACCGACAAGAAATTTATTTTCAACCGTACCATAGGTTTTAGCAGCCTTCCCGTCAAGGGCAATGTTAATAATGCCTTTGGAATTGGGAGCGATAGTAGCCGGTTCTGCTTTCAACGTCATATAAGAAGCTTTATCTTCAAAAACAGGAGTGATAGGAGCATTCCCATTATTATAAACTTCGATGACAGTGCTGCGTACTTCTGTATTTTTCACATTGCCGAGATTCAGCACATCGCTTTTCAACAATAAGTTACCCACAGCAATAGGATACGATACCGTCGGATCGGCCGGCGTGGCTTTTACACTTCCTTTAATGGTAAGCACATAGGGTTTGTCATCTGCATTGGAATATACTGAAATCGTTTTAGAAAAAGGGCCCGGACGACCTTTTGCGCCATAAGTTACTTTAATTATTCCTGTTTTCCCCGGCTCAATCGGCTCTTTGGTCCAATTAGGAGTAGTACATCCGCAGGAAGCCGTCACCCGGTTCAAGACCAAAGGTGCATTACCGGTGTTTTTGGCAACAAATTCATAGCTGATATCTCCATTTGATTCCAACACTTCACCAAAATCATGAAGGGTTTTATCAAAGGATATTACGGGTTTATTTTGGGCAAAAGCCAATGTTGCCCCCATGAAGAAACAGACGAGAAAAAAAGCTGTACGTTTCATATAGAATTAATTTAATTAAAAACACAACGACACGAAGGCACGAGGATATTAAATAACAAAAACTTAGCGTCTTTGTGTCTTCGTGTTTATTCTAAAAAATGACCGACAAAGATAACGATTTATTGTTAAAGCAGGAAAAAGTATTCCTATTTATTAACATTTCTTTATCTCTGACAGTATTCAAATTTTTTATACCTTTGCGCCCGATATCTTTAGGGGTGTCCCGTTAAATAACCGGGACTGAGATTATACCCTTTGAACCTGAACCGGCTCGTACCGGCGGAGGGACAAAGATTGCCGGCCGGCACATTTTTCCATTCGGAAAATCCTTATCTCACAAATCCCCTTTTTTGTTGAATCAGAAAACTCCTCTCATGTTAAGGGTTTTCTCTATTTTTTAACTACAATGAAAAAGGAATGTATGTTAATCGCCCTCTTGTGGGCATTGGGTTTAACGTCTTTTGCCCAAACAAAAAAAGACAGTCTTCAATTAGTTCATTTACAGGAAGTACAAGTCGTTTCTTCCCGGGCAACGGAAACAACGCCGTTCACTTATTCCAATATGGATAAGAAAGCAATCGACAAGGCAAATTTCGGACAAGATATCCCCTTTTTGCTGACGTTGACTCCATCGGTGGTAGCTACTTCGGATGCCGGAACCGGTATCGGTTACACCGGGTTTCGTATTCGCGGAACAGATGCCAACCGGATTAATATTACCGCCAATGGTATTCCGATGAACGATGCCGAATCACATGGAGTATTCTGGGTTAATATTCCGGATTTTGCTTCTTCTCTTGAAGACTTTCAGGTGCAACGGGGCGTCGGAACTTCCACCAACGGCGCCGGAGCGTTTGGAGCCAGTGTAAATATGAAAACCGAAAATATTCCGGCCAATCCGTATGGTGAAGTCAACGGTTCGTATGGCTCCTTCAATGCTGCAAAAGCAACTTTGAAATTAGGAACAGGACAATTGGGTAATCACTGGGCTTTCGATGCAAGGCTTTCAACAATTAACTCAGACGGTTATATCGACCGTGCCAGTGTCAACCTGCAATCCTACTTCGCCCAAGCCGGATATTACAATGGAAATACGTTGTTGAAATTTATTCTTTTCGGCGGAAAAGAAAAAACATATCATGCCTGGGATGGAGTGCCAAAAGATTCCCTGAAAACCAACCGGACATACAATCCTTCAGGTTATATGGGTGTTGATGCAAATGGCAAGCCTTTGTATTATGATAATCAAACGGATAATTACATTCAAACCAATTATCAATTGCATTTATTACAGGTTATCAATCCATTCTTAAAGTTAAATGCTGCATTACATTATACGAAAGGAGACGGTTATTATGAAGAATATAAGGACAAGCGTAAATTAATAGAATATGGCTTGTCTGATGTGATATGCGGAGACGATACATTAACCAAAAGTGATTTGGTTCGGCAAAAACATTTGGACAATGGCTTTGGAGGAATGGTATTCTCATTGGATTATAAGAAAAACCAATGGGATGTTTCGTTGGGCGGTGGAGCCAACTATTATGAAGGGAATCATTTCGGCCGGGTTACCTGGATAAAAAATTATGCCGGAGATACCTCTTTTTATCCTGAACACGAATACTACCGGAGTAAAGCGAAAAAAGCGGATGCTAATCTTTTCCTGAAAGCGAACTATCAATTAAATACACAATGGAATGTATATGCCGACTTGCAATACCGGTATATCGATTACAAAATCGAAGGGCAAAATGATGTCTGGGACTGGCAAACCGGAGCTATGCAGCAACTGGACATCCATGAAAAATTTAATTTTTTCAACCCCAAAGCCGGAATATTGTACCAAATCAATGCTTCGAATAATCTGTTTGCATCTTTTGCCGTGGCGCACCGCGAACCTAACCGCAACAATTACACCGATGCCAATCCCGGAAAAATGCCGAAGCCGGAACAATTGTCAGACTATGAACTGGGATACAAATTCCAAAACAACCGGTGGATAATCGGAGCCAACCTGTATTACATGCAATACAAAGACCAGTTGGTGCTCACCGGAAAAGTAAATGAAATCGGCGAAATGCTGACATCCAATATTCCCGACAGTTACCGGATGGGAATCGAATTGCAGGCCGGCGCACAAATTTGTAAAGAATTGCAATGGAACGGCAACCTGACCCTCAGTCGCAACCGGATCAAAAATTTTACAGAATCGGTGGATCTGTACGTTCAACAAGATCCCAACGATGATGACTCATACGAATGGAGCGGACAAATTGACAATGCGCTGGGAGATACCCCCATTTCATTTTCTCCCGATATTATTGCCAACAGTTTGTTTCATTATCAATGGAAAGCCTGGGATGCCGCCCTGATGACCTCTTATGTCGGCAAGCAATACATCAACAATACGGGCAGCGATGATCGAAAGTTGGATCCATATTTTGTAAATAACCTCCGGTTGGGTTATACTTTCCATTTGGAAAATTTGAAATCTCTCTCTGTTAATTTGTTGGTTAATAATCTCTTCAACGAACAATACGAAAGCAATGCCTGGGTATATTCTTCTTATTCGCAGGCGGCAGGCGGTACAACGCAGTATCGATCGGAAGATTTCGGGTATTTTCCGCAGGCAGGAACGAATGTGATGGCTAATGTTGTAGTGAAATTCTAAAAGAAAACCGGGCAGATATAGAATAATTAACACAAATTATGTGGCAAAATATTTATTCAAATTCAAAAAATAAGTATTTTTGCCACATAATTCATCAAATTATCATGGAAAATGTGAATCATATCGTAGGAACCAACCTTAAAATATTAAGGGAAGCCAGTGGATATACCCAGGATAGTATTGCAAAAAAAGCAGGCATTAATCGTTCTGCTTATGCCAATTATGAGACAGGAGACCGGGAATTGCCATACGAAGTATTGGAAAAACTCACTGATATATTTGGCTGTGAACCCCATATTTTGTTTGAAGAGAACATTTCTTTCCACCAAGATATTCTCGCTTGTGCATTCAGAATAGAAAATCTTTCGGATAAAGATATTGACGAAGTTTCTCATTTCAAAGGAATCGTACGTAATTATTTGAAAATGATACGAATTGAAAATGGCGCGACTGAATAATATTCTCATAGAAGCAAAAGCATCCAAGTTCCGCTCTGCCAACGGATTCAGTCCTTCGGAACCTATTAATTTGAAAAGTGTTTTATTAAAACTGAATGTATTGACATTATTCAGGCCATTGTCTTCTGATTTTTCGGGCATGTGTATGAAAGATATGGATGGCCATGGATTTATGCTGATCAATTCCAATAATCCCATAGGACGTCAACATTTTACTATTGCCCATGAGTTGTTTCATTTATTCGAAGAAGAAAAAATAATTCCCCATGTATGTAATCCGGGAGGAGGAGGGAAAAATGCATCCGAACAAAATGCCGATGCGTTTGCAGCAGAATTGTTAATGCCAAAAGAGGGATTATGGAACCTTATTCCGGAAAATGAACTGAAAAACAAAAACATTTCCCTTCCTACCATTCTGAAAATCGAACATTATTATTCTGTATCACGTTTAGCATTGTTATTCCGCCTCTTGAATATTGATGCTATCAGCAAAAATAGAAAAGAAGAAATCGACAACATGTCTCCTGCTGGTACTGCATGGAATTATGGTTATGACACTTCTTTATATAAAGCAGGCAATGAAGGTTTGGTAATTGGCGATTATGGAGAAAAAGCACGCCTGTTATTTGAAAAAAGCAAAATTTCCGAAGGACATTATTTGGAATTACTGAGTAAAATAAACAGGAATGCAGAGGAAAAAGAAAACTAAAATAGTATTGGACGCTGATGTCATCATTCATTTTACCAAAGGAGAATGCCTGTGGTTACTATTCAATATATTTCCAGAATATGAGTATATAATATTGGATGTAGTATATGATGAATTAAAAAGGAACAGAGAAATCAGGGCTGCTTTGAATAAGTTGGAAAATCAATTGAAAAAGCTGAATATTATTACATTCGCCCCAAAAGGAATCTCCATTAGAGACTACGCTCAATTACGAACTTCGAAAGGAGCGGGAGAAAGTGCTTGTTTAATATATTGCAAAGATAATCAGGATGTGCTCGGGAGTAGTAATCTGAAAGACATTTTGGATTTTTGTAAACAGCACAATATCGCTTATCTTACCACATTAGATTTTCTTTATTATGCATACACGAGAAAATTGATGACCGCTCAAGATTGCTTCCTATTTGTACAAACCGTGATTGCAAAAGGAAGTATATTGCCTAAAGGCTTTGATGTTGAAATTTATACTTGTAATGTTATCATTTAAACCTCTATGCCCTTTTTTATCATCATTGTTACCATACTCATTTTTGTCGTCATTGGAAAATTTGCACCAACCATTACCTCCAGTTTTGGCCGCAGGTATGCAAAAAAATTAAACCTAAGCAATGAGGAAATCAAGCATTTTGATAAACTGAAAATACCTGCAGAATCTTTTTTTTATCTCGATTTTTGTATAGATAAACTACTGCAAATCTATGTCCAAATCATTCGACAATTCCCTGATTTAAAAAAGAATGAACACCGGGCAGATGCCGCATTGTCTTATTGCATCAGGCAATTACAATTCAAATTCAGTTATAAGATTGATAAACTGCTTCCTGTAGAAGACCTCACGCCTGCCTTGTTGCCCGAAGTACAAACGGCGATCGACGCTTTTATCAATGAGCTGAAACCATGCAATGAGAAACAGGAAAGAAAACTGAATCGCGTAGATGCAACCCGCTGGAAAGCGCAATTTGAACAATATAAAATCGAATCGGAAAAAACAAAAAATAATCAGCATTTTTATGACAGAATCGTAAATCTCGCGTCATTCAACGACTATCAAACAACTCCTCGTTCCATTTTCTGGCAATCGCATCAATGGATGGTGGAAAAAGACAAAATACTATCCTGTCAATTGTACCTGCATTATTTAAGTATCAAACCTAAGAAAGATACATTCAAATACAAAAACATCCTGATTAAACATCAAAAATTATTATTCAAAAATGAAGAACAACAAAAAGAATTTGAGGAAATTGTAAAACTTTTCCTGAAAAATAATAACTTAGAAAAAGCCTTAGATGCCACCCGGGAATTGCTGACCGTAAAACGAAAAAAAATACAGCTGAATCAAGATGCTGTACTCGAAGCAAAAAAGGAACATACAATAGTTGTCAACATTTTGAATGAATATTTATCGGATGAAGAAGCTCCGGCGATTGAGATTAAAACCAAAGAAAATGCAACGCCATCCGACGCACAAACCGACCTGCTCAATTTTTTTGAGTCCAATGATTATAAGCTTAATCAAAAAGAAGTTGGTATATTTGCAAAAGAAAACGGATTTTTCATTAGTCAATTGATTAACAATATCAACGAAAAGTTTTACGAACAATTGGACGATATACTGATTGAAGAAACGGAAGATTCCTTTTTGATGAATAAAAAATATTATCTGGAGCTTAAGGAAAATGGCCTTTGATATCAAACCAAAAGAAGTAACCGCAATCATCAATTCGCTCATTGGAGGAGTTGTACCGAAAATCGGCGTGCAACATATCACTGTAGGTCGTACCGATGAAGTGGAAATTTTTATTCGCGCACTCAATGATGTCAAAGAAGGACAAAGTTTGGTCAAATTCTGGGCGGGAGATTATGGTTCGGGAAAATCATTTATGCTGCATTTGTTAAATGCCGTGGCATTGAAACAAAAATTTGTCGTCACCAATGCCGATTTTACTCCTCACGCCCGGTTGTATTCCAATGAAGGAAAAGCCTTAGCCATTTATACTGCACTAATGGATAATATTGCGATTCAAACCAAACCCGAAGGAGGCGCTTTACCACTATTGCTGGAAAAATGGATCGAACAGGTCATGGAACAAACGGCTCAAGCCAACCAAATTCCTTTGATGCAAATCCGGAATCCTGAATATTTTTCTTTAATAAGCGACCAAATTATGAAAACAGTCAACGAAATAACGGATGTAGGCGGTTTCGATTTTGGATTAGCTATTTCAAAATATTATGAAGGATATATCTCCGGCGACGACCGGCTGAAAAAGAATGCCCTGAAATGGTTGAAAGGTGAATACCGGACAAAAACCGATGCAAAAACGGAATTGCCAGGAATTAGCGACATCATCAACGACCGGAATTATTACGACATGTTGAAAAACATGGGGAAATTGTTTGTTTGCCTTGGTTACAGCGGATTAGTAATTAATCTCGATGAAGCCGTCAACCTCTACAAAATCAGCCATCCCGGCATGCGGCAAAAAAATTACGAAACCTTGTTGAGCATTTACAACGATTGCTTTCAGGGAAAAGTAACCCACCTGTTTTTCAATGTTGCGACTACGACCGATGCACTGATGAATCCCGACCGTGGACTTTTCAGTTACGATGCCTTAAAAACTCGTTTAGAACCGAATAAATTTGAAACGTCGGCAATTCGCGACCTGGCACAACCCGTCATTCGTCTCAAACCGTTGAGTCATGATGAAGTATTTGTCCTGCTGCAAAAACTGAAAACCATTTTCGATAAGAATTATGAAGTGGAAATGGATTTCGGCGATGCAGACATTCAGGTTTTTATGGAAGAAATATTCAACAAACCGGGAGCATCCGATTTCCTGACTCCACGCGAAGTCATCCGGGATTTCCTGAATATCCTGAATATTTTACGGCAAAATCCGTCGGTTTCAAAAGAAGAATTATTTGCAGCTATTTCCATCAAAGACGAAAATCCGGACAAACTCGAAGAGGAAATTATTGAAGAGCCTCAACCCGAACAACAAGCAGCTCCTGCTGTTGTCCCCGAACCGAAAAGCAATAACCTGTCGGCCGAATTACTCCGTTGGAAGAAAGAAATTAAAAATTCCACAATAAAAACCAATCTCAACCGGATGAGCAAAATCGCCCTGATGATTCAGGAAAAAGACGCTTCGGCCGGAGAAATTTTTTCTATGCGCCATACGGACACCCTCACAAAATTGTTGAAACAATACTTCATTCTGGAAGGTTCGGAACTTGCATCACCGGATATCCAGGCGACAATGCAACAATTGGAAGACACTATTGCCACTACCCGCACTGCATTTGAACAAGAATTGATCAACTATTTCAAATCCGACCTGTTGGATGTGGAAGCTGAATCTGAGGCGTATTTGCAGCAGTTGCAAAATAGAGGACTGATTACCGAAAACTTCAAATAGAACACGGATGACACAGATAACGCAGATTTCCACAGATATTTTTTCAATCAGTTGTTGCTTTTCAATTTTAAAATTTGAAACTGTGAAAATCTGCGTTATCCGTGTTCTATAACAAATTCAACAAAGCAATAAATCAATGATATGAATTCTGAACAATTATCTTTAGTCAACCAACATGGAGAAAATGCCATGGTGGTCTCTCCCGAAGAAAGAGAAAAAATAGACAGCTACAAATCAAGAATCGATTTGAGCAACAAAAGTAATATCATCCAATATGGCGCTGTTGCCCAGAATCAAATGGTCAGTTTCTCGGAAGAAGTACTGCGGCAGGTTCGGACTAAAGACATTGGAGCGGTAGGAGATACATTGTCGGGACTTGTTGCCGACCTGAAAGTGTTTGATAAATCCATCAATAAACCGGGATTTCTTGGCTTCTTCAACCGATTAAAAAAGAAAATCATCCGGATTGTCGCCGAATACGACAAAATCGAAAAAAATGTAGTCCAAGTCGAATTACAATTGGAAAAGCACTATCAAACCCTGCTGAAAGATGTGAATCTTTTCGACAAACTGTTTGAAAAAAACGAACAGCATTTTCGTGAATTGTCATTATACATACTGGCAGGAGAAGAAAAAATAGAAGAAGTTCGTCATCAAATCCTCCCCAACTTACTCGCTGAATTTCAACAAACGAATGATCCAAAAACGGAACAACAATACAAAGACATCGAACAACAACTGCATCAGTTCGACAAAAAACTTCACGACCTCAAGCTGAGCCGGATGGTTTCGTTACAATTGGCTCCGCAAATTCGCTTAGTACAAGGCAACAGCATGGTATTGATGGACAAAATACAGTCCAGTATCGTCAACACATTACCCTTATGGCGTAACCAAATGGTGTTGGCATTGGGACTTGTGCATTCCCAGCAAGCGTTGGAAGCACAACGGGCAGTCAATGATGCCACCAATCAAATGTTGCAACGTAACAGTGAAATGCTTCGCAACTCAAGCACGCAGATTGCCCGCGAAAATGAGCGCAGCATTGTTGATATTGAAACATTGCAGAAAGTCAACGCCGACTTGTTTGCCACCATTAATGACGTACTGAAAATTCAGGAAGAAGGGCGGACAAAACGGCAGGCGGCGGAAGTCGAATTGCGGAAAGTGGAAGAAGAATTCAGGAAAATTCATTAATAAGAAACAATCATGTTGTAAAACATAAAAAAAACACTTTTTTATTTTAATTTTTTTCCATACATTTGACGCGTTGATGCAGGAGCGTTTAATTAGTCAAAAACATAATGCTACAAAAGCCACGAAAAACAATCTACCTCTCTGTTTTTTTGACTTTCAGTCCATTATTATTTTGTATTGCCCCCATTCTATCAAGCTATTTTGTCAGACTTAATTTATATTATTCACGTTTTAAAATTTTTGCAATTATGAAAACAAAATATTTACTCTGTGCTTTCCTTTTTTGCATGACAAGTGCCTTGCAACTATGGGCGTATGATTTTGAAATGGATGGAATTTACTATAATTACATTCAAGGATCAAGTCATGAAGTGGAGATAACTTATTCAAACTTTATGCATATCCCCAATAGCATAAAAACGATTGAAGATGGAGCGCTCACCATCACCACTGCAGCAAATTCAGATTATGAATCCCGTTCTTCAGAAATTATCTTATCTGGCGAAAATGCAGAAGATTGGATTATTCAAGCTTCTCAGCAAATCGCTAATTCTTCTGAGTGGGAATATATAACATCCATTAATAAACCCAGATGGGAGAATAACAAATGGGTGAGCGATTGGATGAATAAGGTTTATGCCCAAGGTAACAATATCGTTTATATCGTTGGAGAAAAAGGGTTTATTGCTAAATCCGGCGATTGCGGATTAACATGGGACGAGCAGCACTTTTCCACTCAGGAAGCACTAAACGATATTATCTTCTGCAATGACGAACTTGGCTTCATTGTAGGTAACCGAGGGACGATTTTGAAGACAGAAAATGCCGGAGCTGATTGGAAACAACTCAGCTCTGGAACCTTTCAAAATCTAAATGCCATAGCAGCTGCTAACGAAAACAATATTTGGATCGTAGGAAATAATGGTCTAATCATGCAATCTACAGATATTGGTGAAACCTGGCAGATTCGGAATTATACTAATAATCGAAATTTGTATGATATAAAATTTCATGACAATATCGGATATATTGTTGGTGATCGGAATAATATTTTGAAAACCGATAATGGAGGAGCTTCCTGGAATACACAAATTGCATACAATGATCCACGGGAATATGATAAAATACATTCATTAACCATTACAGAAAATAAAGTATTTGCTTTGTTAAATCAAGAAATATTTCTTTCTGCAACACATGACTCTAACTGGTCTTGTGCTGACGAGGGCGAATTTAAGAGCAATAGCAGAACCGGTATTTTTTTTCAAAATGATAATATTGGATATGCTGCCTTTTCGGCACATACTACTTGCGGTGGATTTGGATTAGGGATAAACCAAACAATTGATGGGGGACAAACATGGGAAGAAACAGCAATATCTAATATGTCTAAAAACATCGATATTGCGGAGACAAGTAACTTTTCTTTTTCTGAAGACAATCAATTTGGCTATTTCCTTAGCGGACAAGTCATATTACGAACTCCTTATACCGGCGATTTTTATCTTGGATTAGACGAAACTAAATTAGAAAGATCAAACATAATACTCAAACAACAGGCCAACGAATTACAGGTTAGTTCATCAACAAAAACAATCTCTCTTGTTGAGATTCTTTCTGTTACAGGCGCAAAACTACAACAAGAACATGGACAATCAGAGACGATAGAAATAAATGCCGGCAATTTACCAGAAGGGGTTTATTTAGTCCGTGTGTTATTTACTGACAAAAATACTGCAACTGCTAAATGGATAAAACAATAAATATAATGAGATTATGAAACTGGAGATATAGACATTACACAATAGAGAACTACAATATCGTTTCCTTACGTAAGGCAATGCAACTACTTTACGTAAGGCAATGATATTGAATTACGTAAGGCGGCGAGTATCCCTTACGTAAAGCAGAGCCCTCTGCAGCGAGTATAAAAAATTCATTATCTTTATGCTCTCAAAAATGGAAGGTAAATATGGAAGTTTTACTAATAGAAAGCGACCACGAAATCAATACAACTTTGTTGGAAGAACTTGACGAATGCGGATTTTCCGTAACATTAACCGAAAATGGTACTGATGCGCGTCAACTGGTATCCCAAAAACCATGGGATCTTATATTAATGGACATGATCCTGCCCGATGTCAACGGCTATGAATTATTACAATACACCCGTTTCAAAAAAAATCTAACTCCGATACTCGCCCTCAGCTCTTCAAATGATAAGGATGATAAAATAAAAGCATTGGATTATGGAGCAGATGATTATCTTGCCAAACCATTTCTCCTCAAAGAATTAATAGCCCGGATTCATGCAATTGTCCGGAGAGCCAAATTTCATTATGAAGAATCAAAAAACGTACTGGAATGCGATGACTTAAAATTATATGCCGATCAACTGTCGGTAATGAAAGGCGGGAAAGAAATCAAATTGACTTCACTGGAATTCAAATTCCTTAAACTGTTGATGGAAAATAAAGACAGAATGGTAGAGCATTCGATTATACTGAACACCATTTGGGGTAATAATTACGAACCGAATTCCAATATCATTGATGTATGTATTTCATACCTGCGACACAAAATTGATCCTGAATTTCCGCTCCAACGTATCGAAACAGTAAAAGGCGGTTATATATTACATTCACGGGCTAACCTTTCTTGATCGCATTTTCAATGTAATGCGCCGATCCCATTCCGTATTTTTTAACCATTCGTGTAAACTCCGTAAGGGAAAGATCCAGCAATGTCACTTTCTCTTTGGTAACAATCTGCAATTCGCCTCCGCCAAGACCTCCTTCACAAACAAACACGGTATAAAACGAATCGCTTTCGTTAGTCACATAACAAAGGGAATAGGATTCTCCGTCGTATAAGGCTGCCGGACGGAAGTTATTCTCGTCTTTTATCCCAACTTCTGTTCCAAACAGTGACTTAACGATACTATAAACCGGAATTTTGTCCAACACATTGGCTTCAAAACGATTGATCCCTTTTTTGATCCACCCGCTTTTGAGCAATAACCCGCATAAATATCCCAATATCAACATGACAACAGCGGAAATGATGATAACGTTCATCACTCCGATGAAACGCGAAATATGCAGCTTATCCTCAATCACCCGGATCAACGGATACAGTAAATGATGTAATTTTTCTAATAAAATAATCGTCATAACCAAAGGGAAAACAATCCCTAAAAAACCATTGACAACAAGGACAAAAATATTTTTCATAACTATTAAACAATTTTTTTTATAACATGTAAAAACAGCAAAAAGTTTTACATTCACTATATCATGGTATGTGTGCCAGATGCAAATCCCTATTTTTTGGGATTGCCCTGTTTTATGATTAAAAATACTTTTGCAGCTTGAAAAATAATGAAATTATGAAATTATATCTTTTTGCCTGTACATGTTGTGCTTTTTTTTGCATCACCCTGCTCAGTGCATCGGCTCAAAACGTTGACGCAGTCTCCCAGGCCACAACCATTGCTCCCGTCAAAACCAACCAGGAAACCAAAATATCCTCTCGCCTGCAATTAGGAGGTTATGGCGAAATCGCCATGAGCCGAAATTTTTACAGTGATAATTTCAATCGTTATTCGCAAGCCGAACAGTACAAAAATACGGGTTACCACAACCGGGTAGATATTCCACACATAGTATTTTTCGTTGGATATGAATTTGGCAACGGGTGGAGAATGAATTCCGAAATAGAATTTGAACACGGAGGAACAGAAGCTGCGGTAGAACTTGAAGCTGAAGAAGCCGGAGAATATGAAACGGAAGTGGAACGCGGTGGCGAAGTGGCAATTGAACAATTCTGGATCGAAAAAACATTCTCCAAAGCGCTTAACCTTCGCATGGGACATATTATCGTTCCCGTGGGATTGACAAATGTCTATCATTTACCTACACAATTTTTTACCGTTTACCGTCCTGAAGGTGAGAGAACCATCTTCCCTTGTACATGGCATGAAACAGGAATTAGTCTTTGGGGTTTTCTGGGTAAGCAATGGCGTTATGAAGCATTAGTAATTCCCGGACTTGATTCGGAAATGTTTAGCCGTAAAAATTGGATACAAGGCGGATCTGCTTCTCCTTATGAATTTAAAGTGGCCAACAAATTGGCCGGAGCTATGCGCATTGACAATTATTCAATCCCCGGATTGCGTCTCGGCATTAGCGGGTATAGCGGAGCTAGTTTCGGGAATAGCGTGCAACCCAGCCAGGCTCCCAAATATAAAGATATAAAAGGAACCGTTTATATCGGCACTTTTGACTTTGATTATAATGCACATAATATCATTGCCAGAGGTTACTTCGATTATGGCCATCTGGTCAATTCAAAAGTGATTTCCACTTACAATAAATCGCTCTCAAAACATTCACCCTCCCCGCGTTCCAGCGTAGGTTCGGATGCTATGTGTACAGGAGTGGAAATGGGATATGACATCTTTTCTCAAATAAAAAACAACACCGGCATTCAAAAACAAAAATGTTATCTGTTTGGCCGGTATGAATATTATGATTCCATGTTTAAAACAGATCCCGATATTCCTAAAACAGAATGGTGCCAACGTCAGGTAATAGCAGGAGGAATCAATTATTTTCCGATGAAAGATATTGTTGTGAAAGCAGAATATGCTGCAGGACTTCTGAAAAGTCAATATAATAACGAAAACAGTTTTTCCATCGGTATTGCATACGCCGGTTTTTTCAATTAATGTACAATATTACAAATAAACTAAATAAGTTCCTATGTTTAAAACCGGACAAGATGGATAAGTAGCAAAAAATAAGCTATATCATTTTAGTTAACTTTGTATTTGAAAGAATACCAGAGTATTAACTTCAATAATATAGCTTATGAAACGAGTACAAATTAAC
>JAVBKX010000046.1:0-29358 GCA_031553835.1 Bacteroidales bacterium
GCAGTAGATGGAACAAATGTAGTTCATTCTGCGGATGCCGGCGCTGATAATACCAAATGGTACGAAATTCCTGCCGGCTCCAACGACTTCGGACAACAGGCTTATTATTACAAAAACGTTGCTACCGGGGCTTATCTGCAAGGTTCAACTCGTGCTCCGGGTTCCGGCGGCGACTGGACAGTGAGCGCAGCAACGGTTTCTGAAACGAATGGCAAGACCAATTTATTTAAATGGTCTAAAATGGGTTCAAACTGGACAGATGGAGGAGTCAATGCCAATCGAGTATGGTTGGTTAATGAAGAAGGCAATACCGGCGCTCGTCCTTCGGGCGACAATAAACATGCTTTTTTTGCATTGACCAGTCTGACCCTAAACTCAGAATTTTTTGGCGCAGACCTGCCGAATGCGGCAGTATCCAATCCACACGATGGCGGCAATGCCTGGACAGCAGTTCAAATACTTGTAGCAGAAACAGGAGTATCAAATCCTGATTACGATGGCCCGGTTTTGGAACTTGAATTATCATTAGACGATGTAATAGTTTGGGGTGGTGATCCTGCAAATACTTATAATAAAACAACACGTACCATTACTTTTAACGCCGATTGGAATGGTGGAGCAAAAT
Source organism: Bacteroidales bacterium (assembly GCA_031553835.1). Taxonomy (GTDB): domain Bacteria; phylum Bacteroidota; class Bacteroidia; order Bacteroidales; family Azobacteroidaceae; genus JAVBKX01. The sequence goes on from JAVBKX010000046.1 coordinate 626, forward strand.
GGGATGTAAGCGGCTTGGATCTTTCTGCCTATAACCGTGTTACAGTAGAATTTGAGAATGCTGCAGGTGGTTATGTTCGTCTGAATTCTGAATATAGTGAAGGAACAGAAGTGGAAGTTGGTGCGAATGATCCACAAGCTTTAACTAACCGTTTGGATGTTACAAGAATCGACAAACTTATTGCTATTACCTTAGGTGTAAATAATGCTAATGCACGTCAGGTTGTGTTGAAAAAAGCATATTTCTGGTATGAAGATGCTTTGAAATATAGCATCAATAAACTGAATTTTTTTGAAAACTCTTCTTACGACGAGAAAACGCACATTGCTACTTATAATGGAGGTTGGCAACGTGTAGGTTGGAACTTCGAAGCTCAGGGAGGTTTGGATATTCCTGCCGGAAATGATCAGATATTCCTTGAATTTGATGCTACTACTTTATCAAATAAAGAAGGAAATCCTGCCAATCCTGCTGATATCAAACTTCAATTCGACGTAGAATATATGGATGGAACATCAACCACAGCGGGTGGCGGTCATGCCGGAGGAAACGAATACCGTGCAAACGCTACACAAGCCTGGTGGAATTTGGATGCAGGTAAAAAAATCAAACAGATTACTTTGAAGAGTGAAAAGCCGGGAAATATTACGTTGACTAAAGCTTATTTCTTCACAAGACCTGATGATCCCGTTGATTTGATTGTTACTGCAGTACGTTGGGAACCTGCTAATCCGGCTCCGGGCGATGATATGAAATTCTTTGCTACCATTCAAAATACCAGTGAAGACTTTTCTTCTCCTGAAAACCGCAGCCATGGCGTTGCATTCAAAATTAATGGTGTTACTGTTCTTTGGAGCGACGATTTCATGGGTCCTCTTGGTCCTGGCGAAACAATGGAGGTAGAAACCAATGGCGGTGACGCCTTGGCCGGAGCTTCTCCCGGAGGTGTTTGGGTTTGTGGCGCTAACAAACAATATACAATAACCGCTCATGTTAATGATGGCAAAAGAGTCAAAGAAACAAATTCAGACAATAACACATTGGATGCTACATTAACAGTGGAAGGTGAAGTTGATTTGGAAGTAACTGCTGTAGATTGGGTAGAAAATCGGAATGGATACCAATTCTCAATGAAAGTGAAAAACGTTGGAACTATCAATGCTCCTGCAACTGATAAAGGCGTGAAGTTCTATGTCAATGGTGAATTGGCTACCTGGTATGAAAAATATACTGGCCCGATCAATGCAGGCAGCGCAGAAATCTTCATTACAGCAGATAGTAATAAAGATGGTTTGAGCGCTACAAGATACAGCTATTGGGCAGCTCCCGGAAACGGACTATACACCATTAAAGCCGAAATCAACGGTGATAAATCTATTGCAGAAAGTAACTATGCCAATAATGTTGTGGAAAAAGCATTGCAAATAGGAACCAGCAATATAGATTACATTTCAACTGACGGCGGAAATGTATATGTTAATAACAGTGTATTATATTTGGTTAATTATCCATCGGCATCAGTTAGCATTTATAGTCTGTTGGGACAACAAGTTGCTAATTTGGGAACAATTACCGACAACGTCAATGTTGACCTGGCTTCCGGATCCTATATTGTTAAAGTACAATTCGAAGGGAAAGCCTTTACACACAAAGTGTTTGTTAAATAAATTTATATTGATAAAAGAGGCTGTCTCAAAAGCTAAATTAGAACAAGAAATACACAGAAAATAAAAAATCAATCCGCGCTTTTCTGTGTCATCCGTTTCATCTGTGTTCTATTGATCTGTTTTTGAGACAGCACCTTTTACTTTTTCATCCTTTGTTAAATATGAAATTTAAGACATTAATTACATTTTCACTTATATTCTTGGTTTTTATTGGAATAATGTACAGTTGCAACGACGGCCTTCAATACAAAGATGCATCGTTACCCATTGAAAAAAGAATAACAGATTTACTTTCCAGGATGACTTTAGAGGAAAAGGCTGCCCAATTGGATATGCTGGCTGCCAATGATATCCTCAAAGATTCTGAAACGCTGGATACCAGCCGCGTTCGTCATTTTATAGACTCCATGAATATTGGGGCTGTCCATGATTTATATCCGAAAACCGCCGCCTTGGCCAATGAAATACAAAAACAGTCGATTGAAAAATCACGCTTGGGAATTCCTGTCTTATTTATAGAAGAGGCTTTACACGGCTACCAGGGTGCCGGAGCCACCACTTTCCCGATTCCTCAGGGAAATGCAAGTACTTGGGATACAACTTTGATATATAATATTGGTCGGGCTGTTGCTTCCGAAGCTCGCGCTCATGGAGTTCATTTTGTTTTAGGCCCCAATCTCGATATTGCCCGTGATATTCGTTGGGGACGTGTAGAAGAAACATTTGGGGAAGACACTTATTTAACTTCCCGTATTGCTGTTAGTTTGATTAAAGGGCTGCAAGGAGATAAATTGTCTGATAATAATGCTGTTGCTGCCGAACCAAAACATTTTGCCATGCATGGTACCCCGGAAAATGGGAGCAATGAGGGCCCGACTTTTATCGGAGAACGGGAAGCTCGTTCTACCGGATTATATGTTTTTGAAAAAGCCATAAAAGAAGGACATGCCCGCGGAGTGATGGCCGCTTACCACGAATTGGACGGAGTGCCAAGTGTTGCCAATGATTGGATCCTTAAAACAATCCTTCGCGATGAATGGGGTTTCGATGGTTTTGTCGTTTCCGATTTAGGCGCTATTGCTAAGCAAAAGACTAATCACCATACTGTTGCAACAGACGAAGAGGCTATTATTAATGCGATATCGGCAGGGCTTGATATGCAGTTTTATGATTATAAATATGCTGATTTTCAAAGAATTATAGTAGAATCCGTAAAAAACGGAAAACTTTCTGAAAAAGAGTTGAACAGGGCGGTCAGTGGAATATTGAGAGTCAAATTTGAATTAGGACTTTTTGATAATCCTTATACCGATGAGACATTGGTCGAAAAAGTATTCCATTCCGATGAGCATAAATCATTGGCATTAGAGGCTGCCCGGCAATCGATTGTTTTGTTGAAAAATGAAAACAACACGTTGCCCGTCAATAAAAATATAAAACGGATTACATTAGTTGGTAATTTAGCCAATGCCACTTATGTTGGCGGTTATTCTCCGGCGGGAGCCAAAGCGATTTCCGTATATCAGGCATTGAAACAAAGGTTTGGAAATGATATGAACATTGATTATGTAAATAGCGAAGTATCCGATCGTTTTTCGATCATTGCTCCTGCATTTTTGTCTCCGGATCAAAATGCCGAAGAAAATTATTTTACTGTCGAATATTTTAACAATACCGAATTCAACGGAGATCCAATATATAAAGCAACGGATACCAATTTGAATCCGTATTGGCATAATTTAAGTCCTGCGCCGGGTATCCATTCCGATTATTTTTCCGCCCGCTGGTCAGGCTATATTACTGTTCCGACAACGGGTGTCTATGAATTTGATTTCCGGGCAGACGATTATGGTCGTATTTTTATTGATAACAAACCGTTTATGGATCATTGGAATGATGCATCACGCAATAAAGGCGCGCGCAATCAAATCCGGTTGGAGGCCGGCCGGAAAATCCCTTTCCGGATGGAATATGCCGAATTGGATGGAAATGCCGGCATTTGGCTCAAATGGCGTTTGACGAATGTGGCATCGTCTTCATTATATACTGATATTACCCGTTCGGCAAACAATTCCGATATGGTTGTCGTTGTCATGGGCGAAGCTCAGGAAGAGGTAGGAGAAAGTCGGGATAAACAAAATTTATCTCCACATACGATGGATATGGAAATTTTGAAAGCGGCAACCAGATCTGGTAAACCGGTTGTGACTGTAATGATAACCGGCCGGCCGCTTGTGCTGACGGAAATCAGTGAATATTCACAATCGCTTTTGCAATCCTGGTTTCCGGGAGAAGCCACAGGAACAGCCATTGTCGATGTTTTGTTTGGCGATTATAATCCTTCAGGGAAACTCACCATTAGTTTTCCAAAAAATCAGGGACAGTTGCCCATCTATTACTCCCATAAACCTTCATCCCACCGGAGATATGTGGATGGAGACGGAAAACCGTTATATCCGTTTGGTTATGGATTAAGTTATTCGACCTTCGAATACAAAAATTTACAAATAGAACCGGCTTCCCCAACGATTACTGACAACATTGTGGTTAGTTTGGATGTTGCCAATACAAGCCTTATCGATGGTGCGGAAGTTGTACAATTGTATATCCATGACAAAGTAAGCAGTGTGACGACTCCGGTTCAGTTACTCAAAGGATTTGCAAAAGTCTGTTTGAAAGCAGGGGAAACAAAACGTGTAACCATGATACTCACTCCCGAACATTTGTCTTTGGTTAACAAAACAATGAAGCGGGTAGTCGAGCCGGGAGAATTTGAGATTATGGTTGGCAGTTCTTCTGCTGATATCCGGCTCACGCACATTGTGGATGTTAAAAAATCAGATTCTTCATTATGAACGTCTTATTTCAGAGAAACATAATTTGCTCTGAATGTGTTTGAAAAATAAATTTCACAAAAAACACGTATGTCCGAAATTTATAACTCTTTGATGGCATTTTTGTATTCCATTCATCAAATTCTTTGTAATATTGTACCATGTTTAATAAATTTTTCATGATATGAAGAGAATAGGGGCATACGTACTTTCCCTGTGGTGGTGTTGCACTGTTTTTGCAGGTGAAATCGACCAATGTACCACTGTAATACCTGCAACTCCCAATTATTGGAAAACTTTTACTTTGTCGGAAATTCGGTTACTCCCCGGAAGCCCTTTCTATCATGCCATGCAAGTATCCCGGCAATACTTATTGGGAGTAGATGTAAACCGGATGCTGAATGCGATGAGAAAAAAAGCCGGCCTCGAACCGTTGGGAGATTATCCCGGATCCAATCAACCCGGAGGAACTCGTCCGGGCGATTTATGGCATTATCTTTCAGGCATATCATTGATGTATGCGCAAACCGGAGATAATCATTTTCGGGAACGAGCCGATTATATTGTTGAGACATATAAAACCTGTTTCGACCGCTTACCTCCTGCAGAAGGACTGTCCCGAAGCGGCATCGACACCGGCATGGAAGAATTGTTGAAAGGCCGGTTGGTACTGGATCAGCCGGATGAAGCCGGATATCCCTGGGGAGGAACAACCGGAAATCATTTTTATGGCATTCATAAATTGATGGCCGGATTGCGCGATGCTTATCTTTATTGTAATAATCCGGCAGCCTTGGAAGTCCTGGTCGAATATGCCGATCCGTTAGTCGAATTTGTTTTACGGGTCAATCCCGACCTTTTCGACGATTATCTCGATATTGAGCATGGTGGAATGAACGAAGTGATGGCCGATTTGTATGCAATTACCGGAAACCAGAAATACATGGAAGCATCAATGAAATTCAACCATCAAAAAGTTATATTGAATATCGCGGCCCACAATGATGTCCTTTTCGGCAGACATGCTAACATGCAAATACCAACATTTGCAGGTACTGCCCGGCAATACCAATTGACTGGCAATGAAATTTGCAAAAATGCAACCCGGAATTTTCTTGAAATAGTTTATCATGATCATACATCCTGCATTGGCGGAAATGGCTGTTATGAACGTTTTGGCCGTCCCGGAGAAATCAGCAAAAGATTAGGATACACCTCCAATGAAACCTGTAACACTTACAACATGTTGAAAGTGGCATTAAACTATTTCAGATCTACTGGTGAATTGAGGCACATGGATTATTTTGAAAAAGCATTATATAACCATATTTTGGCGTCTCAGGATCCCGAAAGCGGAGGTGTTACCTATTATACTTCCCTGATACCGGGAGGTTGTAAATCATACAGTAAAGGCTACAATCTGGAAGGGGTTTGGTGTTGTGTCGGGACAGGCATGGAAAACCATTCCAAGTATGGAGAAGCAATTTATTTCAATAATGGAAAAGACCTGTTTGTCAACCTGTTTATTCCTTCCAAATTGGATTGGAAAGAAAAAGGATTACAGTTAAAAATGGAAACAGATTTTCCGGCAGGCGATATTGTCAATTTGTCGATTGAAGAGAATACCAGCTTCAGCAAACAGATATACATCCGTTATCCATCCTGGGTAAAACGACCGGTAAGAATTTGGATAAATGACAAACAACAGCCGGTGAACGAAAAGGCGGGAGATTATATACGCCTTGATCATCCTTGGAAAAAAGGAGATCGGATCAAAATCGAAATACCCCGGGATTTTTACCTGGAACCAACCCCGGATGATCCGAACTTTGCCGCCATCTTTTTCGGCCCATTGGTATTAGCCGGAGAATTGGGAACAGCCGGAATGCCTGAAAGCGACCTGATAGAATTCTCCTTAAAAAACAATCGATGGATACCTCCAACGGACGACATTCCTCTTCTCATTGTTGACAAATCGAATCCGGCGAAATGGATAAAACAAGTCGCCCCTTCCCGTTTTCAAATACAAATAACAGGAAAGGACAAGGACAAAAACAAATCGTTGAGCCTGATTCCCTATTACCAAATGCATCATCAACGGTATAATTTGTATTGGAAAATGTTTACTCCCGGAGAGTTTGATCTCCGGAAACAAGTGGTCAGCGATGAGCTCAATCCGGCTAATCCGCAGGATGAAAAGGCGCATGAGTATAAAGGGCAAAACGATACCTTAACCCATCAGCGCGATTATCGTGGATTTTGGGAGTTCAACCGTTCGGGACGAATGGCCGGTTCCGGAGGTTGGTTTGCTTATGATCTCAGACTAAATCAGGATCAATTTCCTGTTTATCTCGCCGTAACTTATTGGGGAAGCGCCCCCGAAGACCGGATCTTTGATATCCTGATTGATGGAAACGTGTTGGCAACAGAAAAATTGCACAGCAAATATCCTCTGACTTTTTACGAAGAGATATACGAATTGCCGGATGCATGGGTGGAAGGAAAAAAGGAAATCACCGTTGAGTTCCGATCCGCCCCTGGGCGGAAAACAGGAGCCATATATGGTGTGAAAATAACGTCCAATCCCGATATGTTTCCCAATTATTTGTTTTACTGATAATCATTGGGACGCTCATTTTCGCGGTCGTATCAATAACCGCAAAGAGACGTCATACGTCACATAATTCCATGCCCAGTCGAGCATCACAAGAATTTTGTTTTTTACTCCGATAATAGTGACAATGTGAACCAATAACCATAGCCACCAGGCAATTCGGCCTCCGAATTTCAGGTTGTGCAGGTCTGCGACAGCCGCATTGCGCCCGATGGTGGCTAAAGTTCCTTTATCGACATAATGGAAAGGAGTCATCTCCTTGTTTTCAAGCAACCTGACCAGGTTATGCGCCAATAATGTTCCCATTTGGATGGCTCCCTGGGCTACCTGCGGATGTCCGTTGGGATAGTCTGAAGTCATCATACAGGCAACGTCTCCAATGGCAAAAACATTTTTATATCCGTTTACCTGGCAAAATTCATTGACCAGAAGCCGGTTGCCGCGGCCATACAATTTCGCTTCAAACCCGGGAATAACATTGGCAGTTACTCCTGCTACCCAAATCACATTTTTTGTTTGAAAGACAGCTCCATTACTGGCTTTTAATATATCATTTTCGTATGATGTAACAAAGACTGATTGATGGAGGGCCACGCCCCGCTTATGCAATGTTTCTTCAGCCCGTTTTGAAGCCTCTTCCGACATCGCGATTAACAGACGCGGCGAAGCATCGACCAGGTGGATCTGCATTTTCGAGAAATCCAATTCAGGATAATCTTTGGGAAGGATAAAATTTTTCATATCCGCTAATGCTCCGGCCAATTCAACGCCTGTAGCGCCACCTCCTACGACCACAAAATTCAATCGTTTCTTTAATTCGACCGGATCGGAAATCGTAGCTGCTTCTTCAAAACTCTTTAATATTTGATTACGGGCATACAAAGCATCCGATATCGATTTTAATGTAATGGTAGAATACTGCAATTGATTATTTCCGAAAAAATTCGTTTCGCATCCACAGGCAATGACTAAAAAATCGTAGCTCAACGAGCCAATGTTTGTTTCAATGAGATGGGATTCCGGAATAATTTGGGTCACTTCACACATCCTGAAATGGATAAATTTCTTCTTTTGGAAATTTTTCCGGAAAGGATAAACAATAGAACTTGGTTCCAATCCGGCAATTGCCACCTGATAAAGCAGCGGTTGAAACTGATGATAGTTATTTTTATCCAACAATACTACATCAAAATAGAGTGGATCTAATTTACTGGCTAATTTTAATCCGCCAAAGCCACCGCCGACTATTACTATTCTTTTTTTATCCGGCCGGTCGGGTATGTTTGTTATTTGCTTCATGACACCTCCGTTTGCGAGTTACATTTTTAGTACAATTCGTTCTCCTGCTAATTTAGAAACAATTTTTTGGGCTTCCTTAAGTTCTGACAATTGTTGCATCAGGTTTACAATTTCATTAAAATCATTTTCAGCCTTCAATTCCTTGAGGCGAGCATTGATTTGAGCAATTTGCTGTTTCAGTATCGCCTCTTTGTACACAAGCAAAATATATGGAACAGATTCTCGCAATTGTTTTGATTCCAGACGGATTTGTTGAAACCGCGAATGTATCTTGCTAAGCGGATATTTGTCGCTGACCAGGTTTACTGCCAAACGGCTGATTTCCGGATTGGGATGATGCAAAAGGTATCGTTCCGGGATAATTGCATGTTGTGTCCATTGGTCGAACGCTTCCGACAATACTGTTTTGTATGTTATATTAACAAAATCCAGGTCATCTTGTTGCAATTCGCGAACAATATGTTCGACTACCGAAACCGCTCTTCCCATTTCAGTTGTTTCGTCTAATTCCCAATACAGTGCATACTGTCCATATCGAACCACATAGCGGAGAATTTCTCTTTCGTAAGGATCAAAAAAAGACGCTACAGAATTTAACCTGTGCAATGATGAAAGCTCATCTTCCCGGTTTTCTCCCGGTAGTACATTGGGTTCTGTTTCGGGAGAAAGCGTTTCCGGCTGTACCGGCTTCGATTGTTCCGGTTGTTTTTCCTGATTGGCCTTCCTTTTTTTTGCAGTCGCTCTCAACAACGCCCGTTCATCCATTTCCAGTAATTTGGAACATTCTTTCACATATACCAGCCGGATAATTTCTTCGGGGATAATAGCAATGGTATCTACGACCTCATTGATCAGATTGGCGCGTTTGATCGGGTCCTCTCCCGCTTCATCCAATAACAATGCAGCTTTAAAACGCACAAAATCCGTCTCGTGCTCCTTGATGTATGCGATAAATTCAGAAGCATTTTGTTTCCGTGCAAAAGAATCAGGATCTTCCCCTTCAGGCAATAACACCACTTTTACATTCATCCCTTCTTCCAACAGCAGGTTGATACCCCTCAATGCCGCTTTGATTCCCGCCGCATCGCCATCATACAATACAGTAATATTGTTTGTAAACCGGTGAATCAGTTTGATCTGCCCCTGGGTCAATGCCGTGCCGGAAGACGCCACTACATTTTCAATTCCTGCCTGATGCATCGAGATGACATCAGTATATCCTTCTACCAGAAAACATTTATCATGTTTCACCAATGCCTGCCGGGCAAAATAAATCCCATACAATTCATTCCCTTTATGATAAATTTCACTTTCGGGCGAATTGATATATTTGGCTAATTTTTCATCTTTTTTTAAAATCCGGCCGCCAAAGGCCACCACTTTTCCGGAAAGAGAATAAACCGGGAAAATAACCCGGCCGCGAAACCGGTCTGCTATATAATTATTTTCGCCGGTTACCGCCAACCCCGTCTTCTCTAAGTATTCTTTTTTATATCCCGATTTTATTGCCAATTGCGAAAATGCATCTTTTTGTTCAAGAGCATAACCCAATCCGAATTTTTTGATCGTATCCTCCCGGAATCCTCGTTCGCGAAAATAAGAAAGCCCCACGGATTTGCCTTCTAAATTCTCAAAAAGTATTGATGAAAAAGTTTTTTGTGCGAAACTGTTTAGAATGAACATGCTTTCCCGGTCTCCTTGCGCAATTTTTTGTTCGTCGGTTAGTTCCTTTTCTTTGACTTCTATTCCATATTTTTTTGCCAGGAATTTTAGAGCATCCAGATACGACAATTGTTCATGTTTCATCACAAAATGCACGGGTGTCCCACCTTCCCCGCAAGCAAAGCATTTGCATATATTTTTTGCCGGGGAAACATAAAACGATGGTGTCTTATCTTCATGAAATGGGCATAAACCCACATAATTCACGCCTCGCCTGTGCAACGTGATGAAGTCGGAGACCACCTCTTCGATGTGTGCAGCCGATTGAATACGTTCTATGGTCAATTGATCAATCATGATTCTTTTTTCGCATTACAAAAGTAAACAAAAGCCGAAGACTAAAAAGTGTTATATGTGGTCTGACAGTTAAAATCATGCTCCTTCAAAAAAAATAAATTTTTATTAACCCGATACAAAACGAGTTAAACAATATCCATCAAAAAGTATTAACAAGTAATAAAATTTTATTTATCTTTGCAATACTAATTTGAATTTGAGATGAAGCACGTTACACTCATTGTGTCCATGCTATTTTTATGCCTGTGCATGGCCACTTCACAAGTAAAGCACGAAATTCGTGCCGTTTGGTTAAGTACCAATTATGGTTTGGACTGGCCTCAGCAAGTAGGGGGCTACGCTGTGGATGCCGAGCAACAAAAGCGGGATTTGATCGCTCTGTTGGATAAGCTAAGAGCTGCTAACATTAACGTAGTGTTCCTTCAGACCCGGATACGGGGCGATGTTATTTATCAATCATCTTATGAGCCGTGGAGTAAATATGTTCTCCCTAAAAACCAATCGACTCCCGGTTATGATCCTTTAGAATTTGCTGTCAATGCATGCCATGAACGCGGAATCGAATGCCATTCGTGGTTTGTGACCTACCCTATGGGAACTGTGGCGAAAGGACAACGGCACATGTCGGAAAGGGCAAAATCCTTAGTTCGTATTTGTCAGGAAGAATATACATTGGATCCTGGAGAGCCGGAGACTGCCGAATATTTGTTGGGTATGGTTAAAGAGTTGATTCAAAAATATGACATTGATGGCATTCATTTCGATTACATCCGTTATCCTGAACAATTGTCTTCTTTTCCGGATGCCTCTACCTATAGCAGGTATGGGAAAGGAAAATCGTTGACCCAATGGCGCAAAGATAATATCAATCAATTTGTATATCAGGCGTATGATTGCGTGAAGGAAATTAAACCCTGGGTGCAGGTAAGTAGTTCCGTAATTGGGATGTATGCGAAAATACCTGGCAAGACACAGGCTTATATGACTGCTTCCGAAGTGTGTCAGGATCCGGCCGACTGGTTGGCAAAAGGCAAGCACGACTTTATTGTGCCGATGATGTTTCATGCGGGAGAATTGTTTTATCCTTTTGTTCAGGATTGGCTTGCAAGAAGCAACAATCGTTGGGTGATTCCCGGCCTGGGTGCCTATAAGATGGATGAGGAAAACTGGAGGCCGCAAACCATCTCCGACCAGGTGACTTATTCACGGAAAAATCGTACTGCCGGCAATGCTTATTTTCGTACAAAATATGTTTTAGACAGCAAAAATAACCTTTTGAATCGCATCAAAGACGGTTTTTATGGAGCCCCGGCATTATTACCTCCGTTGACATGGATGAAAGCAACACCTCCTACGGCGCCTAAAATTACGAGTGCGATGGGTGGAAAACAAGATCTGACAATTGCCTGGAATGATCTTCAAAAATCAACAAGAGGGAAAGACATGGTTTATTACAATGTTTATTGTTCTACCCAATATCCTGTTGATATCAATAATCCGGATAATTTGATTGCCTGCCGCCTCAAAGGGAATCAGGTTAAATTGTATGCGCAAACGGCTAAACCGGCCAGTTTCTACTATGTGGTTACCGCATACGATCGTTTTCATAATGAAAGCATTCCGTCTCAAACCGTGCTGGTAAGTACAGGGGTGGGCGATATGGCCGATGTTAGCGACATGGCTGACAGATAAGCCAACCGTTATTTCTGATTTTTCAATTTTCATTTAAAATTGTAATCCGGAGATTGCAATTCTAAAAATATTCCATATCTTTGCAAGCTATCATGCAGGCAAGATATGGAATCTTTTTTCAGGACACATCAATACTTAGTCGAACATGTCAACACTCCGATTCATAGGCAATTAATGAGCCAGATCAATTGGAGCGACCGGTTGATCGGAATCAAAGGATCTCGCGGCGTAGGAAAAACTACATTTTTGTTGCAGTATGCCAAAGACCATTTTGATCCTGAATCAAAGGAATGCCTTTATATCAACTTGAATCATTTTTACTTTACGGTGCGGTCAATCAAAGATTTTGCCAATGAGTTCAGGATGAAAGGAGGAAAGGTATTGTTGATAGATCAAGTGTTCAAATATCCGGATTGGTCAAAAGAACTACGCTATTGCTATGACAATTATCCGGATCTGAAAATTGTGTTTACCGGATCTTCCGTGATGCGTTTAAAAGAAGAAAATCCGGATTTGTGGGGTAAAGTAGTTTCTTATAATTTGCGGGGATTTTCTTTTCGGGAATTCATTAACCTGACTGCCGGCACAGATTTTCAATCCTGTTCATTAGAAGAATTGCTTGCCAATCATCGGGTTATTGCCAAAAAAATTTGTGACCAAATTAAACCATTGGCGTATTTCGGCGATTATCTTCATCATGGATTTTACCCGTTTTTTCTCGAAAAACGTAATTTTTCGGAAAATTTATTGAAAACAATGAATATGATGCTGGAAGTGGATGTTTTGTCTATCAAACAAATAGAACAAAGCTATCTTCCCAAGTTGCGAAAGCTGTTGTATTTGTTGGCGACTTCAACTCCCGGTACTCCTAATATCAGCCAGTTAAGCAACGATATAGAAACATCGCGAGCAACAGTGATGAATTACTTGAAGTACCTGAAAGATGCCCGGTTGATCAATATGCTGTATTCTAAAAATGAAGAATTTCCAAAAAAACCGGATTTACTCTACATGCAAAATCCGAACCTGCTTTATTCGGTCCGCCAAAATACGGTAGATAAACAAGCATTGCGGGAAACATTTTTCTACAATCAAATACATAAAGATTATAAGGTGAATACCGGAATAAAAGGCGCTCAGTTCTTGATTGATAGTCTTTATAGTTTTAAAATAGAAAATCCGGATTTGTCCGAAAGACATACTTCCGGAGTTTATTATGCGAAAGATGACGTGGAGATAGGAGAAGGAACGATTATTCCCTTATGGTTGTTCGGATTCCTTTATTAGTTATAAGTTACAAGTTACGAGTTACAAGTGGTTTACGCCAAAAATGCTCGTAACTTGTAACTCGTAACTCGAACTTGTAACTTAAAATAACAATTATGGCAAAGCAAAAAAAATTCTTAACCTGTGATGGTAATCAAGCTGCCGCACACATCGCTTACATGTTTAGCGAAACAGCTTCGATTTATCCCATCACTCCCTCATCAACGATGGCTGAATATGTTGATGAATGGGCAGCCGCCGGAAGAAAAAACATCTTCGGCGAAAAAGTACGCGTGGACGAAATGCAATCGGAAGCTGGTGCGGCTGGCGCGATGCACGGCGCCTTACAGGCAGGTACTCTATCTACAACATTTACAGCTTCTCAAGGATTGTTGTTGATGATTCCCAACATGTACAAAGTAGCGGGAGAATTACTTCCGGGCGTTTATCATGTGTCTGCGCGCGCGTTGGCTTCTCACGCTCTTTCTATTTTTGGCGATCACCAGGACGTAATGGCTGTCCGCCAGACAGGTTGCGCTATGTTTGCAACGGGATCGGTTCAGGAAGTAATGGACTTAGCGGCTGTTGCTCACTTATCGGCAATTAAATCGCGTGTTCCTTTTGTGCATTTCTTCGACGGATTCCGTACATCTCACGAAATCCAGAAAATCGAAATGCTTGAAAACGAAGATTTAGCTCCGATGATTGACCAACAAGCATTGGCCGAATTCCGTCAACGTGCATTGAATCCGGAAAATCCTGTAGCTCGCGGAACAGCACAAAATCCCGACATTTACTTTCAGGCTCGCGAAGCCTCGAATGTATATTACAATCAGGTAGTTGGAATTGTTGAAGATTATGTAAACCAATTGAGCGCTTTAGTGGGGCGCAAATATGGTTTGTTCGATTATTACGGAGCTGCAGATGCCGACCGTGTGATCATCGCTATGGGTTCTGTGACTGAAGCTATCAAAGAAACCATCGATTATTTGAACGGAAAAGGAGAAAAAGTAGGATTAGTTGCAGTACACTTGTATCGTCCGTTCTCTGCAAAACATTTCTTAGCTGCTGTTCCTAAAACGGCAAAACGCATTGCAGTGCTAGACAGGACTAAAGAACCTGGAGCTACCGGCGAACCGCTTTACTTAGATGTAAAAGACTGCTTCTATGGTTCAAAAGAAGAGCCGACTATTGTTGGTGGTCGCTATGGTTTATCTTCTAAGGATACAACTCCCGCTCAGATTTTAGCTGTTTACGAAAACTTGTCGTTGCCCGAACCTAAAAACGGTTTCACAATCGGTATAGTTGATGATGTAACTTTCACTTCACTTCCTCAAAAAGAAGAATTGGCATTCGAAGGAGGTCCTTACGAAGCTAAATTCTATGGATTGGGAGCCGATGGTACCGTAGGAGCTAACAAAAACTCCATCAAAATTATCGGTGACAATACAGATAAATATTCGCAAGCGTATTTTGCTTACGACTCTAAAAAATCAGGAGGTTTCACTTGTTCTCACTTGCGTTTTGGCGACAAACCGATCCGCTCCACTTATTTGGTAAATACTCCCGACTTTGTGGCGTGTCACGTACAAGCATATCTTCGTTTGTATGATGTAACCAAAGGATTGAAAAAAGGCGGTACATTCCTTTTAAATACCATTTGGAATGCCGAAGAAGTGAAGAAAAATCTTCCGGATAATGTGAAAAAATACCTGTCGGTTAATAAAATCAACTTCTATACGATCAACGCCACTGGTATTGCAGAAGAGATTGGTTTGGGAAACCGTACCAATACGATTCTTCAATCGGCATTCTTCAAAATTACAGGCGTAATTCCTTATGCATTGGCTGTGGAACAAATGAAGAAATTTATCGTAAAATCTTATGGTAAGAAAGGTGAAGATATCATTAACATGAACTATGCTGCCGTTGACCGTGGCGGCGATGTGGTAAAAGTGGAAGTTCCGGCTGAATGGGCTAATATCCAATTGGAAGCAGAAAAAGCGGATCCGAATATTCCGGAATTTATCACTAAAGTAGTTCATCCGGTTAATGCACAAAAAGGAGACGATCTTCCGGTGTCGGCATTCAAAGGACGGGAGGACGGAACCTGGAATCAGGGTACCGCTACCTATGAAAAGCGAGGTGTGGCCAGCCATGTTCCTGTCTGGATTCCTGAAAACTGTATCCAATGTAACCAATGTGCTTATGTTTGTCCTCATGCTGCGATCCGTCCGTTTGTGTTGGATGCTGCCGAACAAGCGAAAGCGCCAGCCGGTATGACAGCATTAAAAGCTCAGGGAAAACAATTCGAAGGTATGCAATTCCGTATTCAGGTAGATGTATTGGATTGCATGGGTTGCGGCAATTGTCCGGATGTTTGTCCGGGTAACAAGGGCAACAAAGCATTGCAAATGATGCCGATCGAAACGCAGTACGAAAATCAGAAGAACTGGGAATTCTGTACAAAAGAAGTCAAATCAAAACAACATTTGGTGGACACTTCCCTGAACGTGAAAAATTCGCAGTTTGCAACTCCTTTATTTGAATTTTCAGGCGCTTGTGCCGGTTGTGGCGAAACTCCTTATATCAAATTGATTTCCCAATTATTTGGAGATCATCAAATGGTAGCTAATGCAACAGGCTGTACTTCAATTTATTCCGGTTCCGCTCCATCTACGCCATATACAAAAAATGACGCAGGCCGAGGCCCGGCTTGGGCAAACTCTTTGTTCGAAGACAATGCCGAATACGGCTTGGGTATGAATATCGGAACAGAAGTAATGCGCGATCGTGTAGAGCGCTTGATGAAAGAAGGTTTGTCATGCGATTGCTGTTCTTCTGAAATGAAAGTATTGTTCCAGGAATGGATTGATAATCGTGGAGATGCGGTAAAAACACGCGAAATTTCCGACAAATTGGCTCCCATGGTAGATGCTTGTACATGCGACATCTGCAAACAATTAGCCGGCTTGAAACAATATTTCGTGAAACGTTCGCAATGGATTATTGGTGGCGATGGTTGGGCGTACGATATTGGTTTCGGTGGATTGGACCATGTGATTGCTTCCGGTCAGAATGTAAACATTTTAGTAGTAGATACCGAAGTATATTCCAATACAGGAGGCCAGTCTTCCAAATCAACTCCGGTAGGCGCTGTAGCTAAATTTGCCGCTGCCGGAAAACGTATCCGCAAAAAAGATTTGGGTATGATTGCTACCACTTACGGGTATGTTTATGTTGCTCAGGTTGCTATGGGATCTAATCAGGGTCAAACATTAAAAGCCATTCGCGAAGCGGAAGCTTATGACGGACCGTCTATTGTCATTGCTTATTCTCCTTGTATTAACCATGGTTTGAGAAGTGGTATGGGTAAAGCGCAAACAGAAGAAAAACTTGCAGTAGAATGTGGATACTGGCATTTGTGGCGTTTTGATCCGAGATTGGAAGCCGAAGGAAAAAATCCATTCCAATTGGATTCAAAAGATCCGGACTGGAGCAAATTCCAAGACTTCCTTAAGAGCGAAGTTCGTTTCTCTTCTTTGATGAAACAATATCCGGAAGAAGCCCAAGAATTGTTTAAAGTGACTCAGGAAAATGCCGAATGGCGTTTGGCCGGTTATAAGAGAATGGCTGCCATGAGCTTTGAAGAAAAAGCGGCAGAATAATGAAGATTGATTGTAAGGTGCCTTGTTAGGGCACCTTACTCAATTTAAATCCATTCATTCCATTCACTTTTTGTAGAATAAACAGAATTTTTGTTTTTCTTCAAGATTAATCCTGCGATACCTTTGTCATACCGCTTCGTGTTCTTGCCTGCACCTGTGTATCATACATTGCTTCGCACTGAACGGCCGGAAGTACAAATTCTCCGCGATAAGCCGCCTGCAACCTTATTTTGAACACTTTGGCAGAAGCACGGCTTAAATCGAAATAGGTCAATACGCGATCATCCCGAATATCCCGGTAAGTATAAGGAGCTTCCGATTTAGTTCCCACACCTTCCATCATCCGTTCGTTGAAAATTTCCCATCCGGAAGGAATGATATGTGTCAGCGCTAAATCCGTATAATTATTGTTTCCACTGATATTCGATACTTTTACGATAGCAACAAAATCGCTTCCCTGCGGAATCTGGCTGATATTAACCGGATTGCCGTTCAGATCGGTATAACTCACATCCAATTTGATGTTGTTGGAGACTTCGGGCAACGTATCATTAACCGGTTGCGATTTGCTGGTAAATGAAATGAACAAATCTCCGTTGCTCACATTTTTCAGTTTCACTTTGCCGGAGAGAACATTAGCTGGAATATTCACCTGATGAACCGGTTTTGCTGTCCGTATTTCAGCTTGTTTTTTTCCATTTAGGGTCCAATCGGCTTCAATCATTCCTTTTTCCACTTTTGCTGCTAATTTTCCCATAGCTAACAAGGCATAAGCAGTTGTTTGTGTAGAGAAATAATATTCGGATGACAAATTTTTGGAAACTTTCTTGGCCTGTTCAAACGCTTTTTGCAGATCACCCATCAATACCATGGTTTCCAAAATCATGGCTTCGTCTCTGTAAGAAGAACCGTAAGTAGCATTGCTCAATGAGTAATTTTCAATGGTTGTTTTTACATTGAAAATTAATTCGTTGGCAGCATTTTTCTTGCCATCAATTGCATAGGCGGCAGCTAAACGCCATGCAGCTTGCGGACTCAGATTTTTGATTTCTTTCAACCGGTTCATGGCTCCTAATTCAGGAGAACCGGCTAATGCTAATGTATATAGACGATAGGCTTGTTGCAAATCATTCTGATAATATGAATACCGCGAAGTCTGATAATATTCGTAAGTCCAGTTCTGCGCCATTTTCTTTTGGTAAGCAATCCATTTGTTGATAACGCTTTGATTAACATCGTAACCTTTGTTGCGCGCTTCGAGCAGGAAGTGTCCGGCATACGAACTAATCCAATCTTCTGCTGTGTTGGATCCCGGCCAATATACGAATCCTCCATTGTTTAGCTGGCGACCGTATAATAAGCGAATGGCTTCTTTGATGTTCTTCTTTGTTGTTTCTTTTTCAAAGTCGGTCATATTCCTGAAATCTTCGGCATAAAGCAATGGGAATCCTTTGGATGTCAGCTGTTCCGTACAATGATGCATGTAATTTTCCAGGTAATCGAAACGACGGTTTAAGTCGATCGAAGGAATCCGGGAAAGTTCCATTTTCACCCAATTTTTATCCGAATGGTCGATCAAGTCGTAAGAAAATTCCGCTTCTTCAGAAGCCCGGAGTAATTTGTCGATATTAGTAATCATGGGCGGATTCGGATTCCGGACATCAATTTCGATGGTTTCTGTAGCGGTAAATCCACCTCCGGTAGCAGAAACTTTCACTTTTTCAATTCCGGTGCTGGAACCGACGTTTAATTCAAAATACGCCATATCATCGCCCGGTGCGGAGAATTTTACCGTTTTAGAATCTCCTCCGGAAAGTTTCATTAGTCCGGCGGATGTTTCAACTTTCACTTTTACATCTTTGACGTTGTTTTCCATGGCAAAGACATTAACCGGGAGTACAATTTTTTCTCCGGCGCTCACCACACGTGGCAAAGTAGGGAGTATCATAACCGGATTTTTTACAGTCACTGTTTTTTCCGCTTTTCCGTAAGCGTTTTCATATCCGGCAACGACCATTGTTCTGACCGATCCGACATACATCGGCAACTTGACTTTATGCGATTGTACTTTTCCTTTTTCCAACGTAATCGGTCCAATGAATTTAACTACCGGTTTGAAGCGGTTGGCTTTTTTATTCATTGGTTTGGTATCTTCATCACCACCAATGCTTAACATGGCGGAGAAAGCATTGCCATAAGCTCCGATTACATAATCGTACATATCCCAGGTTTGAATGCCCAAGGCTTCGCGGGCATAAAATTCATTCCATGGGTTAGGTGTTTTGAAACCGGTCAAATCCAGCAATCCATCATCTACAATGGCCAATGTATAAGTCATTTTCTTACCGGATTTTTCTCTTATTTTGATGGTAAATTCTTCTTCCGGACGCAATGCATCTGACATTTCTATTTGCGGTTCGAGTTTGGATGCAGGATTATCCACAAATACGGGAACTACACCATACATTCGTATTGGAGAATTGTTAATAGTCTGGGCATGAGGTTGTAATAAGGTGACATGAACGTAAAAATTGGGCGCCATGTCTTCCGTAATATCAAATGTATATTTGGTATCGGTCGAACCGACATCTACCCATTCCCGTTTCAATACAGTTGTTCCGGTTTCGAGTGCAACCAAGGCTTTTCCCGGAGCTGCCGAAGGAATAATCACCGTAGCTTGTTCTCCTGCCTGATAATTTTGTTTATCAGTGGAAAATGCCAGCATAGTGGCTGCTGTCGGGTCATTTTTGTTGGAACGTCCACGGTAAGCCGGCCAATCGACATAAATAATCCGTCCGGTAGCATGTCCGCTCTCTTTATCTTTCACATAGACTAAATAACGTCCCCATTCAGGATAATCAATCCGGAATTTCACTGTCGTTTTGCCTCCTGATGTGTTGAGCGTTTTCGACACCACAGGATGTACGGAATTATTATTGATATACGATTCTAACGATTCGTTATTTTTTTGCCACCACCAACTCCAATTCAATTTATAGACACGATAATCCAGATTCTGGCGGTTGACAGTTTTACCATTGGCATCAACAGTAACGATGTCAAATGTATGGTCTTCATCGGTATCAAAATCCTGATACCAGTAACCGTCTTTTTGATTGAAATTAATGCCGACATAGGTGTCAAACGGAGAAACCGGCATGGATTGTACAAACGTGCTGACATCGCCGCCCGGCTCAAATACCCGGCTCACAATGCTTGCCTGCAACATTCCCGGAGCCGATTTGGTTTGTGGAATATCAATATCAATGGTAACATTTCCCGTATCATCCAATCTTCCGTCGAATACTTGCGTTTGTTCGGTGGAAAACTGCGTAATCGGATTTTCAAATATATAATGGTCAAAACCTTTGAATGTAGTTTTTACCGAAGTTAATGACATTTCTACTGTAGCCTTCAACCCTCGGGCGGTAGCGCCTGTGAGCCAATGCGAAGATAATTTGGCGTGAACGCTGCCGCCGGAAGCATCCATCCGTTCGCCCGGAATGTCAAGGATCACTTTCAGCCGGTTGGGTTTGACGGTTTCTATACGCATGGATTTATGGAAAGTGGCTCCTCCGACTTTGATATACAAACTCCAAACGCCTGTCGGATCGTCTTGATTCGTTGGAATGTTGAAAACATAAAATCCGTTTTCGCCCATGGTCGAAACCATTTTGGTATAAAATTGTCCTTGCGGATTGTATAATTCCATGGTTACCGGATGATTTTCCGGTAATTTTTTGGTACGGTCTTCGACTATGAAGCTGACATGCAAGGTATCCCCCGGCCGCCAAACGCCCCGTTCGCCGTAAATAAATCCTTTCAATCCTCTTTCGGTAGTTTTTCCTCCCGTATCAAAACGACTGGTCGATTTTTCTTCTCCGTCGGGGACACGCAAATACGCTTTTTGCTGTCCTGCTTCGGCAGTTACAACAAATGGTTTTCCTTTCAGTTCGAGCGTGGCGAATCCATCTCCGTCGGTTTTGGCCGAACCGATTACCTGCAACTGGTAATTGTAAGCTTTAACTTCGGCATCTCGTACCGATTGAGTTGTTAAAATGTCGTTGACGGCTACCCACAGTTTTTTGTCGGAATTTCCTTTTACGATTACTCCTAAGTTGGATGCCAGTACATTGCAGGAAACTTGTGTATTTTCTGCCAACATGAAATAGGTAGGTTTGCATGGGTCATTCCGGTCATCCCAATTGTATTCTTCCCAATCGTAATTATCGTTTCCATCCCAATAATAGGATTGCGGAGTGTCCCAATATGCTTCATCTTCTTCAGTTATTCCGTTGTCAGTCAAAGAAGAAAGGTCTGATTGTCCGCGTGCCGACGTTTCTCCTCCACAAGGATAAGTGGAATATTCTTTTTTAAATGTCATAACAATCCGGTAAATGGCGCCGGGTTCCTGCTTGATAATTTCGGATAGATCGAGGGAATAATTATTCCATTTATTCAGATTCATTTTCGGGTCGGAATCTAAGCGGATGGTCTTTTTGTAAATTAACCGTCCCGAACGGCGAAGTTCATTATTATCTCCCAATGTATTGGTTTGCATGAACATGAGTACATTTTTCTCGAAAATCCGGATTACTTTTAAATCGACAGCCCAAAGATTAACAGAGCGGAATGGCAGAATGAGGTTTTTTGAATCCGGTAAAATAAATGCGGAAGAAGAAATTTCAACAGCAGGATTCAACGATTCAATTGTCAGGGAATAAGTATAAGATTGACTCAACGGTTCATTGGCAACGCTTTTTACGCCTTTACTGATGTTTACATTGATAGTAGAAGTATTGCGGAGTTCGAAAAATGCCCGTACGATATTGTTTTCTACTTGTATGGCTAATCCCGAAGTTTCGGGAATTTCGATTAATCCTCTTAAATCCTGTTTTTGGGAAACCGGTTCGGAAAATACGATTTCAATACCGTTTTCCGGAATATTAATAGCAGTAACACTTACCACGCGGAACGGATTGGTTCCGGGAATTAATACACGTTCTTCCACAGATCCGGAAGCTCCGATCGATTTGCCATCCAATTTAATGATCAGATTTTGATCTTCTTTGGGACGAGGAATATCTTTAACGACAAAATGGAATGATTCGTCGTTTTCCAATGAGACTACTTCGACGGGAAATGTAGTGCCATCTTCTAAAACAGCGAATAAGTGAGCTTTCACTTTTTCAATATTCGTCCGGTCGCTGAATTGTATTGTACCTTCAACAGACGCCACTTTGGAATTATTGGCAGAAATCACTACTGATGCGGTTTCGATCGAATAGTGTTGCGGCATGACATGAAAAGAGAATGGAAAAGATTCAAAACCTTTCTTCACACTCATCACCTTGTTTAATTTAAATGTACCGTTGTACAATTCTCCGGGTTTTAATTGTCCCGAATCAGGTACAAATTCAATCACCCGGTTGTTTACCCAATATGCTTTCCCTTTGAGCGAAGGAGAAAAATCAAACAGTTTGTCTTTGAGGGCAGTATTGAGTTCTACCATCGGAATATCCTGAGTAAATTCAATCCGTATCGACGAGTGGTTGGAAATCACTCCTCCCGAATAAGCGCTGATGTAAGGTGCAAAATCTGCAGACGGTAACACTTCTTTGTTTTGTCCGCAAGAGATGGTGATGATCCCGATCAGACAAGCCAGGATCAATCGGTTTAGGTTCTTTTTCATGTAATAATCAATTAATCAATGAGTTTTAAACTATGAAACGAATGGGACAAAGGTATGAAAAGTTTGGAAAATTTCATGTTAATGTTAAACAAATTGGAATGAGGATTATAGATGCTACAAAGGAAAGTCGAAAGGCTTTCACTTTACGTAAGGTGACGCCATTGCCTTACGCAAAGCACCAACATTACCTTACGTAAAGCATCGATGTTGCCTTACGCAAGGTATGAATTATTGTTCCTTATTATGTTAGGAGTTTCACTCATAAAGTTAAAGTCTAATCAGGATTGGCTGAATGAGCAGGTCAAGCAACTTGAATATACGAATGACAAAATATTAGTCTAAAAATTTAGCCCCTTAAATGAGGGCTTTTCTTTTGCCATTCCAAAAACTTTCAATCAAAATATAGCCGCAATTTTACGGATTTTGTTTAATTTCTCTATAAATCTATCGCTTCGTTTCGTAACAAGCATATTATACCTTGCTTGCATTTTAAGAAGTGGTTCAGCTGGCAAATCCAATGTGGCCTCAATAAGTAATGCAAACTCTGTATTTACCGGTCGCTTGCAATTCAACACTTCATTTAATAATGTGTAAGGTACATCCATTGCAGCGGCAAGTTTGCGTTGAGATATGCCACGGTATTCAATTTCTTCTTTCAATATTTCTCCCGGATGTGTTGGTTCATACGGTTCGAGGTTGTTTGCTATCATATTAGGGTTGACCCCCGGAAGTGTAATCATAACTTTTCTATTTATAATGGTTTGACAACTCTGTTATGTTGCATATTGTAGCAACGATTTGATTTTCTACTATTTTTTCTTCAAATTCGATACGATATTGGTCATTTACTCTCACTGACGAAAACCCTAATTTATTCCCTTTTAATTTTTCGTAATTTAACGAATTATATTTCATTAGAGACAGTATGTCAGGTTGGTCAATCATCAAATCAATTACACGGATATATTTGCGGACAATCTCAGGTTGAAACCTACGTTTCTTGTCGGTTATTTTTCCGGTTTCGTACATTTCTCGCAAATAATCCTTATCGAAAGTAATTTGCATATTATGCTTATTTGATGAAACAAAGATAGTATATTTTTTTGAAATTCACAAAAAAGTGAATTTTTTTTGTGAAATAATTTGCAGATTAAAAAATTACTTCCTTTTCAACTCCAACAGTACCCCGCAATTGGGGCAATGAATGCCTTCTTGTTGCCTTTTTCTTTGCAAATTTCTTTTACTCTTAATTCAAAATACTATACGGCAGGCAAAAACCAAAATGGCACCCTCTCAAGTTTCACAATTATTAGAGAATGAACCGCCTGAAGCCTCAATAAATAAAAAACCTCAACAATACCAAATTGACATGAGTAAAACGAAGTCAATTTATGATTTTTGTATTGATACTAAAGTGATAACTAATGGCATCACAGAGGTTGATTTTGTTAAAGATGTTTCAGAAGGAAACTTCAAAACCATACACTCTAATGCCGAACAACAAAAAAGTAAAAGCAAATGCAAGTATATTATTTATGTTTTAAGTTCTCATATTGGGAATGAATGGTATTTAGCGGCTACGCGTAGCATCAATATAGAACCTAATAGATGTAGTGGGATAAATGTTCCAAATGCATGGAAAAAACAAGCCAATGCACTAAAATAAGGGTAAAATTATAACTCTGCCCAAGCCCTGCCCAAGTCGTCTAACCTTTTAGAATTCATAACGCATTGATATTTAAGAATATTGATGCGTTGTTTTTTTCAATAAAGTATAATTTTATTTAAAAAGGACACCCCCGCCTTGTGGAGGCATTTGTCGGGCAAGAGCAATCTGACGAAGCCGGAAGATATTGAGTTGATCAATTTTACATTCAACAAGATAGTTGCAAAGATAATATGAATACACTAAACTAAAAATTTACTACTTTTGTCATCCAAATAAAAAACAAAATAAACATAAAGGCACAAAGACACGAGCATTTAAAATAAAAACGTTGTGTCTTCGTGTCTTTATATTTCAAAGTCGTATTGTACCAATCATTTTCTTAAATAATATTAAAGCGTTATGGAGTATAATTTTGCCGAAATTGAGAAAAAATGGCAGGCCGAATGGAAGAAAAACAGAGTGTATCAGGTAAAAGAAAATCCTGCGAAACCCAAATTTTATGTATTGGATATGTTCCCCTATCCTTCCGGAGCCGGATTGCATGTAGGGCACCCGCTTGGATACATCGCTTCCGATATTTATTCCCGTTTCAAACGCTTACAGGGATTTAATGTGTTGCACCCGATGGGTTATGATGCTTATGGACTTCCGGCTGAACAATATGCTATTCAAACCGGTCAACATCCGGCCATTACGACTCGCAAAAATATAGACCGTTACCGTGAACAATTAGATAAAATCGGTTTCTCGTTTGATTGGGACCGGGAGGTTCGCACCTGTGAACCGGGTTATTATAAATGGACGCAATGGGCTTTTGTGAAAATGTTTAATTCATACTACTGTTATGACGAACAGCAAGCTCGTCCGATTGAAGAACTGATTGACGTTTTCAAACAGCAGGGAACAAAAGATATGAATATTGCCTGTTCAGAAGAACTTAGTTTCACTGCCGAAGAATGGATTGCTAAATCCGAAAAAGAGCAACAGGAAATTCTTCTCAACTATAGAATTGCTTATTTAGCTGATACAATGGTCAACTGGTGTCCGGCATTAGGAACTGTTTTGGCGAATGATGAAGTCAGCGAAGGAGTATCTGTTCGGGGAGGCCATCCGGTAGAGCAGAAGAAAATGCGCCAATGGTCACTTCGTGTATCTGCTTATGCCCAACGCCTGCTTGATGGATTGGATACAATCGATTGGACAGATTCGTTGAAAGAAACACAAAAGAATTGGATAGGACGCTCAGAGGGTGCGGAAATGAACTTCAAAATCAAAGATCCGGATTTTCAGTTTACTGTCTTTACCACCCGCGCAGACACCATTTTCGGCGTCACTTTCATGGTGTTGGCTCCTGAAAGTGATTATGTTTCCATGGTCGTTAAAGAAGAGCAACAAGAAGAAGTCAACAAATATCTCGAAGCCGTAAAACGTCGTACCGAACGCGAACGGATTGCCGACCGTAAAGTAACCGGAGTATTTACCGGTTCCTATGCCATTAATCCGTTTAATGGAAAAGAAATTCCTATCTGGATATCCGATTATGTATTGGCGGGATATGGAACAGGAGCTATTATGGCTGTTCCGGCGCACGACAGTCGCGACTACGCTTTTGCAAAGCATTTTAATCTGCCGATTATTCCATTGATTGAAGGTTGCGATGTTTCGGAAGAAAGTTTTGACGCCAAAGAAGGCATTATGATGAATTCCGGCTTTTTGAATGGATTGACAGTGAAAGAAGCCATTGCAAAAGCCAAGGAATATATAGAGGAAAATGAGTTAGGAAAAGTAAAAGTGAATTACCGCCTGCGCGATGCCATTTTCAGCCGTCAGCGTTATTGGGGCGAACCGTTTCCCATTTATTATAAAGATGGAATGCCTTATACGGTAGATGAAAAAGATTTGCCGATCCAACTACCTGAAATAGATAAATTCCTGCCGACCGAAAAAGGCGAACCTCCATTAGGCCGTGCAAAAGATTGGACATACAAAGGTTATCCGTTAGAATTGTGTACCATGCCCGGATTTGCCGGTTCTTCCGCCTATTATATTCGCTACGAAAATCCGGATAATGATAATGCTTTGGTTGACAAAAAGATAAATGAATATTGGAAAAATGTTGATTTATACATCGGCGGAACCGAACATGCTACCGGACACTTGATTTACAGCCGTTTCTGGAACAAATTTCTGTTTGATTTGGAAGTTGTCTGCGAAGATGAACCATTCAAAAAACTGATTAATCAGGGAATGATTCAGGGACGTTCAAATTTTGTGTACAGAATTAAAAATACAAACACGTTTGTTTCTTTTCATTTGAAAGAACAATATGATGTCACTCCCATTCACGTGGACGTAAATATTGTTTCCAACGACGTATTGGACATCGAAGCATTCAAAAATTGGAATCCCGAATATAAAACAGCCGAATTTATTCTCGAAGTTGGGAAATACATTTGCGGATGGGCAGTCGAAAAGATGTCCAAATCTATGTTCAATGTAGTTAATCCTGATGTTATTGTAGAAAAATACGGTGCGGATACGTTGCGTTTATACGAAATGTTCCTGGGTCCATTGGAACAATCCAAACCTTGGGATACGAACGGAATAGATGGAGTTCATCGTTTTTTACGTAAACTCTGGAACTTGTTCTACAAAGAAGACGCATTTTCTGTCAGCGAGGAACAACCGACTCCGGAAGAGTTAAAATCAGTACATAAACTGATCAAGAAAGTTTCCTACGATATTGAGAATTTTTCATTTAATACATCTGTTGCCGCTTTTATGATTTGTGTGAACGAATTAAACGCATTGAAATGCAATAAAAAAGCGGTCTTAAGCGATTTGATCATCGTTTTAGCTCCTTTTGCTCCTCATATAACTGAAGAATTATGGCATAATCTAGGGAATAAAACAACGATCTGTGATGCGAAATTCCCTGAATACAATGAGGCTTACCTGATTGAAAGCAATGTTAAGTATACGATTTCCTTCAACGGAAAAGCCAGGTATTTCATAGAGTTGCCGGTCGACATGGATACGAAAGATGTAGAAAAGATTGTGTTGGAACATGAAAATTCAGCAAAATGGGTGGAAGGAAAAACGCCTAAGAAAGTGATTGTTGTTCCGAATAAAATTGTAAATATTGTAGTATAGGCGAAAAAATTGCCGGATTTAAAAATTATATTATCTTTGCGCCCGAATTTATAATTGACACTAACGCGGATGCCGAAAAGCGTTTAATAGAGTAGGCCAAAATTAATTTTTTAATTTATGAAGAAGTTAATCACTTTAGCAATTGTTATTTTTAGTGTTGTTGGTGCAAATGCACAGTACTATGTGGGAGGTTCAGTCGGTTTCCAATCTAATTCAAAAGAAACGAATACTAATCCCAAATCTGCGTTTACGATAGCTCCTGAATTCGGTTATTATCTCAATGATAAACTTGATATAGGTTTGGATATTGAATTTAGTTTTGATAAAGAACAAAACGACGATAAAACGACTGGATGGGCTGTCGCTCCCTACGCTCGTTATTCATTTTTTCAAGTCAGCAGATTCGAGGTTTTAGCCAAGACTTCCTTATTTTTTGGAGGAGACAAAAAAGAATATGCCAGTGGAGGCGACTCTAAATCAACTAATTTCGGACTTGATCTTGTTCCGCTGTTGACTTACGGATTGACAGAAAAAGTAGTATTGTTTTCTCAGTTGAACTTCATGAGACTTAATTTTACATCTACAAAACCTGACGGTGGAGATGCCCGTACTAGTTTTGGAATCGGTGTAGATGCCAATAATGTAATGAATACCGGTAACATTCAAATCGGTTTTGTTTACAAGTTCTGATTTCTTTAAAACAGATATAAAAAACCGCAGTACATGATGTACCGCGGTTTTTTTTTAATTCCATTTATAATTAAAGCCAAAACTTAATAATTCGTTGAGCTGTACATATCCGAGCTTAGGATCCTTGGGAATATTTGTCCCGTCATCGAAACGCAGATACAGGTAAATACGGGTACTGAAATAACGATTCAAGGCGAAGTTAATATCATTCTCGGATTCTATCTCTATCTTTTCATAATTTGTAAAGTATTTAAATCTTGACTTGAAACTAATCGTCCGGGAGATATTGAACCCCATGTTTGCATTGATCAAAGAACCTAAATCACACATCTGATTATCTCCCGCCGGTATGCCATAACGTTTAGGATCTACCTCTTTATCTTTGACATAGGTATATTTTACAGACAGAGGAGATACATCTATCGATAATTTAAATTGCTTGTATTTATCTTTTTTATATTTTTTATCCA
>JAVBKX010000045.1:0-8537 GCA_031553835.1 Bacteroidales bacterium
CCGTCAGGGTGATGATTGCTGACAGGTTGCTCCCCAGCAGAGCCTGTTTCCTCTTAACACCCTGATACAAAGATAAAATATAAAAGTTAATAAAAATAATTATCCAAATTTGTTTGGATTTTAAATGGAAATTCATTATGAAAATTTCACTTATGAAAAATTGGAATAAAATATTCCTTACAGCAGCGATACTTTTCTTCGGTTCAAATTTGTTTGCACAAAATTCGCCATTTCGGTTCGGGGTTAAAGCAGGCCTTAATTTCTCCAGTGCAATTGTCAATGATGCTGCTGATACTGATTTTAAAACAGGTTATCACATTGGCGGTACTGTGGATTATCTTTTGCCGAAAAATTTTCTTATTCAATCAGGTTTGTATTTTTCAACCAAAGGCTCAAAAATAGATAAACTCAATGGAAGCGATTATATCCCGGTAGCACCAGACAATACACATACGTTTAACGAAGTGTATTTGGAATTACCTATAAAGGGTGCCTATAAGTTGAATGTTTCTAACAATTTTAATGTTGTGCTTGGAGTCGGTCCTTATTTCGGATATGGCATTGGGGGTAAAACCAAGGAAAAACTGAACAGTGGCACTTGGAGCGGAGGAATCACGGAGTACGAATGGGATACCTTTGGAGATGGTGTTTATGATGAAGGCCTTAGCCATTTACATGGAGAAACATTAAAACGGTTTGATTTAGGAATAGGCGCTGGTATTGACTTGGAATATCAAAAATTTATTTTGGGCATTGGCTATGAATGTAGTTTAATAAATATTGCAGTCAATGAGGATTCTTATCAGAAGTCAAAATACAGAAATAGTAATATTCAAATTTCTGTGGGATATAAATTTTAATCTGAACATCAGTAGGTTAATAAATTGCAAAACGTAGCGCCCAATTACCTGCTTCATCTTTTTGCAACAAGGATAGTCCTTTATTTATCTGAATACAAAGGTATATTCCAAGAATAAAACGTCAAGGCTGAAATGAATTTTATCGGAAATCTTCCTTTCTCGTACCTCGAAAGAGTATTTCCGATAAAAGCCTTGTCTTATTTATTCTTTCCATAGGAGGGGTGTTTATCAGATAAAAAAAGGAAAAATATATCTGAGGTTCCAAAGAAATTGCCTAACTTTACACCCGAGTTATTTGACAGTATAGTACTGCAAAACGCTGAAATACGAACGGTTCTAACTCGTTACCCCGGAATCTAAAAAACTCCGTTAAAAATTTATTCTTCCATCGGCTAAATCAAATCGGTGAAAATCTAAAATAAAATTCTACTATTTTATCAACAAAGTGGAGCGCATAAGCGTTTTTATTAACAATATCAACGAATAATCTCGGGGATCGCATATGTATGAAGCAAAAAATTGTTCATTTAAGCTTTGTTGTTCTCGCATTAACTCTGTGTTCATGTCAACAAGACGGAATGGAATCCAAACAATTCGCATACGATTCTTCGGCATTTTCCGCGCCGATCAGTTGTATTAGAGGATCAAAACAAGAAGGCATCCTTTATATTGGCTTGAATAACGGCAATATTGTCAGGATGGATTTGATTAATAATGTAGAAGATACAATTAATGCGGGCAACGACCGGATATCGGATATTATTGAATATAAAGACTCCTTGTTTATTGGCATTCGTAATGAGAATGTAAAATTATTCGAAAAAAAACAAGGAAAATATAAGGAAAATCCAACCCGGTATTTGATCTCAGAAAACGGCCACATCAAAGAGCATTATTGGGCGTATGCTCTTGAATTAGATGAAAAATGCCAACGTCTGATTTTGGGCAGTAACAAAGACACTTATTATTTACCCATTCATTCGAACGAAACCATATTTCGACCATTTGAACGGGATTCTATCTCTATCCCTTTAGAACGGTTTTACAAAATGCTGGTAACTCCCGATTCTATATATTGGGCATCGGTATCGGCTTTATGTATTGGTTCTCACGACAGAATAAGAAGGACTCTGTTTAATAATCAGGGAATAAGGAATATTGCATTACATGATAATATATTAACCGTAGTAACTGCTGATTCTATTATTAAAGTAAATATAGAAACCGGAAAAATCATTCCGGGTTCAAGTGAGAAAGGAAAATATTTTGCCAGCAAGACGGATTATCAGAATGGAGAATGGACTTTGTCTAAATATTTTTTATACTACAAAAAAGATAACATTAAATATAAATATCCGTTCTACAAAGGTCTCAATATGAGAGGTCGCCACATGACATTAATGGATAGCAATTACTTTCACATCGCTTGTGAAGACCAGTTATTGTCTTTCCCCTTACATCAGAATTTAAATGGCAACACAAAAAATGTCGTTGCTTTATGTAAAGCAAATAACAAGAACCAATATTGTTTCATCACGCGTGACGGGCGGTTTCATATTTATCACAGTCAACTTTCCCGCTCTCCTGCTCAAAGCTATACTTCCATTACAAAGGGTAAAATCAAAAACTTAAATTTAGAAGAAGATATCATTGGCATGTGTGTTGAAAACGATGATTACGCATGGTTGGCCACAGACCGATCATTGTACCGAATTAATATAAGATACAGGACAGCTCATAAAATTAAGGCAATTAACAGAGAGGAAAGTAATTACATGATATCCATTTTGTATGATGACGACAACTCTTTGTTGTATGTCGGAACCCTTCACAATTTACAATACATTGATGTGAAAAGACAACCGGATTCACTCAAAGAACTCAACATTATAGATAAAACATCGGATAGGGATTTATTTATCACCAATATCTATAAAAGTAAGAAAAAAAAGAATCAACCTCTTTATATTTCCACGCTAAATAAAGGATTATATGTAAAATACAACAACAGTGATCAGTTTAAACCACTACTTACCCAAGCCGCATATAAAAAATACGGAAGTATATACGAAGTAATCGAATATGAAGACAATCTTCTCTTGCGCACTTCTAAAGGAATTTTCAGGTATGCAGGTATCGATAGCCTCAAACTATTCAACAAAATGGACAGTAAATCGATCGGCTCCATACATGGAGATTTACATAACGGATATTTTATTGTCGGCCACCAGGGCATGTTTCATGTACTGCAATCAGATACCTCCAAAATGAAGAAATTATTATTCAGAGACATGTCGTTCAATCAAGTATCTATTGCAAGCGGATACAACAAATTGGTATTGGGCAATCAATGTGGTTTATTTGAATATGATGATAATAAAGTGAGTCTAAATCCGGTACACATCCAACCGGTTCCGCAGTATTTTACTCTTTCCAACACCATTGCCGCTTTCATCGGCCTGTTATTAGGCTCCTTTGCCTTTATCGCGATAATCAACAGGGCTAATAATCAAAAACAACTGAAATACATCCGGAATGAAATTTCCGAACTCATCAACCAAATTGAAACACATATCAATAAAGACGATCAATTGGAAGTTGAAACCATTGCTAAAAATTTATTGGCCGAAATTGAAAAAGCCAGGCATAGCCTATGGTTGAGAACGGATAATGTGGAACACCTGGTCGGTAATTATCAGGTATTGAGGACGCAAACGGCACAAAAATCCATCAATATTCATACACTTGAAGCTGTAAAAGCCAACAGGAAACGGTTTCAGGATCGTTTAAACGAAAGAAAATGGAGAGAAATTTCAGCTAAAGTTAATAACTGGAGTCAATACAACATCAAAAATAAAGCATTTACTTCCCGCCTGGACAATCTCAAAGAAGTAACCGAGAATTTTGATGCAAATAAAGGTGCCATTACTTGCAAAGTAAATGTATATTACCAGGAAATGATGGCATTAGAGGAAGAAATGATCAACCATATTTTACCGGATTCTGTCTCGGCATTTCAATTTTTTTTTGCGCAAGCTTTCCAGGAACAAAAAGATTGTCTAAACAGCATACGGCATAATCAGCAGGAAACTCCCGAAGATGTATCGGCGCTTATGAAGGAAATCAATGAGGCATTAGAATTGAACAAAACGCTCGAAATAGATGCGATTCAGGAACGTTTGATCAAATTGGAAGAAATCAAGCTACAGGTCAATGAATGCAATGTGCGTTACAATCGAAATAATGTAACGTTACAAACTGCAACTACTTTTGGCCTTGATGAAACCGATTTGCTGCATATCCGGATTTTAGCCGGAGATGAAGACCCCGACAAATGGACACTTTCCAATAAAGCAAAAGAAAGCCGGCAGGCAAAAATTGCAACCAAACTCAAAGTGCCAAATAAACCGGCTTATATCGTCGCCAAAGCCATAAGAGAAGGATTAATCTAATTCCCCCCCCCCCTCCAAAAAAAAGCATATATTATTGCCTTTAGCATAAATAAATAGTAAAGAGGAGGCTATCGTCCGCTCACCTCAGCGATAGAAGTAGTTTCCTTCAATCGTTTTTTGTTCCTAAAAATAGCACTCTCCCTAAAAATAGGGAATGCCCTAAAAAGGTATTGGCGCAATATGTTGAATTTCAATATATTGCGCCAATACCTTTTGTTTTGAAAAATCCATGCAAATTTTTTTCCACCCAGACACTTCTTTCCTTTAGGTCACTCCCTAAAAAACTTATTTTATAGGGATAACTTGTTCATTTTCAATAAGTAACAAATGTTATCAATATACAAAGCAAACATTTTAGTACAAACACATAAACTCACAATTATGAAAACATTAATGCAACGACATCACTTACATGGCGTCAATATGCGGAGTATTTTGATAGTAATTGGCCTAATAATAGGTGTAACCGGACTCAAAGCACAAACGATAGCTTGTAGTTTTTATTGGACTTACAAACAACATGTTTTTGCATACGAATGGTTGTTGGATTACAAGAGTTACACATATTACAGGGAACAACCCAAAGATCTGCCATACGAAAATTATGCAATAGAAAATCAGGATCACCGCTATTTTTTTGAGATTGGTAAAAATCTCAACGATATAGCCACAGAATACAAATTAAATAATGAAGAATTTGTCGATTTTCTGGTAGCATTTGTACAGCAGGCTATTCAGTATAAATCAGATCCGGCCAATTATCCATACGATTATCCCAAATACCCGATTGAAACCCTGGTGGAAGGAAGCGGCGATTGCGAGGATAAATCCATATTATTAAGCGTATTGCTCAACATGTTTGGCTACGCATCCGTATTAGTATTGTTGCCGGAAAATCAGCACATGGCCGTTGCCGTAGAATGTACCGGAACTTATAAAAAATATTTTGATTTCAATCCTGCCGGATATTTTACCTATATTGAGACTACAGGTCCCGGATGGAAAGTCGGAGATGTTCCACAAGAATACCGCACCGAAAATCCGGAAGTATTGGCGATCCCGAAATTAGCTTTGTATCAGGCCAGGCAATAAATAAAGGTCTCTCTCTCCGCCCTCTCTTGTGGAGAGGGCGGGGGAGAGACGTAATGTCAATTAATTCACCCAGACCCTGTACGCAGCACCCAGCACCCTGTACCTTGTACCTTTCACCTTTCGCCCTTTGCCCAAAATAACAACATGAACCGATTTGTAAAATGCACTTATTATATTTACATTTGACTTTTCATTAAGTATAATGTGTTAAGATCGATGATTACATCCGAAGAATTAAAATTACTCGCCGCCAAGGCTGAACCTGTTTTCAAACAATTTTACAAGAAAAACAGGAAAAAATTAGCAACGATGGATAACGAAATCCATTCCCTGCATAACGTATATTCTGCAGAAACGGACTGCCTGCAATGTGCAAACTGCTGTCGCAACCTTGGTCCTGCTATTTACGACAAAGATATTGAGCGAATGTCTAAAGCCTTACGCATCAAACCTTCGGAAGTCGTGGCACAATATCTGAGAATAGACGAAGACAACGATTATGTCTTCCAATCCATGCCTTGCCCTTTTTTGATGCCTGATAATTATTGCTCGATTTACGAACACCGTCCCAAGGCCTGCCGGGAATATCCGCATACCGACCGGAAAAAGTTTGTCCAAATCTACAACCTCACTGTAAAAAATAGTTACACCTGCCCGATTGCGTATCAAGTGTTGTCGGAAATAACAAAAGACAAGTTGTAGTTCCCTTTACTGAGTTGAGGGTTGAATACAAAAAACAGCATATAAAGCAATAGGCGAGCAAGCAAATGAAGATATGGGCATCAGAGCGTTCATTCGGCGTGTTGATCCGGCTCCGGTGAGATTATCTCCACAACGGTTCATTCTGCCAATTCGCGGTAAACCCCATTGCATTAATATCTACACTTGGATACTTACTTAACAGGTCAATCAATTTTTCTTTGAATGTATTGTGGGGTGAAACTGAAAACAGGAAATACCGTATCATGCAAAGCCTGAAATACACCCGCTGGATGTCAATGGTTGAAGGATTACTGACCCAGGGATACTGTGTATTCTGTGGCAGAGAAGTTCTTAGGACTAAAACACGGTTCCATAAACGGCTATGATGGCAACAAATATTTCTTAATCCGGCAATGGTCATTATCCATGATTCAAACGCAATCGGCTGCAATCCAAATTGTTTGGAAATTTTCTTTTTCAGATTCGAATCATTGATGTTTTTGTAGATACGGCAAATATTACCTAAAGGCAATATTTCGGCAATCATCCATGCGGGAGGATAGTGGTCAGTATATGTGTTATTGAAATGTTCGATGAAATCTTCCCTGCTCTTTAATAATTCAGAATCAATCTCGGAAATGGAACTGTTGAAATAATCCTGTCTGTAGAAACCTGTTTTATAGTTGTGAGCCGTTTTAGGTTGTTCAAGGAGCGGATAAAAGTAAGCGCTTAAACGAAAATAGCCAATGTTAGTGAGGTAATTCCGGGCTTTGGCTTCGTTATCAATGGTTAGTCCCCTGGATTTTAGAAGAGAAACTAAATCAGGAACATCCTGATACTGTTTGACATATGGTATCGTCATAAGATAAAATAAAACGACCCGCCGATTTGAGCATTGTTAAGAGGCTTGGCGGGTTCTATTGCTACAAAGATAAGCACAAAAAATAAAAAAACAACTATCTCGCTTGTAATTCCCAGGGCAACCGCATCAAAAGTTTATAATTTTTTTGAGATATGCAATATCTAAAGCGGCTTTATATTGTCTTTTCTTCAAGCTAAGTTTATCTTTGCCTTTGCTACTTGGACTGACACCTTTCAACTTTTTTCCGTCCAACACAATTTGTTTTTCAGACAAACTGCCCAAGAGTTCCTTCCCATAATTATCCAGACAACTTTGAAGCGATTCACTCTTTAATTTCTTGAAAACTCGTTCAAACGTATCCGCGGAAGGTACTCCGTTAGGCAATAGTAACAATCCATCAAACTCTTGACCCCGTTCTTTGGTAAACAAGTGCATGTCTTGATAATCTGTCCCGCCGGTTAAGTATGTTAGCAGGGATATCATCAATATGTCTGATAATAAATGCAAACAGCGACCTGAAACACGCGGGTCTTCTACCCCTGAAAAATAATACGATAACGATTTGTCCATAACATCCTATTTTTATTGTGATTATGGAAAACAAAGATAGAAACCTTTATTATATATTCATCTTATTTTGGTGCGGTTGCCCTGATAATACACTTTCATAATGCTCTTTACCGAATTGTTCCACAATATACGTTTTACCAACCTGACGTGCACCGTTGATAATTAATGGCATTCTTTTCGGGCTGTTCTTCCATTCTACAAGAGAATTACTGACTCTTCTTATCATTGAATTATTTTTTTCTGCAAATGTATCAAAACGTTCCGAAAAGTCAAAATATTTTGATTTTTCGGAACATAACAATGTATCATCCGGAGTATATCCACCCAAAATGGAGCAGGAAATGGATAAACAGGAACAGGGAAAAGATACCCATAAATGATGAAAATATTTCTCTGGGTTGAAGTTGGATTAAAAATGGAATAAAAATTATAATCCTGCCAGAAATTACTTAAATATGAGTTGTGATCTTGTTTTATAACATGCTTACTAAAATTTTTTATTAAATATGATTATAAATCCCTATTTTTATTTAAATTTGCCAAATTTAATTCTCAAACAGTCACCCCCTTATGAGCGTTTGGTTATTCTGAAATAATCTTCTATATTTGCAATTGCTAAGGAGTGAAATCTTAAGCAGACATGTTAACTATAGAAGCGTTTCAGCTTTTATCCTTGTATTGAAAACGACCAATTTTTACACCAAAGGATAAAACAGTAACAAACGCTCATGCTTTTTACATATATGCTTTCTTGTATATATTTGAAGGGCGTGGGGTGACTGTTTATTTTGGTGTGGGTGCTTGGTCGTACCTCAATACAGATAAACTGAGCATTTCCCACGCTTCTTCATTTTATTACCTTCCATAGGGAAATTAGGAAGACCACAAAAATCTAATCATTATGTATCTAATTGGGGAAAAAATCAAGCGTACACTTGAGAGGGATTGCTATGTAGTAAAAGATGTAATATGCCATTTTAAAAATGGAGGAAGTCTAAA
>JAVBKX010000057.1:0-9676 GCA_031553835.1 Bacteroidales bacterium
GCCGATCGCGGCACGTTGATGTATACGGACAGGCGTTACCTGAAACGGATTTTTGAAGAGATCATGGACAACAGCGTCAAGTATTCGTCCGACATCGTTCGTATGCAAATCGTTGCCGTGCGGAGGGATCGCAGGATCATCCTGGTAGCGGTCGACCACGGCGGAGGGATCGCCCAAAGCGATTTGGACAATATGTACATTGTAAATCACGATATTGCACGTTATTATAAGGAAGAAATCAAACGCGAAACGAAATCGGGGCTTGGGTTCAGTTTCGTGCTGTCGTTTGTGCGTGCGCTCGGCGGCGATGTCAAAATCACATCCGACGACGGCATGGCAGGCGTGAAGATGATTTTTACCCTTACAGGCGATGATTTGCGACAGATAGCCGAACACGACCGTTCTGCGGGCAACGGGCAGGCCAAAACCATCAGTATTGCGAAGCGTACCGCCCCGTAAATCGTAAGTCAGATACTATTGCTTTTGAACCTTTATTTGGCTACCTTTGTTGGTAGATTAGTACTTGCGGTCTGCATCATTTATCATGAAAATTTCTGAAATCTTTCGGCCAATCATCAGGCTTTTTCAAACCCAAAAGCGCAAATCGTTCCCTGCTAAGCGGAGTCTGGAGGAAATGTTTTCTTATCGCATCGGCAAACCCGACGATGAGGAAACAAGGGAGGCGTTCAGGCTACTCAAGGAATTGATTGATAAAGATAATGAGAATAAATAGTATAAAATCACTGATACGCAATTGATCAACAATGTACCTACACCACGAAATAGATGAAATAAAAAGCCTTGATGATTTACATCTTCAATGGAAATTGACATTCGACGATGTCGTTCGTGCATTGATTGCAGGGTATACTTTTTTCATAGATCATAAAGAAAATAAGAGTTTTATGATCAAACGGTGGGAAACCCGCAGGAACGAATTGCTCAAACTAAGGGATCACATGAAAATCTATTGGAAACATTGCCCTTCGGAAATCCGCGAAAACTTGAATATCTTGATCAAAGAACTGAAACACCAAAGAAAAGTCTTCACCAAATATGCGCATCCGTTGATTTACAGGAACTTTTTTGATTATGCGCTTATATAGTGCCGTCACTTACCCTGTTATCTATTTTCAAATTTTCTTTCTCCATACTTCAACTTTAGATTTTCTATCCAAAATATTTATGCTGGAATCTGTTTTTTTAGTGTCCTCAATTCCGAATAAAGCAGCAAATTTTGATAATGTTCTTGCTATTTGTGAATTGATGCTTCTAAATGGATATTTGTGGTTAGGGTTCAGAAAGCTAACATATTCATTTTGAAATTTTATCATAAACCATTGAATAAACTTATGAGAATCAAATTCAACACCAGATATATCTATAATCATCAGTTTTATACGACCTGATTCATTGCACATAAATTTTTCTACTCTAATTTTCATATACATACATTAAATTTTTAAAATTATACTTTCTTAATGGAGAAAAAATGAACAAAAGAACTTATCATCCCCTCCCCTAATACATTATAAGAAGATCAGAGAGATTTGGAAAGTAAAATAGTAAAAAATAACCCTTTTTGCCTATTTTTGTCTTATAAATAGAATTGTTACGACTAATTTTTGTCGGACTTTTGGGAAATAAAAAATAATTGAACCAATGACACTTTCAGAATATATTGAAAATATCAACAAGCGGTATCGGCTTGGCAATGCTACCGAACACACATTTAGAGGTGACTTGCAACAACTGATCGAAAGTTTGGTGCCTGATGTAAGAGCGACCAACGAACCGAAACGACAGAAATGTGGCGCACCCGATTATATCCTCACTAAAAAGGATATTCCCGTGGGATTTATTGAAGCCAAAGATATAGGCGACAGTGACCTCGATGGGACAAAGAAAACGGGGCACAAGGAACAATTCGATCGTTATAAGGCATCGCTCAACAATCTTATTTTTACCGATTACCTCGATTTCCGCCTGTATCGTGAGAGTACTTTTGTAACTGGTATTGCCATCGGCAAGATTACGGATAAGGGCATCGTGCCGTTGACGGAAAACTTTGCTCCATTCGAAAACTTCATCAAGGATTTTTGTACACACATCGGGCAAACCATCAAAAGCCCGAAAAGGTTGGCCGAGATGATGGCCGGCAAAGCGCGACTGCTTTCGGATGTGATTGAAAAGGCGCTCACCAGCGACGAAAATAACAACGAGGATAGCACACTGAAAGACCAAATGAAGGCTTTCCGCCAAATATTAATCCACGACATTACACCCAAAGGATTTGCTGATGTGTATGCCCAAACTATTGCTTACGGTATGTTTGCCGCAAGGCTGCACGACCCCACATTGCCTACATTCAGCAGGCAAGAAGCGGCGGAACTGATACCGAGGTCAAATCCCTTTCTGCGGAAACTGTTCGGCTACATCGCCGGGCCCGACATCGACGACCGTATCCGGTGGATTGTGGACAGCCTTATCGAGATATTTTTAGCCTGCGATGTGCGGGAAATTATGGAAGGATATGGACACCAAACAAAAATGGAAGACCCGGTAATCCATTTCTACGAAACATTCCTGAGCGAATACGACCCTAAGCTGCGGAAAGCGCGTGGTGTATGGTATACCCCTGCGCCGGTGGTGAATTTTATTGTACGTGCCGTTGATGATATTCTGAAAACTGAGTTTGGATTACCCAACGGTATTGCCGACAACAGTACCACCCGCATCAAAGTGCAGGAGCAAGGTAACGACAAAAAGATAGAGCGCGAGGTTCATCGCGTACAGATACTCGACCCCGCTACCGGTACAGGCACTTTCCTTGCTGAAGTAGTGAAGCATATTCACCGGAAGTTTGAAGGTCAACAAGGCATTTGGAGCAACTACGTGGAAACGCACCTACTGCCACGCCTCAACGGGTTCGAATTGTTGATGGCCAGTTATGCCATGGCACACCTGAAATTGGATTTGTTGCTCACCGAAACAGGTTTCAAACCAACCCGCGAACAACGGTTTCGTGTGTA
Source organism: Bacteroidales bacterium (assembly GCA_031553835.1). Lineage (GTDB taxonomy): Bacteria > Bacteroidota > Bacteroidia > Bacteroidales > Azobacteroidaceae > JAVBKX01. The sequence goes on from JAVBKX010000057.1 coordinate 3,033, forward strand.
TCTCACGAACAGCTTAGAAGAAAGCCACCCCGATACCGGTACGATATGGGCAAGTTGGCTGAGTGCTGAAGCCAATGAAGCCAACCGAATCAAACGCGATACACCAGTAATGTGTGTGATAGGAAATCCGCCATATAGTGTGAGCAGTACGAATAAAAATGACTGGATTGACAAATTAACTGCCGATTATAAGAAAGATTTGAATGAAAAAAACATTCAGCCCCTATCAGACGACTATATCAAATTTATCCGCTTCGGGCAACATTTCGTTGACAAAAACGGTAGCGGCGTGCTGGCTTATATATCCAATAACAGTTTTATTGATGGGATTATCCACCGTCAGATGCGAAAATGCTTGTTGGAAAGTTTCGATATAATCTATATCCTCGATTTACACGGGAATGCCAAGAAAAAAGAAGTTTGTCCCGATGGAAGCCCTGACCAGAATGTGTTTGATATTATGCAGGGTGTTTCCATTAATATTTTTGTAAAAACAGGGAAGAAAAAGAAAAACGCATTAGGGGAGGTTTTTCATTATGATTTATACGGGAAAAGAGAGGATAAATATGATTTTCTTTTGGAAAACTCGTTGAAAACAGTTGGCTTTAATGAATTGAAAAATGTAGCACCGAGTTATTTTTTTGTAACCAAAAATATGAGCGGACAAGGTGAATACGAAAAAGGTGTTAAAGTTGATTTATTATTCCCTCTAAATGCAAGTGGTATAAAAACACAACGTGATGATGCATCTATAAAATTCTCTCAAAAAGAATGTGATGAAATAAAAAACGATTTTCTTTCACTTACAAATGAACAACTTATTGCTAAATACGAATTTAAAGATGTACGAGATTGGACAATAAATGAAGCAAGAAAAGATTTACAAACAAATAAAATCATTACAAACAAAATTGCATACCGTCCTTTTGATGACCGTTTTATGAATTATACGGGAAAAACAAAAGGTGTACAAGGCTATCCAAGATTTGAAATAATGAAACACTTCATCAATGGTAAAAATGTTGGAATACTATTGCCCCGTCAAGCAATAACAGAAAAGTTTGGTTTTTTTGTTTGTGATTCAATTTGCGATATAAACTATACGGGAAATGCAGGACAATTTGGTGCAGGTATGGTTTTTCCACTTTACATTTATCCCGAAACCAATAAACAAGACTTATTTAATCAAAGTCAAAATTCTAAAAGAACTCCGAATCTAAACTTAGAAATCGTCCAGAAGATAGCCGATCAATTAGGGTTTCGTTTCACCAAAGAAAAAGAAGCTGACGATAGTACTTTTGCGCCCATAGATTTGCTGGATTATATCTATGCTGTGCTGCACTCGCCTGCGTACCGCGAGAAATATAAAGAGTTCCTGAAAATTGACTTTCCACGAGTGCCTTACCCCAAGGATGCCGAGTCATTTTGGCAATTGGTGCGCTTAGGCAGCGAGCTACGACAACTTCATCTTCTCGAAAGCCCTGTGGTGGAACGGTTCATTACCCAATATCCCGTTGATGGTAATAATATGGTAATCAAACCGCGTTACGAAAACGGGCGGGTATACATTAATGATACGCAATATTTTGACAGTGTGTCCGATGTGGCGTGGAACTTCTATATTGGTGGTTACCAGCCTGCACAAAAGTGGTTGAAAGACCGTAAAGATCGTGTACTCGGATTTGATGACATCCTGCATTACCAAAAGATCATTGTTGCGCTGACGGAAACGGATAGGTTGATGAAGGAAGTTGACAAAGTGGGAGAATTTTAATAATCTGCAAGTTGTTAATTTAGACTATATTGCGATTGATCTAATCTCATATTTCGATCGGGATTTCGGCTTCATTCTCAATTCTGATTAACTCATAAATAGGTATATCTGCCCCTAAAATTTCAATCGAAACAGTAAACGCATAAGGAATTGGAGTTTTATTTTTATCCCACCCTTTATGACCTCGTACAGCAAAACATATTTCTTCTGGTAATTCAAATGATTTTATTATAGTCCAATCTTTTTGTAATGTGCTATTATTACGATTTATACCATTAATGCCCCAATCATTTCTATTTTTTATTTTCCAGTCAAAATTTCTAAGTAAATCCCTCGCTTCTTTGTCATAATTCATTACTTGTTGTTCAATTTCACTCAAAGCGTACTTTTTAAAATCTTCAAACGATTCTCCGATTTTGGATGTACTCCAATCCAACCACGTAGATAAATACGAGTTTGTTTTTTGACGGGTTCGCCTTACCCTGCCTGTATAAGCTAAAGATACTTCTATTAGAATATCATATTCATCACCCTGCCCTCTTAATTCATTTGGTATTGATAAAGAGTATAAATGGCCTTCTTCTGATTTAATATTTCCAGTACTATAAAAGGTGATTCTATGCTCCGTATTTCGGGTGACTCTGTCTAAAGATGGCAACCCATAGCCAAAATGCCTGATACTTGGTAAAGTGGGGGTATAAAAATAATTTCCTGGCAATCTCGCACCTTGCACAATAAATGCACGGATTAAGTTGGCGCCTTCATCTGGATATAAGTGCTTCAATTTAGCAGCAATATGTGCGACTTTTGGTGCCGAAAATGAGGTGCCTACACTATCTTTTCCAAATGCATTTCCACCATGTAAGGTAGAACGTACTAATTCAGTGGCAGTTTCAGCATGTTCCTTGACTATTCCATCATCGGAAAATACTACTCCACCTCCATATTCAACAACATCAGGCTTAATATGTCCCCAAATGCCAGTCCCAATTCTTGAATAACCGGAAATCTCATTTACTTCTCCCAATAATCTCCAATCTCCATCATCAAAATAACAGTGGTTGATTGATCCAACAGTAATTCCAAAACTACTATGAGCGGGATTGGCAATTTGACAGTATGGCTCGGTTAGATAAGTTGGGTAAAATTTCCCACTCCTCAAATAAGATCCAATCATATTAAAAGGGATATTTCCCGCAGCAATTACAAACAAGACATCCTTTTCATAGATGAGTTTATCTATAACCGCAGCCCAATTCGACATGTGTCTTTTCCGATGTGGGTTGTTTGAACCTATTGAAAGATTAAATATTTTACAGTCTTCATTTTCTCCAACAACTTGTTGCATTAATTCAGCAGGAAATCTATTTGGAAGTTGATTATTTGCATCCAAAACTCTCAAATTTCTGACAAAAAATGGCAGTTTATAGGGTGTGGTAATTACAGATATTCCATTGGGATAAAGAATAGCCCCTGCAACTTTTGTCCCATGACCTCCTCTACTCACATGGTCAGCAGTTGAATCATCTCCTGCTATATAAGAACGAGAACATCGAGGTTTTATAGCTGGTGATAAGTACTTATTCCCTTCCATAATTCCACTGTCAATAACTCCAATTTCGACAGCATTCTCATCCGGAGTAATGAGTTCAATTTCAACATCTGGTAAAGAATCATCCCCTCCAATAACTCCTGATATATTTTCTATTTCAACAATCTCAAATACAAATTGATAATTGACAGCCAAGTCTTTTAGCCCTTTTCCAGTAATAGAAACTTCACATCCAAAACAATCATCCAAATGAACAATACTACTTGTGATTTGGCCATAGTGGTTTATGAAGTCCTCAAAATGTGATTCTCTTTCACGTAATAAATCATCTCTTTCTTCTGATTCCTTATTGTATTTCTCTAATCTGCGATTTCCACCTTTTGTATTTGGATTGGGCCTTTTCCTTAAAGGCTTATTAAAAGCTATCGAAACTTCTAATTCATAGATTCTGTCATCTTGAATTCTATCCCACTTCGAATAAAGTTCTTCAGAAAGAATATGTTTAGGTTTCCAGTCCTCTCTATTACCATCAAAGATTTTCCAAAAATCTGCAACTTTTGCAGTACCATATTGCGAATTAATAAAACCGGTTACTTTATCCTCCAAAGTCCGAAAATTATCAAGAGAAGCCCCAATTATAAGACCATCTTCTTCTTCCGAAATAATTTCTATTTCAAAAGATTCCAAATCAAATTCAGTATTAATAATATTCGGATTGACTTGCAAGAAAATAGGTTTGATATCCTTATCTAAAGTTGCTAATTCCAGATCATCCCTTTGATCAAAAGATAAATCCCATTCATCTTTCGTTTTGTCAATACATTTTTGTAATGAAGAACTATGTCCGGCTCTATTGGCTTTATTTAATTCTGTTTGAGGGCTTTCCCCACCTCCATGAAATCGAGGTTTCCCTTCAATCTTTTGAATAAGTTTTAAATGCGGGAATTGCTCCATTTTAAATGTTAATAGCTTTATTTTCCTCTAAAGAATTATCCAAATCATTGGGAGATATTTCTTTATTTGCACTTATTACAGCTTTTTTTGCAGCATCATTAGCAATTTTGACCACAATGGCATAGGACATTCCTATCATTTTTTTTGAGTAGCTTTCAAGATCAATCTCACTACTCAATTTCAATGCAGAAAAAGAAGTTTTAAGGAGTTCTGCTATTTCTTTTTCACTGGGCTTGGGTAATTCAATAAAGTCATCAAATCTTCTAAAAAGGGCTTTATCTAAACTACCTTCCAAATTAGTGGTTGCAATTAAAATTCCTTCTCCATTATATTCTTCGAGTAATCCAAGTAATATATTTACAATTCGGTGAATTTCTCCAACATCATTGGAACTGTTATTCCTTTGTTTTCCTATAATGTCAAACTCATCAAGTAATAACACACAAGGATAATCTTCAATACTATCAAACAAATTTTGAAGATTTGAAGCTGATTCTCCTAAATATGATGAAATGATAGTATCAAATCGTACTTTATAAAAAGGTAAGCCTAAATCCCAAGCTATTCTTTCCGCTCCCATTGACTTTCCGCATCCGGAAGAACCATAAAAAAGAATCTTTTTACGTGGTTTTAACCCATGATGTGCAAGCCGCTCTCTTGCAAGGTATTCTTTCTCAATCCTGATTATTTTGCTTTCAACGTCAGACATAAGAACCATTTCATGTCTAAGATTCTCATGTTCAATAAAAGTGGCTAATGGTAATTTGTACCGTCTGTCAATCGGTATCGAGAATTTATTATCCTTTGCAAGTTTTAAGGAGGGACTTAAAACCTTTTCTTTTGAAAAATTTGTTTTTAGGATAATCTCTAATTTGTCAGCTAACTTTATATGCCCCTTTCGTTTTTCTTCTTCGATGATACTATAGGCTACTCGAATTAAAGGAGTATCTTCGCTACCTTCAATAGATTTAAACAACCGTGTGAGCAATACCTGATTCATCTATCCTATTTTTTGCAAAGTTACAATTTTTAATCTAAATATAATTTATGAAACTATCTTCTATTTCATTAAATTTTTTTTAATCTTTTTGCCATATAGATAATGTGTTTTTCCCTCCAAACCTGCTTTTCAACGCTCTTGCCTTTCCATCCTCACAGAATATTTCCACGTCCACCGCATGTTGCCAATTCTTTTCGCCCAAGAATTTCCCGTCTTTAGTGGTTTGGAACAACAACACCCACGACAGTCGTGGATACAGCTTTGCAGCTTGCTCAAATTTCGGTAAATCCATTTGCATGGAGTTGGCCGAATCACAGAACACAAAATCATATTCAACCAAGCGAGGCGGGAGCGTTTTGGTGATAAACAGGTTCGGATGAAAGGCATTCAGACGGGTCATTTTTTCGTGGAGGGTGGCGCCAGCGCCTTCCTCGTTGGCAACATACAATACCCGTTTGTTCAGCGTTCCCGCAAGGTAGCGGGCAAACTCAATCGCTAAAGTCGATTTGCCCGAACCGCCCGTTCCCCATATCATTGCTTTGAATGGAACGGACGGATCGCCGATCAGTTGCAACCATTTTCCCGTGAAACCCATCAGGCGAAAAGAGGCGTTTTTGAAATCGGTGGCCGAAAGGATTTTGTTGTCGGAAGTATTTGCGGGAACGGTTGGTAATTCACCCAACCCGCTCAATCCTGCCAACCCGTACAATCCTTGCAATGCCATTTCGTTGATGGTCGGCTCGCTGGTTTTTCCGCTCAGGTAATTTTTCAGGCTTTTGGTGATGTTGGCAATGGCATCTTTAGCCGTTGCCGAAAATTCGGACTTCTCGATTTTCTTCAGCAGCGTTTGTGCTTTCTCTTTCAATCCCGTCTTTGTGTCATTCAGTATGTTGATGTATTGTTTGATCACCACCACATGATCAGCCCACCGCATGTTGCACTGTGTTTTCAGTTCCGCAAGTTTGGCGACAGGTATTTCGTAGGTTTTTGTGCCGCTTTTCATGTCGTTATAGAAAGCGATCAATCGGCTTTGCATATACTCGATGTGCGGTGCATATTCCGAGGCTTTGCGGATTTTACGTTCCGTGATCGCTTTCTGTATGCGTTTGATGAACGTATACACCTGTGTTTTGGTCTTTACTTTACCGTTCCACCCGATATACGATTTGATGAACGTCACGGCCAACGGCAATTCGGTTACTTCATTTTCGGTTTTTGATTTTCGATTTTTGATTGCCAATTCCCGTTCAGGCTTTGTTTCATCGGTTACGGGTGCGGTTTTCGGAATACGCACCGCTTCCGTTTTGTTTTTCGGTACTTCTTTCCGCGATTCGGATTGTTTATTTGATTTTTCTCCGATCATG
>JAVBKX010000034.1:0-46568 GCA_031553835.1 Bacteroidales bacterium
CCCCATTCGTTGTCATACCATGAAACAACTTTAGCGAAGTTGCTATCCAAAGAAATACCAGCTTTAGCATCGTAAATAGAAGTTAAAGCGCAACCACGGAAATCTGTAGAAACTACTGCATCTTCAGTATATCCGAGGATACCTTTCAATTCGCCTTCAGAAGCAGCTTTCATAGCTGCATTGATTTCTTCCATTGAAGCAGCTTTTTCAAGAACTACTGTCAAATCCACAACTGATACGTCAGAAGTAGGAACACGGAAAGCCATACCGGTTAATTTACCATTCAATACCGGAAGAACTTTACCTACTGCTTTTGCAGCTCCGGTAGAAGAAGGAATAATGTTTTCCAAAATTCCACGTCCGCCTCTCCAGTCTTTTGCTGAAGGTCCGTCAACAGTTTTTTGAGTAGCAGTTGCTGCGTGAACTGTAGTCATCAAACCTTTAACGATTCCGAATTTATCATTCAATACTTTAGCTATAGGAGCCAAGCAGTTAGTTGTACAAGAAGCGTTAGAAATAATGTCCTGGCCTGCATAAGAAGAAGAGTTAACTCCATAAACAAACATTGGAGTACTATCTTTTGAAGGAGCTGACATGATTACTTTTTTAGCGCCGGCTTCGATGTGTTTGCGAGCTGTAGCATCATCTAAGAAAAGACCGGTTGATTCAATTACAACTTGTGCTCCAACTTCGTTCCATTTCAAAGTTGCAGGATCTTTTTCTGCAGTTAAACGGATTTTTTTACCATTAACAATCAGGTTGTTTCCTTCAACAGCAATTTCACCTTTAAATTGTCCGTGAACTGAATCGTATTTCAGCATGTAAGCCAAATAATCCGGTGCTAACAAGTCATTAATACCTACGACTTCGATGTCGTTAGAAAAATTATACACTGCAGCACGGAAAACCATACGGCCGATCCGGCCAAAACCGTTAATACCTACTTTAATCATTGTGATAAATTTTATAGTTAGAAAAATATATTACCTAATACATTGGTTTGCAGAAAACCTATCTTTTTGCGCCGCAAAAGTACAAAAAATAAATCACTTTTGCATCAAAACAAGGAAATATTTTATTACAAATAAAATCAACATCCACAAGGAGTTGCACACGAGACTAAACACAAAAGCATGCAAACGATAAGAATGAGAGCTAAAATAAAATTTTTCATTGCGTTTTGTTTATTTACCAATACAAAAATACTATATTTTCAACAAAAAGTCCTTACATTTGGCTCGTATATTTAATAAATTCAAAAATAAAAATAATATGGGAATGTTAAAAGAATTCAAAGAGTTTGCCATGCGAGGGAATGTTGTCGATATGGCTGTGGGAGTAATTATTGGCGGCGCTTTTGGTAAAATTGTCAGCTCACTGGTGTCTGACATCATCATGCCTCCTATCGGGGTATTGGTCGGAGGAGTAAATTTTTCCGAATTAAAAATGATTATTAAAGACGCGGCCATGGATGCTGCCGGTAATGCAGTGCCCGCTGTGACTTGGAATTATGGTAATTTCCTGCAAACTGTTTTCGATTTTCTGATCGTGGCTTTTACTATTTTCTTGTTTATCAAAGCTATCAATAGTTTCCAGAAAAAGAAAGCGGAAGCTCCCGCTGCACCTCCGGCGCCAAGCAAAGAAGAAGTGTTATTAACAGAAATACGGGATTTACTGAAAGAGAAAAAATAATTAAATGAAGTAGAGGGAGTTAGAGGAAATTAGGAGTTTACTTCGTTTAACTCCCTCTAACTCCCCCTTTAACCCTTTCCTCCTATTCCCTCGCCATCTCCGGCGGTAATTGTTTTTTATTCTTAATTCCTAATTCTTTCAGCTTTTCAGCCTGGCTAATCAGATTTCCTTTTCCTTCTTTCAATTGGTTAAATGCATCGTGATAGCTTTTTTGGGCACGCTCCAGGTGATCTCCTACTCCACTCAGACTTTCTACAAAACCAACTAATTTATCATACATTCGGGCGCCACGGTCGGCAATATCCTGGGCATTTCGACTTTGATATTCCCGTTTCCACAAATCGGCAATCAATTTAAGCGAAGCGATCAGGTTGGTCGGACTAATCAATAATATCCGTTTGTCATAAGCATAATGCCACAAATCGGGATCATATTGCATGGCTAATAAATAAGCCGGTTCATTGGGGATAAACATCATCACAAAATCGAGGGACGAAGCAAAATCCTGATAACTTTTCCGGCTCAATTCATCGACATGCCTGCGAATAGAACGCAAATGCTCTTTCATCGCAATATTTTGTTCTTCCTGATCGTCGGAAGCAACATACCGGGCATAGGCAGTCAGCGACACTTTTGAATCGATGATTACCTTTCTGTCATCAGGATAGGAAACAATCACATCCGGTTGAAGACGGCTCCCTTCTTCATTTTTGCGGGTAGTTCCGGATTCATCCCGAAGATATTCCTGGACAAAATATTCCCGGTCGCGCACCAATCCTGATTTTTCGAGAATATTTTCTAAAATCATTTGTCCCCAATCGCCTTGTATTTTAGAATTTCCTTTCAATGCATTGGTCAGATTATTAGCCTCTTCACTGATTTTTTGGTTCAATTGCACTAATTTTTCGACTTCTTTTCCGAGGGAAAAACGTTCCTTTGCTTCTTTGTCATAGACTTCTTCCACTTTCTTTCGGAAAACTTCGATATTTTCGCCTAAAGGTTTCAATATAATGTCCAGATGCTCTTTATTGAGTTGAGTAAACTTTTGAGTTTTTTCATCTAAAATTTTAGATGCAATATTTTCAAATTCCAATTGGAATTGTTTTCTAATATTCTCCATCTCTACCCGTTGGGTCTCCAATTTTTCATTGAGAAATGAATTGGAAGCAGATAATTCCGCCACTTTATTATTTACTTCTAAAAAAGCATTCACCTGTGCCTGCAATTCGGTTTTCAGCCGCTCGGATTCTTCCTTGTACATTATTGCCTTGTTTGCCTCCAGATTCAAAGCAATTAAGTTATCATTCAGCATTTTGGTCTGATCATCAAATTGTTTACGGGAAACCTGACGGGATTTCAAAATAAGAAGAGTAACTAATCCGGAAATAACACTACCAATCAGTAATCCAATAATAAACGAAAGTATATTCATGTTCTTTAAATTATCTGTCAAATTTAATAAAAATATTGCACCTCTAAAAACCGGATAAAATAAAGCAACAGAAAATCCGTTTTTATTTATAAATTGTCAGAAGCGTTTTGAATTATTGTCAGTTTGTTGAATTATTGTCAGTTTCTGAATTGCCGTCAGCTTCTGAATTATTGTCAGCTTCTGAATTGCCGTCAGCTTCAGCTGACGGATAAATAATAAATCCATTATTTTAAGGGCTTTAGCCCAATAAAACCAAATTATTAACTAAAACCTCACAAAATGAGTTACACCAAAATTTGGATCCATGTGGTATTTTCCACATACAAACGAGAAAGAGTTCTCGAAAAACCGGGACGAGACAAATTATTTGCCCACATAAAGGAACAATGTAAAACAAAAGATATACATTTGGACTTTATCGGAGGATATATCGACCATGTCCATTTGATCATATCTTTGGGAAAAATGCAGCGTATTGCTGATGTTTTACATCAAATCAAAGGAGAATCTTCCTTTTGGGCAAATACAAATCGAATATTCAACTATAAACTAAAGTGGCAGGATGATTATTTTGCAGTTTCAATTAGCCATTCCCACATCAATGTTGTTAGACAATATATTGTAAATCAGGAAGAACATCATCGAAAGAAAACATTTGCAGAAGAATTTGAAGAATTTATACAAAAATACGAATGGCATAATTAACATTATTGGGCTAAAGCCTTAAAAATGGAGGGTTTCATCCTCATCCGTCAGCTAAAGCTGACGGCAATTTACAAAAAAATACAAAATTATGAAGCATTTATATTTAGTGTTGTTTATCTTATTTTCATTACAAATAAATGGACAAACTTTTCGTACAGAAACTTTTTCTCCGAATATCAAAACTTTGCGAGTCCAGGTGGCTGAAAACTGGGCGGCGCCTCCGGTGATTAAACTGGGCAGCAATCATGCTATTGAAATCAGTTTTGATGAAATGGGAGAACAAACTTCGCATTTCGTTTATAAACTCACCCATTGTAATGCCGACTGGACTCCTTCGACTTTGATTGAATCGGAATATATGACCGGATTTCAGTACCTCCCTATTGATGATTATGTGTTATCATTCAATACTACTGTTGATTATACGAATTACAAACTGTATTTCCCAAACGACAATACGACTTTCCTGACTTCCGGAAATTATGCCGTTAGTATTTTTCCTGAAAACGATCAAACACAACCTGTGCTTACAGCTTGTTTTTCTGTGGTTGAACCTGAAGTTTCCATCAATATGAAAGTTTCAACTAATACTGATATTGACTTCAACCGGGCACACCAACAGGTCAGTTTTGAAGTATTATTGAGTGGAAATAATAATCCGACTACGCAGGATTATAAGGTGTATGTACAACAGAATAGCCGTCGCGACAATCAGGCAACTCTGATTCAACCGCTTATGCACGAACCGCGAAAACTAATTTTCGAACACAATCCCCAACTGATTTTTGAAGCAGGAAATGAATACCGGCGCTTCGAACATATATCCAACCAGTATAATGGCATCAATATAGAAAATGTGGAATTTCATCCTCCTTATTATCATGTGGATATTTATCCGGAACAAATTCGTTCAAAAGGTTCATACTCATACGACCGGGATATTGACGGACGATTCGTCGTTCGCTCTGTCAACGCCTCCGATTACGATTCGGAAGCCGATTATTGTATGGTTCATTTTTATTTCCCGGTCGAATCACCCTGGTTGGAAAACGTTTATATGTTGAGTGAGATTTACAATAATGTTTTGGATCATAGAAGTTTAATGAAATACAATAATGAGCAAAAAGCATACGAAATGAATGTAATGCTCAAACAAGGTCATTATAATTACATGTTTGTCACCAAAAAAAGCGATGCTCCGCGAGGAAGTACCGCTTTGATTGAAGGCAATTATTTTGAAACGGAAAATGAATACACGGTCTATGTTTATCATCGTCCTTTCGGCGGACGATACGACCGTTTAGTAGGAATTAATACGATTCTTTCTCGTTAGGAAAATCACAACTTTTCACATCTTCAATGTAATGTTGCACCGCATCGTGGATTACATCATACAAATTAGCATAACGCCGTAAGAATCGTGGAGAAAATTCTTTGTTGATTCCCAGCATATCGTGCATTACCAGCACTTGACCATCCACATAACCTCCTGCACCAATGCCAATTAAAGGAATAGCCAATTCTTCTGCTACTTGTTTAGCCAACAACGCCGGAATTTTTTCCAACACAATAGCAAAGCATCCCAATTCTTCCAACAAATGGGCATCTGTCAGCAATTTTTTCGCTTCATGTTCTTCTTTTGCCCGCACTGTATATGTGCCAAATTTATTGATGGACTGTGGCGTTAAACCTAAGTGTCCCATCACGGGAATGCCTGCACTTAAAATTCGTTGAACTGATTCTTTGATCTCTTCGCCACCTTCGACTTTCACACAATCAGCATGTGTTTCTTTCATGATCCGGATGGCGGAATGTACTGCTTCTTTCGAATTTCCCTGATAAGAACCAAAAGGCATATCCACCACTACCAACGCACGTTTCACGGCTTTCATTACCGATTTTCCATGATAAATCATCTGATCAAGCGTCATAGGTAAGGTAGTCACATTGCCTGCCATCACATTAGAAGCCGAATCTCCTGCCAACAGTACATCAATTCCGGCCTGATCAAAAATTGTTGCCATCGAATAATCATATGCCGTCAGCATGGAAATTTTTTCTCCCCGTTGTTTCATCTCAATCAGGCGATGCGTCGTCACCTTTCTCTTATCTTCTTCACTATAAGTTGACATAATCCTCAATTATTTAGTCCATTCTATTTTTATAATCTTCGTATCCAAATTCCCTCAATACTTCCGTTTCTCCGTTGATATGTTTCAATACCAACGCCGGATGTGGAATACCATTAAACATATTGGTTTTTACAATGGTATAATGAATCATATCTTCAAAAATAATAGTATCGCCTATTTCTAAAGGTTTATCAAACGACCAGTCTCCCATAAAATCGCCGCTTAAGCAAGAATTTCCGCCGATACGATACGTTGGTTTTCCTTCAATTGGCTCCTGATAAGCATTACGAATCACGGGCTTATACGGCATTTCCAAACAATCGGGCATGTGGCAGGTAAATGAAACATCGACAATGGCCGTTTTAATTCCTTTATTTTCAACGATATCGACTATAGAAGAAACCAATGGTCCGGTTTGCCAAAGAAAAGCGCTTCCCGGCTCCAATATAATTTCCAGATTCGGATATTTTTCCCTGAAACGAAGAAGCAATCCGATTAAATGTTCCACATCATAATCTTTGCGGGTCATCAAGTGTCCGCCACCCATATTCAACCAATTGATTTGAGAAAGAATATCGCCGAATTTTTCCTCCACATGTTTCAACGTTTCTTCCAAATCATACGAAGATGATTCACAATGTGTATGAAAATGCAATCCTTCAATTCCTTCCGGCAATTGAGCGGGAAATTGCGAACGAATGACACCTAAGCGCGATCCGGGGGCGCAAGGATTATATAAATCCGTTCCAACGGTCGAATACTCGGGATTAATGCGAATGCCGCAAGATATGCGGTTGCCATCAGCTTCAATCTTCGGATAAAAACGTTCGAACTGTGCAAACGAGTTAAACGTAATATGGCTGCTATATTGCATAATCACCGGAAAATCCTTTTCTGTATATGCCGGAGAAAATGTATGTGCCAAACTTCCCATTTCGTCATAAGCCAGTTGAGCTTCAAAAATAGAACTGGCTGTGGAAAAAGGAATATATTCCCGAATAATGGGGAACACTTTCCACATGGCAAATGCTTTGAATGCCAGAATAATATTGACTCCGGCACGTTCTTTTACCGATTGAATCAAGGAAAGATTTTTCCTGAGTAATTCTTCTTCAAGAAGATAATATGGTGTCGCTATTGATTTCAATTTTGTATCGTAAATTTTGCAAATTTAAGTAATAACTGTTTTTTTCCAAAACTATCAAACTCAACAGTTGCTTTGGCATTTTCATCGCTCCCTTCCAACGAAACAACAACACCCCGGCCAAAGCGGTCATGAAGGATGACGGCACCAGGTTGTAAATCAGGGCGAAAGGCAAAAGAAGAAGGGTTAACGGTCGCCGGTTTATTTACTTGTGACAGGGATGAAACCGGCTGTAATTTTTGAGGTTTTATGACATTGAAACCTGTATCTTGCGTATCCCAAGGCGGTAAATACCGGGGTTCTTTATTTAGCCTGTTATTGTCTCCCTGTACCCTGAATCCTGCACCTTGCGCCGGAATTTCCGAACTTCCTTTCAAATATTTCGGATCGATATCTTTAAGGAAACGGCTGGGCGCTGGCAATTTGGATTGTCCATTATGGAAACGGCTTTTTGCATAACTGAGTACACAATTTTCTTCCGCCCGGGTAATCGCCACATAAAACAAGCGACGCTCTTCTTCTATTTCCTGTTGCGATTGATTGCTCATGGATGAAGGAAAGAGCTCTTCTTCCATTCCAACCACAAAAACATTTTTAAATTCCAAACCTTTGGCGGCATGCACAGTCATCATCGTAATGCGATCGGAAGAGGCATCATTATCGGTATCCTGGTCGGTCATCAATGAAATTTCAGCCAAAAAATCGCCGAGCTTGATTTCTTCAATGCCTTCTTCTTTTCGGTTTTCCACAAAATCATGCAACCCTTTGAGCAATTCTTCCACATTTTGAATACGGCTCAATCCTTCGGGTGTTTTATCCTGATACAACTCTCCAACCATTCCGGTTCCCTTTACAATCTGATCACCCAATTCATAGGCGTTCATATCTATATTTTTCTCCATAAATTCGAAAATCAAATCCCGGAAATCCGCCAATTTCTTCGCTGTTCCGGCATTAACTTCCAGATTATATTTTAAAGGATCGGATAATACAGACCACAGGGATACTTGCTGTACAGAAGCCGTTGTCCCGATTTTAGCTAAAGTTGTATTTCCAATGCCCCGCGCAGGATAATTAATAACCCGTTTTAACGCCTCTTCGTCATGCGGATTAGTAATCAAACGAAAATAAGAAATCACGTCTTTTACTTCTTTGCGTTGATAAAAAGACAAACCGCCATAAATCCGGTAAGGAATATTGCGTTTGCGCAATGCTTCCTCAAATATCCGGCTTTGTGCATTGGTACGATATAAAATAGCAAAATCGCGGTAAGCATATTGATTGAGCATCCGCATTTCGGCAATGCGACTCACTACAGTATATCCTTCTTCATAATCTGAATAAGCAGCCAGAATATGCAACTTTTCGCCTTCCGGTTTTTCCGAAAATACTGTTTTCTCTATTTGCGTCTTATTTTTGCGAATCAGCGAATTAGCCGCATTAACAATATTTTGAGTTGAACGGTAATTTTGTTCCAGCTTAAATAACTTACATTCAGGATATTGTTGTCTGAAATTCAAAATATTACCAATATTCGCACCGCGGAAAGAATAAATACTTTGTGCATCATCACCCACAACACAAACCCGGTGATGTTCGGCGGCCAACAAGGTAACTATTTCATGTTGAACCACATTCGTGTCCTGATATTCATCTACTAAAATAAACCGAAATAATCCCTGATAACGAGCTAATACATCCGGAAATTCCTTGAATAAAAAATAGGTTTTCAGCAATAAATCATCAAAATCCATCGCTCCGGCCAACCGGCAACGATTGGTATATGCCGAATAAATCGCCCGGATAGCAGGACGTTTGGCTCGGATATCATCCTCAACCAATTCTTTATCCTGGGCATATCGTTCAGCAGTAATCATTGCGTTTTTAGCATTCGAAATCCGGGCCTGAATAGAAGAAGCTTTGTACAATTTATCATCCAAAGCCATTTCTTTGATAATAGTTTTGATCAGATTTTTGGAATCGGATGCATCATATACCGTAAAATCGCGATCATAGCCAATAAAATCGGCTTCCCTGCGTAAAATCCGGGAAAATATCGAGTGAAAAGTTCCCATCCATAAACTGTGGGCTACATTTTCATCTTCTACAGTTGCAATCCGGCTTTTCATTTCCCGGGCTGCTTTATTGGTAAAAGTAAGCGCTAATATATTGTAAGGCGAAATACCATTTTTCAACAAATAAGCGATCTTATAGGTCAGTACACGTGTCTTACCCGAACCAGCTCCGGCGATTACCAACGAAGGTCCATCATTATACTCCACCGCTTCCCGTTGAGAAGAATTAAGTTGCGCTAATAAATTTTGCATAAAAGCTATTATGTCTTGGTGTTTAAAGATGAGCAACCACTTCGATTTCTACCAAGCCATTCTTAGGGAGCGTTTTTACAGCTATTGCCGAACGAGCGGGATATGGTTCCGTAAAATTTTGCGCATATATTTCATTCATTGCGGCAAAATCGGCCATATCAGACAGGAAAACAGTTGTTTTCACCACCTGATCCAATGAAAAACCGGCTTCTGCCAAAACGGCCTGAATATTTTTAAAAATCTGTATCGTCTGCTCTTTCGCTCCTCCCGGCACAAAATCGCCCGTTGCAGGGTCGATGCCTAATTGTCCGGAAGCAAATAACATCTCGCCTACTCTCACAGCCTGACTGTATGGTCCGATGGCAGCAGGTGCATTTTGTGTAAAAACAGCTTTTTTCATATTCGTTTGTCTTATTATTTTCGTTGTCTCACAACTTCATACATCATCACTGTCGCCGCCGCAGATACATTCAATGAAGCGATATTACCCAACACCGGAATACTGGTCATTTCATCACAAATCCGCAGATTATCCATGGAAATCCCCATATCTTCTCCTCCCATGACAATAGCTACCGGAACAGTATAATCTGCCTGGGTATAATCCTTTTCGGCCTTTTCGGTAGCTGCAATCACCTTTATCCCACTGTCTTTCAAAAAACGGATCGCTTCATTTATGCTGGATTCTTTACAAACGGGAATGGTCATCAAAGCTCCGGCTGAAGTTTTAACGGCATCGGCATTGACCGAAACACTGTTACGGGCAGGAATAACAATCGCATCAACTCCGGCACATTCGCACGAACGGGCGATAGCCCCAAAATTGCGCACATCGGTCACTCCATCCAACAACACAATAAAAGGAGTTTTACCTTCTTCATATAAAAAAGGAATAATATCTTCAATGCGTTGGTAACTTACTGCCGAAATAAAGGCAATCACACCTTGATGGTTTTTCCGGGTCAATCGATCCAGTTTTTCTTGAGGAACTCGTTGCAATGGAATAGTCGTTCCCTTGATTATATTGAAAAGCTCTCGTGCCAGGTCATTTTGCAAATCTCTTCGCATCAATATTTTATCCACTTCTTTTCCTGCCTGGATGGCTTCAATTACGGCACGAGTGCCAAAAATCATTTCGTTTTCTTTCATATTTTTAAGTTACGAGTTGCGAGTTACGAGTTACGAGTTACATAATCAGGCGTAAGCAAGCTTGTAACTCGTAACTTGTAACTCGTAACTATTTTAATAACACTTTGGCATTTTCGATAGCAGCTTCTGTCAATTTCGCTCCACTCAGCATTTGTGCAATTTCTGTTATCCGTTCTTCCGGGGAAAGCACTTTGATGTGCGTTTCCGTCCGGTGATTGGCTTCATCTTTATATACAAAATAATGTGATTGCCCTTTGGCTGCTATTTGAGGCAAATGTGTGATTACCAGCACTTGCATCACCTGGCCTAACTCCTGCATTATACTTCCCATTTTATCTGCGACTTCTCCGGAAATTCCTGTATCTATTTCATCAAAGATAATGGTAGGTAATGCTACCGAACTGGCTATCAACGCTTTTACACCCAGCATTAAACGCGAAATTTCACCGCCGGAGGCTGTTTCCGACACCGGCTTCATTGCCACATTTTTATTAGCAGAAAATAAAAACCGAACAATATCGGCTCCTGATGCATCAGGATGTACTTTCGCAGCAAATTCCACTGCAAATTGCATGTGAGGCATTCCTAACAGACTTACTTTTTCCACCAATGCTGTTTGTAATTGCTGTGCTGCCTGCTTCCTGGTTTGTGTTAATTTTCCGGACAAATCCGTTAATCGTTCTGATAATGCTTTTAATTCTTTCTGAAGCAAAGCCAATTGTTCATCGTAATGAAAAACTGCCTGTAATTTTTCGGCCAGTTGATTTCGCAATACGATCAATTCATCAACTGTCGAAACCTTGTGTTTTTGCTGAAGAGAATACAGCAAATCCAACCGGTCATTTACCCATTGCAACCGTTCCGGATCTAATTCTAATTTTTCATATAAATGGCCAACTTCCATCGATATATCTTTCAACTCCTGATAAGAAGAATCTAACCGTTCAAATACAGACTGAGAAGAAGGAAAAATAGAATGCAACGATTGAGCCACATTCTGCACTTCCTTAAGAGCCGACATCACCGGATAATTTTCACCGGAAAGTAACTGGTCAATTTGATATAATTTACTTTTAATTTCCTCTATATGAGAGAGCGTCTCCGCTTCAGCTTCCAATGCCTGCTGTTCGCCTGCAACCAATTTGGCTTCATCCAATTGATTAAACTGAAATTGCATATAATCAGCATCGGCAGCATTCTTTTCCGCTTCACTTCGTAATTGTTCTATTTTTCTGGAAGTATCCGACCATTGATGGAATAATTTACCGTATTCCATTTTTAAAGTCTGGTTACCTGCCAATGCATCAATCACTTGCAATTGAAATGCACCATCTGCCAACGAAAGATTTTGATGTTGTGAGTGTACATCAATCAACCGGGAACCCAATTCTTTCAAATCATTTAACCCGACAGGCACGTCATTAATAAAGGCACGCGATTTTCCCGTTGCATAAATTTCCCGGCGGATAATACATTGCTCTTTATCGTACTCCCAATCGTAAGTTCCGAACAAAAGGCTCAGATCGTATCCTGAAATATCAAAAACGCCTTCTATCAAACACTTATTCTCATCTTGCTGTATAGATTTTACATCGGCGCGTTGTCCCAACATCAAAGCAATAGCACCCAAAATGATTGATTTTCCGGCTCCTGTTTCACCGGTCATGACAGATAACCCTTCGGAAAAATCAATTTCCAAATGGGAAATAAGAGCGTAGTTCTGAATAGTTAAATGTTTCAGCATGTAATTAATTATTTTTGCAAAGGAGCGAGGCGATCAGACACTGTCGGATAGATCTTGAGAAGTAAATCATACACCTCTTTTTTTTCATCGATGGTAGCTTTACTGCATACTTGAACCACTTCCTCCAATTTGGTGTCGGAAAATAACTGCAATAATATCATTAAAGTCCGGTTATTTCTGTATTGATCCAGCGCAGGCAACGCCTGGATAATAGTAGTCCGTCCGCGATCGGCATTAGCTGCCATTTCATCCAATCCTCTACGATGGTATGTGTACCATAATTCCCGATATGGTTTAGAGGCTTCATCCATAAAAGCGCTGATAATTCCATTTCTATTACCGGGACTGTCGAAGGCGCTCCATCCGGTATATTGCGATAAACTCTGCGATTGCATCGTGATACGTTGCGCTTCCCTAAAAAAATAAGAACCGCCTAAAGGTGAAAAACTATCAAAATCAAGTCCCAGGATCAAATAGGCATAATATGCAATTACGGAAACCAAATTGTTGTTCACTGTGTTTTCCACATATTCTAAAGGTGCGTTTTGCACATAGTCAAATTCTAAATTCGTATCCCGAAAATTCAACGTTGTCGTAACATAAGAGGAATTAAATACCGGACGTCGCGCTATCACCGACAATTCGGCTTTAAACATATTATCGGATGTTTGCGCCAAAATAGTAATTGTAAACGAACATTCGATTCTCTCTGTAGTAGAAAAGACCGAACCGCTCCATTTTTTACCATTAACAAATTCATTCAACGATTGCTGTAATGAAGTAAATATATCTTTGTTCGACCCCTCAATCCTGTCGCTGTTTACCGTCAGACGTGCATTCAATTCCTGTGCATGCAATGATACAACAGAACATGACAACAAAATAATGATAAATGTTAAATATTTCATATTTTAAAAGATTCGCGCCACAATATCCTCTGCAACATCCTGTTTCGATTTTAATGGAAATGTTTCTTTTTTACCATCTCTATGCAAGATCGTAACTTTGTTAGTATCCGTTTGAAAACCGGCGCCACGATCATTTAAAGAATTCAGAACTATAAAATCCAGATTTTTTTTCTGCAATTTGACAAGGGCATTCTGCTCTTCATCATGTGTTTCCAGGGCAAATCCCACCAACTGTTGATGTTCCTTTTTCATACTGCCCAATGCAGCGGCAATATCCGGATTTGGAATTAAATTAAGTGATAATACCGTTTCTGCTTTATGCTTAATTTTAAACTCAGAGGTGGTGATCGGCTTAAAATCAGCCACAGCCGCACATAAAATCGCAGCATCCATAGCAGGAAAACAATGGATAGCTTGTTGGTACATTTCGTCTGCCGATGTCACATCAATACGATGAATATTCGGGTGATTGGTTTTCAATTGTACCGGCCCGGTAAGCAATGTAACCTCTGCGCCTTGTTTTGCACACACATCTGCCAAAGCAAATCCCATTTTTCCTGATGAATAATTACTAATATAACGTACAGGATCTATTTTTTCATATGTCGGCCCGGCTGTGATCAGTATTTTTTTGTTTGACAATCGATTTTCTTTCAAAAAAAAGTCAGAAATGATTTCTACAATCCGTTCAGGTTCTTCCATTCTTCCTTTGCCTTCCAATTTACTGGCTAAAAATCCGGAGGCAGGCTCTATAAAATGATTTCCAAAGGATTTCAGCAATTCAATATTTCGTTGAGTCACAGGATGGGCATACATATCCAAATCCATTGCCGGTGCAATAAAGACAGGCGCTTTCATCGACAAATATGTAGTTATCAGCATATTGTCTGCGATACCATTTGCCATCTTTCCAAGAGTAGAAGCGGTAGCCGGAGCAACCAACATTAAATCAGCCCAAATCCCCAAATCCACATGGCTATGCCAAGTTCCGTCATTCGCAGTAAAAAATTCATTTACTACGGGTTTTCCGGTCAATGCCGATAAAGTAACCGGAGTGATGAACTCTTTACCGGAAGGGGTCATAACAACTTGCACTTCAGCGCCTTGCTTAATCAATGCGCGAACCAAATAAGCAGATTTATAGGCAGCAATACTCCCTGTTATTCCAAGTACAATTTTCTTCCCTTCCAATGCCATCTTCTCTACAACTATTATTTTAAATTGCAAATATGCAAATTAATCCTCACATATCAAAAATGAAGTCATCATTGTGGATATTTTCCACAATTCCATGAGCATCATAAAAAACTTTCCCACAAGATAATATGACTTATCAACAAGATATTACCATGATTTTCAACATTCAAGAACATATAAATCTGAATGATAAAATCAAATTGGCTCAATTTTTACATGTCTTCAAGAGGAAAGTTATTAACAGATAAGCAAAGTTATCAACAAATATTTCTAATGAGTTTATTAACAGATGTTCAACCAATAAAGCCATGGTATTTAGGCGTAAATGTTTTTTTCGGCATAATAAAGCAAAATAAAATATTATTTTATAGGAAATAAGATAAAAATTAATTATATTTGCAACGATTTTAACTGTTATCACACCATTTGCATTTATTGCAATTAAAAATAACTAATATAAACTACTAATTTTACGATGAAGATGAAAATGAAGAATCTATTTTTCACTATTCTTTTACTCGTGCTCGTGTGTACTCGCGCTGACGCGCAATATACGAGGGCACAAATTCTTGAAACGAACTCTCCCCCGACATTGACAACTGCGACTGGAGCAGATACTTGTTTCGTTCGGGTGGATCCTGCTTCTTTAGAACAAAAAGCAGCCAAATCGACAACCTTCAATGCTCCTGCTACCGGAGACAACTGGTTTATATCCATTGGCGGCGGTATTGGCGATTTAATGAGCGAAGAATACAACCTGGTTAGCTTTTCTGAGCGAGTAAATCCTACTTTCAATTTGGCATTCGGTAAATGGATATCGCCGACTTGGGGGCTGAGAACCCGGTTTACCGGCGCGAAATTACAAGGACTTGCAACCGAATCCGGTGGTCAGGGAGTGGGCTTTTGGTATATCGGAAAAAAACATCCTTATTCCCATAATGGCTACCAGCAAAGCATTACTAATTCTTATTTATCGGCATTTGATGATCCGGACAAATGGGCTGAAATCAAAAAGCGTTTTTTGGAAGACAAACCTGTAAAACACAGTGGTGATGCCGACAATGCTTACATATACCATGTTCCATATTTGGCAGGATCATTTGATTTGATGTTAAATATCAACAATTTTTTCACACCATACAAAGCAGACAGAGTATTTGAGACATTTATATATGGAGGTATTGGTATAGCTCACACTTTTGGAGATCAAAACCGCAATCAAACTGATATTAACAGCATTTTCGGAACTGCCGGCGTAACTTTGAATTTCCGTTTAAGTAAAGCTGCCAGCGTTTTTGTGGATTTACAAGGAATGGCTTTACCTGAATACTTCGACTGGAAGGTGGGAGATGGCAATACATTGGATGGGATTGTAAACTACACATTAGGTTTAACATTTGATATCAATCGTGGATTTACCCGCGCTCCTGTATATATGCCTGAGACCGTAAGACAACTGAATGAGTATAGAGCGCAACCTGTCGCTCCCCTACCTGTTGAAGGCGACAAATTATATGTAGCCATTTATTTCCAAATTGATAAACATAATGTGCAAGCTTCCGAAATGCATAAATTGGATGAAATTGCAAGATTTATGCGTCAAAATCCGGACAGAAAAGTAGCTGTCTCCGGATATGCGGATGTTGAAACAGCATTCCCTGCATATAACCAAAAATTATCTGAACGACGTGCAAATGAAGTAGTTAGACTCTTAAGAGATAAATATGGAATCGATTCATATCGCTTAAGCGTCAGAGCATTCGGCGACAAAGTTCAACCGTTCAAAGCAAATGAAAAAAATCGGGTGGTAATTGCATTTGATGCGAACTACTAAATGCACGACAAAATGAATTAACCCTGCATTTATAGAGTTTTATTAAGATAAAGCTTATTATAAAAAACAGAGAGTTGCAAATTAGATTGCGACTCTCTGTTTTTTTTGCTATATCGTAATCTATCCACATTTTGGCTATGATTTAATCGAGCACAAAAAAAGGCTGCCTGAGGCTCAGGCAGCCTTTCTATTATAATAATTCCGGTAAAGTAATCCTAAAAATAATCTATTATTAACATCTACATACACGCATACACATTTTTACACATTCAGCTCCACTTTCACAAGCCAACAGAACATGTTAGAGTAAATAAGTTATTATAGAATCATTTACCGGAATTAAAAATGAATCATTTTATTTTACTGCAACAACAACGACTCAAAAACAATACCTTTAAGCCATCATTACAGCATTTACATTCTTTCAAAAAATTAATTGGAGTACTAACAATATGTATTAGTCGCCTCTCAAAAACAAGCAATTCAATTATTGGGTGTGATATCAGTTTTACATAGAGCAAACTATGAAAACTGTGCTACAAAGTTAGCAATATTTTTTTACAAAAGAAATTTTTCAGTCTGAATTTTTAGTTTTAGTTTTACTTCTTTGGGGATTTTGAGGAAACCAGCCTTTTTTTACACGTTCTTCCTGCTCAAAAACTTCCTTGATACTCCAAAGGCTTGAAAAACCCAATACTCCTAAGATAGAAGACCAGAGAATATTATTAACCAGAAAAGAAAAGACAAGTGATATTATCCCAATCAGCAAGAACACCCACCAGCATTTGACTCCAAAGTAGTATTCGCCTTTGACTACTAATGGGTGAAACAAACCAATAATTAAAAAGGCGACTGCACCTATGATCAATCCAAAAAAATCAGACATGATAGTTTATCGTTTCCTGTTTTGTTGCGCCCGTTGTTTAGCTAATGCCTGCTGTTGACGTTGAGCTTCTTCCAAACGAGCCATGAATCCGGATTTCTTTTTTGCCGGTTTATTTTTATTTTTTTCCAGTTTAGCTAATACTTTCTGATCATTGACCGACATACGGAAAACGATTGTTAGAACAATGGTAATCAAAGAAGAAAGGAAATAATAATAATTCAAACCTGCAGGATAACTATTTAAGAAGAACATCATCATGATGGGCATCACATACATCATCATTTTCATCCCCGGCATCTGCTGTTGTCCTGTATTCGCCTGATCCGATGTAAATTTTGTATTCACAATCGTAGTGATAGTCATTAGTAAACAGAACAAACTAATATGGTTGCCAAAATATGGAGTGATCAAAGGAATATAGGTAGTCCAACTAATAATAGCATCATAAGTCGACAAATCTTTAGCCCACAAGAAACTTTCATGCCTTAATTCGATTGCATTGGGGAAGAACATAAACAATGCTATTAAAAATGGCATTTGAAGCAACATAGGAAGACAGCCGCTCATGGGATTAATGCCAACCTGACGATACAATTCCATTGTCTTTTGCTGCCGTTTCATGGCATCTTCCTGTTTCGGATATTTTGCATTGATTTCCTCCACCTGTGGCCGCATGACGCGCATTTTAGCCGACGACATTAATGATTTATAAACCAATGGAAATAATCCGGTACGGATAATTAATGTCAAAAAGAAAATGGCCAGCCCAATGTTGCCACATATAGATGTTAGCCAATCAAACAGCGGAATAATAATCCATTTGTTGACATATCGGAATAAACTCCATCCGAGTGGAACCAAACGTTCTAATTGAAGATTTTCACCTTCGAATTTTGTCTTATCATACTTTTTTAACAAGGTATAATCATTGGGACCTAAATAATAATGAAACCCAATTGGCTTATCGGATTTGGGGTCGAAAGCAACACTGGTTTCCGTAGTAATTTGTTTCATATAAGTACCCCCGACAAAACGTTTCGAATCGATCTTGGTCGCCTCAAAACTTTCATCGGCAATGAAAACTGTTGAAAAAAACTGATCTTTGCAAGCAATCCATTTCAACCGATTGGCTATGTTCTGTACCTCATCTTTTCGTTCGCTCAGTTCTTCTACATCATCGGCTTCGTATTTATACATAGCCCTGGAATATCGTTCTTCAAAGCTGCGCCCTTCTTCTTGTTGCCGGATTTTTTGCATCCAATCGATATCTAATACCGAAGTTCCCGCAGCCAGCACTTTATCCAGTCCATTGGAAACGATTTCAAACCGCAATATATAATCTCCCGGCAATAGCGTATATACAAAATCCAACGAAGCGCCTTCTTCTGAGTGCAATCGCATGGTAAGATACCCTTGATCACCACCTGGAATCGGTTCAAAATACAAATCATCGGTATTGACCACCCGATTATTGACAGTATTCATGGTTACTGCAAACCGGGATTCTTCTTTATCGAAAAGCATTAACGGAAGTGAATCATACGATTGGTATTCTTTCAACCGGGCAGAATAAAGGCGTCCGCCTTTTGTTGTCAACTTCAATTCTACCAACTCATTTTCAAGTGTAATCAATTCTTCAGTTCCTTCTGCAGAAACCGCAAATGCGCCATACTGACTGCGCAAGCGTTCATTTACCAATGAATCCGGTGCATTTTCAACTGCAGACAATGAGTCTTGCAATTGAAACTGTGCCTGTTTTTGCTGCTCCAAATTCAATTGAGCCTGAACCAATTGAACAGAATCATTGTATCGTTGTTGCGCTTCTCTTGCAGCTATTTGTTCTTTAGAAGGACGATTCCAAAAAGTAAACCCAATGAGAATGAGGGCAATCAAAACAAAACCAATCAGTGTATTTTTATCCATGAGATATTGTTACGTTTTATGCGAAATATTGAAATTAATTCGTATTATTTAGTTGTTATTTTCCAATTGCCGCTCCTACAAAACCAAGGAATAACGGATTGGGATTCACTACAGTACTATTATATTCAGGATGAAACTGCACTCCTACATACCACTTTAATTTAGGAATTTCCACCACTTCGACCAAACCGGTTTCAGGATTGGTTCCAACACATTTCATTCCTTTCTTTTCAAATTGAACTTTATAATTATTATTGAATTCGAAACGATGACGATGGCGTTCCTGTATAAGCTCTTTGTTGTATGATTTATATACTTTAGAATCTTGCACCAAAATGCAATCATAGGCGCCCAATCGCATGGATCCGCCCATATTGGTCAGATTTTTTTGTTCTTCCATCAAATCAATGACACTGTTGGGCGTCTTGGGATCGATTTCAGTAGAATGGGCATCTTTCATATCCAATACATTGCGGGCAAATTCGATCACCATGCATTGCATCCCGAGGCAAATCCCCAAGGTAGGAATATCATTTTCACGCGCATATTTCAAAGCGGCAAATTTACCGTCGATTCCACGTTGTCCGAAACCGGGGGCCACCAATATGCCATCTAAACCTGCGAATAATTCCGCAGCATTCTGGTCATTCAGCTTTTCGGAGTGAATATACCGTAAATCCAACTGGCGATCGTGATAAGTCGCAGCCTGAAGCAACGATTCATTGATCGATTTATATGCATCCGGTAATTCAACGTATTTTCCTACTAAACCGATTTTCACGGATTGAGTAGCCGTTTGCATTTTTTTCAAAAATTCTTTCCATTGCTTCATGGCAGGCTTTTCTCCTACCGGCATATTCATTTTTTGAAGAATAATTTCATCCATCCGTTGTTTCGCCATTACCATAGGTACCTCATAAATGGAAGGAACATCGTATGACTGAACAACAGCATCTTCTTCCACGTTACAGAACAATGCTACTTTGCGACAAATGCCTTTATCCAGCTCTTTTTCGGTACGCAATACGAGTACTTCGGGTTGAATTCCCTGTTCTTGCAATTGTTTGACTGAGTGCTGGGTCGGTTTAGTTTTCACTTCTTTTGCTGCGGCAATATAAGGCACATACGTAAGATGCACACACAAGCAATTCCGACCTAATTCCCAACGCAACTGACGAACGCTTTCTATAAAAGGAAGCGACTCTATATCGCCTACTGTTCCGCCGATTTCCGTAATCACAAAATCAAACTGTTGTTTACTGCCCAACAGCATGATATTGCGTTTGATTTCATCGGTAATATGAGGAATTACCTGCACGGTTTTTCCTAAATAATCGCCACGACGTTCTTTATTGATTACACTTTGATAGATACGTCCGGTGGTGATATTATTGGCTTTAGTAGTAGGAACGTTCAGGAAACGCTCATAGTGACCGAGGTCAAGGTCAGCCTCATGCCCATCTACCGTCACATAACATTCTCCATGTTCATAAGGATTCAATGTTCCCGGATCGATGTTGATATAGGGGTCAAACTTTTGTATCGTTACCCGATAACCCCTTGCCTGCAATAATTTGCCTAATGAAGCTGCAATAATTCCTTTTCCCAAGGAAGAAACGACCCCTCCTGTCACGAAAATATACTTTGTATCAGTCACAATTGTAAAATTTATAGGATTATTTTTTGAAAGGTGCAAAGTTATAAAATTTTCCGGGAAAGGAGACGAAAGATAGAAAGAATTGAGTTTATAGCTTCCCCCAATTTTTATTAGGCTGATCTCCCATCTTCACGACAAGACTACCTCCTTGTAATAGCTCTTTCGCCGGAAAACAGAAAGAATTCAATGGTTTCCCATTCAATAAGACTGATTGTATATATTTATTCACCCGGGAAACATTTTTCGCTTCAATTGTAAAAGTTTTTCCCCGGCCATAACGTTCACCCAAATCAATAACCACTTTTTTAAAAACAGGGCTCGCAATTTCATATACAGGATCAACCCGGCAACCTCCATCTGTTTGGAAGATTCCCAAAGCAGCCATCACAAACCAGGCGCTCATCTGTCCCTGATCTTCATCGCCCAAATAAGCATCCCCCACACCAAAGCCATAATAATTATCAAGAATTGAACGGCTCCAACGCTGCGTTTGCCAAGGCTCACCGGCCCAATTGAATAAAAAGGCGAAATGCATCGACTGCTGATTGCCTTGAACCACCGGGTAATCCCAATACTGATCGCCGGGAGCATTGTAACGCCATTTTTCACTTTCAGTAAAGCCCCATTCCAAGCGTTCTGCAAACTTCTTCGCACCCATTATTTTCACTAATTCAGGTACATTTTGCGGAACAAAATAACTCAACTGCCACGCATTCCCTTCCACATATTCCGAATGAGCGCCCGATTTGAATGGATCAAAAGAGTCAACAAACCGGCCATTGCTCTCACGCATGTGGGCATAACCGTTTTCCGGATTGATCGCATTCTTCCACCACCGTCCTCTCTCCGAAAATACCTTATAATCAGCTTTCTTATTCAGTGATTTGGCAAACTGGGAAACGGTCCAGTCATCGTAAGAGTATTCCAATGTGTTGGAATATGTCCCTAAATCAGATGGAACATAATGATATTTGAGGTAAGATTCCAAATCCCGATTGCCGGCAAATCCTCCTGCAACAGGTGAAGCTGGAGTTGTTTGCATCTTTTTCATTGCCTGAAAGGCTTTTTCCTTATCAAAATCACGAATACCCATCTGGTAAGCGCCAACTATCAGAGGAATTTCGTGTTCGGCCACCATCACCGGGATATATTTCATACCGGCAGGACCTTTAGCTAACCGGCCATTAACATCGTACATCAGCAGTTGGGAATTCACCCACTTCGATGACCATTCCGGTGTAACCAGATTCCAGAATTGGTTCAAATTCCAGAAAGTATTCCAAAAAGCATCGCAACCCAGTGCCAATTGATTGGGATTGGTTATTTTTTGTCTGGTTTGGTCGGCAGCGATCCATTCTCCATTGACATCGCTCCAGGTATTTCTGCTCAAAGCACGATACATATTGGTATAAAAACGGACTTTTTCCATCCGGTCATCAGAAGCAACCATTAACCTCGATAACAAATCATTCCATGCCGATTTTTGATTATTTACAACAGCCTGATAATTCCAGCCGAACGGCTTAGATATCTCAGTTTCTAAGTTTTGCGAAGCATTAGCAACACTAACCATCGAAATTCCCGAACGGGCCTGAACTATAGAAGATGATTGTGTATCAAATTCAACATACATTCCGGCATCTTTAAGATTCTTGCCTGTTATATAATCTGTAGCCTGGATATTATCATTAATCCAGCCACCTGTTTTCTTGATGGGGTGATCAAATTCAATCACAAAATGAACAGTATATTCCTGATCGGCATCATTACTCCAGACATTGGGACGGGGAGATAATTGATGGCTATGCCCTTCAATGCGATAATCGCTCACTTTTTTCATCTCCACATCGACTAATTGATAATCATACTCCGAAGGAATATGCAGATCAATCATTACCCGGCCGTCTTTTGTCTGTGGGAAAGTATAACGCTGGAAACCGCAACGAGTTGTGGCCGTGATTTCCACTTCAATATCCGTATCTGTCATATAAACTTTATAATACCCAAGCAGAGCTTCCTCTCGCCTCTTATCAATACGGGAGCGATAACCCGAATCCGGATCTTTTTCATCTCCAACCTTTATCTGAAGCGAACCATTGGTGGGCATCATGCCCAGACCGGCCATTGTCCATTCATGAATATGACTGAAACAACCAATAGATTCAAACGATGGCTGATAACCGGCCTGCCAGCCACTATTCTGGTTGTCAGGACTCAGTTTTACCATGCTGAAAGGCATCCAGGGACCCGGTGCGATCATCCAACGCGAATGAGCAGCACCCATCATAGTGTTCACGTAATCTGCAGGACTCTGTATATTTTGAGGAGAACGTTTTACAATTCCTTTAGATACAGAAATTCCATCAATCAATATGTTATATTCACTCTCCGTCGCTGATGTTACCGCGGGCATGGGGACTTCGAATTGGTAACGGGCCGTATCAATCGTCGCTGAAAAAATACTTGACTTATCTAACTTGACTTCTATTCCGGGACGACCTGCCAAATGTTCCAAATCAATTAAAAGTGGTTGGTAACGTCCTTTCTCACTGCACAATTCGTAATTGCAGGGGTAAATATCGCGTATAAAAACCTGATCTGATGCTTGAAGTGTAACTGCACAATCGGAGGTTAATTCTACATTATCAAAAACAATCCAGGAACCTTCCAGGATAGTTAAATTAATTTTGTTTCCGCCTTTTTTAAGCACATTTTTATTTAAAGGAATAAGAACGGTTTTATGTTTGGACGAAGCCACGGTTTGTTCTATAGAAGCATCAGTCCCTCCTGTCAATGAATATTTGTTGACTTGGGAGTCATTCACAGTTATTTTCAACAGTGAACCGCGCGGATTGCAATCAATCAAATTAAGATACAACTGGAACGAAGCCTCTTCCGGCATTTTGTCGATACCGAAAAGAATATTGATTTCATGGGTACGCCAGCCTGACGTTCCTCCTGTACCTCCCCAAGCATCATTCGGACCGGGCAGGACATAAGGAAAATCTTCCTTAAGGGTTGATTTTCCAACCAGATAGTATTTGTTTTCGTAACCAAAGTCCTGTTCCAAAAATGCAGTATAATCTGAAGGGCCTAAAGCAAATTCAGCAGCACTCTGGTCATTTTCTCCAAGTTTAAAAACAGTTGTATTTTGAGCGAATATGCCAACGTTATACAAAAAAATTATGACAATTATTTGAATTGTTTTCATGGTTATAATAAATTTTATCTACTTGACTCAGTGAGCTCTCTCCTGATTCAATCCGACTATTATTCAATGCATTATTTTAAAAACTAATTCTTTTAACAAATCGCCCATTCCGGTAGAAGTATTATCGATTCCCTTGGATTTTGCATCACATTCGCGGAGCAAAGAAATTATCTGCATGGTTTTAGTGGCATTGTATATTCTCAACGCATTTAAATAATCGGTGAGTTGCATGTCGAACCTGAATCCTAATACACTCATTAAATGAGCATTGGATTTATTGGTCTCAAAATGACAAATCATTAGATTAGAAAAGAAAGTATATAACACCGTGAGAGTAACTACTAATGGATTATTTTTAGGATTTTGTTCAAAATAACGAATAATCCGGTTCGCCTTCAACACATCACGGGAAGCCAACGCCTTTTGTAATTCAAAGTTGTTGAAATCTTTGCTGATGCCAATATTCCGCTCAATCAAGTCAGGGGTAATACGCTGTTGTTTTTCCGGCAAAGAGATCACAAGTTTATCCATCTCATTGGTTAATTTGCTCAGATCAGTTCCCAGATAATCCGTTAACAATTGGGCGGATTTTCCATCAATTGTCACTTGTTTTTGCTGCAAATAAGAAGTAATGAAACCGGGTATTCTATTTTCATACATTTTCTTGGATTCAAATAAAATACCCATTTTTTGAACCTCAGAAGACAGCTTTTTCCGTCCATCTAATTTTCCATATTTATAATTGATAACCAATACAGTAGAGTGCAGAGGATGCCCTACATAATGTACTAATTCTTCAATATTTTTCAGATTTTGTGCTTCCTTCACAACTATCAATTGCCGCTCCGACATCATCGGATACCGTTTGCATGCATTAATAACCGTCGCAGCATCGGTTTCCATCCCATACAAAATGGTTTGGTTAAAATCCCGTTCATGATCTTCCAACACATTGGCGATCAATAAATCGGTCAATTGATCAATAAAATAATTCTCATCCCCCTGAAATACATACACCGGCATAAACCGTTTGTTCAGAATAGCTCCTTTTATTTCTTCAAAACTTAATTCCTTAGCCATAGCTGTTTACCATTCGAAACGAAGGTGTTTCACTGTTTGGTTATTTTCAATAATGTTGCGCAAAGACTTGATTCCGATCAAAACATGTTCGTCCACAAAATGCGTGGTCACATGCTCATCACTCTTATCCGTTTTAATACCGTCGGAAATCATCGGTTGATCGCTTACCAACAGTAAAGCGCCTGTCGGAATATGATTGGCAAAACCAACTGTAAATAAAGTAGCTGTTTCCATATCAATTCCCATCGCCCTGATTTTTCGTAAATAATCTTTAAAATCCTCATCATATTCCCATACCCGGCGATTGGTTGTATAAATGGTTCCTGTCCAATAATCCCGTCCATGATCACGAATAGTTGAGGAAACTGAACGTAACAGACTGAAAGCCGGCAAAGAAGGTACTTCTTCCGGAAAATAATCGAGAGAAGTCCCCTCCCCTCTTATGGCTGCAATCGGTAAAATATAATCGCCCAATGAGTTATGTTTTTTCAAGCCTCCACATTTTCCTAAAAATAAAACAGCTTTCGGTTCTATGGCACTAAGTAAATCCATGATAGTGGCCGCATTCGCACTTCCCATGCCAAAATTGATGATCGTAATCCCATCGGCGCTCGCATTGGGCATATTTCCATCACTTCCTACGATTGGTACATTGTAATATTTGGCAAAAATTTCCACATATTTACTGAAATTAGTCAGCAAAATATATTTGGTAAATTCTTTCAATGGCCTTTTAGTATAACGGGGCAACCAATTATCGACTATTTCTTGTTTTGTCTTCATATTTCCGTAATTTTGTAAACAAAAATAGATAAAATTACAACGCAAATCACCATGTCGGGTTTAAATCTTCCGCCCTCAGAATTAAGGACAAAAATACAAAACGGAAAAAATTTCGTTTACGACCGGTTGCGGAGGCAATATGTACGGCTGACTCCGGAGGAATATGTGCGGCAACATTTTATCCATTTTTTGATAGAACATCGTAATTTCCCGGAAGGTTTATTGGCGAATGAAGTTGAAATATCTTTGGGAAACACCAGGAAACGCTGCGATACGGTAGCCTACAACCAAGTGTTGACCCCTATTGTGATCATAGAATACAAATCGCCCAAAGTGTCCATTTCTCAGGCAACATTTGACCAAATAGCCCGGTACAATATGGTGCTCAACGTTCCCCGGCTGATCATCAGCAACGGGTTACAACATTTTTGTTGCAAAATTGATTTTGAAAATGGGAAATATTCTTTTGAGAAAGATATTCCTTATTACTACGAACTCAGCTGATTTCTACAAACCGTTCCAATTCTTCATCCCATTCAAATTCCATATTAATCTGGGCTCCTAAAATCAAATCAATGGCAGGATTAATGGAAATCATATCCTCCGGATATACGGATTCAATATTGGTAGGATTAGTCAGGTATTGATCGTCTTCGTCTCCATAAAGGAAACGCCATCCGCTGTCTATATTATTTTCAGGATAGTCACGGTAACAATAGCCAATGTGATCCATATCTATCGCGCGCCTGGAGACAAAGGCGTATTTTTTTACTTTAATTTCTTCTTGCGTTCGACCCTCCGGCGCAGGGTCATCCTGGGGTTGCAATTCTTTCGTTTTCATTATTTAATAAAATTGAACCACATAGATTTGTGCCTATGTGGTGAAATATTGTTATCCAAAATCGTCAAACATCAGCATTTCCGGGGGAACACCCAGATTATCCAGCATTCCTTCCACAGCTTTCGCCATGGGTCCGGGACCACACATATAGTATTCGATATCTTCGGGAGATTCATGATCTTTCAAATAATTATCATAAATCACCTGATGAATAAATCCGACATAACCTGTCCAATGGTCTTCCGGTTGAGGTTCGCTTAATGCGATATTAAATGTAAAATTAGGAAATTCTTTTTCAATAGCACGAAAATCTTCCTCATAAAAAATTTCGTTTTTAGAACGGGCGCCATACCAATACGAAATTTTACGATCTGTTGTTTGCAATGTTTTAAATAAATGCAACAATTGAGAACGCAAAGGCGCCATACCGGCTCCTCCTCCGACATACAACATTTCCCGTTTGGTATCTAAAATATGAAATTCGCCATAAGGACCGGAAACTCGCACTTTATCTCCGGGTTTTAATCCGAAGATAAAAGAGGAACAAAGTCCCGGTTTAATTCCGGCCTTCCAAGTACCGGCAGCACGGTCAAACGGAGGAGTGGCAATCCGGATATTCAGCATCACAATATCGCCTTCCGCCGGATAGTTAGCCATCGAATAGGCCCGCATGTTCTCCTCATCGTTACTTCCGACCAAATTCCACATTTTATATTTGTCCCACTCAGATTTAAATCGATTGACATCTCCCGATCCCGGCCGCGCTTCGATATTAAAATCCGTAAATTTGGTATTATACTGTGGTACTTGTATTTGAATGTAAGAACCCGGTTTGAAGTTCAAGTTTTCTCCTTCCGGTAATTTTACAACAAATTCTTTGATAAAAGAAGCGACATTATAGTTGGAAACGACTTCACATTCCCATTCTTTCACTCCAAACACTTCTTCTGAAACTTGTATTTTCAGGTCATCTTTCACCTTGGTCTGACAACCCAACCGCCAGTGAGCCTGTATCTGCTTACGGTTAAAAAATCCGACCTCGGTGGGTAATATTTCCCCACCACCTTCCAATACCTGACAGCGGCATTGTCCGCATGTACCACCGCCACCGCATGCACTGGAAAGAAAAATCCCATTAGCCTGCAGGGTATTCAAAAGCGTTCCTCCCATCGGCACTGATAATTGTTTTTCATCATTCACCGTTATCTGTACATTGCCGGAAGGTGTCAATTTTGATTTTGCAACCAACAATACAACAACCAGCAACAAAATCAATAGAAGAAATGCAATAATACTCGTTATAATAGTCAAACTTCCAACCATAATAATTAATTGAGAATTGAGAATAGAGAATCGGGAGCATTCTAATTTTCGACTCCCCACCCTTCATTCTTCATTAAATTATATTTTAAGTCCTGAAAAACTCATAAATCCGAATCCCATCAATGCGGTAATAATAAAGGCAATACCCAGCCCTTTCAACGGTTTGGGAATATCTGAATATTGCAATTTTTCCCTTACGGCCGCCATACCTACAATAGCCAACATCCAACCAATGCCTGAACCCAGACCATATACTGTAGCAACACCGACATTCGGAAATTCTTTCTGTTGCATAAACAAAGATCCTCCGAGAATGGCGCAATTGACTGCAATCAAAGGCAGGAATATTCCTAATGAAGCATACAATGACGGACTATATTTTTCAACTACCATCTCCACTAATTGTGTAAATGACGCTATGACCGCTATGAAAATAATCAACCCCAAAAAGCTCAGGTCAACAGAAGCAAACTGAGGCCCTATCCAAGATAATGCTCCGGCTTTAAGGACATGATTTTCCAACAAATAATTAATCGGCAATGTCAATGTAAGAATAAAAATCACTGCAATTCCTAATCCCAATGCCGTTTTTACATTTTTGGATACTGCCAGGAAAGAACACATTCCCAGGAAGTAGGCAAAAATCATATTGTCAACAAAAATCGACCGAACAAACGTACTTAATGTTTCTTGCATAATTTATTAATTAAGAA
Source organism: Bacteroidales bacterium (assembly GCA_031553835.1). Lineage (GTDB taxonomy): Bacteria > Bacteroidota > Bacteroidia > Bacteroidales > Azobacteroidaceae > JAVBKX01. The sequence continues at coordinate 28,682 of JAVBKX010000034.1, forward strand.
TTGAGAATTGAGAGTTAAAAATTGGTCTTCACTCGCTATTTTCAATTTTTTTCTTGTAAATCTTTATCTTTTGCCCGCTGAAACCAAATAATGCAGGCTACTACAATCAAAGCCATAGGAGGCAAAATCATCAATCCATTGTTGGCATATCCTAAATCATATAATGACCGAGGAATGACCGGAAAACCTAATAACGTTCCGGATCCTAATAATTCGCGGAAAAATCCCACAATTATTAGTATCAATCCGTATCCCAATCCATTACCCACTCCGTCAAGAAATGCCGGCCAGGGTTTATTGCCCAAAGCAAAAGCTTCCAAACGTCCCATCAGGATACAATTGGTAATAATAAGACCGATAAACACAGACAACTGCTTACTGACATCATAAGCAAAAGCCTTCAAAAATTCACTAACTACGGTCACCAAAGCAGCGACAACTACTAATTGGACAATAATCCGTATCCGATTGGGTATCGTATTGCGTATCAACGAAATAATAACATTAGCAAAAGCGACTACCACTGTAACGGACAAAGCCATGACAATAGAAGGCTCCAATTTACTCGTTACGGCCAAAGCCGAACAGATACCCAGCATTTGCACGGTAATCGGATTGTTCTTGCCTAAAGGCCCCAACAATACTGATTTATTTTTTTCTGATAAAAGGCTCATACTTTCTATAAATTAAAGAATGAAGAAAATGAAAAAATGAAGGAATTATTTCTTTCATTATTTTCACTCCTTTCATTTATTTCATTTCCAAAAATTTCTTGTACGCTCCAATACTTGTTGCAATCATGTGATCTACACCCTGACTGGTAATTGTTCCTCCAGAAATACCATCCACATAATCTTGTCCGGAAACACTTTTACCTGGTTTGACAACGGCTATAGAAACAAATTGTCCTCCGGTATTAAACAACTTCTTGCCAATGAATTGGTCCGAAAAAGGAGAATAAACAATTTCAGCGCCTAATCCCGGAGTTTCTCCCGCATGTCCGAAATCTGCTCCAAAAACAGTATTCCTATCGTCATTCACCGAAATATATCCCCATATCGGCCCCCACAGTCCGGCGCCACGCATAGCCATAATATACTTTTTCTGACCATCAATGGTTGCAACATAAACGGGATAACGCCGCTCGACTTCCGGTTTCGCCAACTCCGCCACCATATCGGTAGCAAAAGCATCCCCTTCTTCTTTTTCTCCGTTTGAATTAATCAGAAATGCATCTGTAATTAATTCTTTATATTTTGCCTGTGCTTCATTGTTGGCTGCATTGACGTTGATAGAACGCAAAATTTGTTTCATCTTATCAATATCTTCATTTACTATTTGTTTAGGACGAAGAGATTGGGATGTATAAGCCAGCAGGAGGGCAACCAATATGACCATCACTGAAGCATAAATAATTGTATATCCGTTACTTTCTCGATTCATAATTTATTAAAATTAAAATAATGAAACAATGAAAAGAATGAAGCAAATTATTTTCATCCATTTCATTTTTTAATTACTTTCATTGGAAACCACCCGTTTCAACCGTCGTTTAATATTCGCTTCCACTACATAAAAATCGATCAGCGGAGCAAAAGAATTCATCAATAAGATGGCCAACATCATTCCTTCTGGATAACCGGGGTTTAATACCCGTATTAATACGGCAAACATGCCGACCAAAAAACCGAAAATATATTTTCCGGTTTCCGTTCGTGCCGATGTAACCGGATCTGTAGCCATAAACACTGCACCGAACGCAAATCCACCCAACAAAATATGTTCGATCGGAGTAACATGCATAGCGGGTGTAGTACCAATCCAATTAAAAATTTGCGCGGTCAACAATCCTCCGACAAAAACGGAAAACATTGTTTTCCAACTGGCTACTCCTGTAAATAATAATAAAGCCGCACCAAGTAAAATGGCCAATTTCGAAGTCTCACCAATAGATCCCGGAATGAATCCCAAAAACATATCCCACAAACTTAACGGATCGCCCAACACATTGGTTACATGTACTGTATCTGTAGTCGCCGCTGTAATTTGTCCTAAAGGAGTAGCTCCGGAAAATGCATCAACAACCTGTCCCGAACCAACGCCAAAAGTAGCATCTGTACGCACAAACACCTGATCACCAGACATTTTGGAAGGATATGCAAAAAACAGAAATGCCCGTGTAATAAGCGCTACATTCCATACATTATAACCGGTACCCCCAAACACTTCTTTTGCAAAAATAACAGCAAAAGCGGTCGCCACAGCTACCATCCACAACGGAGTATCAACCGGGACAATCAGCGGAATTAACATGCCCGAGACTAAAAATCCTTCCTGAATTTCGTGTCCCTTCCATTGGGCGACAATAAATTCGATTCCCAATCCGACCACATAAGAAACGATTACAAAGGGAAATACCGAAAGGAAACCAAACCAGAATGTCATCCAACAACCGGGCTGCTGTCCAATAGCAAGATAGTGTTGGTATCCGACATTATACATTCCTAAAAGCAACGCCGGAATCAAGGCGATAATCACAAGGGTCATTGTGCGTTTAGAATCGACACTGTCATGAATATGCACACCCGACTTCGACGTTTTGTTCGGCACAAATAAAAATGTTTCAATACCGTCAAAAACAGAATGAAACATCGAAAGTTTGCCTCCCGGTTCAAAATTGGGCTTGACCTTATCCAAATAATTTCTTAAAAAATTCATTTTTAAAAATGTTTTAACCTTCAATTTTTATGGATTGAATATCCAAAAAATGACACTTTTCACAAAACTTCGGCGCTTTATTTTCGTACCATTTTTTTCTGAACTTCCGAAAAGAAGCGCTATTGAGTACCTGCATCACTCCTTCATCCATAACGTTCCCAAAATTTAATTCCTTTGGAAAAGGTTTGGCACAACAAGGAGGTACATTTCCATCTGCACAAATAGCAAAATGCGACCATGGCAGGGAGCATTTTTGAAATTCATTTTTTGAGAGATAATCCCAATTCGTAACTTCCACCGTTTGTACTTCCGATTTTCTTTTGTTCAATGTTTTCAACGCCTCCATAAATTCAGGAGTTTGATAAAATTGATAGTAATCGGATGAAACATTGGTTACAGAAGCTAAATTATACAATGTAAAATTCACATAATGAATTCCAACTTCTTCGGCATAAGAAACCATATCGGCCATTTGCATATAATTTTCTTTCGTCACCACCATATTCAACATTAAAGTAGTGCTGCCGGCCGAAGCTGAGAACTGTGCCAATTGCCTCAAATTCTGATCTAACAAAGCAAAACCTGCATTCAAACGAATGGAATCATATACTTCTCCCAATCCATCGATAGAAATCTGAATCGTATCTAATTTTCCGATCAATGGAGTCACCGTTTTTATAAAATCAGGAATGACGGCATTAGTAGAAACCGAAACGATTAATCCCGAATTTTTAGCTTTAATATAATCGACAATTTCCTCCATCTCTTTGTAAAGGAAAGTTTCCCCCATACCGGTCAATCCTACAGAATCCAGGTAAGGCCACAACTCATCAATGATAGCCTTTGCCTGTTCAACCGGCATGTAGCCTTTGTACATATTTTTCCCATAATCATATTCGCGGGGGCAGGTCGTACAATGCAAATTACAGTGGCTGCTTAGCTCAATCATCACATTAGAAGGATAGGCGATTTGCGTCGATTTCACTAATTTATAGTAAAAATGTCGCATTTTATTGCCGGCATACATAAAAAAGTACTTGCCTTTGGGCAAAAGAACAATTCTTTTTATAGCTTTTTTAATCCTTCTCCGGTTCATTCTCCAAAAACATTTACTGCATTTCTTTATACAATAAATCCAATCCCTGCCTCACGATTTGCTGGATTTCAATTTTGGAAGTATCCACAAATTCGCATAATGCAAAATCTTCGGGAGCGACTTCATAAATCCCAAGATTTTCCATTTTTTCAATATCGAATGCAATAATGGCTTTTAACAAATATTCAGGCAAAATATCCATTGGAAATACTTTGTCATATTCATTCGACATGATGATGGATCGCTTTCCTCCTTTTATGCGGGCGTCCATCACATATTCTTTCTTTCCTGCAGGATCAAACAACCAGGAGAAAAAAGTGCGACTGGCCGAAAACTTCTTTAACCCGGGCATAGCCCAACCAAAAAATTCGTTGGTTTCCGTTCCTTCCGGAATGACTGTAATCTGATTGTCATACGCATGCAAGCATCCGTCACGCTCTATTCTCTTTCCTGTTAATACATTACCTGAAATATATCGCAATGCTTTATCAGTAGTCGTATTATTTTCGAAAACCGAAGGTAATTGTGCTCCCGGCAACAAATGAACATAACCGGGTTTCAATATTTCTGATCCGGTCAATGCAACCAAACGGGTTTGGTCAACAATGCCTTTATGAAACAACCGCCCAATAAACAACACATCGGTTGGTTGCATAGTCCACACCACTTCTTCTTTATTGATCGGCCTGATCTGATTGATTTGTACACCGACATTGCCAACCGGATGAGGACCTTCAAAAGAAACTACTTCTACATTTTGAGCATTGATTAACGCCTGCGAAGTTGCATTGGAATGAATTCCCAGATATACTTTTCCTGTTGTCAACTTAGACAACACATTTAATCCTATCTGAAAATCAGTCTCTTGTCCTTGTAATATAAATTCAAAATCAGGAGCTAACGGCGCAGAAAAAAATCCTGAAATAAATATATCGCGAGGAACATCATTCGGATTCGCCACAATATCGTAAGGACGCTGCCGGATAAAAGGAAAAATGCCTCCTTCAGACAATATGGACACTATTTCTTCCCGAGAAAGAATCGTCCAATCCTTTTTCTCAACCGAGGCCTGTTTTTGCTCTTTGCCGGGAACAATTTCCACATTCAGTAATCTGCGCTTTTCTCCCCTGTTTACAGCTGTCACTTCCCCACTAACGGGAGATACAACTTTCACTTCCGGATGATTTTTATCATACAAAACAGGCGTTCCTGCAACCACTTTATCTCCCGGCTTTACTGCCACCTTAGGTACAAATCCGGGAAAGTCATCGGGACAGATTGAATAAATCGCCGGAGCAACAACCGGCAACAATATCCGGTTGGCTTTTCCTTTCAAATGAATATCTAACCCTCTTTTTATCTTGATTCGTTGGGACATATACAGTTTTTTTATTCCAAAACGGCGCAAAGTTACATTTTTTTTGCCAAAAGTTTTCATATTCAATGCAACGTTTTTTACTTTTGTCCATTTATTATTTGAATTAAAAACCGGATGACAGAGTTAGAGCTGGTCGAAAGTTGCAAAAAAGAAAACAATTCCGCACGAAGAAAGCTGTATGAAATCTACGCGCCACAGATGATGGGCATTTGCCTCCGTTATTGCGGAGATAAAATGACTGCTCAGGATTTGTTGCACGATGGATTTATTAAGGTTTTCGGCTCTTTCACATCATTCGATTATCGCGGCCCCGGTTCGCTTAAAGCATGGCTCAGTAGAATTTTTGCCAATATTTGCCTGGAATACATCCGGAAAAATGGAGCAATGCAGGGATTTTTATCCCTCGAAGAAATTTCAGAGCCTGCAACCTGGCCGCAAGAGGAGGATTATAAACAAATACCGGATGATGTATTAATGCATTTTATTTTAGAACTTCCAACCGGATACCGTACTATTTTCAATATGTACACCATGGAAGAAATGTCACATAAAGAAATTGGAGCGGCTTTGGGAATCAATGAAAGTTCATCCCGGTCGCAACTCTCCCGGGCAAAAAATTTGTTAGCTGAAAGAATTAACGATTACTTGAAAAAGAATGAGCGATAGCAAAGACCTTTTAACTAAAATATTCCACAAACGTCTGGTCGATTACAAACAGCAACCAGATGCAAATACCTGGTCGAAAATCGAACAACAATTGTCGGCAGGAAAACAAAAATCGACTATGGCTATTTGGAGATGGGCCGGAGTGGCTGCGTCTATTTTAGTGATTATTGCTGCAGGATTTCTGTATGATTTTATCGACAAACCGAAAGAAACAAATACCACTGCATTCAATGTAAAACCCGAACAGCCGTACCCAAACAAACAGGAGTTGCCTCAGGCTGCTCTGCCTATCCCGGAACAAATCACGGCCGGTAAACAAACGTCGATTGCAAACGTCTTTGCAAAGATTGCAAAAACGACTACTATTTCCAATACAGAGATCTATTCTCCGAAAGCAGAAAACATTGACAAACAACCTGTTGACAATATATCCGCAGAACAGCAACCAATAGAACCGACTCCTGCAAAAGAAGAAAAGGATCCGAATTTCCAAAAGAAAACGCAATTAGAAGAAACTACCATAATGGATAATTTATGGGCTAACAACAGGTCTTCCTCCCAACAACACCGAAGTATGCTCGCCCTGGCCATAGGTAACTCAGGAGCAAACCCTTCCGACATGATCAACCACAGCACTTCGGAAAAACCTGTATATAATTATGATGCTATTCAATATGTATCGGGAAAATCCCAGGCGCTGTTGCGATCGACAGTCAACTATGAGCTGACCAACATTGATTATAAAATGCCATTAATGACCGGATTATATTTCAGGAAATATTTCACCCCATCCTTTGCGCTGGAAAGCGGATTAAGTTACACCTATCTCTCATCACGAGAATATTACCTTTCTGCCAACGCCCCGTCTATGACCAAAGATATCAAGTTACATTATTTGGGCATCCCGGTTAAAGGAATATGGTCGGTGTATAACAATAATCGTTTTTCTTGTTATTTCACCGGAGGCGGCAGTATGGAAAAATGCATTAGCGGAAAAGAAACGGTATCCACATCCGATAATTCAACCTCCTCCACCCTGTCTGTCCCGGAATTTCAATTCTCCGTAGCAGGAGGTATAGGCGTCAACTATCGTCTTGTCGGCCATTTAGGTATCTTTATTGAACCTGGAGCCAGTTATTTCTTTGATGATGGTAATGAGATAAAGACCATCAGAAAACATGCCCCATTCAATTTTCAGTTGCAAGGCGGTCTCCGGATGGCTTGGTGAGAAATTTAATTTTTCATTGCTAATTTTTCATTCTTCCAAATTTTATCGTACCTTTGCACCTCGATTTTTACAAATTTATAGTAAATCATTTATTAATCAATTATTTATGAACAATTACGAAACCGTTTTCATTTTGACTCCCGTTTTGTCTGATGTACAGATGAAGGAAGCGGTCGAAAAATTCAAAGGGATCCTCACCGCCGAAGGTGCAGAGATCGTGAATGAAGAAAATTGGGGCTTACGCAAGTTGGCATACCCAATTCAAAAAAAATCCACCGGATTTTATGCCTTGTTAGAATTCAAAGCTGATCCTACAGTGATCGAAAAGCTGGAAACCCAGTACCGTCGCGACGAAAGAGTAATCCGCTTCCTGACTTTCCGCCAGGATAAAGATTTTGCAGCTTACGCAGAGAAAAGAAGAAATAAATCTAAAACTGTCAAAGAAAACTAATCATGGCACAACAAAATAATTCAGAAATCCGCTACTTAACTCCTCCTACTGTTGATGTTAAGAAAAAGAAATACTGCCGTTTCAAAAAGAGTGGCATCAAATTTATCGATTACAAAGATCCGGAATTCCTTAAAAAATTCCTGAACGAGCAAGGAAAAATCCTTCCCCGCCGTATCACCGGGACATCGTTGAAATTTCAACACCGTGTAGCTCAAGCTGTGAAGAGAGCCCGTCATTTGGCTTTGCTTCCTTATGTAACCGATTTGATGAAATAATAAAAAGGAGGAAACAACATGCAAGTTATATTAAAAGAAGATGTCGTAAACCTTGGATACAAGGACGATATTGTAAATGTGAAAGACGGATACGGAAGAAACTATCTGATTCCGCAACAAAAAGCAGTAATCGCTTCCGAATCAGCTAAAAAAGTATTAGCTGAGAATCTTCGCCAACGCGCTCACAAACTGGAAAAAATCAAACAAGATGCACAAACATTGGCTGGAAAACTGGAAAGTGTAAGCCTTACAATTGGCGCAAAAACCAGTTCTACCGGAACTATCTTCGGTTCGGTTGGTAACATCCAAATCGCTGATGCTTTGAGCAAAAAAGGATTTGAAGTAGATCGCAAGTGTATCGTAATTAAAGATTCTGTAAAAGAAATTGGCAATTACAAAGCTGTATTAAAATTACACAAAGAAGTTTCTATAGAAATACCTTTCGAAGTGATTTCGGAATAAGTACGACTTCACAAACTTTTTACAAACGGAATTTGGGGCAATCCAGATTCCGTTTTTTTTTATAATTTCTAATCATTAATAATCGCCGAACCACAAAATTCTCATAGAAATCGCCATACAGTATGGATATCAATAAAACACTTTACAAGAACTTACTATTTCTTTTTTGATAAAAGTATTATCTTTGCAATAGTTCTATCCAACCAAACAATTTATGTACCTTAAGTACCATGGAGGAAAATACGTTCAAAATAAGCATTGAATACGCTTTTCATAAAAAACAAAGAGTGATCAAATTACTCTTCGCATACAATGCTGCACTGATAATTCAAGTAAAGCAACTCCCCGGAATCCGGTGGAGCCAAAGTATGCGATGCTGGTACTTGCCCGACACAGCACAATCAAAAGCAGCATTACGTCAATCGGGACTTATAGAAAAACTGGAATTGCACGACAAAGAAATTGCAGACATGAATTCTGCATCCATTTCAAATCAAAACCAAAAATCATTCGAACCTTTACTCAATCGTTTTTCCAATTACATGAAAGAACGACGTTACAGTTCGCGCACCATTGAAGGCTACACAGAATGCCTGCGTATTTTTTTCAATTTTCTCCATTGGAAAAACATTTTGGAGATAGATAATGAAGATGTTGCCAATTTCAACCGGAATTATATACTTGCCCGCAAATTGTCGGCGACTTACCAAAGCCAGTTTGTGAGCGCCATTAAATTGTTTTTTGAGAAAATTCCACATAAACGGTTGTCTGTAGAACAAATCGAGCGACCACGCAGAGGAAGACCATTGCCAAAAGTCATGTCCAAAGAGGATATTTCAAAAATAATCGGTTGTACCGGGAATCTGAAACACCGTGCCATGCTTTCGTTGCTATATTCCTGCGGGTTACGGCGCAATGAATTGCTCGACATGCACATTACGGATATCGATTCTAAACGCAACATGGTTAACGTTCGCCATGCCAAAGGCGATAAAGACCGTCAAGTTCCCTTGTCGCCAAAAATACTCGAACTGTTGCGCGAATATTTCAAGAAATATCATCCTGTCACTTGGCTGTTTGAAGGTGAAAAGCCCGGCACACCCTATACCGGCGAAAGCCTGCACCGGGTATTTGTAGCGGCCAAACAACGGGCAGGCGTAAACGGTCGATTTACACTGCACAGCCTTCGCCACAGTTACGCTACCCATTTGATGGAAGCAGGTGTTGGCTTGCGTTATATTCAAGAATTGCTCGGACATCGCCACATCAAGACCACTGAAATTTACACCCATGTAAGTTCTGAAGCAATCGGCAAAATAAAATCACCTTTTGATTCCTTAGAATTATGAAAATGGGAGTTATATCAAAAATAGGGATTTATTACAACAAACATCCTATTTTTGGGATGATGGTTGTAACAAAGGGAGGTATGAGTGCAACCTATAATCGAGTTGGGTGGCATTGAACGGACAGTGAAAATATTGAAAAAAGTATAACGATGAAAGAGGAATATTCAAAAGAATGGATTGACTTTATGGGAAAGGAAGAAGCCTTCCGAAAAGCATCAGCATTTTACAATCTACATATCGACTTAGAAACGCAAAAGAAAGATATATTACAATCCTTTGAAAGCAGGAACGGACGGTTAATTACGACACGATTGATGAGTAAAGGATATATCCATCCAGAGGCAATAGAATTGGTTTGGGACAAATTGGTTTATCTTGTATTTTACGGCGTAAACTCTGTTTCATCTTGGGCTGTATCTTCTTTAATGCAACTTCCCAGTGGCAAACGAAAAAAATACCGCAGAGAGATTGGTCGTTTAGCATTGGAATATGCTGACAAAGAGAAACAAGATGATATTGCACTGATGTTTGGATTAGACCTTTTATACAAAATGAAATGCAAGGAAGAGATATTACTTTACATCGAAAGATTTAAAGAATATTTGGACTTAGACGAAAATGACATATTGTATTATCAAGATATATCCGAATGACGAAAACGCCACCCAACTGCCTGCCTGCTTTCAGGCGGGGTGACAGCGTGGTTTTCAAATTTTTGCGCCCGCATCACCTTCGGCATCGGCGGACAGTAACGTGCGCCGCAACACGCCCGAAAAGCAGCTGGCGGCACGTTGGGCGCAACGAAGGGTAGCTAAAAAACCTTCTTTAATAGCAACGGAGGACAGAGACGTGAAAAATCAAAATTTGCCACTTGGACAACGACTTTAAAAACAAACGAAATGAGAAGTGCACACATATTTCATGGATAGTTAGCTTTCGCCATGTTTGCTTTACTTACATCGCATCGCCAACTCCATGCCTCAAAATGGCTGCTCCATTTTGAGACTTCGCCCACACCCTACGGGTGGAAAGCGCAACAACAAGAATGATTGTAAATTATTGAATAATAAAAGGTATTATGACAGAAATTCAAGAACTCCGCAAACAAAAACTCCAAAGATTGGAAGAGGAACGTATAAAACATAACCAATTAAAGGGGGAACAAAGAAAAGAGGCGGAACGTAAAAGAAAGCAAGGACAAAAAGATACAAAACGTGGTTGCTTAATTGTTGTTATTGTGGTTGTAATTCTTTTGCTTCTTGCTAATTACAATAGTATTTATAATGGCATAAGTCAATTAATAGGATTAGAAGAAAAATATGAAAAACCTGATATTGTAAATACTTCCAATACTAATTCTCCAGTAAAGGAAGAAACTAAAGCTACTACTACAACTCCTTCTATGGCAAAGCCCGAAAATCAAAATAAAAACCAAAACAATTCAGGTTCTTCAACTTTCGGCAGATTTCCGCAAGCGTCTGAAAGACTTTTAACTACTTCTGAATTAAAAGGTTTGAGTAAATACAACCTGAAAATTATGCGGAATGAAATCTTTGCCCGACACGGCTATATTTTTCAAACAAATGAGATGAAAAACTATTTTCAAAATCAAAGTTGGTACACGCCTAAATACAGAGATGTAAGTTCATTACTATCGAATATAGAACAAAAAAATGTAGCACTAATAAAACGTTATGAATAGAATACTTATATTTTTGATTTTTACACTTTTCGCTTGCGGAAACAGCAACCATAAAACGACAATCGTTTCGGCTCAAACTCAACAGCAGGAAATGATTGATTCCGATAGTGTTTTGGTAGAAACACTCGCTATCGAATTTGACTCTATAAATACTTTGATTAGAGACAACCAAATAGACAAATTACAAGCATTAAAAAAATTACAACGTATTTTACCCGAACTGCAAACCATATACTACCGTTTGCAATCCGATACAGTACAACAAGAGAAATGGATTTTTCCGGTAGAGGGCTATTCGTCGAAAAATATTGGTGGTACGCATGGAGAGGGTTATATTACAGGGAACTACGATTATTTCGCAGGAAACAAGCACACAGGACACCCAGCACAAGATGTTTTTATCTACGATAAAAATCAGGATTGCATAGACGACAGAACAGGAAAATTTGTCAATGTTCTTTCTATTGGTAACGGTATTGTTGTAGCATTGGAAAAAGAATGGGACAGTGCAAGTTCCTTGCGAGGTGGAAAATACATTTGGATTTATGACCCTCACAATAATACTTTTCTCTATTATGCGCACAACAACGAAGTTTTTGTAAATGTGTGACAAATCGTAAATGCAGGCGATACCATTGCGACTGTTGGTCGTACAGGGCTAAACGCCTTTAAGCAAAGGTCGCCTACTCACTTGCATTTTATGAAATTGGTGTTGGATAAGGAGTTCTATCCAAAGCCGATGAATACTTATCAAGATTTATTGAAAGCAAAAGCAAAAACAAAATAAATATATAACAAATTAAATATCATTGCAATTATGTGTTACGTAACGTTAGAAGAGAAACAGGCAATAAGTCAATACTTTGTGCCTGAAAAAAGAATCCTGCAACTGCAATGGGAAATAGAGCAGTTAAAAAAAGGCGGTGGTGGCAGTACAGGTAAAGTTGCAGGAGGAGTTGTCTCTGGTATGGGTACAGCTACAGGAATGTTCATTGATTTGTTTCCTGGAATGGGCTGGGTTGCAAAGGCAACAGAAACGGTAATAAAAAGTGGTGGCAAACTTGTGGAAGCAGGTGGAAATGCTCTTGATAATGCTAATGTTCGTGAAGAAATTCAAAAGAGAAACAATGAAATAGCGAGAATCAAAAGTGGTGATGTAGATAGGGGAATTTCTGATACATATATGGATACGATTGTCGAAAATCTCGTACCAGACGATTTGTACAAAAGAGCACTTGACAGTTTAATCTTAGAAGAATCACAAATAAAAAGGGTAAAACCTGTTTATCTTGAAGATTATTATATTGACGAAAACAATGAGAATCTGTTGATAGCAAGAGGTAGAGACGGTATTATTAGACCTAATTTCTATCGAGTAACTTGGCTGTTTGTTACAACCGAACAACTATACATATATCATTATATCATTGATTTATTGACTGGTTTAGGGAAACAAGACCTCTCAGGATATTTCTATAGAGACATTCGCAGCATCCCTCGTTTTCCAAACAGTGAAACAATAGCAGGCAGAGAGCAAAGATTTTTTGTGATAAAAACTAAAACTTCAGGCGATTGTAAATGTACTTACAGAAATAATGTCGAAACAGAAATAGAAGATTTTATAACTTATATAAATGAACAAATTAAAAAAGAAAACACTAAACAAGAAATAATTATGGGAGACAAAATTGAAGTCGGTGATATTCGAGGTAACACAGGACAAATAATAATAGGAAAAGACATTCACATTTCTAATTCTCCCAACGAGAGAAATGAAATCGTGAGTAAAATTGAAAAACTAATAAATTTTCTACGACAGGAAAAAATTGATGAAACAAATCAGCAAACTCTTATTACAAACTTTGACAAAGTGAGAGAAGAAATTGCTGATGAGCAACAACCAGATAAATCAAAAATTTTCAAATGGTTGACTAACACTAAAAAAGCCTTGGAAAATGTTGTGCTAGCAAATCATACAAGAGAGGCTATACATTGGATATATGGGCATCTACATTTTCTTGTTCAATAAAAAAGAACAAGAACAAACGATTTTGGTAACATTATGCCGTCGCATAACGATCGGTTTCACGCAAGCGGGGGATGTCCGCAGACAATTCGGTGGGAATTTGGATGTACATCTCCCGCCTGAACCTTTCTACCTCACCTGTTTGAAGCCGCTACCATTGGGCTCAAATTACAGAAGAGAGATAAAAAACGAAATTTAAAGAAAATTTATAGCGTTCATTGACAGATTGGTGTAGGTTGATAACTTTAAGACAAAATTTTCGGAGGATAGTAATGATATCAGAGAAAATTTTTAACTTTGTATTGCTTATCATACTCAAGGGCGAGACAGCTCGCCAAATTATTGCGAGCATTTTTTATGTTCGTACAATAATATTACTATGCGGTTTCAGTACCCCTGTGTGGAGCGTTAATGCGCCCGCAGCCCTTGAGGTGATAAGCAACGGGAAAGGCTGAAACCGTTTTTATTTTCTGCCGACTTAAAAATTTTCTGAAATGCTTATCACAGAAAAGAAACCATCCAAAGAAGTCAAGCCGACTTCGACCTTTAAAAAGGTAATTCGAAAAGCAATTGAGGAGGAATCCGTAAATTTACGAGTAGAAGAACCGACGGTTCGCTACCTGAAACTTCAACCATTTTTTCGACAGACAACTTACAGTTATAAAACTGTTCCCGAATTACGACTGCGTGGAAATTGGTTAGAACAAGCAGGATTTTCGTTTGATAATTATGTTAGCGTAACAGTAATGAACAAACTTTTGATTATTCGCTCGACAGAAACGGTTGACAAGAAAACAACGGACAACAACGACTGACAACACCTGCACCCAACTGCCAGTCTGGCTTTAGGGCGGGTGACGAGTGATTTGCAGCTTTTGTCCACCGCGCGGGCTTCAGTGTCGGCGGACACTTCCGCGCCCGCCCGCCGCCCCAAATCCAACTGGCGGCACGTTGGCTGCAACGAAAGCAGCACACTAAAGAACTTTAGAGAACAACTACGGTGGACAAGACGGCGAAAAATTAATGCTTGCTGACTTGCGACAGCGGAAAAGGGAGTTGCCGATAGCCAAAAGTGGAGGCAAAACGAAATTTTTAAATTTTATGTATCAGAATGTTACACAAAAACAGCACGATAGTGCAATGGAAACTAGAGACCATTCGAAAAACGGAGCAAGCCCAAAAGCTACACGAATAGGGAAAACTGGAAATTATTTACTCTTTTTGTCTTGTTGGCAAGTATCTTCATATTCAGTTCTTGTGACAACGAAGATACGGCAAAAGAAGATGATAATGATAGCACCGATTTACCCAATTATATCTTATTAGACCAAAATTTAGGTAACCAAGATTATGCGATTCTAGGATTAGATGGCTCGGGATATTTCTATGAGTTCAGCGATGCTAATCCAAGTATTCCACAACGTCTTTCAATTTATGATGGAAACAAAAACAGTGTTGATTTGGTAATCAATTTTGACGAAGAAGGATTACCGAAAAATATTCTATCAGAAAATTTTACTATTGTATTAGGAAAGTACGAGGGAAACAAATTTGACGCAGTGATAATAACAAAAAATGGCGAAAGTCAAACTTTTGAAAATATTGAAACTGATTTTTCTTGGACTGAGTATAAGAATGCTATGTCTGGAATAGTATCACGGTCACCTATACAAATGCGAGCATCGGTATCAAATAACCCTTGGGAATGGGTAAATGCGGGTGTTAGTGTTGTAGGATGTGCTCTTTCTGTTGCAACGGCTGCAACTGTCGTAACCGCAGGACTTGCTGTTATAAGTTGCGGGAGTGCTTATGCAAACTTATTACAAGTATCAGGAGTGGAAATACCTAAAATTATCAATGATGTATCTACATTGGGAGATTACGCTGGATTGATAGGATGTGCGAGAAGTATTAATAATAAGTTAGAAATTTGGGATTGTGTAACAACCCTTGCAGGTATGGTTACTTCGTGGGCGGCAAGTAGAGAAAATTCTGAAAAAGACGATGTTAAATTAGGCGAAGCCATTCTGAACTCCCCAACAATAACCTCTCCAAGTTATGGTGCTACTTATCATTGTGGAGACTGGATAGATATTTTTGTTAGTGGTTATACAGGTGCTGATTGGCAAGATTATCTTGAATTGCAATATTGGTGTCTTAGAGGAGAACCTCAACCAAACAATGCCAATGAGTCATATACATATACAAATAAAGCCTACCCACGAAAAGAAGCAAATTATTCATTCACGTTTTCTCCTGAAGACCTTTCTGTATGGGAAGGTCATTGGGTTAAGTTAGTTGCGCATAATAAGAAGAATAACACTTGGTCTGCCCCACAATATATACTGATAGGCAAACCTGATATATCGCAAATCATGAATGGTACATTGAGCGGTATAATTAATCAGCCTAGTGGTAATATAAAGCAATATGAAATGGCAGTCAATTTTGATAGAGTAAATAACAAATTTACTGTTGAATATCCCAGTTTAGGATGTGGCGGAAATATTGTTTTTCTACGTTACGATAATGATAAGGCTGTATTCAAAGAAGAAATAGAACATGGAACAAATGTTTGTATTCCTATTGATTGGATAGTATTTGAAAAGAAGACAAATACTTGTTTAAGTGTATCAATTTATAGAAATAGTGGTTTGACAAATTTAAGTTGTACAGGAGATATTTGCAAGTAATTTTAATAGATTGTGAACATGTGGCTTTTAAAAAGATTGAGAAGGAAAACCTGTCTATAATAATTTGGCGACATGTTGCTCTGTAGCTACAGCATACAATTTGACAGATTAGTACAAAAAGATTGGATAAAAACAAATAGAAAGGAGAAAAAGAAATGGAAGATTTTGCAAGAGAAAGTGATAGTCGTAGAATTATAGACGAAATGACAGGTAATTGGATTTCCAAAGAGTCGCACAAAAAAGCCTATGAAATACAAGAAAGATTGAAAAAAGAACAAGAAGAACGTGATAAAGAATTTGATAAAAAATGGCCTTTTTTGTCTGTTTATGAAAAAATGGCTTATGACCGTCTGCGATATGAGAGGGAAAAATCTGATAAATAAAACTAAAATCTCTGTTAGGGCAACAGTTATGGACTAATTTTTAGAAAAAAGATTCATCAACAAACAGACAAACTTGACTTTTGCTTTAGAGAGCATTTAAGTTGATTTTAAGTTTTCAAATTATTCGGTGGACTTGACTTCAGATATGGTGGACAGTAAAGCAGGAGAAAGAAGCAAAAAATGAACAATAAAATTTTATGATTATGGATAGTTTTATAAAACAGTTAAAGAAAGAGTTGCAAAGAATGAGCAGAGAACAAGTTGTTCACTTTGCATGGTTGTGCGCTATCAGAGCATTACCTTTTGTAGGTGCGAAAGGAGATTTTAAGTATTGGGAAGAAATATACCGAAAAAGATATTTGTATTATATTTTTCGGTTGCTAGATGTAAGTTACTATTCCATTTTTGAAGGCGCTAATGCTGCTGACGAAGACCTTGACGCCTACTACAAAGGCACAGGTTTCTACTACCATTTTGGAGACCCTTATAAGCAACTCAACTCTTATCCTGACAGAAATGCAGGTTATTCTGCTTCATCTGCTGTTAGAGCCACTCACTTCGCCTATGAGGCTGCCGCGGATTACGACAAATATGATGATTATGATGATATTCTGATTAGTACTGCTGTCTGCGCTATAAATGCTGCTGCCTACTACGACGCTAAAGACGATGACAATGATGATTGCAACTATAACGGAATATATAGCACTAACATGCAAAATATTCTTTTAGCAGATATTAAAAACATACAAAAAGGGGGCAGAATATCCTATAACGACTTGAATTGGTATGGGGAAATATGGAGTCAATTCCTGCTAGCATTGGATAATGAAGGTTGCTTCTATTGGAGACATTTATATAACGAATTTTTTGAAAAATCTTTTGAATTGGATAGAAAAGCACTTAAAAAAAGACTGACTGTTCCTTTTGAAATTTGCGAACAAGGTGCTGATGCTGTGGCTGTCTACTTGAAAAAAAATGAATAATAGACAAGATGCATGCAAAAAACAGGACAGTTTTGGTTACTGACGACAGTGAAGCCATAGAAAAGAGAATAAAAAAGAGGTCCAACGACCTCTTCGCTCTTTGACTATTTTGCAGGTTCTATAACCAGTTGATTGTTTTTGATTGTGACACAGATTTTGTCACCGACAGAGAAACCGGCATCATTGAGCCATTTTCCACTTAGAGAGATAAGGGGTTTGTGAAAATTGCCCGATTGATACGCATAATAAACTTTGAGATTGCGAATGTACGGTTGAGGAATTGGACAATAAGGTTTTCGTTGAACCTCTTTGAATGGTTTTGCCCCAGGATACAGTTTTTCCTCGGATTGATTTGTTTGACACATAATGTTATCTTTTTAGGAATAAATAAAAACCCTGCCACAGGTGTCCTAACGCAGATAACCGCGTTTCGGGAGCTTTCGCCACACCGCACCATAGCAGGGCAAACTTTGA
>JAVBKX010000026.1:0-122759 GCA_031553835.1 Bacteroidales bacterium
GGCCAGTACTTCTGTTTCTACCGAAATAACGGCTTTTTGTTTTGTAATGTCTTTTTGACGGATAAATACGTTTTCGATCCGTAAATCGTCCCAGGCTTCGAGATAGACAGGACGCCAAATGCCCGATGTAACCAGGCGCGGCCCCCAATCCCATCCGTAATGATAACCTGCCTTGCGGGCAAAAACGCTCACGGTTTTATCGAAAATACCTCCTTGCTGAGACTGGTCAGGTCCCGTATTATAGCGAAATGGGACAGCATCGAATTTGGGAATATCTTCTTTGATAGGTGAGCGGAAAAATACTTCCAGCTTATTGTCTTTGGCTTTTACTTTTCCTTTAATGTCTATTTTCCATTCGCGGAACATATTGTCTGCTTCCAGCATTTTTTCACCATTGAGGTATATGGTTGCATAGGTATCCAGTCCCATGAAATGCAGGCGGATATTGTTTTTTGCAAACATTTCGTCGCTGACATCAAAACGGGTTTCATACATCCAGTCTTCTTTATCAACCCATTGCACGCCACGTTCATTCATTCTGAAGAAAGGGTCTTCTATAATTTTGTTGGCCATTAAATCCAGATGTATAACTCCGGGTACAGTTGCCGGATACCAGTTGGTTAAGCGCCATTGCTTGAATTTCCAGCCGGAATTAATTTCTTTTTGAATGGGGGAGGCAAAAAGGATGCTGCAATTGAGGATTGCTAAAAGAATTAGGATGTTTTTCTTGGAGTGGATTCTCATTTGATTTTTACTATTTTTATTTGTTCTTTTGTTCCTGCCGGATAACCCAATATCCGGCAGGAGTTACTTTACAGATGCGTTACTTTACAATAACTTTCTTTACGATATTACCATCGGCTGCTGTTACTTTTACAATATAAGCACCGACCGGCAAATTAATTGTATTATTCACTTTATTAGCAGAATAAACATTTGCACCGCTTACATTATAAATATTAACAGTTCCACTTACTGCTTCATTGGAAGAAATCACCACTGCACCTTTTTGGGAATAAACATTAATTGTGTTTGCATTGAATGATTTAGTAGAAGATTGACCTACAGTAAATTGAGAAGTGGCAAAAACACTTGCCAATTTGCCATTATCAATAGCTTGAACACCATAAGTATAAGTTCCATCAACTAAGCCTTTAAGTTGATGAGAAGAGATTCTAATCGCATGTTCTATTCCACTAACTTTTAATACACCATCTGTAATATTAACAGGTAATGTAGAAAAAACTTCAGGTGAATCTGACTTTTTAATATAAATATTATAGTGCATTGCTTCTGCAGGAGTATGATCATCAGCATCCACAACATTCCAAGAAATAGTAACATCAGAATCTACTACAGAGGCTGAAACATTAGAAGGAGCCGGAGGCACCTGATTTAAACCATTTTTCTCTATTACATCCTCACTTAAATCATTTCTGGACAAAAGCATTGCACTTCCATCACCATAAGCACAAGATATAATATCTAAATCACCATCTCTGTCAAAATCAAACATAAGATTGCTTCCGCCCCAAGTTCTAGCAGGTTCTGTAACTACAGTTTTGACTCCATCTTTATCTTTTTCATACGTAAACATCAACAATGATTCTATAAATGTACCATCGCCATAAGCATTGTAAGAGATTCGATTTTGTTGCCAGCTCATTCCTGAGATATCATCAAACCCGTCATTATTAACATCTCCAATTGCCCAGGAATGTTCATTCATTGGTTGTAATCCGCTTTCTGCGGGAGTGATATTAGTAAATGTACCATCGCCATTACCTATATATAATTCAGCTTGATTGTCAACCCAATCACCTGCACCTTCATCTCCAACTGGTCTAACCCAACGGTCATCATATTTAAACCAACCTTTACCTCCAACCAAGAAATCCAAGTTTCCATCATTATTGAAATCTAAAGGAACAACATCCCCCTCAGTACCATAAAAATGATATGGGTTATCTTTAAAAGTTCCATCTCCATTGTTCATGTAGATATATCCGGAATAATTATCCTGACCTGTGAAATCCCATCCCGGGTTGTGATAACCGATTATTACTTCATTTTCGCCTTCTCCTTCTTTTATTGCATCATTTTTTTGAGAATAACCTGAAGACACTAAATCCAAATATCCATCATTATTGAAATCGGCAAAGAAACAACCTCCGGCATTTAGCTGAATAAAATCTTTTTCTCCGGCAACCGGTTTTTCTATTTTTTCAAATTTACGTTCTCCACCTTCTCCCTCTATATTTTTATATACAGCAGAAAATCTGCCATTATCCGAATATCCCTGAAGAAAGATGTCAATCCAGCCATCATTATCATAATCTGCAACAGCTACATAGCGGGTACATCTGTTACCTCCTTCGCTATTTACCGGAGCAAACTCACCAATACAAACTTCTTCAAATTCATAACTATTATCCGAACCTAAATTTTTCCACAAAGCAGCATATCTACCTTGATCTGTCTGACCTGCAATAAAAAGGTCCAAATTACCATCATTATTGTAGTCCAACCAAATGGCAGTACATGCAGTTACACCAGGAAAAGGAGTTTCTGGAACAAGGGTAAAAGTTCCATTTTTGTTATTGATATACAAATCTGATTTTTTTGCCCAACCATCAGAAGCACCTCCTACAAAAAGATCCAAATAGCCATCATTATTAAAATCTCCTGCTCTTACTACAGATTCCCAATAAATAGGAAAAGCAGAAAGGGCTGAGCCATTAAGAAGAGGCTTCTCGACATGCACAAAATTACATTGGGCCGGCGTTTGAGCAACAAGCGTACCGCCCACAAACAATGCAGATGCAATAAGCAACTGTTTTAAAAAGTAAATTCTTTTCATGATAATAAAAAAATTAATTGTGAATAAAAAATTTAAAGGATTTTGCACCGGATACTGTAAATAAAGTCACAATATAAATCCCGTTGTTTAGATTTGAAATATCAATTTTGTTGATTTGTCCACTGGTTTCAATTCCATTACATTTTGGAATCAATTGTCCTGCGACATTATAAATACTCACAGATTGTAAATCTTCAAAAGTTCTGATTTGCAATTCCTTATTGTCTGCACTTATTACTACAGATGCAGATATAGTTGAAGGATCATTGATAGCCGTAGAGCTTTTAGGATAAATTCTCATTGTAAATCCACCTCCATCGGCCATCCAAAATGCTTTTTGTGTTTGATTATTTATAGTAATAGTCTCGCAGGTATATCGTTTGGGATAGCTATTAGAACTTGAAACAGAATCTCTTAAAATATATGCTTCATACGTTTTTCCTTCTGGCAAGAAAGAAAAATCCACATCAACACTTCTTCTTGACCAATTATTTAATCCCGCCACATAATATTCTTCACCGGTTTGTTTTGCCATCACTGCATATTCTCCCAACTCAGCTGATAGGGGAATTGTTTTATCCCAAACTGTAGGAACTTTCTTAAAATATTCCATGATATCAGGGTATTTTTCGTATTCGGTAGGAGAATCGACCATATATCCAAGAGGCTGATCAAAAACAACATACATCGCCAACTCGTGCGCCCGGGTACCCATCTTATTAGGAATTGTTCCCGGAACTGTCTTTCCTGAATCTATCGGACGGAATTGTGCTTTGGTCACATTATGCATTGAACCGGGAGTATAATCAAAAGCTCCTGCCAACATGCGGATAAAAGGAATTTCCAATTCATAATTAGGATTGGAAGTATTATCCCAATAATTATTTTCTTCACCACGCACAGCTTCATAGTTTAATATATTGGGATATGTACGATTCAGCCCGGTTGGAACCGGACAACCATGGAACATCACCACCATTTTCTTTTCAGCGCAACGTTGTGCAAGAGATTCCAACCAATTGGTTGCAGGCTGGTCGCTACGATTAACGAAGTCTATTTTCAGTCCCGAAACCTCCGCATTCTTCATGTTATTCAAATAATTCGGATCTTCAAGAGGCAAACTCGCCCAGCACCAAACAATTATTTTTACTTTTTTTGATTTGGCATACCTGCACAATGTCCATAATTCGCCGCTTTTAGCGTTCCATCCCGCATCCAGCGTCATATATTCAATATTGTTCCTTGCTGCAAAATCTACATAATACTTGTATAATTGTAAACTTAAATTTACCTCGCCTCCACCGGATGGAAAATCAACTCCTTCAAGAATCGCTTTATGTCCCCATTCCCAAGCTGTTTTCCCGGGCACAATCCAGGAAACATCCGACAAGCGGCAAGGTTCTGCAAGTTTGTAAACCAATTCATTGTTCAACAACTGTTTATCGTCGGATGAAACGATCATTACACGCCAGGGAAAGGTTCTTGTCCCTGAGGTACGGGCAATATAATCATATCTTGTCAGAGGATCATGATTTGAATAGATATTGTCTGGTTCTTTTACCGTTTCGGGATATTGCGCCCAGTATCCTCTCATAGAAGAGGGTGCATTCTTTTGAATATACATTGCAGGATAATCTAACAACCCTGATTCCAATAATGCAACTTTATAATTTATTCCCGGAAATACAAAAAGCACTGGTGTCACAGCCAGATTTTTGTCTTTCATTTTATCAATAGTTGTATAAATTTTATATGATTTCTCCCAATGATCTAATTTGGGATTTGCAGCAGTAGCATCAAATTCGGGCACTTCCGGGTAATAAACAGATGGATTACCGGCAAAATTAAACAGGGCATTTTCTGTTTTTACAATGATTTCCCCGCCTAAATTAGTTTGAAAACGGTAAGCCACCCCATCATCATAAACTCTGAAAATTAAATCATAATTTTCATTATAATGTATTGTGATTTCATTGTAAACATCATCCAATGTTTTATTCTTTCCTATCAATACAGAAATTGTTGAATTAATGCTGTTTCTGTCCACATTTTTCACAGTACCGGCTCCAATAACAGTTCCATTCTCTAAGTTCATAGCGATCGGAGATGGAACAATCAGCTGCGTTGACTCTGCCCAAAGTTCATACTGAGTACCTCCATTTATCTGCAGTTTAACCTCTAATTTGCCATTAGGCGATACCACATCATAATTTGAAGCCATACTTTGCTGTATTCCAACAAAAAAGAATGGAATACACATAAGGACAATATATTTCAATCTCATCATTTTTTAATTCTTAATTTCATTTCGCATTCAACTGTATGACCACACTTTCATACTCATCATACATCGCAAAATTCAGGCCTGCTTTCATTAAATAATCTCCGCTGAATGTTTTTCCGTCATATTTGGAGAAACGCGACCAATTATCCGGATTTTTATTAATCTCTTTTAACGTATAGTTTTTATTAGGATCCAATCCTTTCAGATATACAGTCAGCGGTGTCGGATAAATTTCTTTGCGGATAAGGAAATTAAAAACGACCGCTTCGTCTTTCTTTTCATCGATATACATGTAAGCTACACGGTTGGTTTCGTATGGAGAAAGCAAACGGTATAAATCTCCAAAAATGATAGTCGGGCGAATTTCTTTATAAGTCTGAATGGCATTTTTGGAAAATGCATATTCTTTTTCCGTCATTTGCGATGGCTGTAAATCCATTCCTAATTTACCGGCCATTGCAACATCAAAGCGGGTTTTCAACGAAAATTCGCGATGGGTAATGTGATTAGGCGAAGCAGATACATGGCTGGCCAATCCGATGGTTGGGAAGAAATATTGCGCACCCCATTGAGTAAAAATCCGTTGCAACGGATCGTTGTTGTCGCTGATCCAATATTCATCAAAATTCTTCAATGTACCATAATCAATACGGCCACCACCGCCCGAACACGCCATAAATGTAACATCCGGATATTTTTTTGCCACTTTATCCATGACTTCCAAAATGGCTTTGCTATAGTCATAAAACAAATGCGACTGTTTGTCCGGAGCCAAATAAGGAGAGCCTGAATTGAACACATACCGGTTGCAATCCCATTTTACATATTCAATACCCGGATTATTTTGCAAAATACCATCCACGGTATTGTACACAAATTCCTGTACTTTAGGATTGCTCAAATCGAGAATGAGCTGATTACGTTGCTCTGTACGATCGCGATGCGGTTGGGAAATCACCCAATCAGGATGCTGTTCATACAATTCGCTTTTAGGATTCACCATCTCCGGTTCAACCCAAATTCCGAATTTGATATTCCGTTTTTTACACTCCTGTATTAAATAAGGTATCCCATTCGGCAATTTTTTGGTGTTGGTTTGCCAATCGCCCAAACCGGCATTATCGGCATTACGAGGATATTTGCTTCCAAACCAGCCATCATCGAGCAAGAATAATTCGAAACCCATTTTAGCGGCATCATCAATAATGCGGGTCAATTTAGCTTCATCAAAATCGAAATAAGTCGCTTCCCAGTTATTCAGCAATACGCTCCGTTCTTTATTTCCATTCTTAATTCCATATTTCAATGCCCAATGGTGAAAATTACGGGTCATTTTTCCGGTTCCTGCATCACTATAAGTAAATAAGAATGATGGCGTTTTGAATGTTTTCCCTTTATCAATAATATAATCGGAAGCATACGGATTAGCTCCGGAAAGGACTCTCAATTTTTTAGAATTATCGACTTCAAAGCAGAATTGAAAATTTCCAGGCCAGGCCAACGTTCCGCCAATAATACGACCACAATCTTCTTCGGCCGGTTTATCTAATGAAAGGATAAAACAAGGATGTGTAAATTGATTGGAACGAACGCCTAATTTCGAATCTACGATTTTAATTCCTTCGGTCAGCTGTTGCTCTGACATATTCATTTCATTCGACCAATCTCCATGAAAATGTGTAACATAATACTTAGAAGCGTTAAATGACAAATCGGACGAAGCAAAAGCAGTTACCCTCACAGGCTTATTCTGTCCATTACGGATTTCCGCCCACTGTTCCAGAATATCTTCTTTTTGATAAGCATTATAATGAATATCCACAAACAAATCATAATACTCATCTTTCAACGACACTACTGTATGTTGAATATTATTTTCTTTTGATTCTGTCGAAGAAGACACAAATACCAATTCGGTAGAAGTATTGCCATCGCCTTGGATAGCACGTAGAGCTGCTTCAAAAACATGGGTAGTTCCAAAAGTAGAATATGATGAAAAAAATTCCTGATCAACCTGTTTCAAATCGTCTGTCGGTTTGACCCGTTCTCCGAAATAGGTCTGTTCCAATTTCTTTTTATCATTAACTTTCAGCATCAGACAAGTATTATCCGTTGTTACAGGAATATACTGCTGAGCAGAAATTGAAATCGTGATAACCGATATAAAACTCGTCAATAAGTTTCGTGTTCTCATGTTAGATATAAAAATTTAAATTCGCATACAAAATTACTCTCAATCCACTTTTCACAGCATTCTAAACTTGTCAATAAATAGCACATTTGTCGTATTTTGCTGTCGTCATGCATTTCATTGATCATTTCCCGAATGGCCGGCATCATGATTAGCATGAGAAATTCTTATTGCAAAACCTCCACCTGCCGTCATCCGAATTTTCTGTTTTTCCTGCGAAGAAACAGTTATTTCATCTCTGACGTACCAGGCAGGATTGGTTCCTGAATGCAAAACATCTTTGTACAACACTGCTTTATATTTTTCGTCTCTTTTGGGCAAAAATGAAAAATCCAACTCAATTTCCCGGCCGTTCCAATTTGTCATTCCTGCCACATACCAACTATTTCCCGATTGTTTGGCTACAACGGCATATTCTCCCAATTCGGCAACCAATGGAACCGTTTTATCCCAAACCGTCGGAACTTCCGATAAGAAATCCAATACATCCGGATATTTCCTGTATTCAGTAGGAGAATCGCATAAATACCCTACGGGCTGATCAAACAAAACATACATTGCTAATTCATGGGCTCTTGTCCCCATTGTTTGCGGAATAATATTGGCTTTGTCAACAGGAATAAATTGTTCTTTTGTCGTATTTCTCATGGAACCTGGAGTATAATCCAAAGGGCCATTCACCATACGGATAAATGGGAATTGCAAATGGTAGTCAGGATCCGAACCTCTGTCCCAGAAATTACATTCAGCACCCCGAACGGCTTCATAATTGACTATATTCGGATAAGCCCTTTCCAGTCCGGTAGGCTTCGGACAACCATGATAGACAAGCAACAGTTGATTATCGGCGCATCTTTGGGCCACTAATTCTCTCCATTGCATCGCTTCCTGATCATCACGTTCAAAAAAATCAACTTTCAATCCGGCAACTCCCAATGTTTTCATTTTTTTAATCCAGTCATCCGGATTTACAACAGCCATGTTTGCCCATGTCCATACAAATATCCCAACTCCTTTTTCTTTTGCATAATCACAAAGTTCTTTCAGGTAATACTCTTTCCAACCGGCATCCAATGTCAAATATTCAATTTTATTTTCGGCTGCAAAATCGACATAATATTTATACAATTCAAGATTCAGATTTTTCATTCCCACAGGAAAATTCACTCCCTCTAACATCGCTTTGTGCCACCATTCCCAAGCCGACTTTCCCGGTTTTATCCAAGATACATCCGACAGTTCCAGCGGACGTGCCAATTTGTAAACCAGCTGGTTGTTCAGCAACTCTTTATCATCGGAAGAAACGATAATCACCCGCCAGGGATAAACGCGGCTTCCTGTTGTTTTTGCTAAATAATCATATCTCGTCACTGGCAGATGGTTTACATAGACATTGTCCGGTTGTTCCACCGTTTCGGGATACTGTGGCCAAAAACCGGTCAACATATTTATACTGTTCGCCGGACGATACAGATACATACCAGGATAGTCCGACAAATCGGATTCAGTAATAATCACTTTATATGAAGCAGAATAAGCCGCCAATAAAGGCACGGTACTATATCGGATTTTATCCTTATAATCTTTGTTTAAATCAATGTCTTTAATAGAATTGAATTTGAGGTACAGTCGTTCAAAATTTCGCATTCCTTCATCTGTTTCAGGGAAATATATGGAAGGATCGCCAACAAAAATAAAATCGGCTTGTTCGGAATTTACAATTACATCTGTTGCAAATGCGGTCTGAAAGCGGTAAGCAACTCCTTCGTTGTAAGCCCTGACTATTAGTGAATATTTTTCTTTAAAATTGAGTTTCAATTCATTATATTCATCCGTTAAAGTTTTATTTTTACCAAATAAAACATGGATAGTTTCGCTCACTTTTTCCCTTTTGACATCTTTTACCGTTCCATTCAAACCTGCAACCACACCATTGTCGAATGTCATCGATATGACAGAAGGAGATATAAGCGCCTGAGTATTGTGCAATACTTCATACGTAATCTGCTTGCCAACATTCAATTTTATTTTCAACTGTTTATCAGGAGATACGACTTCGTATTCTTTTGCAACGAGCAGTTGTGCGCAGCACAATGCGACTACACACAACCAACCATATTTATTTTTCCAATTCATTTTCATTCCTTAGATCATCTGTAAATGCACCTGTCCTCCTTGATGATTGACATCTAACGTAACCACTTCTGTCAGGAATTTATGTGCTTTCGTTTTATCTTCCAATCCCAGAAATCCTAATCCCATTACATAATTGCAATGGATGCGGTTTCGAACATTCAAATCGTCATCCCAAATTGCTAAATCAGGAAGAGACACTGCAAAATAATCGATCCTGCATTCGTCAAATAAATGTTTCTCGCCGTGAGCGATCAGTTTATTGAAACAGCTACGCGCTTTATCTTCATGTCCCAACGCGCGCCAGGCCAACCCTTGATAAAAGATCTTATCCGGTTGCTGGTCATTATAAAAAAATGCCTGCTGCGGTTCGGACGAACCCTGAGTAGCTTTTTCAAACCATTTACAGGCATTGGTTTCGTCTCCCAATCCACGATATGCTAAGCCTTTATAGTATTCCACATCATTTTCCTCAATATTAATCAGTTTTCCTTCTCCAAGATTGTGAGGATACACTTCTGTTTCTTTCAATAAATCAAGCGCTTCGGCAAACCGTTTTTCGCCAATCGCTTTTTTCGCCAGTTCGACACGGCACAACACATATTGCCCTGTAACCTTTCCTTCTCCACCTTCCCAAGGATGGAATTTGCGGGAAGCGATCAATTGTTTTGCTTCCTCATAACGCGCCAATTGGTTGCACAATGTAATACGCTCGATACACAGATCATCCCTTTGCTCCACTAACGGCAAATGTTTTTCCAGGAAAATCAAACGTTCCAAATGCGAGCATCCTGTTTTTTTATACAACTGATCTAATTCCATCAGTATGCGAGCATCGGTAGCATCTAAAGCAAATGCTTTTTCCAACAATTCGCGGGCTTTCGCTTTATCTCCTTTTTTATTGTAATATGCTAAAGCCAAATTCCGCAATACGGTAGGAAAAGTATCATCGATATCTGCTGACTTTTCCCAGCAATCCATAGCTTCCGGATACTGACGGGCAGCATACCAGAAATTACCAAGGTAGTAAGGCGCCTTCGAATCCGAAGGATTGACCCGCATCGCATCCTGCAAAATATTTATTTCTTCAATCCGGTTAGGGAAGCATTTATCGGGACAAACCTGAGCGGCTTGAGTATAATAAGATTTCGCTTTTTCAACGTCACCTGCACAAGAAGCAAAATAACCGAGAGAGTAATAAGCCATAGGATATAAGGCCAAAGGCGAAAGGTGCAGGGATTCATTAGCCTTTTGCCCTTTGTCCTTTGCCAAAATATATTCATTTAAGAATTGTTCTGCTTCATTAAATAATCCCGCCGCCGCATAATCCAACGCATATTCGATATATGCATGTACACGGTCTTGCATCAATTGATGAATTTCATTTAAAACTGCATCATCCTGAGTCAGCAAATATTTCTCAAAGCGGCATCCCATATTGAAACTGTCGATAGAAAGCGAATTTTCAATCCATTTCAAAGCCTCTTCTTTTTTTCCTGTTTTTCTTAAAATCGCAGCTTTCAACGCCCGCGCCTTATGATTGTGCCAGTTTCTGACCAACGATCGTTCCACCGCATCCAACGCTTTCTCCAACCTTGCACCTTGTTCCTTGCACCTTGCGCCCATCACATCAATTTGAGCAACTGCCAAATAGGCTGCGTCCTGCCAGGCCGCATTCCAGGCCGATTTATAAAATGCAGTATAAGCCTCCTCATATTTTCCCTGCATTTTCAGTGACCAACCCAAATTATAATAAGGTTCTCCGTCGTAAGGATTCGGATTACGTTCGGTCAATGTTTCAATGGCTTTGCGGAAATAAGGTTCTGCTTTAACGAATTGACCTTTACGCATATACAGCAATCCAACCGCATTATTGCAACGCACATCACCCGGTTCGCGATCCAATGCTTCGAAGTAATAATCAAAAGGATTATAAGTTGCATGACGGTATTGTTCCAAATGCAATCCGGTCAAATACAACTGTTCGACAGATGCAATTTCTTTCGGATTTTTAGCGGCGCGCGCCGGATCGGGAACCGGTTTAATCTCCGGTTTTTCGGCCTGGTAATTAAGCAACAACCGATTGTCGGATGTAAATAATTCAAAGATCAGATTTTCAGGCAATACAATCCCTGTTTTCACTGTTGCTTCAAAAGGTTGAGCCGGCGAAGTACTGATGATTTTATCCAAATAAATGGTTCCATCCACATTTCTTAGAATAATCCTCAGACTATTATAAACACTTGTAGTATAAAGAATAACCTTCGCTTCATCTTGATTCGTCTCTACATTAACCATCGCTTCCTTGTTGGCATTTTTCACATAACCCACTTCGGAATAAGGCATAAAATATTGTACCCACGATTTTTCTTCATACGGTTGCAACCAAGTAAAATCGGGCTGATTATCGGTAAAAACTCCGGTCATCAATTCGATATACGGACCATCTTCATCGGTCAGGTTTCTATCCCAGGCAATACCGAAATCACCATTTCCCCAGGTCCACTGTTTTTTCCCGGGAGAAACATGATGATTGGCTACATGCAACAAACCGCCTTTCACATTATCTTCATAGCCCCCCACAAAATCATATTTGGATTGGATGGCCATATAAGAGGTGGGCACCGGAATATTCTTATATTTCGAAATATCGACACCCGCCGAATAATCTTGTTTGTAATACACTCCGGTCGCTATCGGGAAATTCGAAACATCCCGCTTGCCATGATCAAATACAGCGTGTACATCCGGTGGAAAAACCGAATGATAATCATCGTGCACCACTACGGCCGGATTAGCCCACCACAAAAAAGTTTGAGGAAAAGGAGTCCGGTTATAAATCTGCACCTTAATCTCAATATATGACTTATCAGGATGTAATGTAAATCCTTGCATACCTTTGGTGCGGAACATGCGTTCAACCTCATTGCACCAGATCGTTTTACTGCCATCGGCATTTTCTTCAATCTTACAATCGGTCGGCAAGAAAGTACTCGGACGATGGTGTTGCGGCCAGTTAAATTCGATTCCTCCCGAGATCCAGGGACCGACCAAACCGACCAACGCCGGTTTTACTACCTGATTATAATATACAAAATGGCGCTTTTTTATTTTATCGTAAGCCATGTGGATACGCCCTCCCAATTCGGGCAAAATCATCACTTTTATATATTCATTTTCAATAAAAAAGGCTCGATACGGTTTGTCCACTTTTTCATCCGATATTTTTTCAATAACCGGATAAGGATAGACTGCACCGGAACTTCCCTGATAAACTCTTTTTTCTAAGAAAATCGGATTCTTTTCTTCCTCTCCAACCGGATAAGTAGGCAACAGAATTTCCTCTTCCCACGCACGCACCACGCCTTTTTCTGTTACTGTAGGCTGAATTAAATAAGTTGTTATTTTTTCCATGATTTTTAGTTACGGGTTACAAGTTACAAGTTACGAGTTATGGACTTAGACCTTTGTAACTCGTAACTTGTAACTCGTAACTATTTCGTCAATTGATTCTCTATTTCTTCCAATGATTTTCCTTTCGTTTCAGGTAAGCGCATTTTAATGAAAATAAAACCTAAAATACAAATGGCCCCATATACCCAAAATGTTCCATACGAGCCCAATCCTTTATTCAATAATGGAAATGTATAGGTAAGTACAAAACAGGCTGTCCACAATGAAAATGTAGCCACGGCCATAGCCATTCCCCTTATTTTTGTAGGAAATATCTCAGCAATCACTACCCAGGCGATGGGAGCCAGCGTCATCGCATAACATGCAATGGCAGCTACCACCATAATCAAGACAAAGATTCCTGTAACCTGAAAATAATAACATGCCCCAAGAACGGCGTAAACACAAGCCAAACCGGCGGCACCAAACAACAACAAAGCTCTTCTGCCCAATTTATCGACAGTGTACATTCCAACAAAAGTGAATATCAGGTTAGTAACTCCTGTTACCACTATATTAAATAATATATCTGAAACTCCATATCCTGCCGCAGAAAATATCTCCTGGGCATAATTAAAAATAACATTGATGCCACACCATTGTTGGAAAACGGCAATCACGATTCCAATCAATAATATTTTAGGTATCTTTCCTTGTAGCAGCATTTTATAATTCAATTTTTCCCTGACAGCACCCACTACAGTTTTCATGGCTTCTATCTCCTGCCGGGCATATTCTTTTCCTCCGATACGGGACAATATTTTACCCGCACGTTCATACCGCGCCTGTGTTGCCAACCAACGAGGACTTTCGGGAATAATAAATACTAAGAGAAAGAAAAATACAGCCGGGACTCCTCCTGCCCAGAACATCCAACGCCATCCCATTTGTCCATTCCAGGATGCCAGAATATCTTCGCCCGGGGCAATCGGATCCGCAATCAGCCAATTCACAATCTGAGCAGACAAAATTCCGATCACTATTGTCAACTGATTTATTGAAACAAAACGCCCCCTGATATTGGTAGGTGAAACTTCTGCTATATACATAGGTGAAAGGTTGGATGCAATTCCGATGCCAATTCCTCCAAATACCCTGAAAATTATAAACCATTCTATGGTATTAACAATTCCAGTGCCTACTGCTGCCAGAATAAAAATCAACGAAGCTACCACCATCAGTGGTTTTCGTCCATAACGATCGGACAAACTTCCCGATACCATTACTCCCAACAAACAGCCCAAAATAGCGCTCCCCATCACCCAACCCTGCATGGCCGGCGCATCGGTGATTCCGAAATATACTTCATAAAATGGTTTCGCTCCTCCGATTACAACCCAATCGTAACCAAACAAAAGTCCTCCCATCGCCGAGACCAGCGAAATAAGCAATAAATAAGATGTAGTTTGTGCCTTATTTTTTCCCATGGCATTTTTAAATTAAAATTCAGAGATACAAAATTACAGTGCGAAAAATTAAAAAAAATGCACAATTCACGGAAATAAATGTAAATTATCACTATTTTTGCAACGTCATACATCAAAATAAAAACGTATGTATAGTCAAAATGTAATTTATACCTGTTATCATGGAAAAAACCCCTGCTCCAATACCGGAGAAGATAGCCGAAGGATTTAAGGGGGAAAAAGCGATAGTAACCCCGTATAACATTCGGAATTATCAAGCTGCCAATGCGATTACAAAACAATTGTATGTAACACACATCGGTTATTATCCGAAAGCCAAATTCCATTTCAGGGAGCGTACCGACGGATGTCCTGAAAATATTCTGATTTACTGCGAAGAAGGATGCGGCTATGTTTCGTGTAGTGGAGAAAAATACGAATTACGAAACAACCAGGCTTTTATCATTCCATCCAAAACGCCTCACTCTTACGAATCCAACAACCACAACCCCTGGAGTATTTACTGGTTGCATTTTTGCGGAGAGAACATCTCCATGTTTTCTTCCATCATCGGGCGGATCATTCACATCGAAGAATCGGACAAAAGCCGGTATAAAGACCGTTTTTTATTGTTTGAAGAAATGTATCAAAATTTAGAAATGGGGTATAGTCCGGAAAACCTGGAATACGTCAGCTTCTGTTTAATGCATTTCCTGGCATCATTGAAATACATCAATCAATTCAGGGAAATCAAGAATGTCAAAGAAAGCGACATAATTCAAAAAAGCATTCTCTATATGAAAGAAAATTTGGAAAGACGAGTCTCGCTGGAAGAAATTGCCGACTACGCAGGATATTCCAGTTCCCGTTTTGGAGCGCTCTTTATGGAAAAAACATCCTATTCGCCTATCGAATATTACAACCAGCTTAAAATTCAACGGGCTTGCTCTTATCTCCAATTTTCCGATTTAAAATTAAAAGAAATCGCTTTCAGGCTGGGGTATTATGATCCATTCCATTTTTCCAAAGCATTTAAATTAGAAATGGAAATTACGCCAAAAGAATATCGGAAAAGGTATCAAACTCAAAAAAAATAAATCTGACAGAAAATGATAACTAACCTGCGACTAATCAGTCAACAACTGGCCAATTCAAATTGTAAAACACCCAAAGAGGTAGTGGCCTGGATGGGCGCCATGCAAGCGCAAGATTATAATATGGCTAAATGGGCGATCGGCATCCGTTTGCCCGGCAGTACCGACAACATAATAGAAGATGCATTCAACCGGGGCGAAATCCTCCGCACGCACGTAATGCGCCCGACCTGGCATTTCGTCACCCCTGAAAATTACCGGTGGATGATGGAACTTACAGCTCCCAGGCTTCGCTCCGCGACTCAGTCCAATGACAGGAATCGAGGATTGACCAATGAAATATATAATAAATGTAACCGCATCATTGAAAGAGCATTGGAAGGCAACAAACAATTGTCACGGGAAGAAATTGCCGTTGAACTCAAAAAACATAACATCGAAATCGATAACATGCAAATGTACCGGATCATGTTTCATGCAGAATTGGACGGTATCGTTTGCAGCGGAGCTTTACATGGGAGACAACAGACTTATACTTTAGTGGAAGAACGTATCCCTCCCACTCCTTCTTTACATCGTGAAGAAGCATTAGCCCGGTTGGTACGCTTATATTTTACCAGCCATTGTCCGGCTACATTACAAGATTTTACCTGGTGGTCGGGGCTATCCCTTACTGATGCAAAAATCGGATTAGAAGCAATAAAACCGGACTTTATTTCCGAAAAAATAAACGGACAAATTTATTGGATTTCAAACTTGCACAGCAACATCGCAAAAGCGCCTGCGTCCGTTCTCTTACTACCGGCCTACGATGAATATGTAATCAGCTATAAAAATCGGGAAGCTGTCGTTGCCTCACATCATCAACCGCAAGTCATCTCATCCAACGGAATATTTTATCCTGTTGTTCTAAAAAACGGTATTGTAGTTGGTCGTTGGAAAAAGGCAGCGACAAAAAAAGCAAATCCGGCAATCGACTTTTTCAATCCCGAAGATCAGGAAACCAAGCAGATGACGGATTATGCAGTTGCCGCTTTCCGGCAATTTATGTCGATATAAAATTTTCCCCGATTATTTTTTCAGCCACCTGAAAATATCGTTACCATTGGCATAAAGCAGCAGGCCAACCAACAAAATCATTCCTGCCATTTGGGCATATTCCATAAATTTTTCGTTTGGCTTGCGGCGTGCTATCACTTCGTATAGCAAGAACATCACATGCCCGCCATCCAACAACGGGATCGGCAATAGGTTCATCACACCCAATACGATCGACAAAAATGCAGTCATCGTCCAGAATGCATACCAATTCCATTGGGAAGGGAAAAAGCTCCCGATTGTTCCGAAACCACCCAAACTTTGCGCTCCTTCTTTAGAGAAAATAAATTTAAATTGATTGAGATATCCTTTTATGGCATTGAATCCCTGCATAATCCCTGCAGGAAATGATTCGAAGAAACCATATTTCGTAGTCTCCGTCGGATAAAAATCAAATGCAGTCTTAATGCCAACGCCTAATTTTCCCTGGCTGTTTGGAATAGCTGTTACATGCATCAATTCTCCTTTCCGATACAAACTCAGTTCAATAGACTGACTCTTATTAGCAAGCAACGCTTTGGAAATGCCGGTGTATTCCACAGTCTGACCATTGACTCCTACAATGCTGTCTCCAATTTGCAAACCAGCTTTTCCTGCGGGAGATGCATTACCTACCTGAACGATCACAAAAGGATAACGAGGTTCAAAATTCGGTTCTTTCTGAAACACTACATTTTTGAAATCAGCCGGCAAATCAATCGTAACCCGTTCACCATTTCTCAACACCGTAATATGTTGGGCTGTCGCAATCTTCATGAGACTATTCGCATCCATTTTAGTAATGGCGACGCCATCGGCTTCCAACGGCAAATCTCCATCCTGAAATCCGGCCTGATGAGTAAATTCATTATATGAAAGTCCCTGCGAAATATTCTGTAGAGGCAATTCTTCTTTTCCCCAATAAAACAAAATCATCGCATAAATGAAGAAGGCCAGAATAAAATTCATGAGTACCCCGCCTACCATGATCAACAACCGTTGCCATGCAGATTTTGAACGAAACTCCCAAGGTTGCTCCGGACCGGCTAACTGTTCTTTATCCATACTTTCGTCCATCATCCCCGCCAATTTGACATAACCGCCTAAAGGCAGCCATCCCAAACCATATTCCGTTTCACTATTTTTTGGCTTGAATTTGTATAAAGAAAACCACGGATTAAAAAACAAATAAAACTTTTCCACCCTGACTCCAAAAATGCGGGCAAAAATAAAGTGACCGCATTCATGAACAATCACCAAAATCGATAAACTTAAAACTAACTGTAACGCCTTAATTATAAATGTTTCCATATTTTTTTAAAAAATTAAGAAATGAAAATAATGAAGAAAATGAAAATCCATTCTCTTTATTTTTTCATTATTTCATTCTTCTTCATTTCTTTCATTATTTCATTCCTCTCATTATTTCTTTCGCTTTAGCTCTTGCTTCTGCGTCTGTTTGGACATAATCCTCATATACCGGATTTGCGACAAAAGTCGCCTGTTGCATTGTCTTTTCTATCACATCGCTCATTTCAAGAAATCTAATTTGATCCTGTAAAAATGCAGCGACAACGATCTCGTTGGCAGCATTCAAAATGCAAGGCATATTACCTCCCTGTCGGATCGCTTCGAAAGCAAACAACAAATTACGAAACCGCTTGGTATCCGGTTCTTCAAATGTCAACGCCGGATATTTTTTGAAATCTAACCGGTCGAACGAAGCCGGCAACCGGTCGGGGTAAGCCATTGCATACTGTATCGGCAAATGCATATCGGGCAATCCCAACTGCGCCTTGACAGATGCATCCTGAAATTGCACCATGGAATGAATGATTGATTGAGGATGCACCAGGACTTCGATCTGTTCGGGAGAAACATCAAACAACCATTTAGCCTCAATCATCTCAAACCCTTTGTTCATTAACGATGCAGAATCGATTGTCACTTTGGCCCCCATATCCCAATTCGGATGTTTGAGCGCTTCCTTTGGGGTCACTTTCGCCAACTGATCAAGCGAATGATTACGGAACGGGCCTCCCGAGGCCGTCAGGATAATTTTTTCTATCGGATTATTTCCTTCTCCTGTCAGACACTGGAAAATTGCAGAATGTTCCGAATCCACCGGCAAAATAGGCACCCTGTTTTCCAATGCCAAGTTTGAAATCAATGCTCCGGCTACTACCAACGTTTCTTTATTGGCCAATGCGATGATTTTCCTGGCGCGAATAGCTTCAATGGTAGGGCGCAATCCCGAATAACCCACCATAGCAGTCAGTACCATATCAACCGGAGATGCCTGTACGACTTCGCAGATAGCATCCGCTCCGGTCCAGCATTTAATCGGAAGATCTTTCAGTCCCTCTTTCAGCGTCGGATACAATGATTCATTCGCAATAACCACCATTTCCGGATGAAATTCCCGGGCCTGACGAATCAACAATTCCACATTATTATTGGCTGTCAGGGCATAGACTTCAAAATGCCGGGGATGAGCGCGCACAATATCCAGCGCCTGGGTACCGATTGATCCTGTCGATCCTAATATCGCAAGTTGTTTAATTTTCACATTCATACAATTAAAAAGCAATCACTTCTTCCGGATCCACAGGCGATCCATTAGCCCAAATTTCAAAATGGAGATGCGTTCCATTCGATAATTGCCCTGTGTTGCCAACAATCGCTATAGCCTCTCCGGCCTCCACTTTATCGCCGACAGATTTAAGAAGAACTGCATTGTGCTTATAAATAGAAACCACTCCCCCTTTGTGTTGTATTTGAATAATGTATCCGGCATTCGCATCAAAACCGGTAAATGTCACCGTACCTTTCAACGTAGCCAATACGCTTTCTTTTTGGTTGGCGGCAATATCCGTTCCAAAATGTTTTTCTACCGGATTAAAATGTGTCGTAATGATTCCTTTTACCG
Organism: Bacteroidales bacterium; assembly: GCA_031553835.1. Classification (GTDB taxonomy): domain Bacteria; phylum Bacteroidota; class Bacteroidia; order Bacteroidales; family Azobacteroidaceae; genus JAVBKX01. The sequence continues at coordinate 19,428 of JAVBKX010000026.1, forward strand.
GTTTGTAAAAAATTGTATTTTCAGGAATCGTTGTATTTCCGGAAACGAGCGCCGTAAGATTATAGCGTTCTTCTTCCTCATATTTAGCCAAAATTCCGGAGATCAAATCCGACCGTTCCAGTTCTACCGTATCTGTCACCATCAATGTATCAGCCATTTTAGGAATAGAATCGACGTCTATTTTTCCGGTTAAAATATTACCGATATTATTCAAATATAAAGAACGTGTTTGCATAATTTGGTCTAAAGAATCGGCTCGCAAAGCGTCGTCAATAATGCTTTGCCGGACTTCCGAATCCATATAGCCCGGCAAATAATTACGAATCGGCGTATTGATAATAACGAGGGATGTAAGAAAAATCAACACCAATGCAAAAACCGAAATAATAAAAAAACCGGAAAGACGCGACAAATGAATAGAGAATACCTCTTCCAATGTACTCTCATTCATGAATGATAGTTTATATTGAAACCGTATTCTTTTCCAAAAGGTTTGTTTCTTTTTCTTGCGTTTATGTTGTTTATCAACCTTCGCCATTATTCACCGCAATGATCTGTCTTTCTCAATTTTCAATTTTCAATTCTTCAATCAACCGGTTGCATTTGCCCCATTTTTCTATCAGGAACAATACATACCTGATATCGACACCAATGGTACGTTGCACATCCGGTTCAAAAGCGATATCTCCGCTCATGGCTTCCCAGTTTCCATCAAAAGCCAGGCCGATTATCCGCCCTTTAGCGTCAAACATGGGACTGCCTGAATTGCCACCGGTAATATCGTTGTCGGAGAGAAAGCATAAGACCAAATCTCCGTTTTCATTCGCATACCGATCAAACTCTCTTTTTCCCAAAAGTTGCAAAATATCCTGTTGTACATCAAAATCAGGATCTTTAGGATCGTATTTTTCAAAGACACCCTCAGATGTCGTATAATAATCATACCAGGCGCCGTCAAAAGGTTGATATCCGGCAATGGTGCCATAGCTCATACGCATAGTGGAATTAGCATCCGGAGAAAAATTTTTTTCCGGCATCATTTCACGCAATCCGGCAAAAAACAAACGTTCACCTTTCAACACATCGTAGCGGTATGTATTCAGGCCAACCCTGGCGGCATCGGTTGCTTCGCGTGCAGCAATTGCCAATTGATAGGCAGGATCCTGATGCAATTTTCTCACTTTTTTCTCACTCGACAAGACCTTCTCTAATTTGTCGGGATAAGGAATCACTGATTTTTTAAAAATATCTTCGGCATATTTTTCATAATCGCCTTTATATTTTTTTTCAATCCAACTAAAATACGGAGGCAATAAATCGGCGGGCACCCGTTGTATCACAATCTTCATCATGGCCGCCAGCACTTTCTCATCTACCGAAGCATTGTAATCCTTATATAAAGGTAAAATCAAATTGCGTAAATAAAGGGACCTGTCTTCTTCCGATTGCGTCAAATCATACCCCATCACTATCGATGCCAACTGAATAATTTCAGCACCTCTGGCAAATGACTCGTTGAGATAAGTATAAGCCTGTTGCATTTCTTCCGATTCGGTATAACCCTGGCGAATTAAGTCCAATGCCGTTCCATATTCCTCCCGCCGGCCGGGAGAAGCGTTGCACCAATTCTCAAATTGATTTTCCAAGGCTTGCTTACGAGTGATCACATGCATTTTGTCAATCCCCCGGTTCATTCCGATCGAATTTTTCCAGTAATTGGAACTACGGGCATATTTGGAAGCATATTGAATCCGAATCTGATCACTTTCAAGCATGGCTTCTTTCCAAATAGATTGTTTGATTCCGCGAACTTCTATACGTGGAGCATTCAGGTTTTTCACTCGTTGCCTGACTCCCCACGAAGAAAGATAGCGATCCGTACGACCCGGATACCCGATAGTCATGCAATAATCATGCTCGCGGTATCCGGCACCTGCAATTAGCGCAAACTGCCGGGGACGATAAGGCACATTCGCCGCATCGTATCTGGCAGGCTCATTATCAGCATTTGCATACACGCGAAAAATACTAAAATCTCCTGTATGGCGAGGCCACATCCAATTGTCGGTATCTCCGCCGAATTTCCCGATAGAAGAAGGTGGCGCCAGTACCATCCGCACATCAACATATCGCTTATATACATTCAGATGATATTCATTATGGTCAAAATACGGCACAATGCGAACATCAATAAATTCATCATTATAACCGTTTTTAATAGAATCCTGCCATATATTAATAAATGAATCAATACGTTGCTGGCGAAAATATTCATCATCCATATCACCGGCAACGGCCAGTATTTCCTGCGTCAGGTTCTGTGTTCGGATCAAATATCTGACTTCCAATCCGGGAATAGGCAATTCGTCGGTCAAAGCCGGGGCGACAAATCCATCTTTCAGGTAATCGTGTTCTAAAGAACTCTGCGACTGAATAGCATCGTAGCCGCAATGGTGATTTGTAAAAATCAAACCCTGATCAGAAACTGTAATTCCGGTACACCCGCCGCCAAAAATCACCACCGCATCTTTAAGAGAAGGCTGATCCTCACTATAAAGGTATTTTGGAGACAAATCGCATCCCAATGCCTGCATTCTGACTTTACTGCTATCGGAAAGAGTCTGTAACATCCACATCCCCTCGTCGGCAAACAACGAAGTCGTCAAAAGCAACAAGGAAAACGAAAGAGACCATCTAATTATTTTCATACACAAGTACTATTTTTGAGCGTCCAAAAGTACAAATAAAATTTGGTTTACCACACGGACGTAAAACGGCAAAAGTAAAACAATAATTCCATAATTAACTAAATCGACCCCGTTTTTGATGAAATTTCAGACATATTTGAATTATTTTTCTACCTCGTTCCCTATATTTCCATTTACTTTTGTGTTTGTCAATGCTGAAAAAACAACTTGACTTTAATCTAATAAAATTTTATGTATCACTAAATCATTTTTTTGTATGAGAAAATTTAATTTACTTGTTCTGTTGATGCTTGCAGGCATGTTTTCTTCGCTGCAGGCTTTTGTCCCTGAAGCCGGAAAACCATACAACATCATCCAGGCCAATGGCGGATTATTCGTCACCAATGAATTTGCCACCATAGAAGGCGCCGGCAATGATTATATTAACTATGCTGTAACCAAAGACGCCTCCGGGGAAGCCGACCAAATTTTTTATTTCATTCCTGTAGATGGAGAAGTAGGCACATACTACTTTCAATTAGCTTCGAATGAATGGTATTTGTTCCGTCCATCTAAAGTTGCCCACGAATGGGGCACCGGTTGGGTGGAAGATCCCGGCATCATTTTAGACATCGTTACAGGAAAAGATGCACCTTGGGCCTCAACTCTTGATGATGCCAAATTCCAATTCATCAATGAAACAGAAGGTAAAGTGGAAATCAAATGCGTAGGTAACGGGAAAATCTGGGGGATGGACACCGGAGATAAAGACGGGCCCCGAATTTATTCAAATAAAGATTCCAACAACCCATATCACTTGTGGATCATTCAGGAAGCCACTGAAGGAGCTAATAAAGATGTATTAAAAATAACCATTGACAAAGCTAAAGCGCTATTGGAAACTACCAAAGCAGGAACAGGCCCTGACGAATACCCTGCCGAAGATCGTGAAGCATTGGAAAATATACTGGAAGACGCTGAATATGAATATGAAAACGGCGAAGTGCAAGTTTTCATCAACGAAGCCGTACACGACCTTAACAGCGCGATGGATGCATACATCGACGCAGTTCACCCGTTTCTGCCCGATCCTTCCAAGATTTACAACGTCATTCACTCCAGCGGTTTTTTCTTAGGCATAGATAGCGTTGCTACTCAAAATATCAAAATATACAATGTTTCGTACGACGAAAACCAACAATTTAAGTTCATCCCTGCAGAAGAAACTCCCGGAGCATTCTACATGCAATTAGTAAGCACCGGAAAAAATTTCTGTCGCGACCATGCAGATGGTTGGGGCTCCAACTGGTGGAACGAAGCGGTAAATATCGATCCTTTATTAGCTCAATTTTACATTAAAAGGACTGCTGATGGACTCTACAGACTAAAAACGGTAGCCGCCTCTGCTCGAGGAGATGGTTATATCGGAACAGATGGCAATAATGCCAATGACGGTGTATATAGCGATAAAAACGGTAAAGATCCTAAACATCATTGGAACATTAAACTTCTCCCTGAAGGAGCGCAAAAAGAAGCATTGGTAGCTGCTTTAGCACTCGCAGAAAATTTATTCGCCATCACTACTGGTGGTACTGATCCAGACCAATACCCGGCAGATGCACGCAATGCATTGGAACAATCCATCGCTACGGCCAAAGACATCATATCCAACAGCAACGTACAATCTGAGGTGAATGAAGCGACAGCCGATTTGAACTTGGTAATGAAAAATTATAGGCTTTCAGTTAATCCTTATGTATTTGATTCTGAAAAAAACTACTATATCATTCATTCTTCTGGAAAATTCTTAGCTTCTTACTCTGCTTCTGAAACCAATCTTCCTTATATGAGATTCCAGATAGAAACGACTTTGGATGAAACTACCGATAATCAAAAATTCAAATTTGAAGTTGTAGATCAAACATCAGGTATATACAATATCAAACACGTTGGTTCTGACGAATATTTCTCCCGTTTTGAATTAAGCGGAGATGGTGGTAGTGATTGGCATTCTACTTTGACAACAGATCCAGAGGACCAAAATGCTCAATTCATTGTTACATTAGTCCCTCCAACAGACCACAGAATAAAAGTAGTTAAAATTAATGGATTTGTTGGAACCGATGCTAATACTGATCTTGCTTCAGTTTATACAAACAAAGGAGGAGATACCAGCAACCATTATTGGCGTTTTGTTGACGTTGAAAAATTAGGCACAAAACAAATCAATGCAACCAATGCTTTGATTGTTACTACTGCCAACAATGAATTAACGATCCGCAACCTCGAAGGCAACAATGTTGTTGCACTTTATACTGTAACCGGACAACAAGTTGCCGCATACAAAACTGCAGGCGCTCAATTCACCGCTCCAATCAATTCAGGTATCTATATCCTTTCTGTAAAAGGAGATAGCAACTACGGAAAAGTAATTGTAGTAAAATAATCTGCTAATAATCTCATAATCAAATGAGGCTGCCTATGAAAGACAGCCTCATTTTTTTTCGTTGAATCATTTGTCCACCCATTTTGATTATTTTACACCTCCTCCACTAACAATTATTGACTACCTTTGCATCATTGAAATCATGAAACAATCACGTATTAATACGCCTAAAATAATGAAAATCCAATTCACATTTTTGCTTGCATTTTTTGCGTCGCTGATCCTTTCCGCCGCCTTCTCAACTATGGAAGCGCAAAATATATACATCAATGAAATCAGTGGAAATGAAAAATGGCTGGAGCTTTACAACGACAAAAGCAATGCTGTTGATTTAAGCAATTATACCATCCGGAAAATCGACGAAGAAGGAGTTACCGCCGATTGGATCATCCCCAATGGGATCACTATCGCCGCAAAAGGATTCCTGACCTGGACACAAAATGACCAAAGCACAGACGGATCTACATTCACCTGGGGAATTTCGGCTAAAAAAGATGTCGCTTTCAAACTCTTAGATACCAACAAAAACGAAATAGATTTTTTTGATGTTAAAATGAGCGCCGGCCTCTATTCCGAAGGAAATAAAAAGACTGTGGGACGCAAAACGAATGGAGCCGCTCAATTGGTTATATTCTACAACGGAGGAACCAAAGGAAGCAGCAACAATACCGGCACGACCCAAAATCCGCTTACCATCACTTATCCTCAACTCACGAACATCCCCACTTTACACATCCAAACGACTAATTCGCAAACAATTACCAGCAAAGAAACCTATGTAACAGGCAAACTGGTAGCCGTAAGTGCCGATCCAAGGGAAGAACTGTCGGGCGACGGTTCGGGAGTAGCCATTGAAATCAAAGGACGAGGAAACTCCACCTGGGGCATGGCAAAAAAACCGTACCGTATCAAATTCGCAAGTAAAACCAATTTTTTGAACTTGCCGGCTAAAGCCAAAAGTTGGACATTATTAGCCAATTACGCCGATAAAAGTTTGATCCGCAATGCTGTTGCTTTCAAAATGAGCGAAATTGCCGGCCTGGAATTTTCTCCCGCCGCACGGTTTGTTGATGTTGTATTGAACGGCGAATACCAAGGTTGTTACATGGTTTCAGACCAAATAGAAGAAAATGAAAAACGGGTGCCGGTGGAAGAACAGGATCCAATCGACTTCAACAATTTAACCGGAGGTTACTTACTCGAAATTGATGGTTTTGCATACGGAGAACCTGTTTGGTTTTCGACGGACCGGGGCGTGCCGATCACCGTAAAATATCCCAACGATGATGAAATTGTTCCCCAACAGTTATCTTACATCACCCAATTTACCCAACAATTTGAAAATACATTATTTACACCCAGCTACAGAGATACTGAAATAGGATACCGTGCTCTGGTTGACACCGCCTCATTGATCAACTGGTATATTTGTTGTGAATTAACAGGCAATTCCGACGCATTCTGGAGCACCTACATCTACAAGAAAAAAGACATTGACAAATTCTTTTTCGGCCCTTTGTGGGATTACGATATTGCTTTCAACAATGACTCCAGGCAAGGAAATGCTTCCGAAAAATTAATGCGGGTACATGGCTACGATCCCAAAGTATGGATCCAACGGATATGGACAGATCCATGGTTTACTAATGCCGTTAAAAACAGATGGGAAAAATTAGTGAATGATGAAAAAATATTAGACCAACTACTGCTTTTCATTGACCAGACAGTAGAATTGATAGAAGAATCGCAAGAAAAAAATTATGATAAATGGGGGCATCTGAGTTCAAGGGTGTATTTAGAACAAAATCTTTACTCCACTTATCCGGAATACATTGCCGATCTTAAGAATTATTTAGAGCAACGAGTGGCATTCCTAAGCGCCGATTTTGCCAAAATCACACCCGTGAAACCGGCAGAATCGTTCATTCCCGAAAATTTTTATTACCAAATTCAAAACTTAAAATCCAATAATGTAATACAAGTAAAAAACGGACTTACAACTCCCAATGCTGTCCTTGAATTATGGGCGCCGCAGGCTGACAATGAAAACCAGGAATGGAAAATTGTACCGGTCGGCAATAATAAATTCCGGATCATTAACCGGAAATCAGGTCTTGCGATGGCCGGCAACGGGAGAGCTGTCAATTTAATTCAGGTTCCGGTGGACGCTGCAAATATTGCTCAACAATGGACTATCACTTCGATAGGAAACCAAGGATTGTACGGATTAGTCAATGTCGGTTCCGATTATTCTGTCAACAATAGCGGAGGGAACACCTACAACGGAACTGCTGTGATCGAATACGACAAGAACATTTTAGCAAGCCAAAATCAACAATGGTACCTAAAAAAAACAAGAGCTTTACCGAGGATTAAGCAAAATATTATCCACACTTCCGGATTATTTCTGGGTAACAATCCCGATGATGGACAGAATGGATATTCTCTCATACAAACCGCTTCGGACGATGGTAGCCAGGCTTTCTTTATCGATCCCATAGAAGGAGAATCCGGAACATATTATATTCAGCAGGCATCTTCGGGATGGTACCTGATTCGAAATACCGCCAGAGAAAATTGGGCGACCGGCTGGACAAATGATCTGAATTCACTTCCTATCCCAGCTAATGCAAAATACATATTGGAACCCAAAGGAGATGACTCCGACTGGATCCAGATACGAAACCTGGGCAGTGACCGCGTCTTAGGGACAGACGAAGCAGGCAACAATTCCAATGTGTATTCCGACAAATCGGGAACCGATTCCAAAAATTATTGGAAAATCGTACCTGCCGGGGGACAAAGCGATATAAATCGGGCATACAATCATTCATTATCTGTATCCGGTTCAAATCATCAACTTTCCATCGATGGATTGGAAGGAAACAACTCGTTATTGATTTATACTGTATCCGGACAATTAGTCTTTTCGGCAGAAACCAATACACCCCGGTTTTCCCACGTCCTCGAACCGGGCTGTTATATCCTGTCAATCCGGGGGAATAATTACTACCGCGGCGTAGTAATTATTTTCTAAATTTAGAAAAATCAGATTATAAAACATCGGAAGAGGCAGATAATGCATTTTAATAAGCAAAAAAAGTTTATTTGAAAGGATTATCTACCTCTTTTGATTTAAATTTGGAAGTGAATGTAATTTTCTTTAACCAATTTTGTACATTATAATTTTGGTTAATTGGAAATCGCTCTCATGAAAAAATCCACATGCTGCTTTTTGTTCTTATTAGTAGGCGCAACCCATTACTTACACGCTCAAATTCCGGAAAAATTACGTTTTTTTAAAGCTTCCGAAACAATCGTATGTCCGGCTGTTTTAAAAATGCCAAGTGGAGAACAATTAGTGGGACAAGCTTTTCAACAAGATGCTTTGGTGAGCCACAACGGATACCAATATACTATTTATTACAGCGCCGACCGGCATTTATGCATCGCACGCCGGAAATTACCCTGTGGACAATGGATGGAAGTCAAACTCCCCTACACTACTCATTCCAACGATCCGCACAATGTTCCCGTAATGGGCATTTGTCCAAATGATGGAACCATTCACCTGTCATACGATCATCACGACATGCCTTTGCATTATTGCCGGTCGGTGATTGACTTAGCCAATAAACCGGAAACAATAAAATGGGATGCTGCCCATTTTGGAGAAAATACATCAGCGCTGTACGACAATAAAGTCATATCGGGAGTATGCTATCCACGTTTCATTCAAAAACCGGATGGCAACCTGTTTTTCGAATGTCGCCATGGCTCCAGCGGCGACGGAGATAGTTTTCTCCGGGAATACAACGGCCATACCCATCAATGGGGCCTCGTCGGACGGTACATACAAGGACGTGACGCCGACCCGGATGTATGCGCTTATATCAACCGGATCGATTATGATATAAATAACGTACTACATGTTTCCTGGGTATGGAGGGAAAGTCCGACCGCTTCCACCAACCATGATTTATCGTATGCCTACAGTGAAGACAACGGATTAACATGGAAAAATACATCCGGAAAAACCATTGCCATGACCGAAAAAATTGAACCGACTTCGGATCGTGCCACAGGAAGCAGCCTGCATAAAGGATTATCCGGATTAGTAGTGGCTCCGATCGCACAAAAAAGAGGACTCATCAATCAGGAGTCTCAAACGACCGATTCCAAAGGTCGCATTCATGCCCTTAATTCCTATATGCCCGATGCAGAACCCGACAATACCGACTGGACAAGTTCAAGGAGCAAAGCCGTTTTACATCAGCATTACCGCGATACCGACGGAACCTGGAAAATGCGTCAGATAAAACGAAACGGCAACCGGGTAACCTCTGCCTGCCGTTCACAAATCATCTGCGACGCTTTCGACAATGCTTTTGTCATTGCCAACCAGACGGAAATATTCGCCGCTACATCCGCCAACAATTATAATGACTGGGGATTAATTTCGGATATAGACGCCAATCGTTTTTGTTCCGAACCGCAAATCGATCACAAACGAATCTTATCGGAAGGAGTACTCTCTTTCGTTTGTCTCACCAACGATGCACGGCTGGTCGTGATTGATTATTTGCTTGATAATCCGCACATTTCTGACGGTAGCGGTTTACAAGCCGAATATTTTTCAGACAAACAATACAGCCAATTAATCGACAAAGAAAACCATACCGCAATCGGCAATATGCTTGCTGTTCCGGAAAAAACCAAAAGCATACGCTGGTCGGGAATATTGGAAACCAAATATGCGCAACAATACTCATTACATATCCAATCAGATGCTCCGTTTTCTCTTTATATAAACGGAAAGAAATTATTGGAAGCAAAATCAGCCGGAGAATATACTGTCCAACTACCTCCGGTTGCTTCCCATAAACATCCGCTGATACTGGAAACCGTAGCCAATCGGAAGAACAAGATAGCGCTGTACTGGTCGGGGGATGACACCTTAAAAGAAATCATTCCCATATCTTTTTTGCATCAGGAATAATATTGAAAAATATAGCAACACACAAAAACAATTTTAAAATCAAGAGTTCATTTTTTATTTTTTAACGTATTAAAGAAAACAATGTTATGAGAAAAAAACTTACTTGTTTGATGATAGCCGCAACAGCTATCTTAAGTAATCTCAATCTGGTACAGGCAGGAGAACCCGTGGCTCCAACCGTTCCGGATGCCCCTGCAATTACCGTTCCTGCTGCTACCAAGCCGATAGTAGAAGGAGAGTATGTAATCTACCATCCGGTTACCGGAAAATATCTGACCAACAATGGCTCTGGTTCTCAACCGGTCTTAAATTCTTACGGATTTGTAAAAACCAAAGACGCTTTTGCATGGAAAATTACTGTAGCCGCAGACGAAAAAATTACCATGCAACAACTCTCTTCTTCGAAATTTATGGGAGCTTCCAGCGGTGATACTTGGAGTATTGTGCTTGGGAATAACGACGAAAATGCAAAATGGATACCGGCCGATGTGACCGATGGTTATCATTTGGCATCTGTTCGTAAAACAGGCAATATGATCGGAGTGGACAATACTTCCGGAGACAATATTGGCATTTATTACGACAAAGGCACCAATAAAAATCCATTATTTCAATTCATCAAAAAATCTGACTTCTACACCACAGAAGTCATTGCTTATGAAGAGGCATTGGTTAATTACAAAACGGCCACAGCTATTTATAATGCCAAAGTAGCATTAAAGACAGACATTACCAATGCTACCCAGCGAGTAGCTGATCATCCGGCCGAATACAGCGAAGCGGCTACTACCGCCTTCAATAATGCAGTCGATGCAACCAACGCCGTTTATTTGAACGACGAAGCTACTTTGGAACAAATCGCTGCCGCTAAAACATCCCTTTGGAAAGCTACCAACACTTATCTGATGTCGGTGATCACAGCGCCGGCCAATATCAGTTTCTTAATTACCAATCCTGCTTTCCAAACATCAAATGCGGGTTGGACTGTCAACAATGTTAATGTAGGTGGCGACTTCAAACAAACCACCATCAAAGGCAAAACCTGTTGGAATTCATGGTCTAATAATTTTACCAGTATGGATATTTATCAGGACATCGAAGGACTTCCTGCCGGAGTATATTCGTTGACTTGTTATACTACAACAGATGGTAACATTCACGACCAACGTGCATACGCAACCACCACTGTTGGCAAAACGGTTTCTAATCTGCCGGCATACAAATTTACCGGCTCTGGATTTAACGAAAACACCGAATGGGAACAAATTACCATTGCAAAAATAATTGTTGGCGCCGACGGTAAAATGCGCATCGGTATGGCCTCTACTTCCGGTGGCGGAACTTCCGGCTGGTTCTGCGTAACAGGTTTCGAATTAACTTACTTGTCGGCAATGTCCGGAAAACCGGTAGCTCCGGCATTACCCGGACAAACCAAACCGGTTGTCAATGGAGATTATGTAATCTATCATCCCGCATCAAATAAATATCTTTCTAATAATGGAGATGCTACCAGCCCGGTACTCAATAATTACGGATACCTCAGCGGACACGATCCTTATACCTGGACCATCGCTGTAACAGATGACAAAGCAACCATACAACAAGTATCCACATCAAAATACGCCAAAGCATCAACTAATGGATGGAGTATGCTTTTGGGAACAGATGATGCAGATGCTAAATTTATCCTGAATGATGTGACAGACGGATACACCATTACTTCTGTTCGTAAAACAGGCAATATTATTGGAGTGGACGGATTGACCGGCGATAACATCAATATCTATTATGACAAAGGATCAGACAAAAATCCATTGTTCAAATTTTTCAAAAAATCCGATTTCTTCTCTGCCGAGTTTATCGCTTATGAAGCTGCATTAAAGCTATATGAGGCTAAAGCGGCGTTGTTGGCAGCTCTGACTAAATCAAACGAAACGGTCGCTAATCACCCTGCGGCATACAGTACCGAAGCTACTACTAATTTCAACAATGCAATGCAGTCGGCCAAAGAAGTATATCTCAACGGCGAGGCTACATTAGAAGAAGTACAAGCAGCCACTGTTTCCCTTCCCAAAGCAACCAACACATACCTGATGTCGGTGATTACTGCAAATGATGAAAATCCGGCTAATGTCAGCTTCATCATCACCAATCCGGGATTCGACAATAATAACGGCGCCGGATGGACAGGAGCTATTGGAGGAGCAGGCGATCAAACGTATGAAATGTATGAAAAATCCAATTTCAATATGTATCAGGTAATCCCGGGTCTGCCCGCCGGATTCTATGAACTCAACATCCACGGTTTTGCCCGCGCCGCAGGAAACGATGGAGGATCTGCTTATCGCGCAGGAACAGAAGAGATCAAAGCTTATCTCTATGCCCTGGCCGGTGATACCGAAAGCAAAAACAAAATACAATCATTGTATTCGGAAACCGCAACTGGTACCTCCAATGGGTACGCCAACTCTATGGGTGAAGCCAATACTGCATTTCAAGCCGGAAAATATGCCAACAATTCTGTTATTATATTCTTAGAAGAAGGCGACGCCCTCACTATCGGAGTAAAATACGATGGCGCGCATGCAGTCGGAAGCTGGACAATCTTCGACAATTTCAAACTCACGTATAAAGGCAATACTCTCAATACATTGATCAAAGAAGTGGAAGCGGTAATCGCTCAGGCAGAAGCGGTGGAAGGCGTGATGCAAAATACCGTATCGGCGGCATTAACCGGCAAAATTTCAGAAGCAAAAACATTAGTGGCTGATGAAAGTCCGACAAAAGAAGCATTGGATAACATGAAAACTGAACTGGAAGAAGCCATTGCTAATGCTCAGGCATCGATCAAGGTATATGCTAAATTACACACAGCCATTGAGGTTGCCAAAACAACTTCTGTCGCTGCGAATACCAGCGTTGTAGCAGCCATTGCTACTGCCCAGGGTGTTTATGACGGTAAAACTGTGAACGAAGAAGGTATCGATGCTGCGATCACTGCGCTGAAAGCCGCCATCAATAATGCAATCGTTAGCAGTTCCGCAACAGGAGATGTAACCGAACTGATCACTAACCCGAATATCATGCACACGGCCGGAATCGGATCTCGTCCGACAGGATGGGAAAACTGCACCCACACGAATACCAATGGTAACTTCACAAAATCCTCAGGATCTGTAGAAACTCCGGTCAACACTTTCCTGGAAGTTTGGGGAGGCGATGCCGCTGCTTTAACATTTGACTACCATCAAATCATTGTCGGCATTCCCAACGGAGAATATATCCTGGAAGCTGCTACTTTCGCTGAAAGCTCTAACGAAAAAGCTGTGCTTTATGCCAATGAAGCCACTACTCCAATGTTTTATGAAAACGGAGTAAACGGAAATAATATGGCTGACTTTGTAGCCGGCGCCGGAGAAGTCAATACGTCTGTCACTGTGATGGTTACCAATAATACATTGCGCATTGGTATCAAAAATATCGATGTTCTGAACGGTTCATGGCATGGTGCAGACTCTTTCCGTCTGACTTACGTAATCAAAACAGGCCTGAACAACGCTCAAACAGATGCAGTAAAAATTTATGTAAAAGATTACACTATCGTAGTGGAAGGCGCTGATTCTTATGCTATATACAATCAACTTGGTATGCGTGTTGCCTCCAACACACAACTGACTCCGGGCGTATATATTGTAAAAACGGCTGAAACTACGAAAAAAGTAGTGGTGAAATAAAGATCCGAAAAGAAAATAGGGATCGTACCTAAACAAGGGGCTGCCTCGCTTTTGAGACAGCCCCTTCCTGTTTTGTGTTTAAGATTATTATGAATGAAAGACATACTAACCGCCCGGTACTCCGCCTGAACCAGCGGTCAGCGGAGCTAAAGCAGACCGAGAGTTAGTGGCTGGCATTTGTGTCTGTCATCGTTAATTGTTTACAGATTATATTTGACGAGTATGTCGTTAATTATTTCCATTGGCTTAGCCGATTCAAATAAAACCTTTTCTATCTTATGAATTTTACTTACTGTTTCACTATTTTCAGTGAATGTATTAACTGTAGTTATCTCTAATTCGGCTGTCAGTAAATTCAACTTAATTTCCCGTTGTTCTCCTGCGCCTGAACCGAACGCTTCTATGGAAACCAGGCATAATTCGTTGTCGATATATTTGTATTCACAGGTTCGGTTTATATTCGGCCCGAAGTTCCGGATGTGATGCTGAAGTACGCCTTCATTGTCAATGTTTATATTCTCTTCTTCGTACCTCAGCGTTTCGTTATACTTGGATTCTACAACTGTCCATGAGAATTTATCGAGTACATACGTGTTGTCAGGTTGACACAATAATACTAAAACCGGCCGTTTTGCCTCATCATTTTCCTCTTGGATGAGTACCACTACCAGATCCTCCAATCCGTCATGGTTTAAATCTCCATTGGCTTGCATATCTATGATATAGCCGGACGGCACAAAACTTTCTATGGATTCGCCTGTTTTAACAAACTCAACGGCATCAATAAAATCGTCCATATCTTCCGGCTCATCTCCAATCTCTGTAAAATGTTCTGCAGAAAGGTTTTCTATATCATTGATTTTGAATTTGCCGTTTTCTTTCACCAAAAACAATGTTATGCAATTGGTGTGTTCATTATCATAATGATAGCAAACGTTGTAGGCATCTTCTATTTCCTCAACGGGCGTTATTTCAAGCGTTTTAATCCAATCTTTGCTAAAATCCTGGGCATTGAGGAACGGGTCGTATTCTAACTCCAGAAAATTCAGTCTTTCTTGCAATTTTACGGTCAAATAGTTGTTTTTTATTACCTCAATTGTTTTCGGATTATAGCCATCCGACAACATTTTATCCTGCTCGGTGAGATAATGTGTGTAAAATTCCGTTAGCATCTCAATGGCTTGCGTAATTTCACTGTTTGTCGCAGTTTGTTTTTTCGAGTTATTCGGTCCGCATGATTGAATGAACAATACGAATGCGGCGATTAAAAATAATTTTATTTTCATCTGCTATCTATTTTTACTTTCATTTTTGCACTGTCGGCGACTGACCGCCAACTATATTATTTCTGTACTGGAAAAACAAATCCATCCGGAATTTCTATCCGTTGATCAAGCAATCCATTGATGCAGGTTGTCAAGATCTCTTTATCATAAGTCAGAGTGAGCTGAAAAGAGTGGAGCGGCACAGGAGGATACCAGTTACCATCGGTACGGCGATTAGCTTGTTGCCAATTATCCGAAGTACCCAATGTATTGATACTATAATGCACTTTATTCCCTATTTTTACATAAGGTTTCAGCATCGCGGCCAATCCATATTCAAGTTCATCACCCAACCGACAGAGAGGGCCTTGATAATCCTCGTATGGAATGCTGAGCGAAAAAGTAATTTCTTTCGTTTGTTTCTCAATGACGGGCAAAAGCACATGACCATGTATAGCCGTCGGATACCCTTGAGGGCGATCTGCACTAACTATCCAATCATAATAATCGCCATACATCCACACTAAGTTTGCAGCATGATTTTGCAATCCCGGAATAGCCCACGGACGAATGTTATTTTTAGGAGAATTGCGGGTAACCGGTTCTTCTGCAATAGAACCATCCCTGCCGACCGTGTATTTTACGATCTCATATCTGCGGCCATACATGCCATCTACCGGCACTGAGCAATATATTTGATCGGGATAATTAGGATCAATAGTCAGACCTCCGCTGTAACACATTTCCAATCCCGGTGTTTGATGAAAATGTCCTCCGCCATGCGTAAGAAACGTTTTTTGCCATGCGCTGCCTGTCCATCGAACAACATAATAATCATGCACCGTTTTCTCGTCATTAATGCCAACCATCGCAATCACCGGCTTTTCATCTTCATCCATCACCAGTTGCCAAATCCAATTCCGCGAAGCGGAATGATCTGCCACCACATCCGGATTGTTAATAACATAGTCATCGGTTTTATTGATACGATATACTTCCTGATTGATTAAAGCAAGTCGTTTCCCTTTCACATCCACGAGACTTATTGTTGAAGTATCGCCTTTCGCAATATCGATACCATTGAAATAAATAAAATTAGGATTTTCATTATCAGGATGCCCGGTCGTATAGGTCAGATAGATTTTATTCTTTCCATTGGATGCATATTTGGCATACGGACGCGCGCCGGTCGATTGCATCAGTTGTTTGGGTTTCCAATCGAATGCAACATCGTCATTCTCATCGGGCAATGTCAACCTGCCAATAGTCGGATGCCAGTTAATTCCCCTCCAACAAAGATAAATATGGCCGGGGTCATCTGTTAAAATAAAAGGGGAAGGATAAGTAGTATTATGATCTGTTACAATCATTTTTTCTTCCCCTAAGGTCGTAATATCGCCCGGTTTTCGGGAAATCCGGTAATAAAAACATTTCTCATCCGTATGGCGGGAATAAAAAATCATAATCCGCTCATCGGGCAAAACAAGAAAAGTCGGATTATTGTGATCATCGGGTTGAAAATACGACCGGATCAATATTTCGTTCGCCGTATTCGCCACGTAATCATATTGGACAGCTTTAATCGCACCATGAACATCAATATAGCCAATAAAAGCGCTTTTAATTGTTCCGGATGCATTTTCGTAATACAAGGCCCTCGGATCGGCAAACCAGCACCAGGCGCCTTGTTCTGCGACCAAACGACCCGAATAAGATTCCTGTGCCTGCAATAAACAGGCTACAGGAAATAATACAACCGCCGAGATAATCCGGATAGCCCTCATGGACAATTTAATGTGTTTGCACACGAATCACGGTAAATGAATAAGCAGGAATTTCCATCCCGGACATTTCTTCTACAGCGAAAGATGTTTGTTCCGGTCTGGCCGTTTTATCATCGGGACTACCTTGCAAAATCGCTTTGGCAGCCAACATATTAGCCGTTTCAAAACCCGTCAAATCAAAATTAACTTTAACAGCAACAGGCAAATAATTGACAAATTTGATAATTAAATCCCCGTTTTGATTATCCCGCACATACGATACGGCAATCCGTTGCTGCACCTCTTGTCGTCTTTCCGACACAGTAATATCGACCGGAATATATTCGTCGCCCGAATTTTGTCCGCACAATTGCTGCACATAATATCCGACCGTCGGTTTCACTTCGGTATTATTGAAATAAATCAAATCCGGATTCCATTGCGTATGCCCTTCTTTAGCCAACAGCGGCGCATAAGAAGACATCGCGACAATATCGCCATTGCGTTCCAGATTGATTATATGAAGCGCTTCGGCCAACGCCGTTTCAATATTATTCGGACGTCCGGGCAAATGCGCAGCATATTCTCCTAAATACACTTTTGATTTGTTTCGGTCGTATTTATCATAATAATCCTGATTATGAACATACCAGCCGGGCGGTTGATAATAATGTTCATCAACCACCGGCACTTCCAAACGAGTTGCCAATTCCCAACCTTCTGCATAATCAGTACCTTCCGAAAACGGGCCGACCGTTCCAATCACCGTCATTTCAGGATATTTTTCTTTTACAGCATTGAAAATCATGGCAAAACGTTCTTCAAAAACATCCGTGATCAAATCTTCATTTCCCACACCGATATATTTCAGATTGAATGGCTCAGGATGTCCGGCTTCTGCGCGAATTTGTCCCCATTGCGTTTTTACATCGCCATTTGCCCATTCGATCAAATCAAGAATTTCTTGCACATAATCCTCCATTTCACACAGGGGGATACCCCCTTGCTGTCCGCCCAACACATGCCCGTGCGTAGCCGAGTTCTGACAGGGAACTCCGGCCGCCACCACCGGAAGCGGTTCGGCCCCAATGTCTTCGCAAAACTGGAAATATTCAAAATAACCTAATCCGGCTGTCTGATGATAACCCCAAAGGTTTCGCATCGGTTTGCGGGCTTCGAGCGGACCAATGGTATTTTTCCAGCGATATATATTTTCCAATCCATCGCCATGCGCTACACATCCTCCCGGAAAACGCACAAAGCGAGGATGTATATCTGCAATCGTTTGCGCCAAATCGGCTCGCAACCCATTTTTCCGGCCTTTGAATGTCTGTTGTGGAAATAATGACACCATATCGATCGCCACGGTTCCTGTCAGTTGGGGAATAATTTCCAACACTAAACCCGAAGATGATTCCGTTGCCGTTATTTCTGCACTGTATTTTTTCCAGGCAGACTGGATATTGGGAGTGGATGTTTCCCCATACACTTTTCCCGAAGGCATGTCAACTAAGCGAACCGTAATCTTTCCACCCTTACCTTCCATCATACGGGCAAAAATAGAAAAATCATATTTTTCGCCCGCTTTTACTGCAATATTGCCAAAACCGCTATTGGACAACTTCATACCCGGCTCCCCGGATGTCAACACCGCATAATATTTATTATTGGGATGAACCGGAGCAACGGTATCTATATTAAATTCGGCGCCCGGCGAACCGGAAAACGTCCAGGCCGTACGATGATTCCAATTAGCATCATGTCCTTCTTTATCGCTCAAATCGTATTCAAAATCGCGGTTCTGAACTAATTCCGCATACAATCCGCCATCAGCAGCATAATTGATATCTTCGAAGAAGATGCCGATTAATAAATCGCTGATCTGTTTTGAGTTGGAAATATCCGGACGAATGCTTATTTCTACCGGCTTCAAACCGGCAAACCGTTGTGGATCTTCTTTAGCCGTTTCAGAATAAGTTTTCCATTTATACGTTGCCAATTTCTGAGCATTCATCAGTTTTTCTACCACTTCCCAGGCAACAAAATGCTCCGTTCCGTTTTGCAAATCACCATCAATCAGCACTTGCAAACGTTGTTGATTCTGATTGTCAGGAAGCGATTGCCCTACCGCATAAGACTGCCTTTTCCAATCGACTAAATTAGAGGAAGCAGCATGAGCAACAATATTTCCCTGTGCATTCACAGTCCACTCACAATGCCACAATCCGTGATTATCCTGATACAAAACCGGATCAAACATTCGTTTTTCACTCCCCCATCGGCCGTAATCAGATCGAAGAAAAGAATATTCCGGTCCAATGGAATGCCAATGATTCCGATCCATGCTCCAGGCAAAATGCAGGCCGTTATGATTTCCGTTTTTAGTTGTTGTATAGGCAAAAATATAAGCAGAATCAGGCTCATTGCTTACCGTAAAAACCGCTGCACGTGGGGATTGAAACAGTAGCAATCCGCTCACGAAAAAAAGGATAATTTTTTTGATCATAGCTTAAATGGCGCTGTTTTTATATAAACGTTGAAATCTTTAATCATGCCGGGTTTATTGGCTTCCGCTCTCGGAAGGTATTCAAAACCGGAAATGGATTTCGTTTCTCCTAAATCAATCACAATCTGATGCGGAAATGGATCCCTGGCATTAGAATAAGCCGTATGCCAGATCGTCGATTCCTGTTGGTCAAAAACATTGGTTGCCACATTATTTGCATCATCAGCCTCTTCGCTATCTGCATAGACAATTTTCCAGTGTTGGCGGGATAACGGATTACCGTCAGCATCTAAAATATTTAATTCGGCCATCGATGCATAATCGTCTTTTTCAAAAGAATTCAACGCTTCCAAACAAAAATAACGGGTTTCATACGATTTCCCAAAATTAATTTTCTGCCAACCGTTACCGGATTTGAAACTTCCGGAATAAATGGATTTTTCTACAGATAAATCCAGATTTTCGCCTTGTTTCCGGAATTTATAAGCACCATTGCCTTTTAATACATCTAAGATCGGTTGAGTCAATCCGGTAATCGTTCGATGTTCCGGGCCGGCCAAATCCAGTACAATGATTTCATTTTTTCCTTTTTTCAACCAACAACCGGGCATATACAATGTTTGTTGCGGACCGATTTCCCAAAAACGACCGATATTATGTCCGTTTACATACACCATCCCTTTTTTCCAGTTAGACATATCGAGGAAGGTATCGCCGATTTTTTCCAAATCAAACGATGCTTTATAATAAGCCGGAACCGACAATGTGGCATCAACCGGCTGATATTTTTGATTTTGTGCAAAAGTGTAATCGACAGGAAAACTATATACCTGCCAGTTTTTCAATTCGGTTGACTCTTTTTCATTGATGATTTCTACTTTCTCAGTAATTCCTTTGTAGTCGAGTACGCCGGCTCCAAAATTGCGCCGCCCCATAGCTTCAACAAAAATATCCAATACAGCTCCTTCTTTTACAGGTGGAACAAACAAAGTGCCTTCACCTTTCAACCGGTTTAATGTGCCGATTTTTTCTCCGTCAATGAAAACCTGCGCCCAATCGTGCGCTTCGGTTACTTTAAGCACTTGCCGCGCATCCGACTGTTTCAATGTAGTTCGATACAAAATACTACCCCATCCCTGATCGAAACATTCCATGGATTGGATATTTTCGCTTGTTTTGGGTTCTGGTAAATTATCAAATACCGTAGCTGCTTCTGTAAAAGCGATTTCAGGAATACTGATAACAGGAATAGAATCGGGCACAGCCGGCAATTTTTGTCCATTGGGCAAATAATTGGCCAACAAATCGCGCACTTTAAAATATTTCGGGGTCACTTTACCCGATTCATTGATCGGAGCATCGTAATCGTACGAAGTACAATCGGGCACATATCCCGGAAAATTGGAACCCGCCCAATGCCCGAAACTGGTTCCTCCGTGTGTCATATACAAACTGAACGAGATATTTTTATCTAACATTTCTTTCATTCCGGCCACTAATTCATCAGCGCTGCGGGTTTCATGTTTGGCGCCCCAATGATCGAACCAGCCCGACCAGAATTCGCTGCACATCAACGGTGTTTCCGGACGCAATTCTTTCAAACGTTTGAATTGTTCATCAACATTGGCGCCTGTTCCGAAATTAATTGTCCATAACAAATCATCAAGCGCATTATTTTCAAAATTGGAACTCCAATCACATTGAAAAAGCGGCACCTTATCAAAACCGGAAGCCTTCACGATGTCGCGAATTTCAGCCACATACGGTTTATCGATGCCATAAGCTCCATATTCATTTTCGACCTGCACCATTAAAATATTTCCTCCGTTAGTTACTTGAAGTCCGCTCAATTGTTTGCCGACTTCCGCCATAAACAAACGCACCCGTTCCATAAAATAAGGATCTTGTGTACGCAAGGCAATATCTTTCTTTTTTAGCAACCACCAGGGCAATCCTCCCATTTCCCATTCGGCGCAAACATAAGGGCCGGGACGAAGAATAACATACATTCCCTGTTTTTGGGCTAATTTACAAAAAGCAGCCACATCATTATTCCCTGTAAAATCAAATTGACCTTCTGCCGGTTCGTGGATATTCCAAAAAACATACAAGCATACCGTATTCATACCCAATGCCTTACACATTTTGATACGATGTTCCCAATAGTCGGCCGGAATACGCGGATAATGAATTTCAGCCGCTTTGACGACAAAAGGTTCTCCATTCAACAGGAAAGTTTGGTTTCCCACCTCAAATGTTTCTTTTTTGGCAGTACATGATGTTTGCAAGCATAGCACGATCACTGAAAACAGCAACAAACTTTTGCCCGACATCAACAACGAAGATATAGTCTTCATAATTTTCAGTTATTTATGTTATTAATATTCTGTTAAATCTCATTATTTTTCAAGAGGTTTTCTTTGTATTCGCTTGGTGTAATACCGAATTCATTTTTGAAACAGGCTGTAAAATATTTCGGATCGGAAAAACCGACTAAGTAAGCGATATCGGCAATTCCTCCCGAATGATTTTTCAACAGGGAACAAGCATGTTTCAAGCGAATGTTTCGTACAAATTCAACAGGCGACAGTCCGGTCAACGCTTTAATTTTCCGGTACAAAGAAGCCTTTGACATATTCAATTGTTCGGCAAACTTATTCAGATTATAATCCGTTTCCGGCAAATGCTGTTCAATCGTATTAATTGCTTCCGTGAGGAAAATCTCATCCGCCGAAGGATAATTGAGTGAGGAGATATTAATATCATTATTGATTTTAAACTCAACCATCCGTCGTTTTTTGTTTTTGATCATGTTTTGCACCCTGGCCATCAGCACCCGCATCTCAAAAGGTTTGGAAATATACCCGTCCGCATCAGCATTGTAACAGGCAATGCGGTCATCGATACTGTTTTTGGCTGTCAACAAAAGCACGCCGATATGATTGGTGGATATACTGTTTTTGATCATCCGGCACAATTCCAGGCCATCGAGCCCGGGCATCATCACATCACTAACAATCAAATCAACCGATTCATTTTCAATCAACTCCAATGCCTTTTCTCCATTTTCGACTGCAAAAATATTGTATCGATTTGAAAATGCGTTGTACAACAATTCTCTGAGTTCTTTATTATCTTCCACAATCAACAAGGTAACATCTTCGTTCTTTTCAACGATAGTATCCTCTTTTATTGCCTGATCATTATAGATTTCATTTTCATTGATTTCGGCTTCCTGCACCACCAGCATATCGGAAGTTAGCCGTTCGTCGGGAGAATATGCATCTTCACCGGCCGGTATTTCAAATACAAACATAGACCCTGCTCCCGGTTGACTTTCCACGTTGATCATTCCGTGATGCAATTCCACCAATTCTTTGGTCAGGGAAAGTCCGATCCCATTACTCTCGCCAAAATCCGCCAGTTTATTATGGTAAAACCGGTTAAAAATATACGGCAACATTTCGGGTTCTATCCCCCACCCGGTATCCAACACCGCAACTTGTATCATTCTGGTTTCATTTTTCTGCACTTCATTTACCCTGACTTCGATTGTTCCTTCCGGCGGAGTGTATTTAAATGCATTCGAAAGCAAATTAAACAAGATTTTATCTATTTTATCGGCATCAAAATATGCGGTCATCACTTGAGGCGTGGACGAAAATGTAAAATGCATCTGCTTCTCTTTAATCAAAGGAGAAAAATTCAGATAACAAATTTCGTTAATAAATGCAGCAATATCTCCCTTCGCCACTTTCAGCTTCATATTCCCGCTTTCTATTTTTTTGAAATCCAATATTTGTTGCAACAACCGCCGCAACCGATTTACATTTGATTTCATAACACGCTGTTCGCTGATGCCCCCATCCTTAGATTGTCCCAACTCATCGATCAAACAGGAAATGATGGTCAACGGAGTCAACAACTCATGCGAAATATTCGTGAAATATTTTAATTTGGCCTGAGTTAATTCTTCGGATTTCGCTTTATCGATAGTGGCAATTTTCAATTGTTCCTTCATGCGCATCCGGTAAGCAAAAAAGCGGTACACTGCAAACATAACAGCTATTATAGACGTAAGATACAACAGGTACGCCCAATGCGTTTCATAGAATGCAGGTTTCTTATCGATCAGAAAAGTGGTGTAGGAATCATTCCAAACCCCATTTTCATTCGTAGATTTCACCAGAAATTTGTATTTACCTGCCGAAAGATTGGTATAAGTAGCAAAATGGCGGTTACTTTCCGTATAAATCCACGCATTGTCAACTCCTTCCAATTTATAGGCATAATAAATTTTAGGGGAAGCAGGATAATTCAAAGAAGAAAAACCAATCTCAATATTCTTTTCTTTGGGACCAATGATTAACGCATTGCCGACATTATCAAAAACCACCTTTCCTCCCCGGTCATAAATGGATTTATTGTTGGTCTTCACATCGGTTATCAATACCTTTTCCCAACGATTTTGATGTACTTCCTGATCGTTAGACACGAAGGAACAAAAGCCCTTATTTCCTCCAAAAAATACTTCTCCCGAAGGGCAGCAATAGCAGGCCCGCCGCAAAAAGGAATTCACTAAAATACCATCAGACGACATGTAGGAAGTGACGACCTGAGTTTCAAGATCATATTTGGTAATTTTTTTGACGGAAGAAATCCAGATATGCCCGTTTTTATCTTCAAGAATATTGAGAATTCCTTCTCCCGACATAGCGCATGATTCTGTAGCGTCAACAAAAGTATCATGCTCTGTATCGTAAATAATAATTCGCCCGTCCTGGGTGCCAATCCAAATTTTATTACCTGATCCCGAACAAATTGCAGCAATATTATGCGACTCTAATCCGGAAGTTTCTTTTCCGTAGCAAGTTGATAATACATACTGTTTTTTCATTTCATCATACTGATATACATAAATACCGTCCTTTTCTGTAGCCATCCAGGCTCGTCCCGACCGGTCAAACGCAATATCTATCGTATTCGGTATTGAAGCGCATTCACGCAACGGCGCATGAGGAGGTTTTACTAAAACCGCATCATCCAAAGCAATCCATACATTTCCGGCCAGATCTTCTCGCATAGCTCTGACCGAAAGATCCCGTCCAACATGGTGAAGATCAAGATCAAGGGTTTCGGCTAAATAAGCACGACCATTTTTTTTCTTCAGGCGATACACTGTGGAAGACGTTTCCGAAGTCATCCAAAATTCATTACAACTATTGACTTTTTGAATAATATCAAACGCCTTGGGTTCTGCCGGCAAACCGGGTATTTCAGAAAACAGTATGCATTCTTTCTTTTCCCTGTCAAAAAGACAACCGCCAATACGATCCAATCCCAACCACAACAAACCGTCGTCATCTTCCGTAATGGCCACCACCCTGGGGATAGATGAAAACCTGGCTTTGATCGGATACAACGGATAAGTTTTTATAGCAGGCTTATTCAGATTAATAATAAAAGATCCTTCGCTAAAAGCTGCCAACCAAAGATATCCGTTGCGGTCTTTTATAATTTCGCTTAATATCGTGGTTGGGATTGTATAAGAAGACGATACATCGATCGGAACAATATCTGATCCCGATTCTACATCAATCACATGCAAACCGGTCATCGAAATCAACCACAAATAACCATATTTATCATCCTGGGCAATACTGTAAAAAGTAGAATGAGCGGCATTGCCGGGAAAAGAACAAAACGTATAATATTGCTGATCCATCGCATCCGGATTAAACTGCCAAAAACCATCGTCCCAGGTTCCGATCCAATAATGGCGATTCCGGTCCTGAAAAATACGGAACGGATTATTTGTCTTCCCTATCGAAGGATAACGGGTAAAAACACCGGTCGCACGGTTGTATTTACAAAGTCCGTTTCTCCACAATAAAACCCAGATATTTTTATCCGCATCTTCATAAAGGCTGCTGATACCGGTTCCCGGAATCGAAGTCGGATCATTTTCTTTGGGTGCAAAGGCGATGAATTCTCTTTGGGTATGATCATATTTATACAAACCCTGATCAGTGCCAACCCACATATCGCCCGACGAGTCGCACAACAAGGAAAAAATGCGGGAATGCCGGATACGTTCCTCATCAACAGGCCGGATAGACATTGTTTTTTTATCCAACACATTCAATCCTTCGCGCGTACCGATCCAAATTTGATTTTGTGTATCTTCTGCAATAGACAAAATATCGTTATTCGTCAGTAAATCCGGAGTATTCCAATCGGAACGAAATAATTTTATATCGTATGCATCATACCGGCACAAACCATCCAATGTTCCAAACCAAATATATCCCTCTTTGTCCTGAAAAGTACGCCGGATTGAATTGGATGGAAGTTGCTCCAAATAAGGAAACGCATCGACAGAAAATCGTAAAACGTTATCCAGAGCAAAAGCAGGAGATACAAAAACTGTCACCAACAACAAGTGTATCTTAAATTTCATATAGACTTCAAGGCATTAAATTTCTTACAAAAATAATACATTTTCAAACTATTCTCAAAATATGCGTAAAATATACATTTAATTTCATCTAAACATCACAACTCTGTCTGCATATAAAAAAAGCTTTATATCTTTGTACACAAGCATTATTTTCATTCTAATATTATGAAGACAACAATCGAAGAGCGATGGGGCACTCACCCCCAGGATGTGAAGCATTACGACACTGCCCAATTGAGAAAAGAATTTTTAGTCGAAAACATATTTGCCATAGACGAAGTGCTTATGACTTACACGCACAACGACCGGCTAATCATCGGCGGAGCGTTTCCTGTACATGAAAATTTAACATTAGAAACAGTTCCATTAGTCCGTTCCCAATATTTTTGCGAACGCCGGGAAGTCGGCATTATTTGCATTGAAGGGGAAGGGACAATCACAGTAGATGGAAAAGATTTTGCCATGACATTCAAAGATGCCGTTTATGTAGGCCGCGGAGCGAAAGAAATTATTTTCAAAAGTAAGGATCAGGCACATCCGGCCAAATATTATTTTGCATCTTCTCCTGCTCATACAGCCTATCCTCCTGTAAAAATTTCAGATAAATTGAGAAGAACCCGGGAATTAGGTGCGGCGGAAACAGCCAATCATCGCATACTCAGCCAATTAATTTTGAATGAAATTATACCCTGCTGCCAATTACAAATGGGAATGACCGAAATTCTTCCAGGCAGCGTATGGAATACCATGCCGCCTCATACGCACTCTCGTCGTATGGAAGCCTATTTTTATTTCAAAGTACCCGAAAAGCAGGCAGTGTGCCATTTCATGGGGCAGCCACAGGAAACGCGGCACATTTTCACAGGCAACGAACAGGCGGTTATTTCTCCTTCCTGGTCTATACACAGCGCAGCCGGCACCAGCAACTACACATTTATTTGGGCGATGTGCGGCGAGAACCTGGATTACGATGATATGGATACTTTTACGGCGGATAAACTGAAATGAGAAATGAAGAAAATGAAAGAATGAAGAAATGAAGATAATATTGATTCCTTTGCTTGCCGCCCTGTTGGGGGCTTGTACTTCCAATAAAGTAAATATAATTGTCAGCAATCCAACCGATATCAACCGGAGTTATGAAATGGTAGAAATTTCGTTGGAAACTATTGACAAACAAATACATTTACATCCCGGAGAAAGTTATATGGTCAAAAAACAGAACTTGGGGATTATTCCATCTCAAGTTACTTTTGATAAAAAATTAATTTTCCAAGCCGGATTAAAAGAAAAAGAATCGGCTTCTTTTTCCATCGAAAAAGGGAAAGAACAATCGTTCAAACCAATGGTTTACGGTCGCCTGATCTCCGAACGCAAAGATGATTTTGCCTGGGAAAACGACCGGGTAGCTTTTCGCGTATATGGACAAGCATTGATACCGACCGATGGCCCCAGCAACGGTATTGACCTTTGGTACAAACGCACAGGCGAATTGATTATAGACAAATGGTATAGACAAGACCTGGCAGGAGCAGCTTCTTATCACGACGACCATGGCGAAGGCCTTGACGATTACAAAGTCGGTCGCACGCTCGGAGGCGGAGCCATGGCGCCATACATCGATGGTAAATTATGGCTCAACGAAAATTTTGTCTCTCACGAAATTTTGGAAAATGGCCCGTTACGCCTGACTTTCAAACTAACTTATAAAGATATGGAAATAAATGGCGACCGTTTCTCCGAAAGCCGCACATTTTCGTTGGATGCAGGTTCTCAATTGACCAAAATACAACAGGAATATGGAATCAGACAACCGATGCCGGTGGCAGCCGGAATTGTAAAAAGAGAGAATAACGACTCTGTCATTTTTTTTCCGGAAAAGAATTATCTCATTTATACAGAATCATCTCCCAAAGCCGGTGATGTATTCCTTGCCCTCGTTTTTCCGGAAAGCATGAAAAATTTCGCCGGTGAAATACACAACCATCTCCTGGTTATCGAAACATACCAACCGGGACAACCGCAAACTTATTACACCGGTTACGGATGGACTAAATTCGGTTTTCCTAAAGCAACTGATTTTGAAAAATATGCCGAGGATTTTACAATCTGTTTGAAACAGCCGTTGATTGTAAAAGTGCAACATTGAAAAACCGGGATATACGATCATAAAAACGTAGAATATAACAATCAAATAAAATATGATGCTAAATCAATTTTCATTACAAGGAAAAATAGCCTTTGTTACCGGAGCCTCTTACGGCATCGGCATGGCCATCGCCAAAGCGCTGCATGAAGCCGGCGCCGCCATCGTGTTTAACGACATCAATACAGACCTGGTACAAAAAGGCTTGGCCGCATACCAGGAGAGCGGGATCAAGGCACACGGTTACGTGTGCGATGTTACAAATGAAGAACAGGTCAATACAACCATTGCAAAAATCACGGCTGAGGTCGGCGTGATCGACATCCTTGTCAACAACGCCGGAATCATCAAACGGATTCCCGCCATCGAAATGACAGCTTCCGAATTTCGCCAGGTAATCGATGTCGATCTCAATGGACCTTTCATCGTTTCTAAAGCCGTAGCTCCCGGAATGATCAAAAAAGGAGGCGGAAAAATCATCAATATCTGCTCTATGATGAGCGAACTCGGTCGTGAAACCGTATCGGCTTATGCCGCTGCTAAAGGCGGATTGAAGATGCTGACCAAAAATTTAGCCTGCGAATGGGCGGAATACAACATTCAGGTCAATGGAATCGGTCCGGGATACATCGCCACTCCACAAACAGCGCCACTACGTGAACCGGGACATCCTTTCAATGATTTTATCATTGCCAAAACTCCGGCTGCGCGCTGGGGCACGACCACCGATCTGCAAGGCCCGGCCATATTCTTAGCCTCCGCCGCCTCTGATTTTGTAAACGGGCATATTTTATATGTGGACGGCGGCATTCTTGCTTATATTGGAAAACAACCTAAATAAAATAAATTAAACACAATACCATGAGAGAAAAAATGACCAACTACAGGTGGGCGATTTGTGCATTACTGTTTTTTGCGACCACCATAAATTATTTAGACAGACAAGTCTTATCGCTCACGTGGGACGAATTTATCAAACCTGCATTTCATTGGGATGAATCGCATTACGGCAACATCACTTCTGTTTTTTCCATTGTCTATGCCATTTGCATGCTCTTTGCCGGGCGTTTTATCGACTGGCTGGGGACTAAAAAAGGATTTCTGTGGGCCATAGGCGTATGGTCGGTCGGAGCTTGTCTGCATG
Organism: Bacteroidales bacterium; assembly: GCA_031553835.1. Taxonomy (GTDB): domain Bacteria; phylum Bacteroidota; class Bacteroidia; order Bacteroidales; family Azobacteroidaceae; genus JAVBKX01. The sequence continues at coordinate 48,578 of JAVBKX010000026.1, forward strand.
CCGTTTGCGGAGTCATTACAGAATGGCACGTCGGGTTGCATAGCGTCGCAGAACTGGTGGGCGCCACCGGCGACACGGCGGTATTAATAGCTACCGTCAGCATGTATTGCTTTTTAGTCGCGCGATGCATCTTAGCTTTGGGCGAAGCGGGCAATTTTCCTGCCGCCATCAAAGTTACCGCCGAATATTTTCCTAAAAAAGACCGGGCGTATGCCACTTCCATTTTCAATGCCGGCGCCTCCATCGGCGCGTTGGCAGCTCCTTTGACTATTCCGTTGCTGGCTAAAGCCTGGGGATGGGAAATGGCTTTTATCGTCATAGGAGCATTGGGTTTTATCTGGATGGGTTTTTGGGTTTTTATGTATGAAACACCTTCCGGGAGTAAACATGTCAACCGGCTTGAATTAGATTATATTGAGCAAGATAATTTATCGGAAGAATTTGTTCCGGAAAAAGAAGAAAAAAAGATGCCTTTCTGGCAATGTTTTTCTTACAAACAAACCTGGGCATTCGCTTTCGGTAAATTCATGACCGACGGAGTCTGGTGGTTTTTCTTGTTCTGGACGCCTTCTTACCTCAACACTCAATTCGGCATCAAAACATCCGAAGGCTTGGGCATTGCATTACTCTTCACATTATATGCTATCTCCATGTTATCAATTTATGGAGGTAAATTACCCACCATCATTATAAACAAAACCGGGATGAATCCCTATGCCGCACGCATGCAAGCCATGCTTATCTTTGCCTTTTTCCCGTTGTTGGTATTGTTGGCGCAACCCTTGGGCACTTTCTCTCCCTGGTTTCCGGTTATTTTGATTGGAATAGGATGCGCTGCCCACCAATCGTGGTCGGCCAATATTTTTTCCACAGTCGGCGACATGTTTCCCAAAGGCGCTATTGCTTCCATTACCGGTATCGGCGGAATGGCCGGCGGTCTCGGTTCCATGATTTTACAAAAAATAGCCGGGGAATTATTTGTTTATGCAGGAAAATCCAATATGGAATTTATGGGATTTGAGGGCAAACCAGCCGGTTATTTTATCATTTTCTGCGTTTGCTCTGTCACCTACCTGATCGGATGGATGGTAATGAAAACATTAGTTCCTAAGTATAAGCCGATAACGATTTGATTAAGGCGAAGGGTGCGGGGCGAAGGGTGCGGGGCGCAAGGTGTAGGGTACAGGGTGATGTTTTTATTCGCCCTTTGCCTTTCACCTTGCGCCCCGCACCCTTCTCGCCTTTCTTCTTTCGCCCTATTTTTCCGGAAATGGAATAAAGAAATTCCTGCTGTCGCTCAGCCGCGCCCTTACCTGCGCCGCATCAGCTGTTGGCGTAGAAGGTATCCGGCTTTGTCCGGTTGATTCAAATTTGGCGGCAACAGTATTCGCTAAGAAAGACGGATCGTTTCTGCGCAATGCAATGCGAACCAAATCACCCCAGCGATTGCCCTCGAATGCGGTTTCCAATGCTAATTCTTCTACAATAACCTCCTCAACAAACAGGATAGAATCCTGCAATGTGTTCAAAGTCGCAGGAAACTGCTGGGGAGCCATGTGTACCCGTCCTCTGACGCCCAGATTGTTGTCGTAAAGAGTATGATTAAAATTCACCAAATAAGAACCGTCGGCTATTTCCTGCTGATTGACATACTTCGGATTAGATACCGTAGCGCGTTTCAGGCCGTAATTGATGGCAGCCAACGCCAGCGAAGGTTTACCTAAGCGATTAATAGCCTCAGCATAACGCAAGTGCAGCAAGCCTGCCCGTTCCAACAGAATACAGCCGCTTCCGTTGGTAGTATAATATTTATTGATGCAAGGAGTATTAGCCGGTACTACTGCAGATGCCGATTTATAGTATTGCGAAGGGCCCCATGAACCTACAGGCCTATAGGCAAGGGCATTATCTTCAACATAAGTATGTATATAATTACCTCTAAAATCGCCCACGGCACGAAATTCTTCCCTGATATTCTGACTTTCGTACACCTGGTTATACCATTTGTCAATGGCATGGGAACTGGCTTTCACCGAAACATTTTCAAAACACATTTCATACATCGGGCTGGCAGTTCCAAAAGAAGCATATATTATAAAACATCCTGTTTCATGTGATCCTCCACCGGAAAAAATGCTATTCCAATTTAAACTATAACCTTCCATTCCATCAAAAACCTGATTGCGGAAAGTAGCATCGCATATAAAACCAACAATTTTTTGAATCTCTCCATTATTAATGTTATAAGATCCAGTCTCTTTTTCCATCGTTTTCTTATAATAAAAAGCAGACTGCTCATAATCACCTAACCACAGGTAAAATTCTCCCAACAGAAATTCTGCAGATGGAATCAACCGCGGATTTAGAGAAGTTGTGCTACTGCCTAAAGCAAATTGCATTTGAGGAATCAGCTTGTCGGTCAGTAATTGTTGGAGCGTCAGATATTCTCCGGTAACTTTCCGGGCATCTGCTACGTCCAACACAGGTTCTTCATAATACAGCACCTTGGAGTAATTCTTGGCTAATTGAAAATAAGTCCATGCCCTTATTTTCATAAGCATCATATAATCAGGCAATAATGCCTTATTTTTTATCAGCGTATCCATTCGGGAAATTGCATAATTACAGTTGTTGATTAAGGCATAATACGGAGCCACATCAACATAGGGATTTTCGGCCGAAATGGCTTCATGTGCATTGATTTCTCTCAGGAAACGATCGGCATTTTCGGTTACATCCGTCAGGTCGGCACGCACTTCGCCCAATACAAAATACGACTGAGCTACTTTCTGCATTTGAGCAAGCGCTCCTGTTACACTGTAGGTCGAGTCATTAGGACTATTGAGCTGATTTTCTCCTTCTGTAAAATATTGATCCGAATCCACATCCAGCAAATCGTTACAGGATGAAGCCAACAACAGCAATATCGGGACAATAAACGCTTTGCAAAATATATTTATTTTCTTCTTCATATTTTTGATTTCTTTTGAACTGTACATTACAAGTTGATTTTAAATCCGGCGGTAAAAGAGCGCCCCTGAGACAAATATCCGGCATCAATTCCCTGGAACAACGAGAAACTGGAAGCGCTGAATTCAGGATCTCCCCCTAAATAATCGGTAACTACAAACAAGTTATTCGCAGTTACAAAGACAGACAAGCCTTCGAGAAAGAACAATTTTTTCGGATTTTTCCAGGTCAATGTCACATTCTTCAATCGAAGATACGAACCATCTTCAATCCAACGATCGGAAAAACGACTGTTGCCATGCAAATCGTAATAATCGGCACGAGGCATGGAAGTTTGCTGTCCCTCTACCCTCCAACGATTCAGCACACTGGTCGATTGATTATAAAAACCTCTCATCGATTCGGTTTGCGCCCTCAGGTGATTATAGACATCATTGCCATATACTCCTGTAAAGGTGGCATCTAATCCAACATTTTTGTATTCAAAATTGAATGCAACCGATCCATAAAAATCGGGATTCGGGTCCCCGATAATCTGCAGGTCTTCTTCATCGATCAGATGGTCGTTGTTTACATCTTCAAAGCGCACATCACCGGCTTCAAACGCATATTTGCGCGTATTGCGGTAATAAGCAGATAAATCCGCATCATGCGCTTCTTTAGCGGTGGCAAACACTCCGGAAGATTTATATCCATAAAACACGCCCACCGGCTGGCCGACTCTCGACAGGATATTCGCTCCCAAATAAGTAGTTTCAATATCTTTTCCACCAGGCAGCGACGTAATTTCATTTTTATATTTTGCAAAAGAAAAACGGGTATCCATCCTGAAATCGCGGGTATTGATCCATCTCAATCCCAATTTCAGTTCAAGACCGGTATTTTCGAGATCGCCGCCATTCATAAATGCATACGGAAATCCGGAAGCATGATCTAAGGATTGCGGAGTAATCAAGTCCTTCGTTTTATTGACGTAAAAATCCGCAGCCAACGAAATTCGTTCGTTGAATAATGCGATATCTACGCCCAGGTTATTTTTAGTTGTGGTCTCCCATTTCAAATTTTTATTTCCTAAATTGGCGATTTGAGTTCCTTGCGCATCTAAATAAGCTACCGATTGAAAATACTGTACAGCATTCAGGAATGAAAAATTATCATTCCCAACCATTCCTGAAGAAGCTCGGAATTTCAATACATTCAAAGCAGTAGCCCACGACATGAATGATTCGGAAGCCAGATTCCAGGAAAGAGCTACAGATGGAAAAACACTATATTGCTGATTTTCCCCGGCTCTCGATGTACCATCGCCCGACACGCTTACCGCCAATTGATACCGGTTTTTGAGCGTATATTCCGCATCAACATAAGCTGAAGCCCATTTCCATTTGTCATCATAATCGCGAATGCTTTTGCCGATCATTCCCGATTCTAAAAACGGTTTGGAATCTTCAGAAACATTGTGTCCGCTCAAACGGGTAGCGCCCAGCTCATTACCCTGGTATCGCACGCCTCCCCACACATTGACATGATGGATGTAGTCAAACAATTTATTATAGTTGGCGGCAAAGTTGCCATACAGTCCGACATAACGGGCGATGGCACTTTGAGTATATCGTTTGGAAATTTCCGACCGGGGCAACAATTCGCTTGAAACGCCATAGTCCGGAATAAAATACGCCTCTTCATATTTATCGTAATCATAACTGAACGTAGCATTCAACAGCCATGCTGAGCCTAACTTCAAATTCAATTTGCCATATAAGCCCAACCGGTACTGGTCGTTTTCGCTAACCACTGCGTCTGTTTGCAAAAATACAGGATTGCTGACTCCCCAAATATCCTCATCAGCTAATGTAGCTAATTGTACTCCCTGTGTATTGATTTTGTGGGAAGCCACTAAGGGCGATTTCATCAATGAAAGAAAAGAGGGGGACGACCGGATCACAGTACCGTCGTCATTCATTGTTTTATTGGCCTGGCTGTATGCAACACCCAACGACATTTGCAAATTTTTAAGCAGGTCAATATCAGTATTAAAGCGTGTATTAAAACGATCCAAAGCAGCACTGTTCAGTGTACTTTGCACGTTCATATATCCTAATGAAATTCCATATTTAGCAATATCGTCTCCTCCGGTCACTTGCCCGTGATAGTTTTGGATAAAACCATTCCTGAATATTTCATCCTGCCAATCCGTATCGTTATGATAAGTATGGTATTCCAAACGGGAAGGATCATCGTACAGATATTCCGCATCCATAATCTGAATCGGAGTAAAACCGGCGCTACCCATTTGTTCGGATACTAATGCCCGGTATTCAGAGGCATCCAATACCGGCAATTGCTTAGGAGCAAAATTCATTCCCCACGATGCAGTCACAGCAATTTTAGAAGTTTGTTCTTTCGCCCGCTTGGTGGTGATAGCAATCACACCATTCGCAGCCTTCATCCCATACAATGCATATCCGTCTTTAATAATAGAAATGTCTTCAATATCTTCGGGATCAATATTAGTGAGCGGATCGGTATGCCATCCGTTAATGGACGAAATACGGTTAGAAAGCAAGGTTTCATAAGGAATTCCATCCACCAGGATCATCGGTTGGGAAGAAGCCGTCATCGAATTGTATCCGCGAACAAACATATTGCCGCCGATTCCGGGAGCGCCGGATCGAATAATGGTTCGCATTTCTCCTAATTCCATTTGCAGCCGGTCTTGCAGCGAAGACCCTGCCACCGGGAAAAACCGGTCGGTATGGTTGGTTGCAAAAGTCGCATCGACCACATTTTTTTCACCCAAAGGAAGTATTTCCCTTTCATACAGAGAGGTGTACTTACTTTTCATCATACGAATCGTAACGGTTTCATTCCCTCTGACAGCCAATTCTTTTGTCTGGTATCCCCAGGATGTAATTTTCAGGATGGCGGAAGGATACGGAATCCGTATCGAGAATGAGCCATCTTCATTGGTAATTGCCGAAGCATAATTTTCAGCCGTCAGTTCGGCCGCATTGACAGGCGCTCCGGTTGCCGCATCAAAGACATGCCCGGTAATAGTCACTTCGCGCTGTGATTTTCTAATCGTTTTTTTCACCACAGCCTGTACGGTATCAGTCGGTTCTGCTCCATCCATTTCGTTCTGAGCCTCCAAAACAAACGGGCAAGCCCATAAAAACGCAACCAGCCAATAAATGAATATTTTATTTTTTAATGATATCATAAACATATTTCCTTTGTATTAAATTAGTTACTGTTTTTATTGCCTGGCTGGCACCAACCTGATGTTATCAATTCTCACAATCCGTTCATATTGATCACGTTGGGCAGTCGGAACATTAATCGTAATCACAAGGGCAGGCGCTCCATCATACGTCAGAACATCCAGGCCTTCTTTGACCAATACTTCTTCCACCTCTGTAGCATTGGTAACAAAACCTTTGCGCAAGCTAATGGGACTGGTGGATGTCATGGTAGTGATACCACGAGTGTACATCCAGCCAAAATCCAAAATAGTCGGTTGCGTCAACAATGAATCTTCAGCACATGCCGGAACGATCGTACAATACACATCGTATTTGGCTGACACTACCTGCGGCCCGAAAAAAACCGCTAAATAGGCATTGGTAGCCCCGGTTCCGGTTGAAACTAATTTAATAAAACCGTTAGAAACTCCTTCCACTTTAGTATCTTTTTGGGGAAACAAACGGCGCATTTCTCCGCCACCGTAAAGCATCCCCGGCAGAAATTGCAAATCTTTCACCGAATTAGTCAGAGTATAAGACAATTCTTCCACTTCCCTAACAAATGGAACATAATAAGTATCCCGGATTTTCATATTTAATTGGTCGGTTATCAACACCGAACCATTACTGAATTGTTGTGGAGAAGCATTGAAAACAGCAGCCGGGTCATGAAACACACATCCGTGAGTAGAAGTAATTGAATCCTGCTGAATCAAATTGGCATAATTACCACGAAATATCAAATGTTTGATGATAGCCTGGTCAATCATTGCATTCGACAATTCCTCCGGTTTTCCCAGTCCCTTATAACCGCCGTTGGACTTGAAATAAGGTTTGTAATCGAGATGCAATTGCTGGAAAGCGGCATCAGAAGGGAATACGCAGGTGTAAATACTATCTTCATCATACAACCATCCCCACGATGATTCGCAGAGTAAGTTTCTGACCGTTAGCAGCGAATCATAGACAGTATTGCCATGTTCATCAATTCCGATTTTCTGACTGCGCGCCCTGTCAAAAAACACTGTATCGTATTGACAGATGACTCTTCTTATATTCGATATTCCATCCGCTTTTTTCAGGAACTCCCACACATTCCATTCGATCGGAATCTCCGCATTGAGAGTATGCATTACCCCGTTGGTACAGACCACATTTTTTTGCAATACTTCTTTTCCTGCGAAAAAATAATTTTCTCCATTGCGTTGAAAAAGATATTTTTTGGCATTCAACATCAATACCCGTTTTGCTGCGTATTCAATTTCGGCGGTAGAATGGTTATACCGGGCAATGTGGTTATAAACAATCTGTTTGACTAATGCAGAGTCTTCTTTTGAAAGATTTTCCAACTTCACATCCGACAGTGTTTCATTGGTTGGCGTCCAAACGGTATAAGTTTCCGAACCGGAAAATTTCTCTTTCAGCCCGCAGATTTCAATCATCCGCGTAAATTTACTTAAATTGGGCTGTTGTTGGAGTGTGGCATATAAGTCCTTCCCATTACTCTCTTTGTTACTATCATAATGTTCGTTCCAAGTATCACTACAAGAAAAGAATAAGCCTGCCATACAACCGGAGAGCAGGAGTAGAAAGGTTTTATTTTTATATCTTACCATATTCATAATCATCATAGAATTATTTCGTCATGTTATTTTAACCTCATTAATTGAAATCTTCATCTGCAATCTGATCTACAGGAATCACTTCTATGAAATTAAGCGACAACTGTCCGGATTCTACAGTTTTGAACCGCATGACATGTTTCTTCATTTCACTAAAGTTATATGTTCCTATAATTCTTCTTAACCGGTCGGTACGGCTATAAGGCGCAGCGCTGCCTCCTCCATCTTTCACATTTGCAGGGAAAGGCATATATGAATTGTTGTATAATACTTTACGTGCTGTTTCTTCATCCATGCCATCGATACCGTAGTATTTGGTATCGGCTTCCCCCATCCACAACGGAATACCGGCCGGAGTACCATCGAAATAAATCTGAGCCATTCCCCGGTCTCCATTGGCAGTGTAACCAAATCGCACTTCCCACATTCCCACCGGAATCGGAGGGATAATCATCGACACATCATACCTTGTCAAAGTACCCATTTTTCCTGTCGTTTCCTGATCCCAGGGAAACCATCCCGATCCGATCAATATTTCATCAAACTGGTGACGAATCCAGGTGGTTGTATAATCATATCGAGGAATGACATAGCCGGCTTCCCATGTAATGGAAAGATTATCAAAATACTGAGGCCCCCGAAGTTTTGCATCGGGCAACTCCAGGCTGGTTTTGCCCCGGCACCCGTAATTCATCAGTTCAGGAAGAAAGCTGGCAACATTGAAGCGCATTTTTTTGTTAAAATAAATACGTTGATCAGGAATTTCAAGCACATCGGCCAACTCATGAATCATCCCATTATTTGACATGATATTGCGGTAGGTTCCATCGGAAGTAATTCTCGCTCCATTATAAATGACTACGCCGTCTGCATTTTTGAAACGGTTGAAAATGACCCCTTCCGGATAGTTTCTGAATTCCAGCAATGTATTTTCACACATGGTTTCAATAATTTCATATCCATCCTGTTGGGAAAACTGAATAAACTGGCTATAATCATACAACCGGTCTAAACAATGGTAAGCAATGAAACGATACAAGCCATTGGTAGCGCTGGTAATATCACCGTTTCCATCATCATATTTAGCTTTCAAAGCGTCATAATCGGTAATTCCTGCTTTATGGAACACTTCATTGCTTTCAGCAAGAAGAGTATAACGGTACATCTTGGGAATCACCACTGTAACTTCCTGGTTTTCGACTGTTTTTTTGTACGAAAATTCCCGGGGATCTACCGATTCCTGTACTTTATAAATGAGTCCTGTCTCTTCCAGGGCTGCTCTGAATATGGAATATCGCCCTTGAAATATGGGATTATCCAATTTCCCGGCTACATTGGATGTATCAGGCACCAACATGGCATCGGTCATGTGAATGATGCCATTATGTACGCGCTGATCGGCCAATAAAACGGTGGCCCTGCTATTGATAATTGTTTTTCCTTCCTGCGAGCGCGCTTGTAAATAATCGCGCCGCATATTCGGAGACCGAAGGCGGCCGTCGCCTGTAAAATCGGAAAAAGAAATCGTATCATTTTCAATCATCTGATACAAAACCACCTTTTTCAACGAATCCAACGGAAAGTTATCCACACTTCCGAATTCCGATTCGGCAAAAAAACTTTTCACAGCGTCATTGGTAGGAATAAAACAGGTATATAACCCATACGAATTCACCAGGCCCAACATTTCGGTTTTTTCCAATAAAGTATAAAACTCGGAATAATATTCGGGATGATGCTCCATGTATTGACCAATCAAATCCACCCGTTTGGTATAAATATTATCTCCGATGTCATCGTTACAAGCAACAATGGCAAAACCAATCAACAAACTATATAATACCTTGTATATCATTTTTTTCGTTTTCATAATATGCGTTTTTAGGGTCATTCTTCAATAGTAGTAACATAAAACGGATTTTGCACCAGCAAAGGATTGACTTTCATATCATTATATGGAACCGGCAAATATCTCGCCCATTCATTATACAGTTTGGACACCGCCAATTCACGATAATTATAATTAATATTCCTGACAACATATTCATTGAAAATACGCATCGGTTTAGCTTCCCTTCTCGAAGCACGCAACAAATCATACCAGCGTTTTCCTTCAAATAAAAACTCTTTTTGTTTTTCTTTCAGAAGTAAATCAACTAATTCCTGTTGTGTGGTATATTTGGATGCAACATATACTGTATCAGCCGGCAATACTTCAGGATGCGCTCGCATGTAAATGGTATTGATCAAATGGACAATTTCATTCTTATTTTGTTGATAATCCTGATACAACAAAGCTTCTGCTTTCATAAAATAGACTTCGGCCAAACGATAGACAATCCAATTGGCACTCAGACCGGTTGAATAAGGAAACTTAGTAATCAGAGCGGAAGCCAATCCCGACGATGTACTATTATAAGAAAGGTAATGCCTGATGTCTTTTAGATCATAATCAATATCAGACACAGCTCCTTCTTTTTTGAATAAAGTATTTAACGACCAGGTGGTAGGATCGACCGGAGCTCTAAAATGCTCAGTCGCAGAGATAGATCCGTAACATTGATACAACATATTGTTGGTTTTTCCTTCCAAACTATTACCATATTGTATTTCAAAAATACTTTCATTGGAATTGCCCAGCCAAAACATATCAAGCCATTCGCTTCCTCCATAAAATAGGGATGGAATGACCAATTTGATACTTTTTGTATGCAAGACTTCATTGCAAGCCGCAACGCATTCGGCATACCGACCGGCCCATAAATAGACATCGGCCAACAAGGTAGTAATTGCAGCCTTGGTAAAACGTCCCTTGTCATAGAAGTATTTGTTGCTGTTATTGTCATACGAATTGACCGACATACTTTTAGCCAAAATCAGATCATCAATAATTTGTTGAATGATTTGTTCCTCGCTTGATTTGGCAATATCATAATTTTGCGTACTGGTTTTACTGGATACCAATACCAAAGGAACTTCCTTATATGTTCTGACCAAATAAAAATACATTAAAGAACGGATAGCCAATGCTTCAGCTTTATATACATTCACGTCCGCTTCGGTCAGGGTTTGATCATTTTCCAACACCAAATCCGCATTATCCAATACCGTATTGCAGTTATTAATTACAGTATATAAATCATTCCAGCTGCATACTTTATTTTCAGGAATAATATTGCAGGTGGCCATCTTCACTTCTTCATCCATTGCACTGGTGGTCGGCACCACATTGTCGCCACGGATTTCACCCCATTGAATCATTTTTCCAACCACTCCATGAAAAGGTTGTCCGCTTCCGTATCTGTCATCATTAGCCATTGACATGTAACATCCGGCAATAGCCGCCTTCAATTGATCATGTGTCTGCCAAAAATCTTCAAACGTCACCAAATCTTTTGGACGGGTTTCAATCCATTCATCGCTACAAGAAGAAATGGAAGCAGCAAGAAAGAGTAGTCCGGCAATATATCCTGTTATTTTATATGTTTTCATATTGTCTTAAAATTTTATCATTTAGAAACCAATGGTAATTCCGAATGTAGCATCCTTACTACGAGGCGTTTTTTGAGTATCGAATCCGATTTTGAACCGGTCGTCGGCGCTCGCGGCGTATCCAATTTCAGGATCAACTCCCGAATAATTAGTCCACACATGCAAGTTGTTGATCGTACAATACAACTTCACTTCCGAGAGTCCGGCACTCTGAGTCCAGGATTTCGGGAATGTGTAATTGAATGTTAAGTATTTGAAACGAAGGAATGATCCATCTTCCACATACCTGTCGGAACCCAGCCAGTTGTGTCCGTCTTTAAATAAAGCCCGGGGCATATTGGTATCATCACCATCAGTACGCCATCTCCAGCTAACCGCCACGCTCTGGTTGTCATTATAATACATATTTTCCATTTTCATCCGGGCTTCATTGACCACTTTATTTCCATAGCGGAAATGGAAAAAACTATTGACTGAGAAATTGTGATAACGTAATGTTATACCAAAACCTCCTTGCAATTTGGGGTTAGCATTTCCTAAATACACCACATCCAGGTCATCAATGCTTCCATCATGATTAATATCTTCATAAATAGCGTCTCCTCCACGGAACACGTGTCCGCCGCTTTCTCCATACCTGAACCACATGGGTTTCGGCACTCCAAATTGATCATACAACACATTACCGTTGGCGTCGCGCGATACAGGGGCCGATTCTTGCGTTCCCGGTTTGTATTCATTGTATTGGTACACTCCTTTGAAGCGATACCCATAAAATGAACCCAATGGATTACCAACCTGGATTGTTCTCAGGTATTCACCATTGTCTTTCATATTTCCGGCCTTGGTATCCACCTTATCGGAAATTTTTTGAATGGTATTATAATAATTTGCAAAGTTGACATTCACGTCCATTGAAAATTTACCATACTTTATTAATTTAGGAGCATGGAAATTTAATTCAAACCCGTCGTTGTCCATCACCCCGTCATTGTCGTATGCGACAGACGAATTACCTGAGGTTCCGGCAATTTTCAAATCCTTGAACAACAAATCCTCAGTGTGTTTATGGTAAAAATTGAGGTCGGCATTCAAACGATCGTTAAACATGCTGATATCAACACCTAAATTCCATTGAGTTGTTTTTTCCCATCTTAAATCCGGGATTTGTATTCCACTGGGATAAATGGCGGCCATGTCCATGTACCGGTGCTCGTAGGTCGAATATTTACTGAAATACAAATAATCTTTATCCGGCTCGCGGCCTACAATACCCCAGCTGGGACGCAGGGCGAAAAGATTAATAAATTTGAGATCTTTCATAAACGCTTCATCGGAAATAATCCATTTCAATGAAACCCCGGGGAAATATCCTACCCGATAGGCTGCTCCAAAACGGGAACTTTCATCACGACGCAATGTAAAGTCAGCAATATACCGGCCTAAGAATGCATAGTGAACGGTACCTACGATTCCATAAGAATGCCGTTCGTTGCCGCTGGAACCCAGGTCTTTGAGTATTCCCGGCTCAGTCGAACCAATAGAAGAACTGGAAGCTCCGTACGCTGCAGAATGTTGTCCGGAAGCTTTCCCAATATTTGTTTGAACAGAAAGATAAGCCTGCACCGAATGTTGTTCGGGCAATTTGGGAGACCACCACAGGTTGTTGTCCAATATCATATTGCTACTCTTATTTTCGGAGTCGTATGCGTAATTAATCAAATCATCGCCAAACATTGCTCCCGTGGCTTCTTTTGGAAAAAAGCGGACAGAATGAATATCATTCACGTCCATAGTAACAGAAGACCGGAAACGCAACATTTGTTCCGCAGGATCCAAAATATCGTATTGCAACCGGAAAGTAGGAATCACCCGGTACGATTTTTCATTATTCCTGGCTAAATTCACCAATGCAACAGGATTTACCATATCTCGTTGCGATCCATCTAATTGTGAAGTAGAACGATTGATATTGAAATAAATATCAGTATAATTACCATATTTATCGCGTTCATAAACCGGAACGTTGGGCATCTTACGCATGGCAGCATCAAGAATATCATAATTTACTTTATCATTATCCTGATATATCCGGTCGTTATCCTGATAAGTGTATGCCAATTCGGTAGAGAAAAACACCCGGTCGGAAAGTTTGTAACGCAAATCCAGGCGATTCGAAAAACGTTTCAGGCCTTGTCCGATAACGATACCGGACTCATCGAGATAACCAAAAGAAATACGATAATCGCCACGTTCGCCTCCACCCGTGAGCGAAACATTATGATCTTGCTTCCAAGCGACTTGGGTCACTTCCGAAAACCAGTCCGTATTATTATTATAGTTCCAGAAAAAAGCATTTCTTTCATCTCCCTGCGCATACTGTTGATAATTATATTCGGGAATATTTCCATTCAAATCGTTCAACGATTGATTCAGGTAAGCCTCTTTCATCAACATGGTATATTGGTCGCCATTCAATAAAGGAATCGCATCGGGCATATAGGCGCGGGTAATCCGCAGGGAGTACTGCACGCGAGGTTTACCCATCGCACCTTTTTTCGTATTGATTTGTAGTACTCCGTTGGCGCCTTTCGACCCCCAGATGGCAGTAGAAGCCGCATCTTTCAATACCACAATATCCAATATATCGTCAGGATTCACATTCAACAGTTCGGCATATTGTTCTTCCCGGGCGGTTCCAAAATCGAAATCGGAAGCAATATTGGTTTCAAACGGAATTCCATTGACAACAATCAACGGTTGAGAGCTTCCATTGATAGAAGTAGCCCCACGGATACGCATAGACATAGCAGCGCCGGGTTCGCCCGAATTTGAAACAATATCCAACCCGCTCACCCGCCCTTGCAACGCATCTTCTACCGACGCGACCTGCAATCCTTCAAATTCCCGGGCATCGATACGTTGCATCGCCACCGAAATTTCGCGGGTAGGCACATTCATACCTCCAAGATTCGTTGTTTTTTGAGCGGTTACGACGACTTCTCCCAACGAGTTATCATCGGCCAATGCCACATTAAATACGCTACGGTTTCCTATTTTCAGTTCTTGTTTTGCATAACCGATATATGAAAACACCAGCTTATTGTTCCGGTCTTTTACTTTCAAAACGAAGTCCCCATCATAATTAGATACAGTTCCGTTTACCACACGGTTGTTTTTATCCACTTCGCTGATTGATACCGCGATTAACGTTTCACCATCAATCTTTGCCGTGATTTTTCCTCTGACAATGGCGTCATCCTGAGCCATTGCCTGAAATATTGACAAGGCAAATACGCAGCAGATCAGGGTCACTATTCTTTTTATACTATTTGTTGTTTGCATAACTATTAAAATTCACAGTAATAAATCATTGGATTGGAGTCATAAGCACATGGTCGATTTGATGAATCACAGTACGTGAAGTCGAACCGATGCTGCTATTGCTGAATTTATACTGACGAGTCAGCGTGTTGGTTGTTCCCGATACCGTCTTAGCCGTATTTCCGCGACCGTCTTGAATGACAAATGCATCGCCCTGCCTGGAAATTTTCACGGTATAAAAAGTTTTGGTAGCCGAATTTTTGGCGCCGGTAGTAAAATCCTGTGGCCATTGATAATTATCGACTTCCGAATTTTTATAAAACTGATCGGTAAACAAAGACTTATCAATAAAATGATTTTTGAGGAACAAAATATTTTTCTTGATTGCTTCAATTCTTTCCGGAGCAGTAGTGATCGCTTTGATTTCATCAGTGGTTTTAAATGCTCTTTCATTCAACGCTCTTGTCATAGCTGCGTTGGTAGGAGCTAAAATGGTATAATCATAGGAGCCTAAAAATGGGAAAACAAAATCGATTCCGTCTTTGGCCGCAAATATATTTTTCTTATATTCGGATTGACTTACAACCGCCTTATTATAAGTATCGTCTTTATCAAAGAAAGTAGCGTCAGGATCGTTATACACCATCAGCA
Organism: Bacteroidales bacterium; assembly: GCA_031553835.1. Lineage (GTDB taxonomy): Bacteria > Bacteroidota > Bacteroidia > Bacteroidales > Azobacteroidaceae > JAVBKX01. The sequence continues at coordinate 63,879 of JAVBKX010000026.1, forward strand.
TTTCATAAAACATGGAGCAATCGGCTGTTTGTTCCAGATAATGATACGGAGAATTGAGCGTATGCGTAATCCGTTTATCCACAAAATACACCATTCCGTTGCCGGTCATAAATTTGTCAATCACATTTACATAGGTTCCCGCTTCAATATCGCCGGCTCCCTGAAAGCGCAGATTTCCTCCCTGCCGGTCCACCTTAAAGAAAGTACCTCCCTTGGTTTGTACATAAGTCTGATTGTCATCAATACGTCCTACCACAATATGATAATCCATAATATCTTTCAAGCGATTTTGTACCGTGAGCAATACGGGGTCATTTGTATTGGTAAAATTAGGCTTACCCGGTGTGGCGATCGAATCTCCATTCATATCGCAATAGTAGTAAGTAACACCTTTCAAATCTTCCAGATATCTGAAATTCAACATTTTCTTTCCGCCGGTCACATAATTGGATTGATTCACCGGATCCAGGTAATGAACAAATGCTTCATCTACGGGAACGATCAATGTAAATTCATTCTCTACAGAAGTAAGATAATAATTGTATTTCAATTGAAACTGTTTGTTATTGTAAGTAGCATTGATCAGCCAGTTAATAATTTTGGTGCGTTCATCATTCATAATAGGAGCAACCACCGTATTGAAATCCCGGGGAAGCACTACTTTATTGATCACATACACTAAACCGTTGCGGCAGACCTGTACATCTTTTATCACTTCCGAATAATTGAAACGCGGAAACATGAGGTCTCCTTTCATATCATCCACAATAGTAGCAAGATGTGAAGGATAAGAGTCGGAAAGCTGTTTTTTCATGTGCGTATTCAGAAATTTGGCAACAATATTGTCGGGCACATTATCCCAGGTACCATAGTCTTTAAAGAAACTGGCGGCCAGGTATTCATTCATCGCTTTATCCGTAGGAGCAAATAATACGGGCATTTCATGAGTGCCGGCTGCTCCTGAAGCGTCATTAACAGCCGGAGAAAACAGCAAATTATCGACCTTTATCTGATTTCCGTATTCATCCACAATATAGCGATCTCCTGTATAAAAGAAACCAACATTATAAACAGAATCCCTTATTCCCGGATTTCTGTCCCACAACGAATGAGTAGATTCCGGATCATAAACCGGTTCACAAAACCGTTCCAGCAATTTTTTAAAAATACCGATCTCTTGTTTATCCCTAACATATTCATACATATTTTTAGGAGGCAGCACCACTTTATCCACCACATGGATGTATCCATTGGCTGCCACAATATTTCGATTATTGGCTCCTGAAAGAATTTTGGCGTTAAAGATATGCACATCGCCATCTGTCCTGGAAGCATCAGGATACAACAGGTTAAAATCCTGATTCGTCATTCCCTTCAATTGGAAATAAGGCTGAGTAAAGTTAAGCAATGTCCACTCTCCCGGAGTATTCAAATACATTTTCTTACCTTTAAAACGCTGAAATTGAGCATTATCAGGAATTTGATCGGTATAAAGAATTGAATCGGTTCGATCATACGTCGTATAACGGCGGAGAGATTCACCCGCTTTATAACCGGTACCCGTACCTAATAAATTAACCACATACGCATTTTCCAGGGTATAATAGCTCAAAAATGTTTTTACCAGGGAAGCCGGCATATCAGCTACACTTCTGTATCCATACGGATTATCCGTAAAAAATTGGTTAAATGCCTCATCAGTAGGAGCGAATACAGTACGGCTACCCGTTCTGGAAAGAATTTCCACATAGGCAGAATCCATACGTTGCAACATTTTCACATAAGTAGTGAACCGCCCGTCTGTTTGCAATGTAGAATAAATACTGCGCTTCATTGCTTCCGGGGTTTCTTGCAAATAAAGATAATCATCATTGCATGCCCAGAAAGAAACAAAACCCATCCACAATAAGAGCAATGGAAGAAATGCTTGTTTTCTCATAAAAATAATTAAAATTGCGATTTGAATTTTTAAAATTATACAAAGAAAGATGTGGCTTTTTACATCATGAGCACTGCGTGTTTTTAGCATGATATAGTATTAAATACATCTTTTCTTACTTTATGTGATGCAAAATTAATGTAATTTAAGAACCAGCAGGTGTAAAAATCATTCAACTTGGTAGGATAAAATATTCAGCCCCCTCAATTGGAGCCTTTGAAATGTTAATTAATAAGGTTGAATGAAATTTCAGAGATAGTTGAATGAAATTTCAACCCAATAATAAAAAAAAGTTCGGATATTTGTAAAATAGACACTTTATCAATTTACAATATCATGAAAGAATTTTTACTTGGCGTCATGCTTTCTTTGGCATCTTTTGCCTCCGCACATGCCGGCGAAATTACCATCTCCGGCAAACAAACCGTCGAATCATACTCCGATTCGGAAATCATCGTCGAAGACAAAGCAGAATTATTTATGACATCAAAAACTCCATTAATCAACAGTACCATCGATCTGAAAACGGAAGATTCGTGGGTCTATTTTACCAACATCATACCCTCTCAGGTCATCAATAACTGGCTGAAATACATTACTGTGGACGGGGTAAGCGCAAAAAAAAATGTAAATGTCAGAATAGAAATATATTTACAGGGAGCTGTTGTCATCCCCCATCCTTCCGGATTCAAGCCGTTGGAAATTTTTACGGAACCCGATTTTGGAGGCACTTCTGTAACATACGATATCAATTACCATAAATCGTTAGGCGCGATGGACAAACAAATGCGTTCGTTCAAACTCAAAAAAGGATACATGGCGACCTTTGCCACCTTGAATTCCGGTGGAGGATACAGTCGCGTATTCGTAGCAGATAAAGAAGATTTGGAAATCGCCACCCTACAGTCAGAATTAGATGAAACCGTTTCATTTATACGTGTAATGAAATGGCGATGGGCTTCTAAAAAAGGTGTAGCCGGAGGAGGAGACGCCCGCAATGCCCTGCAAGTTACCTGGTTTTATGACTGGGGCGCCGGAACCGGTTCGACAGATGACTATGAATTCATTCCCATGCGCCACTTCCGTTATTGGGACGGTTGGGAAAAAATAGAAGCCCAGCCACATTCCACTGCCGTATTAGGATTCAATGAACCATGGAATCCCGACGATCACAAAGATCAAAATCCTACCACTATGAGTATTGATGAATGTATTCAACTATGGCCTAATTTCATGAAATCCGGATTACGGATCGGTTCGCCGGCCCCAACCGACGGAAACTCGGCCAAATTAATCGAATTTATAAAAAAAGCGGACGCTTTAGGATTGCGTGTTGATTTTGTCGCATTGCATTTCTATCGGGGAGGACAAAGCGCTTCTCAATTCTACAATTATATTAAAAGTATTCACGACCAGACCGGACGTCCGATCTGGGTTACCGAATGGAACAACGGAGCCAATTGGACTTCCGAATCCTGGCCTTCTACTCTTGTCGCTCAACAAACCGAGCAATTAAACGACATCAAAGCATTTACTGAAATGCTTGACAATGCTCCTTTTGTAGAGCGGTATGCCATTTACAACCATGTGGAAGAAAAACGGTATCTGTATTATCCCGACAATTTTGCATTAACGCCTGCGGGAGAATGGTACCGCAACCATCCGGGCGGAATTTCGTATGATGCCAACTATCAAGTGGTGCCCAAATGGACATACGAAATCCCTCAGATTAATACAGCGGCCATGAATACAGATCGCACCATTTTCAGTATCTCCGTAGCAACGAATCCTAACGGCGCTTTAACGACAGGATTATTATTGGAAAAGAAAATCGGCGATGCCCCTTATATACAAGTCGATTCGTTGGACTACAGTACGACTTCGATTAAAATACCTGTTTCCGGAAATGAAACCGGAAAAATCTCTTTCCGTTTAAGATATTCCTGCAAAGGCGGAAAATATACGGACTATTCCAAAGAAGTCGGTTATTCGGTAATGGATTCTAAAACAACAGCATTGGGAAGATATGATATATCAAGCACTTCCGACTGGATGTCTGTCTTCTATCAACGGGAAGAAGCTCCGGTGGCTATCGCAGGCCCTGTCACAGACGCCTACAACAGCGCTTTGTTGCTGACACACCGGCTTCGCCTTTTGGGAGCGACCAAATTTGATTACCGCATATTGCCCTGGACATACCAGACTGCCACCTTTAGAAACCTGGAACAAACATCTTTTCTCACGCAAAGCGCCGGTTCATTCGATTGGGGTGGATTGAAAGGATATTGTCAGGTTATTTCCGCAACTGCAGAATGGACAACGGTAGAATTTGAGACGCCCTTTGCGACCACCCCGGTGGTTTTCACCACACAAGTGTCCAATTCCAATACATTCCCGGTTGCTGCACGTATAAAAAATGTAACTTCAACAGGTTTTGAAATCATTTTGACGAAAGAAGGTACGCGCACCAACACGATTGTATCAGAAAAAATCGCGTATTTAGCCGTTACGCCCGGCGAGGGTAAGATAAACGGATGCCCGGTAATAGTAGGAACAAATAGCAGTTTGGGAACCACTCGCATTTCGGCTACCAACATCGAATGGGGTAAAGAAATTGCAGACCCCGCTTTTTTCGCAACCATGCAAACGGCCAATGACACATACGGCGCCGAAGTACGGCTGCGAACATTAACCACCGGAAAAGCTCAAATCTACAAACAGGCGGAAAATTCAGAGGGAAATGCCTGGAAAACGACGAAAGAAGAGGTGGGCTGGATGGTGGCAGAACAAGGAAAAGGAGATAATTCAACTATCTTTCATCCAACTAACAACAATGAAAAATGGACACTTTATCCCAATCCGGCCACCGATATAATATTCTTTGAAAATGCAAACCGTCAAACGGTACAAGTGGTTATTTACGACATGCCGGGAAGAGTCATTCAACAATTTCAGACAAACCACGATGCCATCGATATCCAGGATTTATCAAAAGGATACTATTTTGTAAAAATAAACGATCGTATTTGTAAAGTGTTAAAACAATGAATAAACGCTCTTGCTTATCAGGTTTAATCGCTATCGCCCTGTGGTGTTCTCTGCAAACTGCTGCCGGAACGGTGTATTATGTTGACAGCATTTCCGGAAATAACCAATTTACCGGATTGTCTCCCAACCAGGCATGGCTTGATCTCGAAAAAATTAATCACACCCGGTTTTTGCCCGGCGACAGCATTTTATTCAAATGCGGAACGTCCTATTCGGGCTCCTTGGAAATACAACACAGCGGAACAACCGAAAATCCGATCGTGGTCGGTATGTATGGAAATGGAAACAAACCGGCTATTCACGGCAAAGGCAAAAAAATATACACTGTACTGCTCAACAATGCCGAACACATTATTGTGCAGGATCTGGAAATTTCCAATACCGGAACAGAACGGGAAAAAGGGCGTACCGGAGTATTAGTACTGGCCGAGAATTGCGGCGATCGCCGGAACATCACGCTGCAACGCCTCACCGTTCGTGATGTCAACGGCAGCCTGGTCAAAAAAGAAGGAGGCGGATCGGGCATCTTGTGGGAAAACCGCGGCGACAGCATCCGAAGCCGCTTCATTCATTTACATATAAAAAACTGCCACCTAATCAACTGTTCCCGCAACGGCATCATATCCAACGGCTATTCCAACCGCGACAATTGGTATCCGAGTAAAGGGATACTCATCCGGGACAATTTACTGGAAGGCATTCCCGGAGATGGCATTGTCCCCATCGGCTGCGACGGCGCCGTAATCGAACACAACATCATGCGCAATTGCCCCGACATCCTTTCGCACGAAGAAGCCGCAGCAGGCATTTGGCCGTGGAGTTGCGACAATACCGTCATCCAATACAATGATGTCAGCGGACACAATGCCAAATGGGACGGACAGGGATTTGATTCCGACTACAACTGCCTGAATACCACCATACAATACAACTACAGCCACGACAATGCAGGAGGTTTCCTTCTCATCTGCAACGACGGAGGTTCGCTGGGCAAAGGCTGGAATATAGGAACCGAAAATACCGTAATCCGCTACAACATCAGTGTCAACGACGGGTTGCGGGAATATCCTACCACACAGGCAGGATGGTTTTCGCCCGTCATTCATATCACCGGCCCCGTCAAAAATACCCAAATCTACAACAACACCATCATCATTAAGGTAAAAAATAAACCGGAAATAGATAAAACCATTGTAAAAATGGATAATTGGGGCGAAAAATGGCCGGAAAACACCTCCTTTTACAACAATTATTTTTATGTAACGGAAGATGCTGACGCCGGTTTTGATTTCGGAGCAGCTATTGGAACTACCTTTTTCAACAACGTTTATGTCGGAAAAATTCTCAATCAACCCAAAGATGCAATTCAAACTCCATAATTTTTTGCAAATGAAACATTATTTTCGATCCATCGCGATACAGGCATTTACATATTTCCTCATTTATCCGGCATTTGCACAAAATGCCATGCCCTTTCAATCTTCCAAAGAAGAAGTATTAACCATTATAGAAAAAGTAAACGATCATTGGCAAACCACACATCCCGATCCGGGCAACGCCTTTTGGGATAATGCAGCGTACCATACCGGAAACATCGCCGCATTTAAAGCGCTCAAAAAAAAATCTTATAAAGAATATTCCGAAAAATGGGCGGAACAAAACCATTGGAAAGGAGCAACATCAGGCAATAAAACAGCCTGGAAATACAAACCCTACGGAGAATCTCCCGAACACGTTTTGTTTGGCGACTGGCAAATTTGCTTTCAAACCTATATCGATTTGTACAATTTGGATAAGAAAAAAAATCCTGAAAAAATAGCCCGGGCAAAAGAAGTAATGGAATATCAGGTCGGCACTTCCAATTCGGATTATTGGTGGTGGGTCGATGGACTTTACATGGTAATGCCTGTCATGACCAAAATGTACAAACTCACCGGAAATCCAATTTTCTTAGAAAAATTACATCAATACTTCAGCTACACCGACAGCATTATGTTCGACAGTCAGGAACATTTGTACTACAGAGATGCAAAATACATTTATCCCAAACACACCACCGACAACGGCAAAAAAGATTTTTGGGCGCGCGGTGTAGGCTGGATATTTGCCGGATTAGCCAAAGTATTGACCGATCTTCCGCAAGACGACCCGCACCGGGCCGAATACATCGAAAAATTCACAGGAATAGCACAAGCGCTTGTCAAATCACAACAATCCGAAGGATACTGGAGTCGCAGCCTGCTCGATCCGGCACAGGCTCCGGGATATGAAACCAGCGGCACCGCCTTTTTTACCTATGGCTTATTTTGGGGAATCAATAACGGATACTTAGAAAAAGACAACTACCTGCCTGCTGCCATCAAAGGCTGGAACTACTTAAAAAATATCGCCTTACAAGACGATGGATCCGTCGGATATGTACAGCCCATCGGTGAGCGGGCTTCTCAACATCAACAGGTGGGTCCTAATACCACCGCCAATTTTGGAGTCGGAGCCTTTCTCCTCGCAGCCACTGAAGTAGCATATTATCTTTCAAAGGAGGAAAATCTGCCTCCGGTACCCCATGCTTTTTGTCCCGGACAACAATGGCTCGACAACAGGCAAATGCACATCAATGCTCACGGAGGTGGTATTTTATATCACAACGGCATGTATTATTGGTTTGGAGAACACCGACCCGAACGCGGTTTTGCCACAACCGTCGGCATCACTTGTTATTCTTCATCCGATTTATACAACTGGAAATATGAAAATGTAGCGCTCTCTATTGCACCCGATGAAGACGGGTCCGAAATCATAAAAGGATGCATCATGGAACGCCCCAAAGTCATATACAATGCCAAAAACAAGCAATTCGTCATGTACTTCCATCTGGAATTGAAAGGCAAAGGATATGAAGCCGCCCGCACCGGAATTGCTGTAAGCGACCATATTACTGGTCCTTTCCGGTTTATCCGCTCCTGCAGACCCAATCCCAATGCCTGGCCGCTGAATTTCAAAGAAGAATACAAACACAGATCGACCACTTTAGAGGATTTCAAAGAATGGTGGACACCGGAATGGACTGTAGCTGTAAAAGAAGGACTTTTTACCCGCCGCGATTTAAGTTCCGGACAAATGTCGCGCGACATGACGCTTTTTGTGGACGATGATGGAAAAGCGTACCATATTTATTCTTCGGAAGAAAACCTGACACTGCAAATCGCCGAACTGACAGACGATTATTTAGATTACACCGGACGATACATTCGTGTAGAACCGGGAGGACATAATGAAGCGCCTGTCATCTTCAAAAAAGACGGCAAATATTTCATGATTACCTCCGGATGTACTGGCTGGGCTCCCAATGCCGCCCGCCTGCTGACAGCAAATCACATATTGGGAGAATGGACCCTGCACCCCAACCCCTGTCTCGGAGAAAACGCCAATTCCACCTTTCACTCCCAAGGCACTTATGCATTGAAAGTAGAAGGGAAAAAAGATGCTTACATTTTTATGGCCGACCGGTGGAAGCCCAAAAGTTTGATGGAAAGCTCGTATGTATGGCTCCCCATCCGCTTTAAAGATGGTTTACCGGTCTTGGAATGGAAAGATCAATGGAATTTGGAAGAGTTAGATTGAACAGGAGTTCGCGGACATATTGGATTAATAAATTAATTATCTTTGTCTAATAAATTAATTCGATACATCTAATAAATTTTTCAACCATGTTCCAACGATCAGTATTACAAGAGATTAAAGAACGAATTTCAGAGCAAAGAAAATTCATTCAGGTATTGGTTGGTCCTCGACAAGTGGGAAAAACAACACTCATCAAACAACTTTTACAAGAAACTTCTATTGTCCATTATTTTGTTACAGCAGATGATTGAAAGTAGCATTGTTAGAAAAATTATTAGCAGCAAAAGACCAATCTTTGCCTAAATAATTTATTCAGGCATCACCGTTGGTCCTCACAAACAGATGAGCGATAATGAGAGCTATTCCGCCCGCAATTGTACTTCGACCGGTTTTAACCACGGCGCAGTAAATTTCACTTTTATATCTCCCGCGGTTCCGGTAGTTTGAATGTAGGCCAACAAACGACCGCCGAACGCACGCTGCACCTGATCTCTGTAATTTCCCGTATCGGAATTACTGCATGATTCCAATCCGAGCAATTGAGCCGGACCTTCGATCGTACACCGGATCTCATCATCCGAAATCACAACGGGAATGCCTTTTTCATCCACCACTTGCACCGTGATATGAACCAAATCTTTATCGGTTGACAACCGGGCATTATCCACTGTGGCGGTAATTGCATAAGGCCGTCCCGATGTCTGAATGGCGTAACGAGCCGCTTCACGACCCTCATTCAAGCCCAATACTTCTAATTTCCCCGCCTGATACGGAATATCCCAGGAAATGATTCCTGTCTTATCGTCATAATCCTTGATTTCTCCCACCGGATTTCCATTCAACAATAATTGAGCTTGCCTGCAATTGGTATAGCAAACTACGCGAATTTCCTGTCCATCTTCATAATTCCATAAAGGCCAGGCATCTATCGACAGCCAACGTTCCCTGCGAGGAATCGGATAAGTGCCGATATAAGCCATCGGTTTAGTATCCCATAATGCCTGACGGAAATAGCCGCGAGGTTTTTGGAATCCTCCGAAATCAAGCAAACCTGTGTATAACCCACGGGAAGGCCAGCGACCGGCTTCTCCCAAGTAATCGATGCCTGTCCACAGAAACTGGGCAAAGATAAAATCGTTGTCCCGCACAGCTTTCCATGCATCCATGCCGTGCCCGTTTTCACTACCGTATATAACGCGTTTAGGGTACTTAGCGTGATCCGTTGCATAACGGTCTTCAGTATAATTATACCCGACCACATCGATCGCTTCGGGATATTCCGTTTCATTTGACATCACTACTCCGGCCAACGCAGCAGTCACCGGGCGGGATGTATCGCATTTTCTAACATCAGCGGCCAATCGTTTGGCAATAGCGCCCAATCGTTCGGCAGCAGGCTGATTCGGCAGATAACCTCCATGCATCGGCTGGTTAATGGTCGTGCCATCCAATACCGGATGAGAATAAGGATCATTCGGATAATCCACTTCATTACCGATACTCCACATAATAATGGACGGATGATTATAATCCCGTTTCACCATGTCCTGCACATCCCTGTCGCTCCATTCTTCAAAAAATTTATAAGCGCCCTGAAAACCGGGTATTCCGACATTCCACCCTTCTATCCATTTTCGTTTGGCGAATTCCCATTCATCGAAAGCCTCATCAATTACGAGCAGACCCAATTGATCGCACAAATCATAAAGTACCGGCGCCTGCGGATTATGGCTCAACCGAATAGCATTGCAACCCAGGGCTTTCAAATTTTTCAACCGCCGTTCCCATACCTTTTCAGGTACGGCAGCACCTAAGCATCCGGCATCGTGATGAATACACACGCCTTTCAATTTCATCCATTCCCCGTTCAAAGCAAATCCTTTATCCGGATCAAATTGGATATTCCGGATTCCTGCGGTTTGAATATTTTCGTCCACGACATTACCGTTTTGCAACACAATCGTTTTCAATTGATAAAGATGAGGCGTCGTTAAATTCCATATCAACGGTTTGGAAACTTTCAAATCACCTGAAATCCGTCCGGTTTGGCGTGATTTTACATTTAATTTTTGAGATCGTTTGGCAACCATTTTTCCTTCAGGTGAAATCAATTGGGTTACAATCTGAATATCAGCATTTTGATCCGATTCATTTTTCACATCTACCTGCACTTTCAGCATCGCCGTATTTTTTGTAGCATTAATCGTTTGATAAAATACTCCCCATTGGTCGATGTGCACCGGGTTGGAATAGATCAGATAAACATCCCGGTAAATTCCGGAGCCGGTGTACCAACGGGAATCAACCGATTCGCTGTGGTCGGCCCGCACCGCAATGATATTTTTTGCGCCATAATTGACATAAGGCGTAATATCGTACATAAAAGAGACATAACCATTCGGTCTTTTTCCTACCAAAGTACCATTAACAAATACTTCGCTATGGTTATATATTCCTTCGAAATAGATAAATATTTTTTCTCCCGATTTATCAGCAGGGATATCCAATGTTTTCCGATACCAGCCAATTCCGCCGGGAAGGTAACCAGTGCAACTGGCTAAATTCGGGCTCATAATTCCTTCAATGCTCCAATCATGAGGCAAATCTACCTTACGCCATTTGCTTGCGTCAAAATCAACAGCCTGGGCATTAGGAATATCTCCTAACCGGAATTGCCATCCATCATTAATCATTTCCGGTTTTCCAAAAGAAACCTGGGCGAGCAACATGGTTTTCACGGGAAATAAAGCCAATAGTAAAATTGTGAAAAAAAAGAATCGTTTCATCAGATATTATTATTTAATGGATCAACAATTTAGTTTGCAATACAGTTATATTAGACGATTGTATTTTCAGGATATAAACACCTTGCCGCAGATGCAGAGGCAAAGTTATGGATTGTGTAATCCCGGATTCCAACTGCTGAGAAAAATACAATTGACCCTGCGGGGAATAAATGGAGAGCACGTTGTGATCGCCGTCCAATTCGGGCCAGGCGATATTCAAATCACCGCCCACTGCAACAGCCGTTGGATACACTTTCACCGTTGCCTGTTGATTGACGGAAATTCCGGAGGTTGGCCCCAATTCATATACTACAGTGGTTACCGACCGGGCCGGGATGGAAAGTTCTGCATTCGGATCATAAATATCGGCAGCGGCAGTTCCTCCAACTTTTCGCAGATTATTTCCGGAACTGGTAACATATACTTTTTGTTTTACCGGACTCAGGCCGGGCATATTTTTGAATTCTGAAGAGATTTTCTTGACTTCATACGCCATATTCACATATACAGCTACAATTTTCGACTGATCGGGAGCGATGTAAGCTGTTCCAAAAAGATCGCTCAGGTTGTCGGCGCCCTGCAATTTAATCCGCTGATAACCAGGACGGATGAAGAAACTATAATTTCCAAGCGCCCACAAAGTAGAACGTTCATATACATTTCCGGAAGTCGTTATTTTACCATAAAAATCACCTCCGGGCGCAAGGGCGATCAATAGAAAACGATTTTTATGACTCCAACGTTCGGCATCCATTGCTGTCCAATACGACCAGGAGGATGCATTAGCATAAGCCAGATCACTATGAACGATTTTAGCCGTAAACAACGCAAGATCCATATAAGAAGCTGCATCAAAATTGGGAATGCCCTCTCCCCCATCCAACATGCTCCATTCGGTTTGAAACACTTTCAGCTGGTAACTTTTCGCTTTATATTTTACCTGAGTCCTCACATTGCGGAGAAGTGCATTGGAAGTATGTGTCCAATAACTATGCGCGGCAATTACCGGAGCTACCGAAGGTAAATCGCCGATATAATTTTCACTTTTCGCATCAAAAAACTGATAAATCTGATTGGAAGCATTTCCCTTGGTCAGATACAGATAATCCCAGGCTCCGGCTTCGGCTACCAATATTTTTGTATTTTTCAATCCTTTATTTGTAATGGCTTTGTCTAATTCAACTACCAGTTTTTTTATTTCGGAATTATGCCAGGGAGTTCCTTCCTGCGTTGAATCTTTCCACTCATATTGAGGTTCATTGACGGGACTTATATAATTGAAAGTGATTCCGGCTTCTCGTTCAAAATGCTCAGCCACAGTCGCCAAATAATCGGCAAAACCATCATATTTATCTTCTTTCAGATTGGAATATCCATCCCCTTTGGAATAGCCTTTGCCATTTTTGGTATAAACGACCAAAGGAGAATTGGAGAACGCAACAAATTGTTCGCATCCATATTCTTTCGCTTTTTTTAGAAAAAATTGCTGTCCGGCCTGTTTCGTCCAATCGTAATTAACTCCCGATTCATCCAGAAAACATTCCGCTCTCCGGGAAATATCGTTGATTCCGCTGGCGGCACCCTGCTCAATTGTACCGGCTCCCAAATTAAAACGCCACATAGATAATCCGATTCCTTCGGGACTTCCGTCGGTTTTCAGGTTTTGACTGAATAATAATTTAGCAATCATATTTTTTGCCGTTTCCTGCCAATATTGCCCTACATAATTTCCATTCCAACAATCGGATGCTGCAAAACCTTCGATGGTCTGATAAGTTTCCGAAGGATCAATAACAATTTGGGAATGAATCTGTAATATGCAAACACAACAAAAAAAGTATGCAGCAAGAAATTGTTTCATCATCGTATTATTTCAGGTTATGTAATCATTACACACTTTACATAGGTTTTTGATTAATGTAATTTTTCAGCCATCTATTCAAGCTATCCAACAAAACAGGAGAATTTTTCCTGACAGCCCAAGCCTGTAATTGAGTAAAACTGATATCCAAATGATAATCCAATTGAGAAAAACGGTCTTTATTTTTCAACGCAATAGACTCACTGACAATCGCGTAATTAATCTCACCTCCGGCTACCTGATACAACAATTGCTCCGAGTTATACCGTTCCTCTTCTTTCACATAAATCGTATCGGCAATTTCTTCCATCAGATTATGCAACCGCAAAAACACAGGCGAATCTTTAGTCACATAAACCGTTTTTCCGGCTAAATCCAATTGCGTCCCAATAAACGGAACCGAGTCGGACGCTGGCCGTTGAACCAATATGTAACGGCCTGCACCAATGGGATCTGTAAATAAAAATTGCTGCCTGCTTTCTGTAGTAATGGGTATATTGAGTGCAATTATATCGTATTTGAAAGCATTCAACCCTTCTACACAGCCATCTAAATTATTTTCAATATAGATTTCAACAGGAATTCCGGAGGCTTTTTCAACCGTTTTACACAGTTGGTATTGCAAGCCTTCGATGGTATCGCCGGAAATATAATAATCGAGCGAATTATATTCGGTTACAATCCGTAAAATGCCTTCAGCCTTGATTTCCGCATAATCCCGGTGACGAGGAAGCGAGCGCGCCATAAAAAAAATGAATAAGGCAAACGCAAGGAGCATTCCCAACGAGATGACAAAGAAAATCCGGTTTAATTTTTTTACTTCCACAGTAGAATAATCGTTTGAATTCTATCTATAATATTACACTTTTATTTACGGAACAAAAATCTTGCCTTGCACCCGAAGCGGACATGCACCGTCTGTATTGACAGAAACAATATAGATTCCTTTTCCTAATGTTGTGGAAAGAAAACGAATCAAATCATCCTGATAATATGGAGCATTGTAAACAATTTGTCCGACCACAGAATATACAGTGACAATATTTTCGGGATAATCGCTCAAATGATCAATCAATGAATCAAAAGTCACGTTTGCATAAGCTATCTGATCCATTCCACTCACCAATGTATTCACAAAAACATTTTCTGAAACGGCAGGCGTGATTTGCGTTTTTTCGCTCTTCGCAACAATCCGGTAGTAATATTCTCCGGCCGCCGGCACATTGTCGGTATAGGAAATTTCATATTTATTTACCGTACTTATTTTAGTAAAATCCACGCCATTTTGCGACCGTTCGATTTCCAAATAATCCACTTTATCCAAAGCACACACCCAATCTAAATAAACTTCGGTAGTGGAAATTGCTTTAGCCCGTACATCCGCAGGCTTAGAAGACTCTCCTTCCAATTGCGCTTCCGGTTCACTATATACAACACCGGGATAATCGCGTTTCGCTTTTTGCAGCCACATTTCAAACTGCTCATTCCATCCAAACGCTTTTATGGCATCCGGTTTCACATCGACTCCGGCAGCTCCGCTCCAAAAATGGATAAACTCTCCCAGGTTTCCTCTTCCTCCCGGATTTTCAGAAGTTCCTTGAAAATCGCCGTTTTTCTTTTTGTAATGGATTCCTTGCAATTTCCAGAAATTCTTCAGCAACTCGGTTTGTCCGTATTTAGCATAAGTCGGATAGAAAAAGTCGCGGTACCAATGGGATTTCTTGTCAGGATTGGGAAAATCGTCTCCGTTCGAACTGGTCGTATAAGCCTGATGCCAGGTTGCTGCGCGAGGCGATCCTGTATTCTTAAAAATATCATATTGGAAAATTTCCGCCCATTTACTATCTTTCCAAACCGGATAAAACATAGAGCCATTATAGCCACCGCCAACACCTTCAACAATATGACATATCTCGTGCGCCATCACATCATAGATGTATCCTTCTTTTTTGTTCTCTTTAAACCAATCCTGGTGTGCTTTAATATACACCGCATTCGTATATTTTCCGTCTGCAGAGCGATAGTCAAAAATGGAAGCAATACCTCCTCCATCTTTCTGAGGGAAAAGCAATACATACAACCGGGGATCGCTCAACACATCGCCATACGTATCCCATACATAATCCCACTGCTCGGCATAAACTCCATAATACAATTCATTTACATCATTCACCGTATTTTCTTCCGGCATGTAAAATGCGACATTCCCAATCTCTTTTACTTTTTTAACAGTAATAGGATCATCAAAAATCCACAGCTTAACATTCCAGGTTTCCATCCATTCTTTCCTGGGAGTGGTTGATGTCACAACCACTGCTTCAGAGACCTGATCCGCATTGAGTGCATACAATTTAAAAGTATATTCTGTTTCCGGTTGTAATGCATAAGCAAAGAACTGCGTATTATTGACCGGAACTTCATATACCTGAGAAACCGTTGTACTCCCATTATCATATCGTTCAATCCGATAGCCCGTTTCATTGGACACATCAGTCCAATTCAACCGGATGAGATGGAAAGAACAAATGGTCGAAGTAAAACTTTTCGGAATACTCGGATTAATCACCTCAGGTTCTGCCGGGATAGCTGCATACAACAACCAATCAGCCACTTGAGTCAGTCCTTCTCCATGATTTAAAATAATATTCAATCGATAAAATTTATATTCTACCGTATTCTGCACATCAAAATATCTTTTTTGAAAACGCGCATCAAATGCCTGCGCTTCTTTAGTATCAAGCACCACCCAGTTCACTCCATCGACAGATGCTTCAAGATTCCATTTTTTAGGATCACGATCGGGAGCATCGTTTGCAGAAGTAATAGAATACTGTTCTACCTTATAAGGCTGATTAAATTCGACTTGCATCCAGGTACTGGAACGTCTGCACAGAAATTTAGTAGCCGAATCATCATCAAAAGCCTTGCCTACATCTTCTCCGTCGGGAGAATCCTGATACTGTGATGCAGCGGTGTAAGCCTTGCACCCGGTCAATGAGGTAAGTGTCTTGAATTCCGGAGTAATTACAGCATTAGAAACCGAATAAGCAGAGCGAACTCCTGCCAGCATGGCACATACCCGGTAAATATAAGGAGTGGATGCATTGACCCGTGTATCAATGTAAGAAGTAGCGTTGGCAGGAGCAATCCCTACAGTCACATAGTCCACTCCATTCAATGTACGTTGTATTTCAAATTGAGACTCATTATTCGAATTGTCGCGCCACGACAACTTGACTTGATTGTACGCCAGCGGATTAAGCCTGGCATTGGTTGGAGCCTGGGGCACCGGTTTTTCTTCTCCGTATAAACGCCATTCAGCGATAGCGCAGGGACCATCTGCAGCTTTTACACTATTAATGGTGAATCGAAAATACATATAAGATTGCCCGCCGGTAAATGAAAACGTTTTAGTTTGCCCTCTTTCCGAAAAAGACAGAACTGTCGATACCCGTAAGGACACCCAGCTTACCCCATCCACTGATCCGAACAATTCCCAACTGCGAGGATCATAATCGGCGGCTCTCGTAGCAGAAGAAGTAAGAGTAAACGATTTCAACACATACGACGAAGGCGCTTTGAGTACAATCGCATTAGGATATCCTTTGAAATTATAATCTGTGTTTACATCGCCGTCAATTAATCTCGGAACCGACGACCGGGTATAATCTGCAGTGATTGTTACACCTTCAACTGCGGTAATATCAACAATTTCCGCTCGTAAATACTGCAAAGAGCACAAAAAAGCCACAAGGATAATTCGCCCTGTCAATTTCAATTTTTCTGTCATTTTCATAATTGTATTTTATTTAACGCTATTTTTCATTCAGTATAGAAGTTCTGCTATACGATAAAAAAGGCATTTTTTATTTTCGACAACAAATATAATTAAACATCTCATTGGTTTCATTTTTTCTGCCATTCTTTTCTGAGAATATCGCTTCTATTTTCAATTTCTTTAAGAAATGCTTTAGTTATGTAACAAATTTCGCCTAATTTTGTAAATTATTTTTAATTAGATTTTTAGACATGAAAAACAAAGTATTCTTTAACCTTTGCATTTTATTGGCAAATATTAGTTTCCTAAGCTTCTCATGGAAAGCCACAGCCCAAAAACCAGACCAGGCCGAAGAATGGAACAATCTTGAAAAAACTCAGGTAAACCGCGAACCGGCCTATGTCGTATCCATTCCTTTCGCTTCGGAATTGGAAGCACAAACCATCCAAACAGAAAATTCTCCTTATCATTTATCTCTGAATGGTACTTGGAAATTCAAATGGGTAAATAGCCCTGCGATCAGACCTAAAGACTTTTACAAGACTGATTTTGATGTCAATGGCTGGGACGACATCCAGGTTCCCGCTACCTGGCAAATGGAAGGAGTAAGAAAAGGGAAGGCGTGGGACCCGCCTGTTTATGTTAACTTACAATATGTTTTTGGCTATGGAGACCAATGGCCTAATGTAGTGCAAAGCCGATGGGCAGGTCATACTTTTTACAATATGCCAAATCCAATCGGAAGTTACCGCCGCGAATTTAACCTCCCTTCTGAATGGGACGGACGCGACGTTTTTGTCCGCTTCAACGGTGTCGAAGCAGGTTTCTACCTGTGGATCAATGGCAACTATGTCGGATATTCGGAAGACAGTTATCTCCCGGCCGAATTTAACATTACTCCTTATATCAAACAAGGAACCAATATCATTGCGGCCGAAGTATATCGTTTCACAGACGGATCGTATTTAGAATGCCAGGATTTTTGGCGTTTCAGCGGTATTCACCGGGATGTTTTCATTTGGTCTGCGCCAAAAAACCAAATCCGGGATTTCTTTTTCAAAACCAATTTGGACGATAATTATGTAAACGCCGAAGTAACCGTAGATGTGGAACTAACGGGACAAACGCTTACCAATACGACTCTTACCGCTAAAATTCTGGAAGGAAGCACCATTATTGCAGAAAAAACAATATCCAATCCTTCCATCGGAAAATCAACCCTGCAAATGAATGTGGATAATCCAAAAAAATGGACAGCAGAAACACCCGATTTATACGATTTGGTTATCAGCCTAAAAAACGGCGAGAATACCATTGATGTAAGAGGAGCCAAAGTCGGATTCAAAGAAATAGCCCTTGCTAAAAACGGAGAATTTTTAGTCAATGGTAATCCGGTTATGATTAAAGGCGTCAATCGTCACGACCACAGTTCAATCAACGGACGTACAGTATCGAAAGAAGAAATGGAAACCGACATCCGCTTGATGAAATCTTTAAACGTAAATGCTGTCAGAACTTCTCATTATCCAAATAATCCCTATTTTTATGATTTATGCGACAAACATGGATTGTATGTTGTAGCAGAAGCCAATGTAGAATGCCATGCCAATACATCATTATCGGGAGAAGTACGCTTCAGAAAATCCATGGTAGAAAGGGCGGAAAACATGGTACGTCGATATAAGAATCATGCATCCATCATCATGTGGTCGCTCGGAAATGAATCCGGAGGAGGAAATAATTTCGACTATTCTGCCAAAGCCATCAAAGCCATCGACACTTCCCGTCCAACTCATTATGAAGGAAACAGTGACTATTGTGATGTTTCCAGTTCAATGTATGGAACCGTGGATTACATAGAATCCATCGGTAAGGACCGTTTAACGCGGTCTAATGGAGGTCAAACTGTAAAACCGCATGTACAGTGCGAAAACAATCACGCTATGGGCAACTCCATCGGGAACATGCGCGATTATTATGAGATATATGAGAAATATCCCTCGTTAATGGGGCAATTTATCTGGGACTGGGTAGATCAAAGCATACAAATGCCACTTCCGTCAGGAGAAGGTCATTACATGGCGTATGGAGGCGATTTCGCTGACAATCCCAACGACGGCAGTTTTTGTACCAATGGAGTCATCTTCGGAGATCGCACCATATCAGCCAAGTCGCTTCATGTCAAGAAAATTTATCAACCGGTGGATTTCAGTATCCAGCCGGATATGAAAACAGTAATTGTAACGAACAAACGCGACCACATCGGCATCAACGATTTAACTATTTCATACGAATTTTTCGAAGAAGGGAAACTTCTTTCCTCCCATCAGGTGACAGACCTGGATATTCTTCCCCGGAAATCAGCAGAAATAACACTCGGGAATTTACCTGAAAACCGGACGCCGGGCGCCGAATATTTTGTAAAATTCAGTGTAAAACAAAAAGCAAATGCCTGGTGGCAAAACGCAGGTTATGAAGTTGCTAATGAACAAATTAAACTCGCTGATTCGCCCAAAGCAACCTATCCTGTACCTTCATCCGGAAATCTTTCGGTAGAAGAAAATGCAACCGGTTTTACAGTGAATGGCGCCAATTTTTCCGTCGAATTTTCTAAAGCTACAGGAACTCTCTCTACCTATACTTCCAATGGAAAAGTGTTGATTACCGAACCTTTGAAATTAAATGTGTTCAGGGCCGGAACGGAAAACGATAAAGCGCAGGCCTCTTCCTGGTTGAATATGGGATTAAAAAATATGTCTGCAAAAGTCGGCGCATGGGAAGTAAAAACATCGGAAAGTAAAAATGCCGTTGATTTAATGATTACCAATGTATATTCGGGAACCGGAGACAATGTATTCACCACGCAAATGTCATTCAAAGTACTCAACGATGGCAGCATTTTAGTCAACAGTATCATAGATCCGACCGTAAAACAAGCCATTTTGCCCCGCATCGGATATACCCTTGAAATGCCCAAAGAATTCGAATCCTTAACCTGGTATGGAAGAGGTCCGCTGGAAAGTTATTTTGACAGAAAAGAATCTGAATTTATCAGCATTTACAAGAGTACCGTTGCCGAACAATGGACCAATTATGTTTGGCCGCAAGAAATGTGCAACAAAGAAGATGTACGTTGGATGGCGCTTTCAGACAACGATGGAGCAGGAATGATGTTTATTGCTCCTGAAACCATGTCAGCGAGCGCTTTACATTTCAGACCGCAGGATTTCTTTTCCGGAAACAACCGGCTCAGGCACCCATATCAGGTCAAATTAAGAGAAAATACGGTAGTCAATTTGGATGCCCGGCAACGCGCCCTCGGAAATGCAAGTTGCGGACAGGATGTATTGGATAAATATGAATTAAGGGCTAAAACCACCATTTTCAATTTTATATTGATTCCTCTTTCCGAAAACCTGAATAATGAACAATTAGCAGAAAAAGCGAGAATTATCAGTCCCATTTGCGCTCCGGTAAAAATCGACAGAAATCAGGCCAACGCTCAAATCACTCTTTCTACCACTACTGCAAATGCCAAGATATATTATTCTATCGATCAAGGTGAACTTCAACTATATAACGAACCTTTCACGCTAAAAGAAGGCGGACATATCGAAGCGCATTGCGAAGCTCCCGGTTATTTAAACAGCATGGCAACCACTGCCGACATCAATCTATTTGTAGATAAATCTAAATGGAAAGTCGTCAGCTATTCCAGCCAGGCTTCGGGAGAAGAAGCATCCAAAGCAATTGACGGACAGGCGGATACACATTGGCACACGCGCTGGGGAAGCAACGAGCCGAAACATCCTCACGAAATAGTCGTGGACATGGGAAAAACATATCAAATCGCTGAATTTATTTATGTAGGGCGAAGAGATGGCGGCGGAAACGGAAGAATCAAAGATTATGAAATATATTTCAGTAATGATTCGAAACGATGGGGGGCACCGGCCGCACAAGGACAATTCCTGAATCATGACGGGCCGCAAAATATCCTGATTTCATCGCAACCCATTGCCCGTTATTTCAAATTGGTGGCCAAATCGGAAGTCGGTGAAAAGGCATGGGCATCTGTCGGCGAACTTGGCATTGAAGCCGCCGCCATTGCCGAAGACGAAACCGGCCCTCTCAACCCTATTTCAAGTTGGAAAAAATATTACATCAAACATGTGGAATCGGGACTTTATCTACAATATTTACCACACAGTTTTGAAGGAGAATTCTGCATTAACCCTTTAGATAGAACCAATGATGCATTTGTATTTTCTTTCGCTTCCGTAGCTGGTTTTACATCCATTTACAATGTGGGCGTAAACAAAAAATACATCAATTCGGGAATCGATGGTTGGCGGTGCAGTCTGGGAACGGAAAAGAATCAAAACGGTCAAATTCAGTTAGAATTTACAGGAACCGATGACGATTCTTTCAAAATGCGGGCTATCTGGAAATTATTCAACTATATCAATTTAGACAGATCAACCAAAGGATCGTACATGTATGCCGACAAAAACAATGGCGCGGTATGGATGGTGCAAGACACTACCACCTTAAGTGTCCCGGTCCGTTTCGAAGACAACGGCGTCCTGGTGTATCCAACGATTTCGAAAGGAGTAGTGACCATTACAACTCCAGGTAAGGCAGAAATTCAAGTCATGGATTGTTTCGGCAGAATACTTGAAACGCATTCATCCGAAGGGCATATCGACATTCCGCTGCACTACATGAATGGCATCTATTTCATTGCCGTAGAGACAGAAAAAAACATTTCCGTACATAAAATTATCGTGCAGAAATAACCCGACAACAGCACCTCTGAGGTTGTCTCAAAAGCAGATCAATAGAACACAGATGACACGGATTACACAGAAAAGCGCGGATTGATTTTTTATTTTCAACTGAATATGAGCATATTATAAAAATATATAAACAGTGAATTTCTGTGTAATCCGTGTATTTCGTGTTCTAATTTAACTTTAGAGACAGCCTCAGAGGTCAAATATGACTTGCCGAATGACAACTTGAATTAATTATAAAAATTCCACGACAAACCGAATTTGAAAATTTGCGGATTGCATGGATAATGTGGTAAGGCAAAATATGCAGGATCGGGAATGAAGGAAGAACTGATATTATAGAATTCGATAAAAAACCGAGTATATTTCAAATGACAGTTTACATAAGCGTTAATTAACGGATAATTTCCGATTTCAACATCTTTCTGCAAACGAAACTGCTGTGTTGCCGGATCATAAGTCGTAGAATAATATTTGGAAAAATAATGCGCATTGCCTCCCAGTTGCACGCGGAAGACTTTTGCCACCATAAAATCGATATACAAATTGGAATAAATGCTAAAATCGGGAACCGGCAGTAACCCCTGATTAGTAGAAGTCTGATACACCGCCTGGTTATCCCAATGCAAAATACCCAACCGCATATTTTGCTCCAATGTCAATCCCAACACTTGGATATTTCCCGTGTATTGCTGCACATCACCCGACTGATCGAAATAAATATAATTAGTCAGGTTCTCAACACCGGCTTTTATATTGGTCTTGGTATGGGGAATATTTAATTCTCCTCCAACATACACTTTCTTGATCTTATTGAAATCTTCATGATCCCACCAAAAATATTTTCCCCTGAAATGTTTTTCATAGAAAGAAGGTTCGATATTTTTCAAATAAGCGCGACCAATCAGGGATGCCGTATCTTTAAGCACCGGAATCCGGGTTTCAACAGTTCCCGATACTACGAGATCACCCAAATTATCGCCCAACACGCCAAATAATGCCTGGGCATTATAACGCAATATTTTGCCGCCTCTTTTGGCCAATTCCCCTCCGATATAAGTAGAAGCCTGCCGCCACTCGCTATTTACATTCGTGGTATCGATAAGCGTATAATTCCGGAAATCTTGCTTGAGAAAGGCCGTCAGGTCAAATTTTGCCCAGGAACTAAATCCTTCCCGCATAGATAACCCAATCGTATTACTCAGGTTCCAATAAGATGTAGAATCATTCACCGGCAGGTTCGTCTTACTCAAGTAATTACGTTTGCCATATACCGAATCCACTTCAAGCGTGTCGGTCGAGTTAAAACGACGTTTTTTCTGCTCATAATCAAAGGTATAAATAATGCTGGACACCGGAATAAATTTCTTTACCGCATTTCCTTCCTCGTCTTTTTTGCCTGTATCCCTTTCAAATCCCAAATCGTAGTGATAATTCAGGAAATAACGGGTTCCTTTGAAACGATTCCACGTATTGATATAATGTACCGGTATTTCTGTCGATTGCAGGGGCCGGTCGGGCGAAGTCGCATTTGAACTTTCCGGATTGGTAATATCATAATCGTTGACAATACCGCCGTTTTCGGCATTTGTATAATCGAACGGATTAATAAATGCATGTAATTGATGTCTGTCGGCAATATAACTGCCATAAAACGCCCATTCAAGATGTTTCGCCGATTGCGATTGATAAAATCCCCGGGTATATAAATAATCCACATCAAATCCCACATTTAACTTTTTCCCAAAATTAAGGGACAATGCACCCTGCATCCGTTCTTCTTTATTGACGCGGCTCCCCGCACTCTGATACGTCAGATTGGAATATGGAATTTTAGTACTGATAAAATCAAATCGGTCAGGTTCCTTTCTGTAAATATAATATGGATCGGTAAACATAAAATTACTCCGATCCTGCCGGTCAAAATAAACATGCGATTGGACGGGAAGCCCGAGGTTTCCCATGTGCCCCATAGCAATAGACTGCCCATCGGCCACAGTGCGGTTAGTGTAATCGGTGACTAATGTATCCGGATGTCCTTCAACAATTTCTCCGGTAATAGGCGTTATCCGCCAAAAAAAGATCTGTTTTGTGCTATCGCTACCTGGTTGATAAGGATTCAGGCGCGATGTAAAATGTTGCAAAACGGTATCTGCAATAGCTTCCTGCCTGACAAGAGAAGGGGTATCATCAGCAGGCCGTAATGGAATAGAATCCGGATTATCCAAGGCATCGTGCAAATAATCCTGTTGTCCGAACATTGCCAGACAAAAGCAGAACAATCCGATCAATATGGCTCCGGCTTTTTTCAAATCGCTACGAAGGGATTTCCCGTATGATTTCCATTCCTTTCAAAACCGCTTGTTCATTCATTGGCAACAATTTGTGATGCCGTTCGGGAAGTGATTTTTTCAATCCCTGCATCACACTTTCCAATTTTACCATAGGAGAAGTTTTAAGCATTCCTCCCAGCACAATCATATTGAATGCTTTTTCATTACCCGAAGCTACAGCAGCTTCCATCGCATCAATACGATAGACTCTGATATCTTTGCGAGTGGGCGGATTGGCAATTCCATAGCTGTCGTAAATCAAAATTCCTCCCGGTTTAACTGAATTTTCAAACTTAGCCAGAGAAGGTTGATTCAGAATAATGGCAATATCGTAAGAATTAAGCACAGGAGAACTAATTCGTTCATCGCTCAAAATGACAGTAACATTGGCAGTTCCCCCCCGTTGTTCCGGTCCATAAGAAGGGAACCAGCTCACTTCTTTTCCTTCCATCAAACCAGAATAGGCCAGGATTTTACCCATTGAAAGGACGCCTTGTCCTCCGAAACCTGCTATAATTATTTCTTGTTTCATATTAAAATTGAGAGTGGAGAATTGAAAGTGGATTTCGTCTGAAAAATTCTCAATTCTCCACTCTCAATTCTCAATTAATTAAATGTCTTTAAGATCTCCCAGCGGATACATTGGAAACATATTTTGTTCCATCCACTTATTGGAATCATCAGGAGTCATTTTCCAACCGGAACTACAAGTAGATACAAATTCCACAATAGAAGTGCCTTTGCCAGCCATTGAATTTTCAAAAGCCTTCCGCAAGTAACGTTTCGCTTTTTTTACTGCGGCAGCTGTATGAACAGCTTGTCGGGTGACTAAGCAAGTACCTTCTAATTGAGCCAACAGATTGGAGATTTTCAAAGGATAACCATTCAGTTGTTCATTCCGTCCATAAGGACAAGTAGAGGTTTTCATACCCATCAAAGTAGTGGGAGCCATCTGTCCTCCGGTCATCCCATAAATCGCATTATTAACAAATACGATCACAATATTCTCGCCGCGGTTACAAGCATGGATGGTTTCTGCCGTGCCGATCGCCGCCAGGTCGCCGTCACCCTGGTATGTAAACACCATTTTTTCGGGGTTCAATCGCTTGATTGCCGTAGCCAAAGCCGGCGCTCTTCCATGAGCGGCTTCCTGCCAATCGATATCGAGATAATTGTATGCAAAAACAGCACAGCCTACCGGCGCTACGCCGATGGTTTGTTCTTCCATTCCCATTTCATCGATCACTTCGGCCACTAACTTGTGAATCACTCCGTGGCTGCATCCCGGACAATAATGCATCGGAGTATTGTTCATCAAACGAGGTTTGGCATAAACCAGGTTTTCGGGTTTTATTATTTCTGTAAGTTCCATAAATTTTTTTGTGGGAGAGTTATAAGCTTTATTCATCTTACTTCGTCTAACTCCCTCTAACTCCTTTTTATCAATTTTTCATTTAAAGCTTGTAATGTTTCATCCGGTGTAGGCACAATTCCTCCCAAACGGCCGAAGTGTTCTACAGGCATTTTGCATTCCACAGCTAATTTTACATCTTCAATCATCTGTCCGGCATTTAACTCAACAGTCAGAATACCTTTTATTTTACCGATATATGAAGCCAATCGTTGAGATGGGAAAGGCCACAAGGTGACCGGACGGAACAAGCCGACTTTAATGCCTGCGGCACGGGCTAATTCTACCGTTTTCTGGCTGATCCGGGCAGCCGAACCGAAAGCGACAATCAGATAATCCGCATCATCGCAATTCATTTCTTCATACCGGACTTCGTTTTCTTCAATTTTTTTGTACTTCGCCTGAAAACGAAGGTTATTTTGCTCCATGATATTGGAATCCAACTCCAGAGAGGTAATGACATTCGGCTTCCGATCTTTCGGTTTTCCGAGAGTAGCCCAGGGTTGTTCTTTCCTGATTTCCGCTTCCGTTTTCCGGGGACGAAATTCGGGCAATACCACTTTTTCCATCATTTGACCAATCACTCCGTCGGTCAGAATCATCGTCGGATTATTGTATTTGAACGCCAGATCAAAGCCCAGTACAACATGGTCGGCCATTTCCTGTACCGACGAAGGAGCGAGGGTAATTAAACGGTAATCGCCATGTCCGCCGCCTTTGACCGTTTGGAAATAGTCGGCCTGGCTGGGTTGAATGGTACCTAAACCGGGGCCTCCACGCATGACATTCACAATCAATGCGGGCAATTCGGCTCCTGCCATATAGGAAATGCCTTCTTGTTTTAAGCTGATACCCGGACTTGAAGAAGAAGTCATCACTCGTTTTCCACAACCGGCGCCACCATATACCATATTGATGGCAGCTACTTCACTTTCGGCTTGTAATACCACCATTCCTGTTGTCTCCCATGGCTTTTCATCCATCAGAGTTTCCATTATTTCTGATTGAGGCGTAATCGGATATCCAAAATAGCCATCAGCGCCATAACGGATGGCAGCATGGGCTATCGCCTCATTTCCTTTCATTAATTTTACTTCGTTCATGCTTTCAACTTATATACAGTGATACATGCATCAGGACAGACATAGCCACAACTGGCGCATCCGATGCAATCGTCCGGATTTTGCATATACGCATAATGGTATCCTTTATTATTGACTTCTTTCCCCAGCGCTAATACCTTGGTCGGGCAAGATACGACACAAAGATCACAGCCCTTGCACCTTTCGGTATTAATAACTACAGTTCCTTTTATTTTTGCCATAAATATGATTTGGAAAACTAAATTCTTACAAAGTTACTCTTTCTTTTCCTTCACAAATGTTAATCATTTGCTTTTTTCTTTAAGCCACTATATGCCAGATATGCTACAAAAAGCACACCAAGAGCGAGTAAAAGGTAGCTGATTTCAGAACTATATTGTTTGATTAAATCCATTTGTCCATGGGCCACATAACCCAGGACGGCTAAAACTATATTCCAAATCAAGGCGCCTAAAAAAGTATATAATGTAAACGACCAAAAATTCATCCTGGCAATACCTGCAGGAATGGAGATTAATTGCCGGATACCCGGTATCAACCGTCCGACGAAAGTGGAGATATTTCCTTTTTTTACAAAATATTTTTCTGCTTTTTCCACCTTTTGCCTGTCGATAAGGCAGAAATGAGCGAAGCGAGTATCTGCAAATTTGTAAATCAACGGCCGTCCCAGGTACATCGCAAGGAAGTAATTGATATAAGCTCCGATCAAGGCGCCTATGGTACTAAACAATACCACTAAGTAAATATTCAACTCTCCTCCCGACGCTTTCCATGCAGCCGGAGGAACTACAACTTCCGAAGGGAAAGGGATAAATGAACTTTCAATGATCATCAATAATGTAATAGACCAATAGTTAATATTCGCCATATACCAGTCAACCACCGGTTGTACATATTCCATCATAATATTTTCAGTGTTAAATTACCTTGAATTAATATTTTTCAATTGTTTAGCTAATTCTCCCTGAGGATCGCCGGTTTTCTGAATGCCTTCTTCCAACACTTTAATTGCTTTTTGATCTTCTCCTAAAGAAGATAAAAAGCTGGCTTTATAGCTATACAAAGAATCCAGTTCCGGCTTGATTTTAATTGCTTCATTGATATATGAAAGCGCTTTTTGCCAATTTTCCGTTTGGGACGAAATATTGGCAGCCATCAGATATACAAAATAATTGTCGGGTTGCAGGGGGATATATTCTTCGATTTTCTCTAATGCCTTATTCAGATTACCGTTTTTTTCGTATGCATAAATCAAATTGATATAGCTGGCCGGATCTTTATACCCCAATGAATGGGCAAATTCGAACGCTTCAATTTCCTTGGCGGTCTCATCAATATCTTTATAGATAAATGCCAGCCGATTCCATGTTTCGCCATCCAACGGCTTGAGATTTTGTATCACCTGGCAAAGCTCTTCCACACTGTCTTTATCTTCAAGTGAAAGGTACGATTGCAGTTGTAACCAATACAACTCCGGTCGCTCGCCAATAATCGTGATGGCCTCTTCCATAACATCAATGCAGGCATCGTATAAATCGACTTCGTACAAGGCCTCTCCCATTACCTGATAAAGGATAAATAAATTATCCCGATCGGAAGCATGTTTATTTTTCATTTTCCTGAAAAAATGAAAAGCGTCTTCTTCCATTCCCAAATGCAGCAACGCTGTCAATCGATGTCCGTCCGCCCAAACCTGCGGCATATTTTTATATTTTTCAGACATAGTCAGCAAGTCGTTCCAGCGCTCATAATCATTCAACAGCGAAAGAATATCATACACCAGTTCCTCATCATCGGGATACAATTTGAAAGCATAATCAATGGCATAGCGGGCATTATCCGGATCATCTTCTTCTAAATAAATATCAATAATGTCGCAAAGCTCTATTAAATCCACATATCCCGGACTTCGTCCTTCTTTGATAGCGGCATCCCACTTATAAAAATAATCAGGATGAAATTGGCTTTCCAATTCGTCGTCAGATAAAAAATTATATTCAACCATTTTATATTCAACCGTTTTTGATTTTATTCCAGGAATCTTTCAAGGAAACCGTCCTGTTAAAAATCAATTTTCCCGGAGATGAATCCGGATCGACATTAAAATACCCTAACCGTTGAAATTGGAAATTATCCAATGGTTTTACCTTTTCCAATGCTTTTTCCACACGGCAGTTAGTCAGTACTTTTAACGAATCGGGGTTAAGCAACTCCCTGAAATCCGTATCTTTTTCGTCGGCAGGATTTTCCACATTAAACAACCGGTCGTACAGTCGTACTTCTGCCGGGATGCTATGGGATACCGACACCCAGTGCAGCGTACCTTTTACCTTGCGATCGCTTTCGGGCATTCCGCTTCGCGTAGCAGGATCGTATTCGGCATAAATTTCTTCGATATTACCATTGTCATCCTTCTTGCATCCGGTACATTTTACAATGTATGCATTTTTAAGACGCACCTCTTGTCCCGGAGTCATCCGGAAAAATTTTCTGGGCGCATCTTCCATAAAATCTTCCCACTCGATCAACAATTCGCGGGTAAATGCGATTTCATGTGATCCCATGCTTTCATCTTCCGGGTTATTAATTGCTTCCATCATTTCTACTTTTCCTTCAGGATAATTAGTAATGATCAGTTTCACAGGGTCAAGCACTGCCGAAACCCGTGGAGCCGTAGCATTCAGATCTTCACGAACTGCATGTTCCAACAAAGCGACATCAATGATGCCGTCGTATTTTGTATAACCGATTTTATCAATAAAATTATGAATGGAAGAAGGTGTATAACCTCTCCTCCGATAACCGCAAATGGTAGGCATCCGGGGATCATCCCAGCCTTTCACTAAGTTTTCCTGAACCAATTGCAGAAGTTTCCGTTTACTCATTACCGTATAGGTAAGATTCAACCGGTTGAATTCATACTGACGCGGCCGATAGTCTCCATCTTGCGGGCGACTGACTTTTAATTCATCTACAAACCAATCATATAAAGGACGATGCACTACAAATTCGAGTGTACAAATCGAATGCGTCACTCCTTCGAAATAATCGCTTTCGCCATGGGCAAAATCATACATCGGATACGCTTTCCAAGTTGTTCCGGTACGATGATGCGGATGATTGATAATCCGGTAAATAATCGGATCGCGGAAATGCATATTGGAATGCGCCATATCGATTTTGGCTCGCAACACCATGCTGCCTTCGGGAAATTCGCCTTTATTCATCCGTTCGAATAAATCCAAACTTTCTGCTACCGGACGATTACGGAATGGACTTGCCGTTCCGGCTTGCGTGGGAGTTCCTTTTTGTTTAGCAATTTCTTCGGCAGATTGTTCATCGACATAAGCTTTATCTCGTTTAATCAAATCGACGGCAAAATCCCATAACTGTGGAAAATAATCAGAAGCATAATACACATTTTCCCATTGAAACCCCAGCCATTGAATATCTTCCATAATCGAATCGACATACTCTGTATCTTCCTTCACAGGATTGGTATCATCGAAACGCAGGTTACAAATGCCGCCATATTTTTGAGCGATCCCAAAATCCATACAAATGGCTTTAGCATGCCCTATATGTAAATAACCATTGGGTTCGGGCGGAAAACGGGTTTGCAAACGGCTTCCGTTTTTTCCTTCCGCTAAATCTTTTTCAACAATTACTTCAATAAAATTCAGGCTTTTTTTTCCTTCTTCAGGCGCATTGGATATTTCGCTCATGTCAACTTCAATTTTTGAGTCTGCAAAATTACACATTTTTGTTCTCAAAACGATACAAGTTCGTTTACTTTTCTTAATTTTGCAGATTATTTCCAAAATTAAGGAAATTAGTCACCAGTCTGAAGGTTTATTAAGCAATGTTACACACCTTGCTTCGAAATGATTAACGCATAAAAAAATTCAGGAATGAAAATTTTCAAGCTACTGATTGTTGTTTTCACAGCATTTTTATTTTACACTTGTTCAGAAGAGACATCCCATGAGATAAGCGGCTTTTGGCAGTTGCAACAGATTACTTACCCCGACAGCACAACCGAGCCGGTAGATACCGTTTTTTATGCATTTCAGAAACAGACTGCATTTTCGTTTACAGTACTTGTAAATCCAGACAGCGCAACCATTTCGTATGGTTATTTGTATTTCCCGGAAGACGACCATGTACGTATAAAAATGGACATGGATCATGGTATATCTGAAAATGAGTTTCTATCGTTTTCGGGATGGGCTTCTACCGACGAAACATTTTTGGTCGATATTCATGGCAATAAAATGACTCTGATCGATTCCCGACAACGTGTATTTCAATTCAAAAAGTTTTAAAATAGATAGAAACGATGAAAAATTACATAACTCATTGGTTGCAATTTATATTGATTACCCTGCTCATCATTCCCTTTTATTCATTGCATGCGCAGGTATCTACCAACACGAACTATCGTTTTGAAGGATTTGGTTCGGCAGCAAGCGGAGAAAATACGCCTTTTTGGATTGTCAATCATACCTGGGGAATGGTTCCGTTGAAAGCCAACAATTATTATGTCCGCGGAGGAATTTTCCATGAGAATAAAATAGACAACAACTGGAATTTTTCACTTGGAGCTGACGTGGCTGCCAGCACCTCGATTCATGCTTACGAAGATGTATGGTTTCAACAAATCTACGGGGTATTAAACTGGAAGTTTATACGGTTGAATATCGGAATGAAAGAAGATTATACTTCAATGCTCGATCCATACCTCAGCACCGGAGATTTCAGTTTATCCAACAATGCCCGTCCGGCTCCGGAAATAAAGCTGAGTTTTCCTGATTTTGTACTGGTTCCTTACACCAAAGGCAAACTATATATCAAAGGAGATTTTTCCATCGGTAAATTTTTGGATGGAGATTATTTGGAACAAACGGCGCAGCCTTATCATTTCAAGTATATGAAAAATACATTGCTGCATCATAAATCGATTTATTTTCGATTTGGTAATTTTGAAAAAAACGACGACCTCCGGTTTACTTTCGGATTGGATCATCAGGCGCAATGGGGAGGTGATATTTATGATCGGAATGGCACTGTAACACATGTCCCGCATAGTTTTAAGGATTTTATCCATGTATTTTTCGCCCAGGAAGGAGGATCCGATGACACCAGCGCCAACCAGGCCTATGTAGCCGGAAACCATGCCGGATCCCAGTTATTCAAACTGGATTACAAAGTTTCTTCTCAAGACATTTACAGTATTTATTGGCACCGGATTTTTGATGACGGATCGGGATTGGCTTTTGAAAATTACCCGGATATGATGCTTGGTTTCCAATACAAAAAAGCGGACCCGGGACTACTATCCGGATTTGTTTTTGAATATATATATACAAAACAGCAGACAGGTCCTATTCATTTTAACTTAGAAATGGATGATGAACACGATAAGGTAAGAAATAAAGGAAACGGGAACGATGATTATTATAATAACACGGATTATACACAAGGACGTTCTTATTACGGACGCAGTTTGGGTTCCCCACTCCTTCTGTCTCCCGAATACAACAACGATGGCCGGGTACATTTCAAAAATAACCGGATCATGGCATTCCATGTAGGCATGGGAGGTTATTTTCATCCCGATTTGGAATACCGGTTACTTGCCACTTACGGAGAAGGAAACGGGCGCTATTACATACCGTACTCTAAAACCACAAGAGGAATTGCCGCCGGACTTGATCTTATTTACACATTTCCGCATGTCACCGGATTAGACATCAAGTTATCGGTCGGTTTCGACCAGGGAGAATTCTATCGCAGCGACACATTTGGCGGAGCGATTACCATTCGCAAAAGCGGTATTTTCTAAGATTAAGGTTAAATGGGAACAAATATCGTCAGCGTTTGATCAATATCTTTCGCTCTATTGTTTCTTCCCGGTTCGTCAACTTCAGGACATACATCCCCGGCGAAATGGCTGTCACATTAAGTTCCTCAGCATAACTATTTTCTATTGCCTTGCTCATAACGCATCGCCCATCCATTGTACATATCGAGAGGGTTGACAAACCGGCAGTATCCGCTCCCGAATACCTCACATGCAACATATCGTTTGCCGGCAATGGCCATACCGACAGGCTGTTACCTTCATCAGCCTGCAGAGCGCCGATATTACTAAGCGTACCGGCCAGTTGAGCCACTTCGGTATCAGACAATGCATAGTTGTAAACTCTAAAATCATCGACAGAAGCATTGAGTAATGGGTCGGAAAATTGACTACGGCCAATGTAATTCAGAATCGGTTTGAAATCGACAGGCGAGATTGTGATATCGGCAGATTCGGCTACAACTTCACCATTCAGATATATACGAGCACCCGATTCTCCAAGGGTTACTGCCACATGCAGCCATTTGATCAAACGCAATGCGGCGGCATCCAACGATTGTTCTTCATTACCTTTTTTAATAACAAAGCGCATGGTTCCCGAATCACAACGAGGAGTTAAAAACATGGTTTCGTCTTCGCCGTTACCAAAATCGAACAACCGTTGCCAAGCGGCGCCTCCTTTCCAGTACACCCACATGGCTACTGTTATTTCCTGATGGTTGGCCACATAAGCAGGCAGTTGAACAAATACACTTGGATTATTCAGCGCAATGGCTTTTTCTCCCACTTTACCTTCTACAAAAGAAGCCTTTCCCGACAAAGCGCCATGATTCAAATGAATTGAACTGTCTAATGCATTTTCGTCGAATGTAAGATGTGTCACCAGGGTTTTGTTTCCTGTAGCGGCGGCAGATACTTCATTCGAATAGCCGGAACTATTCAAAGAGGCATCGACTGCTTTTATTCTGTAAAAATACGATGCTCCGGCAACAACCGTATTATCAACAAAAGCAGTTGTTTTAATATTGCGGGCAATCGTATTGTAAGTACCTCCTGCAGTTTCCGAACGAAAAATAGTATATCCGGCAATATCATCTTCAGTACCGGCAGACCAATCCAACCGGATGGATGCCGCATTCGCAGCAGCGGTCAAATTATCAGGTGCATTAGGCGCATCAAATTCCACCGCCGATCCAACAGGGAGAAAACGCCATTGTTGGTTGTTCCCTCCCGATTTTTCCCGTTGTTGTATATTCGCTTTTTTTACGGAACTGCTGCCAGTCACTTCAACACACAAGGCGCTATGCCGGCTACGGATATAAAACCAACCATCTTCCGCATATTCTAAATAATACTGTTGGTTTGCTCCTAAACCGGCATCCCAGATAGCAAGATTACCGCCATTATTCAACGACCAGTTAAAGACATCCAGTAATTTGCTGCTATTTACCGCTGCAAATGTGAAATAACTGAAATCACCGCCAATCCGTGCATTTACCGGAGTCACCGTCCATTGTTGGTAAGTCGCTCCCGTGTAACTGTTTTGTCTCACATTGGCTCCGGCGCTTGCAGACCCATCGGCCACTTCCATCACTAAGCCGCTGTTACGATTGACCAATATATAACGCCCGTCAATAACCGGCTGAATATCATCGCCCCAAGTAACATTGACCACTCTTTCGGCATTGGTCTGCCCTTGCTGGTAACCCGTTCCGCCGGGCATCTCCAATGTATATTCGCGCTGTGGGCCATGACCATCATAATACACATCTCTGTCTTTTGACACAAAACGGAAAGTAGTCGTAACAGCTTGTCGTTCCGAGGTACCTCCGAATGCTTGTATCTTACCATCGGGCGTACGATAAACCGAAGCTGCCGTCCAGTTCGGACGATGTTCGGCATAGCCCAACCGTTCTCCATCGCTGGCTTTTACAAATTCGCCACGTGCATACTCGGCCGTTCCCCACCAAATTCCGGTTTGCATACCATATTCAACGCCCACCATCGCCTCCATCACATTGTGCAATTCATCGTTTGTCGCATGATGCCCATTGTTGCGCACCGCTTTAAAAAAAGCAGCATAATTATCGAAACTACCGGCCAGTTGGTGGGTATTTCCCTCATCCAACCTGTTTTTCAATTGATTATACCAATTCAGCGCTTGATCAGTATTCAACGTATTTCCACCGGAAATGCGAATCGTATCAAACCGGGGATTTTTCTTCAATTCTCCGGCAATATTATAAAAATCAGTCACCGAGCCTTGCCCTGTCCACACATAATCGGGTTCATTGAAAGGAGAAACAGAAATCACCTCCCTGCCCTTTTCCTGATGATGTTTTACCGTTACATCTATCAACTGCGCCCAATGAGTTGCATTCTCCTCAAACCAGGGATTTACTGAGGGATGATCGCAATTCAGCACCACTTTTGTGTGGGCATCCAGCAAATTGATAATATTTAACCGTTGATTCAAAATGCTTCGTTCCGAGCTTGGCAATTCTCCATCTACCAATGGAGCAGTCGGTGTAAACGACGATCTCACAACATCCACGCGTTCGGCTCCCATAAAAGCAATCCCCCGCAGGATATTATCCCTGCTGAGCCAGGCTAAATCCAATCCCCATATAATCGGTTTAAATACCCCGGGTTCCGAAATATTGAACGCTACAGTTCTATCCGGAATCGGCCGGGCGACCAGGTGATCGCTGCCACTTGCAATTTGAGCGCCGGCATAGGAGCATCCTAATCCTCCCAACAACAAACTCACAAACAAAAATTTTATATTTTTCATGACATTAATATTTAAGCACATGGTATAGTTTTGTTCATATTATTTGGGGCAAAAGGCGAAAGGCAAAAGGCGAATGACATCGCATATTAACTATCCTTTCGCTCTTTGCCCTTAGCTGGAAAATGATAATATAAACCAATTTGTAAAATGTACTTAATGAGATTTCTTAATAAAAACAGTTCAAAAATACAGCATATTGCAGGATATTTCCAAATACATTCATAATAATCACAATTTTAACCTTTTTTTATTAACTTTTGAAAGAGTATGTATCAAAAGTCCAAGTGGTCTTTGATACACCCTTTTATTATTACAATGAATTAAATTTTCAAGCCATACTTCTACTCAAACCCTGATGAAATTTTAACATTTACCAACAAGAAAATGCGCTTTAAAGTTAAATTATGCAAAAATTTATCAATTCATGTTGTATAACATGTTTTTAAAAGTGATTTTTTTACACTTATTGTATAATATTGTAGCGAAATTGAATAGTGTTTTTATTACACTAAAATTTCACATATTGAATTTAAAACGAAAGGCAATATGTTTAATCCAATATTCAGCGAGTTGTACCATGAAGATTAGTGTATTCAATTAATTTAATTTTTTTATTATGGAAAACAAAAATTACTTTTTCAGCAAAAGACGCACATTGTCTTTTTTGATCCTGTTCTTGTTTTTTACAAGTTTTTCGTTTGCCTCGTTACAAGATGGCTTGGTCCTTCATTATTCATTTGACAATGACACAGAACCTAACATTGTTGACGTAACCGGCCATTCAAGCAACGCCCTGATACAAGGCGCTGGCGTGATCTCTACTGACGGGAAAGCAGGAAAAGCATTGTATCTGCCTACTGTCGCCAAACCGGCAGCTGATTATGTGCAACTACCAGATGGTATCGTCGAAAGTTTAACTGATTTTACCATCACTGTATGGGTAAAATTGGATAATCACCAAAACTGGGCACGGATATTAGACTTCGGAACAGGCGAAGGAACTAATATGTTCTTAACCGGCTCCAATGGAGGAGTATCCAGATTTGTTATTAAAACAGATAACGTTATCGGAGAGAAGAATGTGGATGGCCCCGTCATTCCGACCGGAACATGGACACATATAGCAGTAATCGGAGATCTTTCAAATAGTACTGTAAGAATGTATTTCAACGGCGTAATGGTTGGTGAAAACACCAGCTTTACCAGTACACCGGCTTCTATGGGTACAACTACAGCCAATTATTTAGGTAAAGCCCAATATAACGATCCCGGATACAATGGATACATCGATGAGTTAAAGATTTACAACCGGCCACTGAGTCGTTTGGAACTCATGGAGATGTTAGGTATCAATGCAACTGTTGTTAATGCTTTCGATGCTTTCGACATGAACAGCATATTAGGAACCAATGTAAAATTCAACGAAATAGATTCCAATCTAACATTGCCAACAAGTTTCAACGGCGCTATTCTTACCTGGACTTCTTCTGACGAAACCGTCGTTACCAATGCTGGTGTAATTACTCAAAAAGACAAAACCGGATTGGCAACACTGACTGTTGTTTTTTCTGCTCCAGGCAGCGGAACGTTAACTAAAACAGTCGCTGTAACCGTATTACCTGCAGAGCCTCTTCCCCTCTTAATTGCCAAATGGCAATTCGGTTCAGATAATATCTCAATGGAAGGCAACAACGTGGTTATCCTATCGGATGAAGACGAACTCAGTGGAGAACAATACAAAGCTACCCTGAAAGATGTTGCCCAAATCAGAACGATAGGAACTACTAAAAAATTCAATGTATTGGATTTAGGAGATAACAAAGGGCACATGGATATGGGAGCGGAAATTGGAAAATCATTTACAAAATTAACTAACTATGCTGTTGGTGCATATTTCCGCATTGACGATACAGCTCCCAGTATTGATGCTAATGGTAATTTCCTGATCACATTTGCAAATACAGAAGATATTCTTAAACCCGATGAAATTGGTTACTTATTTTTACGTCCGCGTAACTGCCGGGTAGCTATTACTAAAACTCGTTGGGATGGAGAACAAGCAGTGGATAATGGCGCGCATTTCAATAACAATCCGCCATATACAGGCACTTGGCATCACATGTTTTTTGTACAGGACGGCAATACAGGAACAGTCTATATTGACGGACAACAAGTGGCGCAAAATACAAATATAACCTTATTCCCTGCCGGAATTGCACGCCCCGAATTGGATGGAACTCCTTACAACTGGATTGGACGCGCATGTTACGCCCCCGACAGCTATTTAAGAAAAACGTTGGTGTATGACTTCCGGTTGTATAGTATTGAATTGTCGGCAGACGACTTAGAAGATGTATTGGAAATTACAGCTACGTTAGACGCTTTGAATACAGCCTACGCAGAAAATCCCGATGTAGCTGACAATGAATTGACGACTGCTCATCAAACATTGACCCTGAGCAATTTATCTAACGTTAGCGGTGATATTACATTACCAAGTGCAGTAGCAGGATGCAATAATGTAAAGATTAGTTGGAAATCTTCTGATGACTACATTATCGGAAATGACGGAAAATTCAACCACAGACCTATCCTGGCTGATGTTGACATTATCCTGACTGCACAGTTGATGAAAAATGGGAAAATTTTATCCAAAGATTTTACTGCTACTGTCAAAACTAACGGCACCCCATTCCAAAATGATCTACTAGTAAAATACGATTTCAGTGAAGTGAATGGTAAAATCGTTACCGACCAGGCAGAAAAACATTTCAAAGGAACGTTGGAAAATGAAGCCAAAATCCGGACATTGATAATGCAAGATGAAACCAGTGTAGATGTATTGGATTTGGGCAACGGCGGAACAGGTTATTTTGACATGGGACGCGAAATCGGTCAAGTGTTATACAATACCGGAGATTACACGATGTCTGCATACGTTCGCGTAGATACAGCTAATCACAGATTATACGATAATGGAAACTTCTTATGGTGTTTCTCCAATACTACAACTCCGGATTCTCCAATCAAAGGTTATGCAGTATGTACTGTAAGAGATCAAAGGGTGGAAACCAGAAAATTTGACAATTCTGCAACGAGAAGTACTACTATATACGGATTTTACAAGACTCCAATACCACAAGGTGAATGGATACATATTGCCTATACCCAGGAAGATTCTGTTGGAATACTATACATGAATGGGGAACCTTTCCAGATAGCAGAACAAACCATGCTTCCGTTATCATCTCTCCGCCATCCGGGATATGCCGGTACATTCTACAACTGGCTTGGTCGTCCCAACTGGCCTAATGATATCAACTTGAGCCATGCATGGATCTATGATTTCAGAATGTACGGTAAAGTATTGTATGACGAAGATTTCCTTGGTGACATGAAAGTGGCCGAAACGTTAGAAAAACTCAACAACGCCACTTCTATCTCCGGTATTCGCGTTCCGAAAACTCAGGCAGAATGTCCTTATTCGCTTTACATCTCTGACAAGCAAATCGTTATTGAAGGCTTGTCCGGAAATGAAAAGATTGAACTGTACGACATCTCCGGACGCCGTGGTACCATCATCGGCAACCAATCTACTATGTTGAATCCGGGAATCTATATTGTAAAAATTAACAATTTTGCTATAAAAGTGCTGGTTAAATAACCATCTTCTTGAAGTAGAGCAGCGAGAGGGCTAAAAAACATAGCCCTCTCCTACTCTTTTTGTTACAAATTGTACACATCAATCTATTCATTTATCACCCTTAAATTCAACTAAAATGTATATGATTAGACAAATAAGAACACTCGTGGTTGTGCTGCTTTCCGCGTTATTATTGAGTCTTCCCTCATGCCGGGATGAAGATGTTGTAGATAACATATACACCTTCACCGAGCAAACAATGGGACAATACCTTGAAGAAGACGAAAATTTATCAGAATTTGCTGCTCTGTTGCAACGCGCACATGTGGACGGGCTTCTGAAAGCATACGGAGAATTTACCTGCTTTGCTCCCGACAACCAGGCAATGAAAGCCTATTATGAAAAAA
The DNA here is from genome assembly GCA_031553835.1 of Bacteroidales bacterium. GTDB lineage: Bacteria > Bacteroidota > Bacteroidia > Bacteroidales > Azobacteroidaceae > JAVBKX01. The sequence continues at coordinate 103,262 of JAVBKX010000026.1, forward strand.
AAGGAAAAACGTCGCTTGATGATTTTTCTGCCGACGAATTCAAAACAATAGCCTACGATCACCTGATCAACGGAAATGTTGTGCTCAGTACCAGCTTTATAGACGGACGACTCAGACAACAAACCATGGGAGACCGCTATGTCTCGATTTCCTACAACGACAATAAGATATATGTCAATAATACCTCTTTGCTATATGAAAAAGATGTTGAAGTACACAATGGAGTTATCCACAAAATAGCAAGCGTAATCGACCCAACCCGCTTCGGAATTGTAGAAGTAATTTCGAGCGATGAAAAATTTTCACTCTTCTACCAGGCGCTGGTTGCCACAGGATTGAGCGATTCATTGATGCGCGACGTTGACAAAACCTATGATCCCAACCTATATACAAGTCTGATTGTAAAACGAGATCCTAACTGGCGATGGGATGAGATACCCTTGAGTAAAAAATACGGATATACCGTATTCATGGAAAGCAATGAAACCATGAACGAAAAAGCCGGAATCACCGACCTGGCAAGCATGCAAAAATATGCTGCTGAAATCTATGACAAAATATATCCGGAAGATGCCGGAATCACAGATATTACCAACCGGAAAAACAGTCTGAACCGGTTTATCGCGTATCACCTCATAAACAAAGAAATGAGTTTGAACAAATTGATTGATGCGTATGACAACTACAACCAGATCAAAACATGCAATATGTATGAATACCTGGAACCATACTGCCCCAATTCATTGATCGAAATAAAAAAAGACAGGGCTACCGGACAAACTAACTTAATCAATTTTATCTCAAAAAACTGGAAAACCATCCATGTTACAGCCAATTACGACAATGATGCTTCCAATGGCGTGTATCATGAAATCGACGATATGTTGGTATATGACGAAGATGTGTATGAAGAACATGCCGGCAAGCGGTTACGCTTCGACACAGCCAGTCTTTTTCCTGAACTGACTAACAATAATTTTAGGGGATACCTCAATGAGAACCCCAAACCTTGTCCACACATTTGGTTCCCGAGAGGTTATTTAGAAAGAGTAGAATCGTCGGAACGAACCACATTGGGCTATGTACAAGCCAACAGCTCATTAATGAACTATCAGGGCGATGAAATTTTCATGGACGTCTCCGGTAGTAATCCTTACGATTTTAAAATTGTCACACCTCCTGTTCCCAAAGGAGTATATGAAGTAAGAATCGGTTATCTGACTAATTATGCACGGGGCGTTTGCCAGTTCTATTTTGATAACCTGCCGGCAGGGGTTCCCGTCAATTTAAATTATGATGGCAACGATGTATCCATCGGATGGAAGAAGCCCAGTACCGACCCCACAGACCCGCAAGGTTTTGAAAACGACAAAATGATGCGTAACCAGGGATATATGAAAGGCCCCGCATGCTTCACCAATCATTCGGAGGAAGGCAACGGCAGGACATCCGCCAGAGCATTACGTAAAATATTAGGCATTTATGAGTTCAAGGGAGATACTACTCATATCATTAGTGCAAAAGGATTGAGTAGTGGACAATTCATGCTCGATTATATAGAATTCGTTCCTACCAGTGTAATTGAATTTGAAGACATTTATTGATTATGGAAAATAAAAATTATTTTTCGGAATTAAAAAAGAGAAAGAACTCTTTTTTCCGGCCCACACGCTCTTGCCCCGGGTTAATATATTGCGCCGGATTGCTGTTCGGTCTGATGCTGGCCACATCCTGTATGGACAAAGAAAATGATCCGTATGTGGAGGAACCCGTATGGTTGGGTGGCAGTATCTATGATTACCTCGACCATGATGGGAATTTTACATTTTACCTGAAACTAATCGATGATTTAGAATACAAAGAAGTGCTGCAATTGACAGGTAGCAAAACATTGTTTGCAGTAAAAGACAGTGCTTTCCTCGAATTTTTTAAGGAAAATCCCTGGGGAGTGAAAAATTACGAGCAACTCACGCAGGCTCAGAAAAAATTGCTTTTCAAATATTCAATGATCAATAACGCATACTTAATAGAACGGTTGTCGAATTATTACAGTGGAACCGTTTATTATGAGGGAGAAGCTATGCGACGCATCACAGCACTCGATCCGCTTGATTCATTGTTTCATGGAGGTGGAAATCAAATCCCTGAAGGCCCCTACTGGAACAGGCACAAAGAAAAGGGAATCTACCTGCTCAAAGATAATTCTGATATTCCCATGGTGTTTTTTTCCCAACAATTTATTGATAAATTCCAGATTACAGCTGAAGATTTTTCATTTTTAAGTGGTGGAAAAACAAGATCTTATAATGATTTCCATGTCTTCAACAAAAAAGTGATTCAACGGGATATTGTATGTAAAAACGGATACATCCATATATTGGAAGGCTTGGTGATTCCTCCGGTAAATATGGCCGAATACATTGCAACCAATCCGAATACAAAAATTTTCTCTAAACTGCTGGATCGATTCAGCGCTCCTTATTACAATGACGATGTAACTCGCACCTACAGAGCGCTGCATCCCGAATTTCAGGATTCTGTCTTTACAAAAAGATACTATGCCAACAGAGGTGGAACCAGCATAAAACCCGATGGAAAAAATGCACCGTATCGATTGCCGTTCAATCCCGGATGGAATGCCTATGGGATAGCATCCATCTATCCGGATATGGCAGCCATGTTTGTCCCAACCGATGAAGTCATGTCGGCCTATTTCAACGCCGACCCTACCGGAGTATTATTAAAACAACGATACGGAGAATGGGATGCACTCCCCGAAGATGTAGCCATTTCTTTTCTGAGAAGACACATGCGGGCGTCTTTGGTCGAATCTGTGCCCAGCCGCTTCAGCAAAATGGTGGATGAAGAAAACTACCAATTGCCGGTTACTACCGAAAATATACTGAAACAACAAAATTACACGGCCGTCAACGGCGAAGTCTATGTCACCAATAAAGTATATACCCCTGTGGACTTTATTTCGGTGTATGGCCCCGTGCTTCTCAGTGAAGATACCAAAATTATGAACTGGGCTATTTCCCGGACTATTTCTCAGGGGGGTGCTACATTTGCATTCTATAAACTATACCTGAACTCCCTGGTGGTGAAATACGGGTTATTCATTCCGACCGACGAATACCTCCACCATTATATTGATCCTGTAGCATACGGTCAATTGGGAACTCAGGGAGTATTGAAATACTGGATCAATGACAAGACTTCGGCTGTGAATGCCACAGTATATACCTACTCAAAAGCTACCGGAGAAGTCGGCGATTCGGTCAATGTTATTACCAATGAAGCGTTTCTGCAAGACCGTCTTTGGAAATTGTTGGACAGCCATATAGTTGTAGGCGACATCAAAGGCGACGGGTATTATGTTACAAAAGCAAACGATATTTTCAAAGTTTCCGGAAGTGGCACCCAAATACAAGGAGGATATAATCTGGAAAACAACACGACCATAGATGTAATCAAAAAATATCCTCAGGAAAATGGAAACACCTATCTGTTGAATGCCCCGATCCAATCGACATTCAAATCGGTTTACTCTATATTGGCGAATGTGGAAAATAGTGATTTTTCGGATTTTCTGGAACTGCTGGACGGAGTTCCGAGTGAGTATAAAGACGAAATTCCTCCGATATTTTCTATAAAAGGAATCGACAAAGTAGTTACTTTCTTCAATGCTTATAACTATACCGTATATGTGCCGACTAACGAAGCGATCCAGGCAGCCATTCAAACGGGAAAAATAAAAACATGGGAAGAAATTAACCGCCTGACGGGAAGCGAACATAAAGCCGAAACGCTGAAGCTGGTACGTTTCCTGAGGTATCACTTCCAGGACAGAGCCATATTTGTAGGACAAGATATCAACGACATCCTCCAGTCCTCCACATTGAAACTACCAACCGATACATTTGATTCTCACTTTAAAACAACCAACAATAAGTATTACAAATTGGGGGTAAAAAATGTATCTTCAAGTGAAGGGCCAACCATTGAAATAACAACAGAAAATCAAAAAACCGCTCGTGTGAAGTTAAAACCAGGTTGTTACAACATCATTGCTAAAGATTATGTCTTCTCCGACCTGCCTTCCAAATATAAAAATGTGGATGGCACAGGAGCGACTAACGCCGGAGCATTTTCCAATTCGACCATTACAAGCTCGTCGTCGGCTGTGATCCACCTGATTGACAACATACTGACTTTTGATTAAAAAAATACGGAACAGGTATTATTTCCTGGTTAGTAAATATACCAGTTCTACATGACCTTAAAAAACAAATAATTATCGTATGAAATATTCGATTATAACATTATGCCTTGTCGCTTTAATATGCCTGCCCTATTGCGGAATCGCTCAAAATAAAAGCGGGACAATTGTAGTACAGGGGAAAGTAACAGAAGAACTTAGCAAAGATGCTCTTATCGGTGTCAGCGTTTCTGAAATCGATGCAACTAATCGCGTAGTAAATGGAACAGTCACAGACATTGACGGAAACTATGTGATCAGAGTAAATAACATCAATAATAAATTATCATTCAGCTACATAGGACTTAAAAAAAAGGAAGTCAAAATAGGCGACCGGACAGTAATTAATATTACGATGCAGGATGATGCCACCGTAATCAATGAAGTAAGCATCACTGCCACCCGTAAAAGTTCACAGGGAGGCTATGTAATTCCTACCCGCGAAGTGGGTACTGCGATTCAGACCATCAGCGCCAAAGAATTCGAAGGATTACAGGTGACTTCTATTGACGATGCCCTTCAGGGACGGATTGCCGGTTTGGACATTGTTGCCAACTCTTCCGACCCGGGAAGCGCCACATCCATGCGTATCCGCGGAGTCAGCTCCATCAATGGAGACAACGAACCTTTGATTGTACTGAACGGCATACCTTATTCCATTGAAATTGATAAAAGTTTCGACTTTGCCAGCTCCAACTCGGAACAATATGCCAACATGTTGAGTATCAATCCGGATGACATTTTAGAAATCTCGGTTTTGAAAGACGCGGCGGCGTCGGCTATCTGGGGATCCAAGGGCGCTAACGGAGTCATCATGATTACCACTAAAAAAGGAGCTACCGGAAAAACAAAGGTAGAATACAGCTATCGCTACACTCATACCAAACAACCGGCCGGTAGAAAAATGCTTACCGGTGACGATTATACCATGTATATCAAAGAAGCTTACCTCAATCCGAGGCAGGACGACAACGCAAATAATAAACCGGAATACAACTACGACCAAAACTATCCCGATTACGAAAATTTCAATAATAATACCGATTGGGTGAGTGAAGTAACCCAAACAGGGCATATTCACGACCACTACCTCACTGTTTCCGGAGGAGGAGACAGGGCGATATACAGGGTTTCCGGAGGTTATCTGCAACAAGACGGAACCATTATCGGACAGGAGTTCCAACGCTTTTCCTCACGCGCTCAATTTGAATATGCAGTATCCGATCGGATTCGGTTTACATCGGAATTTTCATTTACCTATTCCGATAATGACAGAAATTACGATTATGAGATCAGGGCAAATACATGGATTAATTCGCTGGGAATCGCATACATCAAAATGCCCAACGTAAGTGTATATAAGCAGGATCAATCAGGGAATAATACCAACGAATTCTACAATATTCCCAGGAATTCCACCCTCAACGACAGCCAAAAGTATCTGAGAAATCCGGTAGCCATGGCAATGCAGGCAACCAACCGCCTGCAATCGACCCGTATTCTTCCGGTTTTTGCATTAAGATATGATTTATTGGATCCGAATGACCAAATGCTTCGGTTAAATTTTAATGTTTCTTTTGATACGAACAACGACAAAACCACCCGGTTTCTCCCCAGTTCTGTTTCTAACCTGTACTGGGACAATGGAAGTGTCAACAGAGCGGAAGATGTCGATGACGAACGGTTGAATATCTTCAACGAAAACAGTCTCCTATGGATGCCTAAATTCAGCAACAAAGATCATTCCATGACTTTGTACGAAGCAGTGCAATTCACCATGGGAAACGGCACCAAACAAGGAATCGCCACTTACGGATTACCTTCGGGCCAGGCCATCGATGCCTCCAATTTTGGTTTTCTGGAAGGAGCCAAAGTTGAACGGTCTTCCTGGAGAAACGTAGCATTTATGACACGGGCGCACTATGCCTACAAAGGAAGATATATTATCGACGGAACCATCCGGACTGAAGGTAGTACCCGGTTTGGGCCGGACAATCGCTGGGGAAACTTCCCGGGGCTTTCTCTGAAATGGATCATCTCCGATGAAGAATTCATGGAACCGACAAAAAAATGGCTGAGCATGTTGGCGCTACGTCCGTCCTGGGGTATCAGCGGAAACTCTCCTGACAGAGAATACCTGCATTTCAGCCGCTATTCAACCTATGGAAGTTATATGGATATGCCGGCAGTAAAACCCAATTCGCTACGGCTCAATGACCTGAAATGGGAAAAAAATACGCAGTATAACTACGGTGCGGAAATCGGACTGTTTGACGATGCATATTATCTCGAATTCAACTATTACACCAAACATGTAGAAGATTTATTATTCAAAGATGTAAGAATTTCATCTGTTTCCGGATTCCCCAGCCTGTCGTACATTAACGGGGGAACCATGGATAATGAGGGTTGGGAAATCAATCTTCAGGCAAACCGGTTTGTGAAAGTTAAAGATTTTAGTATGGACTTTACCTTGAATCTGGCGAATAACATCAATAAAATAGACAAATTGGATCAAACCCTGCTGGATGTATATAACTCCGACTACAATTATCAAAACGGTTCTTATATAACCCGGATACAGGAAGGTAACTCATTTGGTTCTATTTATGGTTTCCGGTATAAAGGAACTTATAAATATGATAAATATGAAACCGCCATGCGGGAAGCCGGAACGATCTACGATACACAAACCAATAAGCCGCTGGCTCCTTTTGCTACCGACGCTTCCGGAAATGTGATCCTCGACCAGAACGGAAAACCCAAGCCAATCTATTTTCATTACAACGATCAAGACGTCCGCCATCAATTCAGAGGTGGAGATGCCATCTATGAAGACATCAATAATGATGGTATCATTGATGAACTGGATATTGTTTACTTAGGCAATTGTAATCCAAAATTGAATGGAGGATTCGGACCTACTTTCCGGTACAAAAATTTCTCCTGCAAATTGTTTTTCAACTTCCGGTACGGAAACAAAATAGTAAATACCGCCCGCATGGATGCGGAAAACATGTACTACGACAACAACCAGAGTACAGCAGTCAACTGGCGCTGGAGAAAAGACGGCGATGAAACCAATATGCCGCGGGCCTTGTATAATTACGGATACAACTGGCTGGGAAGCGACCGCTATGTGGAAGATGGTTCTTTCCTGCGGTTCAAATACCTGACTTTCAATTACGCTGTTCCCAGTTCCACCGTGTCGAAATACGGACTTAATAAACTGTCATTTTACCTGACATTTAACAATTTATACATCTGGAGTAAATATAAAGGAGTAGATCCCGAAATTGGTTACGGCACATTGGAAAACAAAGGATTGAGTTACGACCGGAACAGTACTCCGCGTACCAAAGATTTTACATTAGGAATTTCGGTAGGATTTTAAAACATTTGAAAAATGAAAAAACAATTAGCAAAAATAGCATTATCAATACTACTGGTTACAGGCATGACAGGATGCGACGACTGGTTGACCATGAAACCGGAAAATGATATTGTGTTGGATGATTTCTGGGATACAAAAGCCGATGTGGAATCTGTGCTTGCCTCATGCTACAGGAGCATGACGGAACCAGGTTGTATCGAACGGATGATTGTATGGGGAGAATTACGATCAGACAATATGGTGGTGGGAAGAGCATTCCCGGGCGGTCACGATATGTATAAAATATTAATAGGAAATCTGAAATCCGACAATGCCTATGCCAGCTGGTCTCCCTTTTATACCGTTATCAACATCTGCAATACCTTGTTGCATTATGCTCCGCAAGTAGTGGAACAGGATGAAAATTTCACATCCAAGGAATTGGAACTGCTCGAAGGCGAGGTAATAACCTTACGGGCGCTGGCCTATTTTTACCTGGTAAGGGCATTTCGTGATGTTCCTTATGTGGACAAAGCCAGTATTGACGACTCCCAGAATTATTCCCCGGCCAAAAATTCTGAAGCCGAATTATTGGATCTGCTCATTAACGATTTGGAACTTATCAAAAAAAACAACAACATTCGGGCAGGATATGGAAATGCGACTTACAACAAAGGCCGGATCACCAGGAATTCCATGCTGTCGCTGTTGGCCGATATTTACCTTTGGAAGGGCGATTACGCCAAATGCATCGAAAATTGCAATCTGGTGATAGCATCTTCCGACCTGAAATTAGTTGCAGATTCGGAGTTGGCATATTCCCAGATTTTTTACAGGGGAAACTCTTCCGAAAGCATCTTTGAATTGCAATTCAGTGACAAGGACATGATCAATGGTATCGTACAGGAATTGTATGGCAAAGCGGGCGAAATCACCGGATTGCTCTCATTTCCATCCGCTTTAGCTTATACTAAAATGGCGACAACGACTTATACCGGTTCTCACAGCCCTTTCAACTACAAACTACCCGATCAGACCTATGAAGGCGTCGATGATGTAAGGGCAAGATATTCTTATGCCAATTTTAATGGCTATATATTTTCCATTTTCAAATATCCGGGCGCCAATGTTATCGAAAATACCATCACTCAAAATTTAAGTTACTCCTACCGGATGAATACTCCCAACTGGATTGTGTACCGTTTATCCGACATCATGCTGATGAAAGCCGAAGCATTGGTACAACTCAATGAAAACGAGGAAGCAAACTATGCTGTAGCACTCGAGCTGGTCAATACTGTTTACCGGCGCTCCAACCCCAAATCAACTCTTCTTGTGATATCAAACTATCCTACAAAAAAAGATATGGAAAAGTTGGTATTACGTGAACGCCAACGCGAGCTCCTGTTTGAAGGGAAACGTTGGTTTGATTTGGCGAGATTAGCCCGTCGGGAAAATTCAGTACTGTCTGTCAACCAATACATAACGGAAAAGATGGACGAATCGGCATCGATCGGTCTGGCTTCAATGGATGCCCTGTATATGCCCATTGCCAAAGGCGAATTGGAAGCGAATAAGAATCTTAAACAAAATCCATTTTATGAGGAACACAGTTCTTCTCAACGGTAACTGCATGTGTATCGGAAATGGATCATATAAACAACAATGTTATGGAAAAATATAGAAATTCATTGATTTTACTCCTGTTTGCATACTGTTTACTACCTGTGGCATGCAACGACGAATGGGACGATCATTATAAAGAAAGTGAAACAAACAACCTGGAGATGACAGACTACCTGAAGTCAAACGAAAATCTGAGTACTTTTACAAAAATACTCGAACTAACTGGGTATGACGACACGCTCAAGTTATCGCGGTCTTATACGGTTTTTGCCCCGACCAACCAGGCTTTGGAAAATATAAATATGAACGATATGGACATGCTGAAAAAAATAGTCGGCAACCATATTGCTAATTATCCTTATACCACATCCGAGTTACTAACGGATACAACAGTTATAAAACTCCTGATGTATAATAAAAAATATATCCGTTTTGAAGGAAAAACAGGTTATACTTTCGGGGATAAAACAATCTCTACCCCCAACATCATTACAAAAAACGGGATCGTACATATTTTGGAAAATTATTGCCCGTATCAGTACAATATATGGGAATTCATCCAGGTATATCCCGGAATCGACTCAATAAGAAACTATGCCAATTCTTTGTCGGAGTTAGCATTTGACAGAGCTGCCAGTTATGACAAAGACAATATTTTTATCGATTCTGTCTTCACAGAACAAAACTGGATATTAGACAATTTGGGAGCTATAGACCGTGAACAGAATATGTACACAGCCATTCTGCCAACCAATGAAGCATGGAACGAGGCTTATCAACAGCTATTTCCACATTACAAATCATTAAATAAAACCGTTGAAGAAAAAGAGGTAGATGGAGCTGCATTACAAGTTTCACGAACCAAATGGGCGGTTTCAAAGAATTTCCTTTACAGAGGAATGATAACCGATCCGGCCGACCGGGATTCGATCACATCCTGCCTTCGTGAAAGCGGCTACTACAAAGTGGTCAAAAATCCGGGTTATTTGTTTGAAGGCGCTACTTCGGTTGAAATGAGTAACGGCATCAGTTATATCACCAACAAATTACTCAACAAACCCGAAGACTTCTGGTTCCCGGAAATTCGGGTAGAAGCCGAAAGCAATACTTATTCCCTCCGGGAATACTCCAACTGCACATTGGAATCATATTCAAGCATCGGGACCAATGTCAAAACTTCTAAAAATTTGTATGTGCGGATGGAGAGCCTGGCAACTGGCGCCTTATCCAGGATTTCGGCTACATTCCCGATCCCGAATACATTAGCAGGAATAAAATACAATATTTATTGTGTATTTGTTCCGACCTCAGCCATCGACCCGACCGATTTACGTCCATTCCTGGCTAATTTTTACTTGAGTTATATAGGAGCCGATGGGAAAATCAAAAAAGATCAAAAATTAATACCGGTGAGCAATACAACAACACCCGATCAGGTGACCAAGTTGCTTGTTGCCGAAAATTTTGAATTTTCTTATTGCGACCTCGTCGAATCATCTACATTAGAGGCGATGAAAAAAGAAATCCACGTTTTCCTGAAAATTGAGAATGCAGCAAGTACCACCGATGAAAGACAAGGGAAGTACAGCAGGCATATAGGACTTGACTGTATCATTCTGGAACCCGTGATTGAATAATATTATCTATTAAAAAGATAAATTTTGACATAATGAAAAATACAAAAAAATACAATATGAATAAGCTCTGCCTTCAGCTCAAATGCATGGCTTCAATTCTTGCATGTTGCTTCCTGTTTTCCTCCGGAATAAAAGCGCAAAACGAAGCGGCTCCGGAGCAGGAAAAAGGACAAGTGATTACAGGTACGGTACGCGATGCTCATACCAAGAACCCAATTCCGTCAGCGCAAATAGCCATCCCGAACAAAGCATCGGCAATTAGCGATGAAAACGGACAATTTCAAATCAAAATACAGCCGGGAGATGAAGTATTGCATGTGAACGCCTACGACTACAACAATATGGAAGTTGCCATACGTGGAAAAGAACAGGTGATTATCGAGCTCTATCCTGTAGGATTCAGCAATTATTTTAAAGAAATGTTGACTCCCGCGGGAGAAAAAACCGATCAGTCTTCACTTGCCGTTTCCGCCAAAAGCAAAGAACAAATCAATAATATCACCGACATTACTGCCGACGGAGTTATTCAATCGGCGTTGGGAGGAGACGTCCGGTCGATCACCCGTTCGGGAGTGGCCGGAATCGGAAATTCCGTTTTTATCAGAGGAATCAATTCCCTGAATTCCAATGCCCAACCACTGTTTGTTATTGACGGAATCATTTGGAACAATGCATTCGAAGTCGAATCCATTCACAAAGGGCACTATTACAATCCGCTTGAAAATATCGACGTAAACGATATAGAAAGTATTACTGTTTTGAAAGACGGAACTTCCATTTACGGCGTCAAAGCTGCAAACGGCGTCATTCTGATCAATACGAAAAGGGCAACTTCGATGGTCACCAAAATCGCCCTGAATATGTTTTACGGATTCACCGAATCTCCGAAAACAACACCCATGATGAATGGGGAACAATTCAGGATCTATGCTTCCGAATTGCTCAAAACCTACCCGAATGATGGCGCCTATATGCCAAAAGCATTCCTGGGAGATCCGGCTGACCCCGGCAATAGAATGTATTATGACCAGACTGATTGGGCCGATGAAGTATATCAAACCGGAAACACCGGAAATTACCTGATCAACGTAAATGGAGGCGACGAACGCGCCATGTATTATTTTTCAGTAGGTTATACCTCCAGCGAAGGCATTGTAAAAACGACAGATATGCAACGCCTGAATTCTCGCTTCAACGTAGATGCCAAACTGGCAAAAATACTGACCATGGGAGTAAATATCGCGTTTTCAAGAACAGAAAGATCTTTGTTGGACGATGGCATCGACTATTCGTCTCCCACTTGGGTAAGCCTTGCCAAAGCTCCGTTTATAAGTAAATATGCATATACCAATAGCGGGGAACAATCCAAAAAATTGTCCGTTTCCGACATTTTCGGAACAGGTAATCCCACCGGAATTGTTGACTGGTCAAAAAACAAATCCACAAAATACCGCTTCAACATGACAGTAGCTCCCCAACTGACCATCATGCCGGGTTTGGTTTTAAGTACACAATTTGATTACAATCTGGAAAAAGCGGATGAAGCATATTTCTCTCCCATGGACTATACACCCGTCAGAATGATCGGAAAAGACAAGTATTCATACAATCAATTGAAAGGTCAGGCATTCAGAAATACCATGCTCTATGATGATACCCGCCTCTCTTATGAAAAAATGTTTGGCGAACACAGTCTGAAAGCCATGCTTGGGGTACGCTACATTCACAATTATTTCGAATCCGATTATATTGAAGAACACAATTCCGGCTCCAATACCAACACCATGATTACCGGAGGATACAAATACTTGAGTGTAAACGGATTGAACAACCTGTCCAAATATTTATCGGACTATGCTAATGTAGAGTATAACTACCGGAAAAAATACTTCGTATCGGCTTCTGTGGCGCTGGACGCCTCTTCCCGCTTTGGGAACAATGTCGAAGGCGGTCTTCACATGTTCGATCACAGCTGGGGAGTATTCCCGTCAGTCAATGCAGCCTGGTTGTTTTCTTCAGAAAAATTCATGAGTGCAGTACCCGTCATTACTTTTGGAAAAATCCGTGCCGGTTATGGAATTACCGGAAATGACGCCATTCCCGATTATGCATCGCTGGCCTACCTGTCATCCGTTCATTTTACCGGAAGAGCCAATGGATTAGTACTGGCCAATTATGAAAACGAAAAAATCCAATGGGAAGAAACCAAACGGATGAACGCCGGAATTGATTTAGGATTATTCAAAGACAGGCTTTTTTTCTCTTTCGATGTATTCAAAAGCAAAACAGATAATTTGCTGATGCAAGACAATCTGCCGGAGCTATTAGGCCCCGGCGTATATTGGCTCAACGGAGGCTCTATGGAAAATAACGGATACGAACTCTCTGTTAACTCCAAACTCCTGAACGAGAAAAATTTCAAATGGGAATTGGGATTCAGCATCGGACATTATAAAAACAAGGTGACTTCACTACTCGAAGGAGAAAGTTCTTTCCTGACTGAAGTATATGGAGGAGAAGTAATTACCCAGGTAGGACAACCGGCTGGCCTTTTCTACGGATACAAAACCAATGGAGTACTCTCTACCACACAAGCTGCTAACGATGCTCGCCTGAAAATACCGACACTGACCGGCGAAGATACATACTTCGGAGCAGGAGACATCCTGTTTGAAGATTATCACAACGATAAAATCATTGATGATAACGACAAACAAGTGATTGGCGATCCCAATCCCGATTTGTATGGATCCATCTACAGCAAATGGATGTTTGACCGATTCACATTGAGCGCCTTGTTTTCTTATTCCTATGGAAACGATGTGTACAATTACTACAGGAGGATGCTGGAATCGGGCGACAATTTTATCAACCAAACAGTTGCCATGACCAATCGCTGGGTAGCCGAAGGTCAACAAACCGATCAACCCAAAGCGATTTACGGAGATCCGATGGGTAATGCCCGTTTTTCAGACCGTTGGATTGAAGACGGTTCTTACATCCGGTTGAAGACCCTGTCCCTCTCCTACCGGTTGCCGTTAAAAAATGATTTCATCAGGGAAATCAACCTGTGGGCTGCTGCCGGTAATTTGTTTACTATTACCAACTACTTAGGAAGAGACCCCGAATTTTCCGTACAAAACGGAGTATTCTATCAGGGAATTGATGCAGGAATGCTTCCTTTGACCAGAAATTATACTATCGGCATACGTATAGACCTGTAATATTCGCTGACAGTTTATGAAAACAATAAAAATTACAGATATGAATAAATTCAATCAAATCATAGTATCATTACTCTTGTTGTCATTGTCATTCGGCGCCTGCCAGGATATGCTGGATGTTGACTCCGACAAAATCGTTTTGGAAAAGGAAAATACCATGCAATCAGACAGTTTGTACTCCATGTTCGGCATCTTTTCACAAATGCAGAAATTAGCCAATAGTTATGTTATTCTGGGCGAACTCCGGGGCGAATTGCTGGAACCGGGTGAAAACGCCAGCAAATACCTCAAGGAAATCCATAACTTCGATACTTATTCAGCAGACAATCCTTACACCAATAACCTGTCGAGTTATTATACTGTGATCAACAATTGCAATTATGTCATTCACAATGTTGACACAGCAATAATATCGCAAGGTGAAAAAGTAATGTATAAAACCATGGCTGCTGCAAAAGCGGCGCGTGCATGGACCTATTTGCAGATTGTCCTCAATTACGGAAAAGCCATCTATTTCGAAGATCCGTTGACAAGCATTCAGGATGCAACCAAAGATTATCCGTCTCTGACCTTCGATGCACTGGCTCCTAAATTGATAAAAGACCTGGAACCGTTTAAAGAGACCCCGGATTTGTGGAGTTCATATACTTTCATTTCGATTCCTTGCCTGTTAGGCGATTTGTATTTATGGACCGGACAATACGAAAAAGCTGCAAACACATACCGGGATCTGATGTATTCCGGCCCTTATCTAATGACAGCATCACTCCAAAGCAGACGGGTGGTTGCAGGAACCGGAGAAAATATGGCTTTTTCCAACGTCATTGATCATTACTGGTATAATATATTTTATAGAGGTTCCGGATGGATTTCTTTCCTTCGTTCTACCAACGAATATGAACAGAATTATGAACTGAACGATTTATTTTTTGACCGAACATTAATAAATAGCAGTTCGATCCGGGAGGCTTTTCTTATCCCGTCTGAAAAAGCGATTGTTAATTTCGATTCCGCCATGTATTTTCATGATTATTACTTAAAAAACCTGGAACTACATGCTTTGACCACTTATGGAGATTTGAGGAAGGTTGGTTCGATCCTTTCGTATTCTAACAATGGGAATTATGATGCAAGAGGAGCAGTTTCTACCGATGAATACTACTTTGTAAGCAAATATTATTATTTGAACGAGCATCAGTATTCAACAGAGAATTATAACCAACCGGAAACATCTCCAAATTTTGTATTGCTTCATCGTACCGGATTGCTTTACCTGCGCTATGCAGAAGCCGTTAACCGGATTGGAAAGCCTAATCTGGCTATGGCTGTATTGAAAAACGGATTGAACCGGACGACTCTGGGCAACAACCGATTGGTGCCTGCTCATGAAAAAGACGCTTCGTTGCCACATTACATGGATTTTAACGACAATCGGTTTGACAATAATATTGGTGTCAGAACACGCGGACTGGGACAATTGAACAAAGACACCACATTTTTCATCATTAAAGTGGACAAACCAGAGCCTACTTTACAAGATTCTGTATTGTATGTTGAAAATTTGCTTCAGGAAGAATTAGCTTTGGAAACCGCTTTTGAAGGAAACCGCTTCCACGATTTGATGCGCATTGCCATCCGCCGGAACGACAACGATTATCTGGCAGCCATAGTGGCTTCCAAATTCAAAGATCCGGGAAAAAAGGCGGAGATACGAAGTAAACTGCAAAACCGGGAAAACTGGTATGTGAAGTAATTGATAGAACTCACAATAGAGTTATTAGAACACAGATAACACAGAAAACGCGGAATTTCACAGTTATTATTTTCTAAGCTAAGAATTATAATAAAATCCGTGAAATTCCGCGTTTTCTGTGTTATCTGTGTTCTAATTCGCTTGTCTTATTTTACTTTTTATTTTTCATATTCTTGATAGACAATCCCACTGCCAATAAAAGCAACAGCAAAATAATTCCTGAACCGATAGATGCTATGCTTACCGCCCGGTAATATTTTTCAGGAATAAATTTGAAGGCAATCTCATGCTTTCCTGCCGGAATAACCATTCCCCTCAACGTCCAATCGGCACGAAAATGCGGTGCCGGCTGCCCATCGATATAGGCCTTCCATCCATGCTCGTAATAAATTTCTGAAAAAATCGCCAATTGGTCGGATTGAACATTCGAGGTATAGACCAATTCATTCGGCTTATAGGAATCCAGTACAATCTGAGCTGTAGAATCCGGAACAATCTTCAGATCCTGCACATAGTCTGCAAAACGTTTGTCAATTACCGCCGTAGTCAAAGGATTAATCGTATTAAGCAAAGCAATATCTTCATTGGCATTGTTGACAATTTGAACAGTATCGACAAACCAGGCATTTCCAAACGCATACGGATTGGGGATCGGCGCCTGATCCTGGCTATACACAATATAGCGGGCATTCAACATATTCAGACTATTGCACTTGGCAAATCCACCCATCATATCCTCCACAGTAGTCGCTTGTTGAAGTGATTGGATAATATTTTCATTAATTTCTTTTGTCAGACGGAAATCAATCAGTTCCTGATAACGACGTAATTTAGCCGCATGATAACCTCCAATTGATTTGTGATAATAAGAAGTATTGGTTTCTTCAAAAGTATTCTGAAGATTCAGCACACGATACGAAGGATCTTTATCTTTCAATATTTCCTTATCGGCTACCGTTTCCTGATACCCGGCAGTAATTTTTTCTTTGCTAAAAGAATGGTCATTCAAATAACGTTTATCCACTGTCCACAAATCAATTAAGATCAACAATACCACGCCGACGCTCACGACAGTATTCGCTTGTTTTTTATTGTCTGTTTTCAGAAAATAAAACAATAAAGATGCGCCTAACAAAATGAATATCAGAGATCTCAATGCATCGGACGATGCCAATGACCGACGATCTTGTAATAAAGCGCCATAAAGCTGTTGAGGCCATTGACTGAACTTGGCATCCAACGGCGACTCAAAATTCAGCAGGAGTCCAGGAATCAACCAAATAATCAAACAAATACCTCCGGTAATGGAAGCAGACCAAATCAATGACTTTTGTACTGCAATTGCTTCGACCCGCTGCGTCAATATTTCTTTAAGTCCCCAAATACCAACAAAAGGAAATACCATTCCGGGAATGACCAAGGCCATGGAAGGAGTGCGGAATTTGCTGTACATCGGTAAATAATTGAACATAAATCCATTCAGCCAATCCATATTCCTTCCCAAAGATAAAAAGATAAAAAACAAGGAAGCGCCGGCAAGCCACCATTTAATGGGATTTTTAATTATAAACATTCCCAGCACAAACAAAAAACAAATCAAAGCACCAAAATATACCGGTCCGGAAGTAAACGGCTGATCTCCCCAATACGTTGGTGCCTGTATATCTTTTCCGGCCTGTTGGCCAAGCGATTTCCATGCTTTATAAAAAGCAGAATGGTTATCCAATGTTTCGACAGAACTCCCTCCATACACATTTGGAATAAGCAATGTTAACAGTTCCTCTTCCCCATAACTCCACATAAAAGCATATTGTTTGTCCAAACCCGAAGATGCTTCTACCTCATTGCCGGCAGCATTGGTGGTCAATTCCGAAGCGCCGCGAGTCGTTTCTTTTGACAATTCGGCGTTGGCATACAAATTACCCAGATTAGGCACCACCGCCAGTAAAATACAAACAACAATGACAGCCGTTATTTTTCCCAATCCTCCAAAATCTTTTTTCCTGCATTGAGCAACTAAAAATCCTGCATAAAAGAATAAACAAAACAAAGCTAAATAATAAGTGATCTGCAAATGGTTATTCATCACGGAAAGGGCAATCGCCAATGTCAACAGAGCTGCACCCGGCACGTATTTTTTCTTAAATAATAATACCAATCCGGCAACTGTCAATGGCATATAAGCAATCACATACGCTTTTGTAACATGCCCCGCAACAATAATAATGAAATTATAGGAAGCCAATGCAAAAGCAATCGAACCGGCCACGGCCAACCACCGATTCACCCCCATGATACACATCAGAATATAAAAACTGATTAATCCTGCAAGTACCATACTACCACCATAATAATCAATTACTTTCACTGGTTTTTCCACATAGGTGAGATAGTTAGGCGGATTGCCATGCACATAAATATGATAGGATGGCATTCCCGAAAACATAGATCCTGTCCAGGCAGAACGAAGATGCTCCGACTTATAGTATTCGCTCAACTCCTCTCCCATGCCGATTACTTTTTCCGTATCGCCTTGCTTCAATACTTTACCATCAAAAACACTTGGGGCAAAATAAATTAAAACAACAACAAGGAAAACACAAATAGCAGCCGCATGGCCTAACACTGTTTTTAATATAGAATTCATATTGATGGTATATTTATCATTTGCTAAGAAAGCGCAAATATAGTCATTTTTAACGCGTTAAATCCAAATATCCGGCAATAATCGCTGCTTCTTTTTCTAAATTCCATTGATCTTTGTCATTGCCTTTGGCGTATCAATAGATGTTTGTTTCATAATCATCAACCTTTATTATGAAAAAAAAGCAGGAATACGGCACATATCGTATTGAACATAATAAGATTATGATTGTTTTAATCGAAAACGGTATAATTAACTATTACATAAAAACTTGCTCCATGAATATCAATACGCTCATCCATAAAAAGAAAATGGCGCTCTATCTGCGGTTTTCGTGTTTAATGCTTTTATGTCATGTCAATGTAAGCATGTTTGCCCAATGGTCAGGCAACGGAACCAGTGCAACTCCTTACCTGATCAATAATGTAACGGATTTAGCCACATTAGCGACAAACGTTAACAACGGAATCACTTATTCCGGACAATTTTTCCGATTAACAACTCATCTCAACCTGAATGTGGCGCCATACAACAGCGGTGTTGGCTGGACTTCTATCGGCAACGCCTCAAACAGAACATTCCAAGGCAATTTCGATGGTAATAATCACATCATTTCCGGATTGATGATCAACCGGAATGCAACAGATAATGTCGGTCTTTTTGGTTTTACAACCAACGCTACCATCCGGAACCTGGGAGTAGAAACAGCTCAGGCAGGAGTAACCGGACAAGCCAATACCGGTATTCTGACCGGATCGCAAAATGGAGGCAGCATCATTAATTGTTATGTAAAGGGAAAAGTTTTTGCTACTGATGTCAGCGGCGGATTGGTTGGAAATATGGTAGCAGGAAGCTGTAGCATAAGCGGAAGTTATGCCTTTACCCAGGTATCGGGCAGCGCCGACATAACTGGTATCGGCGGTTTAGCCGGAGTACAAAGAGGTAGCATTACCAACAGTTACACATTTGGCTCCGTACGG